>JBFMDU010000001.1:0-27333 GCA_040753815.1 Chloroflexota bacterium
AGTTCCAATCCCCTTTCGAGGACGTTCGTCTTTCCTACCAGCATTCTGCCCTCTCCCTCAATGGGTTGTGCCATTGAGTTCCAATCCCCTTTCGAGGACGTTCGTCTTTCCTACCAGCATTCTGCCCTCTCCCTCAATGGGTTGTGCCATTGAGTTCCAATCCCCTTTCGAGGACGTTCGTCTTTCCTACCAGCATTCTGCCCTCTCCCTCAATGGGTTGTGCCATTGAGTTCCAATCCCCTTTCGAGGACGTTCGTCTTTCCTACGTGAGAATTAAATGTCAGTCCGTGGTCTAGTGACCGTGTTCCAATCCCCTTTCGAGGACGTTCGTCTTTCCTAATTCTCAAGACCATGATGCTTAAGTAACGGGTCAGTAGTTCCATTGCGCATATTACTCCGGTACCGAGTGCCCCATCCCCCAACATTCGGTTCAAACTGCTGCTCGAAGTAGTAATCCTGTTGCTGGCTGAAAAGGTAGAGATACTCAAAGTCAATCGTGAACCTATCCTTTACCGATTGTGGCATACAGGACGGCTTCCACCAAATTATGGTATTGCGCCGTATCCACCCACGCTTGAGCATCTCCAGCACAAAGCGTTCAGGAATACCGACAAGGGATTTGGCAGGGACGGATGGGCATCGGCCAGCTACAACATCATCGTCGCTGGTTACGGCCTTTCCGTGGTCACTACCGATTCCCTTCCCGCTTCCCGCATAGCTATCACTGATATTCACCCACAGTGTTCCTGTTGGCTTCAGCACCCGCTTCACCTGGTCGAAGATGTCACAGAGATGAGATATATAACCTCTATGAATTAGAGTTTTCTTTTCCTTTACGAAGGTGAAATATTTCAGGAGATGTGGTGGTATCTGACTTTTTTCTATAATCATAAGCGCACCTTAAGCAACAGAACTTCCTACTCGCATAAATAGTTCTAACGAGATGCCCACGCTTGATTTTACTCCCACAGTTAAGACAAAATCTTTGAATATCTCCCTTCCAGTTTGGGTTCGCCTCCCCTCGTTTAGTCTGAGAAGACCATAGGTAGTAGCATTGGCGGGAACAAAATCTTTGGTTTGCCTTGCTGTTTTTCGGAATGAAGCTAACACCACATTGAGGACAGGCTTTTGTTTTGCAGTTGTCACAATAAAGACGGGGATTACGTTTAGTAAATTCCTTACCACATCGTTGGCAGATACGAGTTTGCAATTCTTTATCAGTTCGACTAGGTCGTTTGTGTTTTCTCTTTGTGTTTTGGAGGTTTTTCCTGACACCACATTCTTGGCAAGTATAGTTAGCTCTTTCAAGGATGGGAACGTGAGCAAGAAGCACACCTAGTCGGCAACAGTGTTTCTCCATATACCATCTATTCACCAAAGTATTGACGGACTTCTTCTCTTTCGGCATCCGTCAGATCAGACCTGAGTTCCATAATTTCAATCTCAATGGTTCGGTCATCAGGTTCAGGCTCATGGCCGAGTTGCCCGCGCCATGCGCCACAGAGAGCACAGGTGTTCCAATCCCCTTTCGAGGACGTTCGTCTTTCCTACTAGATGGCGGAAGGAGGACAAATGGAAAGGATTGACGAGTTCCAATCCCCTTTCGAGGACGTTCGTCTTTCCTACTAGATGGCGGAAGGAGGACAAATGGAAAGGATTGACGAGTTCCAATCCCCTTTCGAGGACGTTCGTCTTTCCTACGATACATTCTAAGCTGGTTGCTTACAGTGGTGAAACGTTCCAATCCCCTTTCGAGGACGTTCGTCTTTCCTACATGACAAGCCGCTTCTACCCAGGACCAGGGCGGCTAATGTTCCAATCCCCTTTCGAGGACGTTCGTCTTTCCTACCAGGGAGGTTGTGGCGCGGGAAATTCTTGAGCTCGGAAAGTTCCAATCCCCTTTCGAGGACGTTCGTCTTTCCTACATATCATCACTGGCACCGATACTGGCTCAGTTATCCTGTTCCAATCCCCTTTCGAGGACGTTCGTCTTTCCTACCAACACTGCCCCGACCTTGGACAAGGCCCTAGAGTCCAAGTTCCAATCCCCTTTCGAGGACGTTCGTCTTTCCTACCAGATAGATGGCCAAGGAGGGAAAAATGGAAAAAATTAGGTTCCAATCCCCTTTCGAGGACGTTCGTCTTTCCTACTAGCCTTAAATGCCCCATTCAATGGCCAGGGGGCCAGTTCCAATCCCCTTTCGAGGACGTTCGTCTTTCCTACTGAACGGTGCGGACACGTTTGGTTGCCAAGAGACGTGTTCCAATCCCCTTTCGAGGACGTTCGTCTTTCCTACTCAAGTAGCCCAGTCCGAGTACGGGGAATCCATCGCAGGTTCCAATCCCCTTTCGAGGACGTTCGTCTTTCCTACTAGCGAACCGGCCAGCGTCGGGCGATGAATCGCCCCGTTCCAATCCCCTTTCGAGGACGTTCGTCTTTCCTACCTGTTTTCGTTAATGGAGGTATTTGAGTGAGCAAAGAAGTTCCAATCCCCTTTCGAGGACGTTCGTCTTTCCTACTGGCCTGGGGGCCATTGCACCCACCCAGATTCTCCCTAGTTCCAATCCCCTTTCGAGGACGTTCGTCTTTCCTACTTGCCTATCCCCTAATTGTGTCGATTCCATCTCCGCACGTTCCAATCCCCTTTCGAGGACGTTCGTCTTTCCTACCCGATATATACTCAATGCTAAGACCCGTGACGGTAAGGTTCCAATCCCCTTTCGAGGACGTTCGTCTTTCCTACAATATATCCCTCCGCCATGGGAACAAAACAAGCCGTGTTCCAATCCCCTTTCGAGGACGTTCGTCTTTCCTACCCGTTCTGGTTATGGAATTCACAGAGAAGCGAACAACAAAGTTCCAATCCCCTTTCGAGGACGTTCGTCTTTCCTACTCTCTGGCGGTAGCTCATGCCGCGGCCAGGTCACAGGTTCCAATCCCCTTTCGAGGACGTTCGTCTTTCCTACCGGTTTACCCTCGGTAGCTTTCTCAGGCACTTGCCTGGGTTCCAATCCCCTTTCGAGGACGTTCGTCTTTCCTACCATTAGAAATCTCCGTCCCTACCGGGACCTCAATAATCAGGTTCCAATCCCCTTTCGAGGACGTTCGTCTTTCCTACCGCTAGGCTGATTCTTGAACGTATTTTCCGAGCACCTCACTTTCCAGGTGGTCAACTTGATTGCGTGACGTCAACTTTCAGACGATTCCGTTCGTCGAGCACCTCATACATTCTACTATACCACGAACAGCGGTTTCTCTCTTTGTACCTGGCCCAGACCGTCGATGATAATTTTAGCCAGGCATGACTGGCAGATTAAGTAGTATCGGACGCTATCTTCCTCGGGGTTAATTCGGCCAGCGACTTTTTCGCGCATCTTGCGGAACTGTGCCTCGTCCACCTCACATTCGAAGACACTGAACTGGACGCGGTATCCGAAGCCTTCCAGCGCTTTGGCGACGCGGTTACGGCGGTGGTCGCCCGGTATGTCATAGGTCACCACGATGAACATATTATCTGGTGATGAACGGTTGATAAACGGATTGCTGGCCGGTGATAATCCGTGCCAGTTGGCGGGCCTGAAGCTCCAGACAGCGACGGTAGTCAACCTGCTCACCGGTCAGTGGATGCTGAATGCTGGTCTGGATGCGTTCTTCATAGTGGTGCAGGAAGGTCTTGACGGCTTCCGGGCGCAGTTTTACCATTCCGGAACGCTCGGTCGAAGGTTCAAAACTCGCCGCGGTAAGGATGTTATTGTTCAGTACCCTAAGAACGACCGAATCAACAATCAGCGGCCGGAACTCCTCCATGATGTCCAGGGCGAGACTTGGCTTGCTGTACTCCGTCGAATGGAGAAAACCGATGAACGGGTCAAGCCCTACCACCCGCACCGCGGCTTGAGCGGCGTAAGTAAGCAGGGTGTAGCCGAAGCTGAGCAAGGAGTTGACCGGGTCGCGCGGCGGCCGCCGGACCCGGCACTGAAAGCCGAGGTCCTGTTTTATGACCAGCTTCAGGGCTCCGTAATAGACATTGCCGGCGTATCCCTCTATTCCAAGCAGACTGCCGATATCCGGAGCTTTTTCAGCATTCTCCATTGACTTATGTATGGCTTCTATTGGGCCGTCCAGCGGCGCCGATGGCTCTTCCCGAGCGTAGCGCATGAGCATGGTGCGCTGGTTGGCAAGCTTGCCTTTCACTATGAGCCGGGCGATGGTAGTTCTCATGGCGGTATTCTGAGTTGCTTTGAGCTGGGACTGCCTTAACAGACCGTACTTCGATTCCGTAGACAGCAGGCGTCCGTGGTAACGGCCGGTGCTGGAGCAGAATACGCAGTCGATACCCTGTTCAAGCAGGTAATGGATAACCGGTGTGGTGATATTGATGTTGCCGAATATGACTACCTGCTCCACTTTAGCGGCAGGTATGCGCTGGAGGACGGTACTATCCTTGGTTACGGAAAGGACGTCACTGTCTTTGTGTAAGCTGGCGCCCTGCTCCACCAGATAGAGCACGGCCATTCCACCACCTCCGTGTCTGACCCATGCCCATTGTAGTCTTGGCGCCCGTGCCGGCATACCAGGCAAAATCGGCTAGGGCGTTAAGCGCTGATAACATTTCAGGCGGTGCATCCCCTGGCGCTGAGAAAGTGCACTCTCCCACCAAGCCGGTCTCCTGATATGAGCCGAAGTCAACTTTCTGGGTGCTGAGCCGATATTTGTCCAGACGGACGTATTCACTGCACCACGTCAGCCATCCGCTATCGAGCTTCACCGGTGAGAAGGCATTCCATCGTGTGAGGTAGCTATTGAAGATAAGTCTTGCGTCAGGCCGGAGAGTATTGCGATTTCCCTTTGAGCGAAACACAGTTGGTGAAAGGAAGCGAAGGCTGATCTGGCGTTCCATTGCCGCCTTTTCCATAAGGTCTTCAAATGAAGAATTGCCGCAAAGCGGTGATTGTAGTTTCATGGTGGCGCTTCGTACCAGTTTGCAGGCGGCATTGCCCAGCATTAGTTTGCTGTCAGGGCCTTTTAATGCGGTGCCGTGCATAAATGCGGTAAAGACGTCGTCCGTCAGGAATGTGGCTCGTATGGCATAACGTTGTCCGGAGGTGAGTATTGGGGTTCTTAAGGCTCTCCCGTCAGGATGTAGAAGATTGGATACGGTCAGGGGCTTCAGTTCCAGAGCACTATGGAGACTGTTGCTCAAAGATGGGTTGCCGGTACGAATTATATCGAGGATAAGGGAGTAACACTGGTAGCCTAGGCCGGGGCCGACTCCGGCGGATTCAGCCGGTGAAATCTCCAGAGCAGTGGAATAAAGCAAGCGGATGCCTCAGGCTCCGGACGGTGGGGGTTGGGGTAGGGACGATGGCAATTGAACCGGTGATATACATGACTTTAACTTCATGGTCTTGAATGCTGTGTCAACTAGGCCACAGACCTCAGCTTCCATTTTCTGGAAATCTGTCTGCCTGATCGGAGAAACTCCGTGCGCCAGTATGGATACGTTTCGTTTTTCGATGAAATTCCTTATTTCGTTTCTCCTGTTTTTTAATAGCGGCCCGAGCGGCTCGTTGATTTTGGCCTCCGAAAGATCTACAAGGAGTTGGAGTGATTTCATCAACGCCAGTTCGATGTATCCGCGATAGTTTCGCATTTGTTCGTATCTTGACTGGAGGTCCGCCGGCAGAAGGCCGGTGTCAACGTTTCCGTTTTCGATGCCGTGCGCCAGCTTAAGCCGGAGTTGTAAGAGCAGTTCAGTGGCCCGATATAGGCGTGCCGCGGAATCGTCAAACCGGGTGGCTTCGGCACTGCGTTTCGCATTCATAATAAGGTCTTCAACCAGCTCGTAACCGTGCCCCTTATTCCGGGCGGTTATGCCGTTTAGGTCTTTGCCATAGTCCGGGGCAAGAACACGCCGCGACCAGATTACTGCTTCGAGGAAAGCGCACTGTTTGGGTTCGTAGCGTTTTAAAAGCGAAAGGAGCCGCCAGGCACCGGTATGGTCGAAGTCGTCCCAGGCGCGGTAAGCCAGTGCCAGAGTTAACCAGTACTGGAAATTGGCACTGCCACGGCTATCAATCCCGGGTATGGCTAAGGCCATTCGGCAGATATCTACGGCTGAGGCGTAGTCGAACCGTTTGAAGGCGGCCCCGGCCAGCTCGCGGTATCGTTCGAGCAATATGCTTGTCGGCAGTAAGAGGCGTACAGACTCGGTGCCCGGGACAACCTGCCTCAGGTCGGCGCGTGTGCCCGAGACAAAAGACAGGCGTATATCGCTGTGACCTGTGGCGGCGATTGCCAAGCCAGCAGTCATTGGCTTGGTGCCGCCGCTAAAATCGGCGGTGATTTCTGCCGCCGGGTAATCTTTGCGCACTCTGTTTATTAGCTCAGAGGATGTCTCGTGGCAGACACAGACATTATCGAGTTCCTTGAGCTTTACAACCTCGTATGTGGGCAGAGGGTGGGGCAGGCCTTTAATAATTTCCTCGATCTGGGTATAACTTCCTCTGGTACTTTCCGCGTCATCCGAGCAGATGAACCAGATTTTATCCGGACGGTTCTGGATTATCGATTGTCGGATAGGCTGTGGCTTACCCCCGACAGTGGCGATAAGGATTCTCATAAAACTGCCTCCATCCTGAGAATGTCGGGGTCAATCAGGTGCAGGTAAAACTACCGGTACCGGCAAAGCGAAACCGTATTGCACAACTTCAGGATGTCCTGAGGCAAGACCTCTTACCGCCCGGCCGTAGAATTCACGCACCGGCGAATCATAAAAGCACGCGCCGGCTTCAAGCATGACAAGCGGCTTTTTGAATGGGTTGCCACCCAGGGCATATTCTTCGCCGAGCTTGCCATACTTGACCAGCACCCGCCACCAGCCACGCACAGGGTCATTAGCCGCAGGTACGAAATCAGAAAGGCTGATAAAACCGTTGGCGCCGGCCGGCACAGCAAACCCGGGGAATGGTTCAAGCGTAGCTTCCGCAACCCAGCCATAGCCTGCCGTCTTGCGTTTTCCGTAGCCGTTGCCGGTAAGGTAAACAGTGAAGAAAGCACGGACATCATTTTCCCAGTCGTTTGTAGCCTTAATGTATACAGTTACCGAAGGAGTAAACCGCTCTTCGACCGAGAAAAGGCTGGCATCTTCGCCAGTCGTGCCGGTCAGGCGGTTAATCTGGTTTTTTAGTGTAACTTGGCCAGACCAAAAGGTATCTGCCTTCTTCGGGATGACAACCTTGCCTGTCGTTATTTCGGCGAAGTCGCCAATTGAGACGAATTGTATATCACTGTTTTTTTTAAGTTGGTCGAAGTCCTCTTTCTGCTTATCAATAGGTTTTCTTACGTCACGCGGCGGCCGCGGCATGATTGGCCGCGGCAGAAGGTCGCAGGGGAGTCCGTTGGACACCATTACCGGAGGTTGACCGCTGACACAGGCGTCCAGTAGTTCTCGCAGGCGGTCTTCACCGCGTGTGCGGCTCAGGTACCAGCAGAAATGACCGAAAATGGTATCCGCCTTCCAAGCAGTGAGGGTCGCCCCTTTTACTGTAAACCGGACTCGGTACCAGTTCATTAAGCTATTCCTCGTATGAAATCTCTACTTTGCCATATCCGCGGCTCCCCGAGCCGCCAAGATAATCCTTTTTCAGAAACTCAAATCCTTTCTTGATAAAGTCTGTAAATGGTTTTACATCTTCGCCATTGAAAGATCTGACCATGATGTTGAATCTGAACTCTGCACCCGGTGGGACAAATTCCATAGTTCGTGGGCCGGCTCCTGCTGCCGACCCCTTATTGCGATCAATGACGACTTCTTGTTTATAGGATGTAAAGTTGTCGCCGATTTCTAGTTTTTCCTTGAGCATTTTGGCAGAATCTTCCGTGAGAAAGGCATCACGAACTATTATTCGAGTCGGGCCAAGAACGTTATCTCTTGAGTGGCCCGGGCCGAATACCTTGCAAATCAGGCATTTAGCATCCTGACAGCTATGGACATTGCCTCCCTGATATACCTTGCCTTCACTTTTTTCGAGCAGGGAACGTAATTTTCCTTTCAATGAGGAACCCGGAATGTATGGCTGTTTGCTGATGGGTTCTCTGATGACCGGATTATCAATTCCACCAATCTCAATGTCGTCTTTGGTGCCTCCAATGTGCAATCCGGTCTTGCACTTGATGATTCCCTTGATTTCTGTGTAGATAATACCTTCTAGCATATTAGCCACCTCCATATATTACGGAACTATGGTTTATAGTATCTAAGGTAAGCTATTACAGCTTCGAAATGAGGCACAAACCCCTTTTGAAAGCTCTCTTTGCTGTTCATGCTGAGATTTACATTCGCATCAATAAAAGTCTTGAGGTTTTCGCGCCCCCTCTTATCCCTGTCGCCCTGCCCGCGTCCCACAAAGTATGCCGCTTTGTTTTTTAACGCCTGAATCTGTGGCTGAAGCTGATTGTAAGTATGAATTTCGAGATCCCTGTCGATAGCACGCACCGCGGCAAAAAACCTCCGCACCTGAGCATAGTTGACGTTTGAATCTTTGAACAATTTTGCTAATCGGTCTGCTTCGCTGGTAAGTAACTCACACTTGATTCTTTTTTCGCTGTCAAAATAAGTGCCCTTAAGATAATTCAGGTCTAGAGAAGGTATTTCTATATAGCTTCGATGCTGTCCACCGGCTATTTGCCTGGATTGCTGGCTACTTGGAGTACTCGGCATATGGCGGTTACCACCGGGCGGCCAATTACCTCGGTTTGTGTATGACATTCAACGTACTCCTTCTCTGCTCTTTATCAGCAGATTTGTGATAAGTACCAGATTATTAAGAATGAACTTAGCGGCAGTATCATTTACGGGCCATTTAATCAGGCTCTCAGCCAATTCGTAGGTAATCGGGCTGGTGCTTTTCTTAAGGTTTCTTGCGAGCATGTAGGCAAGCATCGGATGAAGACGAAGGGCCATTGTGTCACCGCTGCAATAAGATTTCCACATGCGGCCAAAGCGGAGCAGATTATAACCAAACACGGAAGGTAACCCATCGAATTCCGGTTTCAGCCCTTCCCATTCTCTCCTTACCATGGTCCATTCTGTCCAGATGGGGTAATGGCCGAGTACTGCCAATTTATTGCCGTAGGAGTTGCTTATATCTCCGTGCTTTGCATTTTTCAGTGATTCTTCAGCTGAACGTCGTGCGGTTGAAACCGGACAATCAGGTCTCCCGATTTCGATAGCGGCGGAAAAGGTAACCACGGGGTTAACAGTGAATTTATCGAAGTCGGCCCTTAACCGTTCTACCAGTTTCAAAGTGTTATTCCATGGCCCGACCATGAACAGGTCGTCGCCGCCGGAAAATACTGTGTAGGTGGCCGGGAATTCCTTTTCCACGACCTGCTCCACCCAGCCGCTGAAGAACAGGTCAAGTTGGCGGCTCATGGTGGCTATTCGGGAGACGGTGTCGAGTGAAGCTCCCCCATCGCGTTTCAGGCCGAAGATAAACAATTTGCCGAGGTGGTCCACATCGGCCTTAAGGAATCCGAGTAGTTTCTCACCCTCGGACTCGCTGGCTATCATTTCGAAAGTAGCGGTATCGTCTGATTCCGGCTGTTTCTGGGCGTGGCAGTCCTTGACTTTGGGGATATGCGTTGCCAGATACTTCACTCCCGCCGGCCAACTGCCGAGGTCGGAGAGGTCTGGGTCATTTATCTTCAGAATCAGGTATGGGTCGCCATGCGGATGAGAATCCGCAGTCACCCATCGGTTGAGCACTGGTATAGCCCCATCATCGCCTGGTTGTACTCGGTGAAAACCGAGGTATCTGGCGTCAGGAAGCCTTGCGCCTGTTTTACGGTCGCGCGAGCAGTGGCGGCAAAGACCGTCTTCTGTGGCTGGGAATTTACGGCAGGCGTTACAGGCGTTCTCGCCTTCAAACTGTACCTGTAAAATGAAGGAAGGCTCATTCCAGTGCTTTCCATCCTGTAGCTCTTCGACGAATCGGTTAAGTTTTCTGTTTTCCAACCCGGCTGAAATCCTGTCTAGAACGGTGCCGAAGCCGGACTGCTTGCTGTCGAAACCCTCATCGCCAAATTCAATATCGGCCAGGTTCAACGCCAGCTCTCCGTTGAACTCCTTCATGAACCATCGGTCAGCTTCCTCCTGGACCGAATGGACGGTTGCGGAAGCGTCTGGCAGGTTTGGCACCAGAACATAGAACTTTCCGCCGGAATTCATGAGGACATTGACCGGGAGCAGACTGAACTTCTCAAGAATAAGTTGGCTGGCAACTTCCGAGCATAGGTGAACAAAAAGGGAACGCGCCCTCAGCCGTCGGGCGGTGCCGCCGACGCCTGCGGAGCTGATATCGAAGATATATGACTGAATGCCAGAAAGGTCCCCGACTACCAGCCGGAAACGCTTGGCCGGTGGTTTGTTCAGGGCAGCTTCGGTGACACCTCCGCTGGCTTCATGGTACTGGTAGAGGCAAGCGGCAATTGCGGCCGTGGTCTTGAGGTGGTCAAAAAGCGAGACGTCCGGTACATCCTCCTGAGTATCACTGGGTATGCACCAAGTATATCTGTAGAGGAGGTTCAACAGGTGTGCGAAGAGGCAGTCGAAATCGTCCGTTTTCACCAGTGCGCGGCCGCGAAAAAGACGGCTGAACCCCCCACCAAACCCGCTTTCCTTGATTAGTGAATCAAGTTCGCCCTTCTGATAGCCCTGTTTCTCAACGGGAAAGATTTCGAGATTACCAACGGCATTAAGCGGCTTTGCAGTGAAGCGCCAGGCACCTTTTTCACTTTCTGCTGTTTGCTCAAGACGCTCGGTTACGCTAGCTAGGGGCACTATCTTGTAGAGCTTGATTCCCTGACTGTGTTTATCTTCGCGTTCGCCGGACGAAAGGTTGTCAGCACGGCTGACAAGCATCGCCAGAGCGCGCTCTCTACCTAGAGGAAGGCCCTGGACTTTAAGGTCTTCCGGGAAATGAGGGCTTTCGTGATGGCGCTGGACAAGGGTTTTTAAAAGATCAACGTCAGTTGTGGCTGAAAAAACTTCGGGATGGGCGCTGATGAAGACGGCTGAGTGGGCCGGGTGCTTCATACGGTCAAGTAGCGGGACGTCACTTCTTCCGATTAGCTTGCCGATATCGTGCAGTAAAGCGCCGAGGATGACCGTTTGGTACTCGCGGGTATCCGTGATAGGGCTCATACTGCGAAACACCTCAACACCACTAACGTCGTCGAGTCCTGAAGGAATGACCAGCTAACGCTGTCTAAGCGTCCATTATCGTCATTAGATTATAGTTTGTCAAGTAGCTGTACCCACTGGCCTATCTCCGCCTCGCCTTGCGCGTGCCTTCGCGGCCTGTTCCAGCCGTGACAGCCGTGCTTCAATGCCAGCGAGCGGGTCGGACGTCATCCCCACCACCGGCGCATACTTCTCCTGCCGCACCTGTAAGCTGAAAAGGTCCCAACGGCTGTAGATTCCGTTGAGATTAACGGCATAGCGGTTGCGGTCAAGCTCGGCGAAGTCGAGGTCCCCGTAGACAATGGTCTCTTCGTCAAAGACCGGGCCGGCGATGTATTCGCCGTGGGGGCTGATGATGCCGCTGCCGCCGTGGAAGCGCTGGGGATAGTTGAAATGGCTGTTGCGGTAGAAATCCTTGGGCTGGTCTTTCTCCTTGAAGTAGGCGCAGGAAATGACGCCGAAGCACCGGCCGTGCAATGCGGCGGCCCGGCTGAGGACATCCACCGTGGTCTCCATCGCCTTCGTGCCCGGCCACAGCGAGCAGTGGATTTCCATTCCGAGCGTTATCCAGTAGTAAAGCTGGAGCAGTTGCTCATGCTCACCGCAGATGGAGCCGCCTATCTTACCGATTTCAGTGTCAAAGACCGCCTTGAGGTTATCGCCGCCCTCGCCCGGGGTGTGGAAAAGCCGCTCGTGGACGGTATTGCAGATTTTACGATGTGTGCCAACTATCTTGCCTTCCGAGCTGATATAGAGAGCGGAGTTGTACATGCGGCCCTGGTATTGTTTATCGCGCTCGTTGATGCCCATGACAACCACGGCTTTGGCGCGCCTGGCCGCGGCGCCCAGGGCGTCGGTCTCCTTTGACGGCACCTCGACGCAGTTCCAGAGGAATTTGGCCCATAGCTCCCGGAATAGCCCCGGGTCGGCGAAGTCATTGGACCAGTAGGTGAAGCACGGAAGCCAGCCTTCGGGGAAGACAACCAGCCGGGCGCCGTTTTTGCCGGCTTTCTCAATCAGGCCGACGGCTTTGTCAACGGTAGCGTCGAGGTCGAACCACTCCGGCGCCGGCCGGATGACCGACCCCGCCTGGACGGCGGCGGCGCGGACTCTGGAATAACCCCGCTTACCGGCCATGAGTCACCTCCACTGTTTACTTTTTCGACGCCGGCCACAAATCAGGTATGGCGAAGTCCAGCCCCAGCCGTTTGAGCGTCTCCGGCTTCGGCTTGCCGGTGGCACGGTCCCAGCCGAGTTCATCGTACATCGTCTCCCGCATCTGCGGCCAGACGACATTGGCGCTTTTGCCTTTACCTAAACCTTCGGTAACGTGGCCGCCGTAGCGCGGCGAGGGCGCATCGAGCTTCGGGTCGTATCCCTGCCGGCAGTTGAAGGCGCGCAGGAGGTTGACCGACCTCAGGCCGACATCGACCGCCTCCGGCCAGGTCATATCCCAGCCGGTGGCGGCGTTGACCGCCCGCATCAGGATGTCCGGCTTCTCCTGGACGGTGAATTTGCAGGCGCCGAGGCAGTCCTGGAAGGGCGAGATGCCTTTGACTTTGCCGACGAAAGTGGCCACCGCCTTCGGGTCGAAGGGGTCCTGCAGGTCTTTGAGGCCGACGTCCTTGGGGTCAGCAGTGACGTTGGCCTCGCTCGAGCCGGTGCCGGACGTGGCATTGTCAACAACATACGGCCAGACGCGGCGGTGGTCGTGGGTGCGGGGTGTGTTGCCGGCCATAGTGTGGATGGCGAACTCGGTCGCCGGCGGCCCGATTTTCCTGGCGGCGCGCATGACGCCCTCGGCCAGCCAGTCGCCCGGCCCCTGCCGGTAGGCAATCTTGTTAATCATGGCCCGCACCGCGCCGATATCGCCCCATTTCATCTCGATATCGTCGAGGTCTTTGGCCTTGAGTATGCCTTTCTGATAGCACTCCATGACCATGCCGAGGAGCCAGCCGGTCTCATTGACGTCCATGCCGAGGCGGTCAACCTCGTTGGACAGCCCGACCAGCGGGATGGCGTTATAAATGCCGAGCTGGGTGCCCAGGGCGGCGAAGCACTCGTATTCCGGCATCTTGCCTTCCTGCCCGGCCAGCGGCCCATCCGTGATTTTGACAATCTGGGCGTGGTTGGCACTGCAGGCCCAACAGGTATGCCGCCGCCATGTCACATTGTTGAACAGGTACTCCGGCGTGAAGGTGGTCAACTGCTCATCGGTCATCGGGTAAGTATCGATGCTCTCGTTAAGGAACGGCGCCCGACAAATGGGAGCATTGCGCTTCATAATCCACAGGGTGCCGACCTGGTAGGTGGGGTAGTCCTTGATGGCGTTGAGCATATCTTTGGCAGCGGTGGCCAGGGCCGCATCGTCGGCGACCGGCACGGTTTTCTTGCCGCGGGCGACGGCGATGGCCTTGAGGTTTTTGGAGCCCATAACGGCGCCGGTGCCGTTATGTGAAGCGGTATGACAGCGGTCGCCCATGATGACGGCGAAGCGCACCAGGCGCTCCCCAGCCGGCCCGATGGCGAAGACGCTCATGCTGGCCGGCTCATAGCCCAGCTCTTTCTTGATGTGGTCTTCAGTGTACCAGATGTTCTCGCCAGCCAGGTTAGGGCATTCCCGCAGTTCGGCCTGCCCGTCATGGATGTACAGGTAAGAGAGCTTTTTGGCCCTGCCGTGAATCACCAGTCCGTCGAAGCCGGATAGCTTGAGAAAAGCGCCCAGGAAGCCGTTGGCCTGGCTTGAGGTGGAGCCTTCGGTCAGAGCGCCCTTGGTGGTGATGTTAAAGGTGCCGGTGCCCATTATCCGGGTGCCGCCCAGCGGGCCGGACATGACGACGAAGCGGTTCTCCGGGTCGTTCCAGTTGACTCCGGGCTTTACCTCTTCGTAGAGATACTTAGCGCCGAGAGCAGTGCCGCCGACGTACTTGCGCAGGACTTTAGGGTCAAGCTCTTCGGCGGTGTACTTCCGGTTGGTCAGGTCAACATGGAGAACTCTGCCAGCATATCCTGGAATCGTGGTCATGCGGACCTCCTGAAGATGGCATGGGAATGGATTATAGGCGGCGATATCTGGCAGTGTCAAACATCTCCAGCCCCTTGATTGGAAGTGCCGGCTGGCCTATCATTTACTTGTCCCTGCTATTGTTTCACGGCATTAGGCCCAGCCCATGAACATCGGTTGCTACCGCTGGTTGATGCGAGGAGAAATAGTGAACGCAGGAAGGGTATACAGGTGCCTGTGGTCGGCCGCCGCGGTAGCCCTTAGCGTTTCGCTTGGTCTTTTCCCTGCTATCAGGCCATGCCCCACGTCGGATGACCCCGCTAACTGCAACTGTGATTCAGCTTCGGCCGCAGTTCTCCCTCTCACCCCGGAATACTTGGCTGGCAACAAAACTGCGTCGCCATATTATCGCCTTACCAACAATCAGGTCCTTGACTGGTACCCGGTGGTCGGGGACGGTGTGGTGGCCTGGTTGAGGGAAACCGGCGTCATCCCCCCGGGACGACCGCCGATTCAGAAGGTTATAGTCATGGCCGGCGGCGCTGAGCGAGAGGTCGGTGAACTACACGCCTACACAACCTGGAGCAACGTGCCGCTACAGGCCGACGGCACCTGGGTAATGTGGCAGGACGATGACAGCGCGGGTAGTACTGAGAAGTGGGTATACGGCGCTGGCACGAATACGGTCACCCAGATATCAGCATCCACCAGCACCGACGGCTTCTGCCAGAACTTCAGGGAGGGGCGGGCGTTCTGGGATTGCGCCGAGGGATTAGCCTACTTCGACCGAACCCAGACCCGTATCCTCGCCACGGCGGATAACTACCAGAACGTGAAGTTTGACGGTGAGACGGTTACCTGGGAGGAGAAGACCGGCGAACCATGGCCCAATGACTGGCGGATAATGCTTTTTGACGGCACGGCTGCTACCTGCCTCAGCGCCCTCGGCCCGGCGGCTGCAATGAAGGAGCATAAACTGGGTGATATCGATGGCCGCCGCGTCGTCTGGTACGCTAAAGACACCAGTGACTACGAACTCCTCTATTATGACGGCTCCATTGTGACCAAGCTGACGAATAACACCATTCACGACACGTATCCCCAGATTGAAGGTACGCAAATCGTCTGGATTGAATACAACACCAGGTTGAAGTGGACGGATGGCGTTGAGACCGTCCAGATAATGGACCCGTATCTATCAACATGGGGGTGGTCTTTCTCCGGCGGCAAGGTGGTCTGGTGGCAATGGCCGGACTGGATACGGGTGTGGGACCCAGTAAGCCGTCAGGTCAGGTTGCTCGACCAGGCGACCGGTGAGGACAATGTGCTGGCGCCAACCATAGATGGCTATGGCGTTTACTGGTACGTGGACGTGTACCTTGGGGCGCCCTCCTATAACTATAAGAAGGTCATCAAGCTCTGGGATGGCACACAGACAGTAGTCGTACGCGACTGCGGAGTGGCCCCCAGCGGTTTTTCGCCGCGGTACAGTTCCGGATGGGTGCTTTGGACTGAAATCCTGCCGCATCAGTACCCGTGCCTTGAGTATTACAACGGCCAGTGGCGGGAGGTCCAGTATTTCGTCAATGATACTGAGGTTTTTATTCGGTCGCCGGATGGCCTGGTGCGCCAGTTGACAGATGCCAATCGCCGCGCCCGAGCTAAGCTGGGGGACCTCAAGAACGGACTGGCCGTCTGGTGGTCAGAGCCAATGGACGCGGTTCAGAAATGCGAGGAGATAGTGCCTGGGGAGATATTCGCCGGCGGCCGGATGGCCAACGACCTCGTGGTCACACCAGATGATATAGCCCCGGCGAATGTGCTTGAAGACGGCAAGGCGGCCACTATCAACGTCACGGTACGGAACTCCGGCCCCTTCGTCGTATCCGGGATTAAAGTGACCTGTCAGGTGGATGGTCTACCGCTTACCGATGCTTTAATCGCTTCAATCGCCTCAAACGGTACCGGTCAGGCGGTTTTCCAGTGGCCGACGGTAGCCTGGAACGCCGCCAGCAGGGCAAAGAAACCCTTGCCTATCGTGGTGACGGTTGACCCCGATGACACTATCCCGGAAGCGGACGAGACTAACAACCAGGCAACCAGGAACTTGCCCGGGCTTCAAAAAGGGGCAAAGAAAGCCGATGCTGATGGGCGTGGTTATATTCTAGCGGCGGTTGATGTGACACCGTATGCGGTGCCCGTAGCCCTCTGGTTTGACGACGATGCGGCTACCACCCCGGACGGTCTGCCGACACGTCACTTCAACCCGGCAGCCATGAGCGATGCGGTGCTGGTAGATATTGAGAACGATTTTAACGGGACGCAGTACCCCAATGGCAAGCATAATCTTGCCCTGGCTGATTTTAATACTGCCTCCGCAAGGGCAACTGTTAGTTCCTGGTGGCAGAGTTCACCCGGGGTTGTCATTGCATCCCAGAGCTGGACGGCGCAAATCGCCGCGGCCCCGGCGGCTTCGTACCTTAACTGGCCCCTGCTTCCAGACACATTGACTGGTGCCGCCCTGAGGGAATCACTGGTCAACATCCTAAACGATATGGGTGCGAGCTACCTGCTTGTGTACGGCGGTACTCGTACTGAGGTTGATGCTATTATTACCGCTATCAAGAATCTAGGTCTTACGCCTGGCCGGTGCCTGCTGGTTAAAGGCATTGCCTGCCTTCCGGCGGCCAGCGATGAGTCCAACCTCGCCTATGAAGACATCCTCAAGGCGTTCGGCGACCGTCCCCAGGCTGTGACCGTCACTAATTCTCTGGTTAACACAGGTTTTGCCGCCACGCCGCTGGCCGCATTCTACCGGACACTTTTGCTGGATGCCAGAGAAATAGTTTCAGCCGCTGTCTCATACACCAGCGACCGTTTTGCCACCCTCGACCCGGCCATCAACCCTAAAGTAAATGCGATTGTCGATGGGCCGGGCGGGTATGACATTGCCGGGCTGGCCAGCCGCTGTGTGCCATGGTCTTACATCTATCTGGTCGGCTCGACATCGTATTTGCCTTACAGCATCCAGCGGGAGCCCCCTGCCTTGACCGATTCGCCGATAACCGATGATAGTGATAAGGACTGGATTGCCAGCGACTATCCGTACTATAACGCCGCTTTCGGGACTGTGCCTGGCGGCAGGATGGCCCTGCAAACCGGGGATGGCGTCGATTACCTTGCTCGCGCCCTGCAATTCGCCGAGCTTCCACTCGGACAGCGGGACATCGAAGATGGCTGGGAAGACAACCTGCTGGTCGCCGGTATATACAACTCGATAGGTAAGCGTAACTGGCCTGACAATAAAGTCTGGTGGCTTGATTCGTTAGCCTATCAGGAGCGCGAGCTAAGCGGTAAAGCCCCGGGCATGGAGGTTACGTACCTATTTGAGGATGCCACGGCTCACAAGGCCACCTGGCCTCTTCCGGCTGACTGGCAGAAGAACTGGTACCACATCGACCAGACTTACGGGCCTGTATGGAAGGCCCCCGTTTTCTGGGATACGCGGGAGCCGGTGAACAACCCCACCGGCAGTGGCCAGCGCGGCGACGGGGCAAATAATGACAACGATAAAGTCGGTTGTGAGGCGAACGACGGCAGATATCCCCTGGAAAGAATTGTTGATGTCAACAATAACGGCGTGTACGACGCTGGTGATATTATTCTCAATGAGGGTCTAACCCCGGGGATACAGTCAACCGCCTTTGTCCAACTGGTCGGGGTGACTTCCGACGAGGAAATATGGGATGGTGTGGACAATGATGGCGATGGTGTAGTTGACGAAGACTGTTCGATGTGGCGGCTCATGGAGGTCGAAGACATTTATAATGAGGCTTTGACTCCGGCTGACCCTGATATCGATCCCGGCGGCTTTCAGGACCTGATTTCGGCCAACCTCCACAATGCTTTGAGGAACCAGGGCTTTGTGCTTTACTCCGGTCACGCCTGGACAAACGCATGGGCTATCGCTAATCTCGGCGGCGGCAAGACCGGCGACGACCGAACCGCCAACGATAAGCAACTGACCAACGCCAACATCCCCAATATGGCGCCGTCTTTTATCCTTGCCTCTGCCTGCGGCTCGACGCGTACCTGGGATGGCAACAGCATCGGGTTGGAGTTCCTGCGCAAGGGAGCTCTGGCCTATCTCGGCGCTACTGCGGTAGCTTATTGCGGTGCCAGTGACGACTTTGTTCAGATGATGGTAACTGCGCTCACCAGCCCACTTGAAGCCAGCACTATCGGCGAGGCTTTTAAGACCGCTTATAAGAACCTCGGACACCTTAATTCATGGGCGGTTAAATTCGGGCAGACCAATCAGTATGCAGTTAAGACCAAGTATGAATTTATACTCTTTGGTCTCGGGTCCGTTAGGGTTGATCCGGTCTATGAAGCGCCGCAGCGTGTAACCTACGGGACACCGGTGTATGACAGTGTCTCTAAGACATGGTCGGTTGAGGTTACCTGCGACGTCCCACCGCCGGTGGAAATTACCAACTCGCTCGGTGCCGTAACTGCCTTCTCACTGCCTGATGACCTAGGCAAGTACCTGGCGGATACCGCCAGCCATCCGATGTTGCGGCTGATTCCATTCCGCTACCAGTTGCCATCCGGCGGCCGGCTTGTGGGAGTATCTCAGGTGTCGGCGCCGGTCTACAAGACCTATGATTTCACTTTGCCGAAGCTGACGGATTCCAAGAAATATCCAGACCCTGAGCCACAGCCGAACCCGCTCCTTACCGCAAACATTGATGACACCCAACCGTATACCGGCCCCCTATATCCAGATGTGCCATTCGTAACGGAGTCGACTCGCGATGCCCGGCGCAATGCCGACGTTGTTTCTGGCTCGGTTACCGCCTATCAGGTCGACGGGACGGTCCCGAGGACGATTGTGTACGACACGGTTAAACTGAAGATAATTTATACCGCGCCGCTTGGCATCCAGGAAACGCATACCGTCACCGGCAACCGCCTGAATGTTACCGCAACTATATCCAGTACCGACGGTAGTCCGCATACCGTTGTGCCAAAACTGACAGTTGAAACAGTAGGCGGAATCGTCCACAAGGAAATCACTGGAGCGGCGGTTACCATCGGGACGGCAACATCTTCGGCCGTGACACAGTCTCAGCCCCGGTCAGCATTAGGCAACACTCAGGTTATCAACCTTGAGGCAACCGAAATAACTCTCTCTCGCTACATCGGGCGGATAACTCTTTTTGAAAACAACCTGCCGGTTGGGGATGTATCGTTTGAAATTAGCCCGACGTTGCGGGCTTCGACTGCAATGGCGACTTCACTGGACAGCGATGGTGTGGCCGTGGTTGACATCAAAATAAACCAGATTACCGATGCTAATACAGGCGCGTCGGCAATCATCCCCGGCGGCATAGGTGCCTATTCCGCCACCGCTTCGGCTAGTCTCACGGCAGGCATCGAATGGGTGTCAGTAAGGGGCGTGGCACCGTACCTTAATCCAACCCTTAACACCACTACCGGCGTTTTCGGCGTATCCTCAGTGGCCTCGCCTCAACAACCGAGCAATTCTACCGTTGCGAAACTGGTACCGAAGCTGGTCGGCGACAAAGATACATCTTATACCATGTCAGTGACCTTCACCCAGATAACTCCGGCCGCCGGTGGCGCTAATGTGCCGGAGCAGGCGCCATGTACGGCCGTTTTTAAGCGGGGCGACGCTAATAAGAATGGCACCGTTGACATTTTCGATGCGATGTTCATCGCTCAGTATATTGTGGGCATTCGGCCGGCGGCCGATTTGAATGTGCTTAACGCCGCCTGTGTCAAGCACGATACCGGCGGCGACAAGCTGGATATCTTTGACGCCATGTTCATCGCCCAGATGATTGTGGGGATCAGGGACAGCCGGTTCGAATAAAGTAGTGAGTTGAAGTAAATCAGGCGGTCCAGGAGGCTTTTATGCTGAGATTTTCACGTTATCTGGCAGCCTTTTACGTATTATTGATTATATTGCTTGCTGTCGTCTGTGCCTGTACGGTGAGCCTTCCATCCGCGAAGATACCCCAGGGTAAGACGACGGAATCCGGAAAAGGCTACCGTTTTGACCGCAACGGCTGGATATACCTGCACATCGAGGGTGAGCCGTACCAGCGCGGCCACCAGCACGGCTACCTGCTGGCGCCCGAGTTGAAAGAAATCCAGAGAAGCCTTAAATACCTCACCTACTGGGATACCGGCATGGAGTGGAGCTTCTTCGTTAACACCGCGGAAAAGATGTTTGTGCCTTTCATTGACCAGGAGTTCCTCGACGAAATCAAGGGAATCGCCGAAGGGGCTAAAGCGGCCGGTACCGATATCTCATGGCAGGAAGTACTGGCGTGGAACGGTTATTCCGAACTGACCGACTACTGGTGGCCGACGGTCCAGGCGGCTACCTACGGTTCCATGCCGTCGACTGATAAGGGACACTGCAGTGCCTTTATCGCTTCAGGTTCGTATACTTCGGGCGGTGGGATTGTCGTTGCCCATAATAGCTGGGATGACTATGCCATTGGCCAGTTCTTCAATGTTATCCTCGATATTCAACCGGCTAAAGGGCAGAGAATCATCATGCAAAGCTCGCCGGGCCACATTGACAGCTTCACCGACTTCTTTGTGACCGGCGCTGGCATAGTTGGCACCGAGACCACCATCGGCGGCTTCAGCCAGTACCAGCCAAATGAGGCCCCGGAGTTCTACCGGGTGCGCCGGGCGATGCAGTACGCGGCCTCCCTTGACCAGTTCACCGATTTGATGAAGAAGCAGAATAGCGGCGGCTATGCCAACGGCTGGCTTCTGGGGGATATCAGGACCGGTGAAATCATGCGGTTCGAACTCGGACTGAAGTTCACCGGAATAGACCGTGCCCGCGATGGCTATTATATAGGCTTCAACGCGCCTTATGACCCGAGGATCCGCAACCTCGAATGCAGCGGCATGGTCTGGGGTGACATCAGGACTCCAGAGGGAGCGAGGCAAGTACGCCTGGCACAGTTGATGGATGACAACCGTGGCCGGATTGACGCCACCGCGGCACAGAAAATACTGTCCGACCATTACGACGTGTACCTGCAAAAGGAGAACCCGGGCTCGCGCACCGTTGAAGGCAGGTACGACCTTGACCGTTTCGAATACTGGGCGGCCCGGACTCCTTATGCACCTAAGGGCGCGGTTGATGGTAAGGCAACGGACAGCAACCTGGCCAAAGTAATGAGTCTTTATGGTCGGTGGGGCAGTTCCAGCGGCATGCCATTCGAGGCTGGCAAGTTTCTAAAAGAGCATCCCCAGTACAGCTACCTCGATGGCTATCTGAAAGACCGCCCGCCGCAACCATGGACACTGTTTAAGGCAGACGACAACTAAGAAGCTGATTTACCTGATAAAACAGGGCTACCCGGCCACCGGCAGTGTAAAGCTGATGGCGGTGCCTTTGCCCGGTTCGCTTTCGACTGTGATTCGTCCGCCCTGCAGTTCCACCAGCAGTTTGCTCAGGGCCAGCCCTATCCCTAATCCGCTCTGGCCGCCTTTCTGAGCGGCCCTTTGCCAGTAGGGGTCGAAGAGATGGAGTCTGGTCTCCTCATCCATGCCCGGGCCGTTGTCTTCGATCCGCGTCAGTACCTCGCCGGGATTTCCTGTTTCGGCACGGATGGTAATTTTGCCGCCAGCCGGCGTGAATTTGAAAGCGTTGTTCAGCAAATTCAACACAATCTGTCTGACGCGGGTCTCATCGGCGCTGACCGGCGGGAGCGATCCCGTTGTCTCCATGGCCAGCGTCTGTTGTTTACCGGAAGCTTGCGGTGAGGTCTCGGCGGCTATTTGCTGAAGCAGTTGGGCCAGGTCGATAGGCTCAAGCGCAATCTTGAGCAGGCCCATCTCACCACGGGCCAGGTCGAGCAGTTCGGCAACACGCTTGTCCAGCGCCAGTGCGCTCCGGTGGATATTATTGGCTACGGTAGTAGCATCGCCCTCGCCAGCCACATCGGTCAGAAGTTCGCTGGAAGCAATGACCGCTGCCAGAGAGTTCCGCATCTCGTGGACCAGCACCCGGAAGTACTCGTCCCGGCGGGCTATCTCAGCCTGTAATTCCTGCCTCAGCCGGGTTTCCTCCTGGCATACCTTCTCCATCTCGGCATGGGCCTTGCGGAGTTCTGCCTGGCTGGTGCGGATGGCCTCTTCGGCCCGCTTGCGTTCGCTAACGTCATGAAGGACTATCAGACGTCCGTTCACCTGCCCCCGCCGGTTATACAGGAGAAACACTCTGGTCTCGACAAACCTCGGAGCATCCCCTAACTGGAGGGTCTCCGGCGGGAGCGGCCAGCCGGCACTGCCCTGTGCAATAAGGCCCGGCCAGGCATTAAGAAGGCTTTCGGCGCGTTGACCGACGGCTAGGTCGGCCACCGGGGAAAGCATTTGCCGCGCCGCCGGGTTGATATCCGTGATACGGTAGTTCTTATCGAGGACGATGACGCCATCGTTAAGGCTATCGATAAGTACGGAGCGGGCCACCGGGACAACACCGAATAACTGGAAGCCATAAAAAGCCACTACGTAGATAAGGCCGGTAATAACGAAGCCGAATGGGGTGAGGTCGAGGCCCGGGACCGGGCTCTGGCCGGCCAGGTAGATGAAGTTCCCGATCAGGGGAATAGCGATGCCGGCGAGTAAAGCGGCTACCTGGCGGCGGTACACTCTCTGTCGCCCGATAACGACATAGATAAGCAGTGCCGCACCGACTATCGTAGTCACGTAGTTGAACACAGTTGCCGCCCAGAACGCCAGGCCGTGGTCGTAGACCAGGATATCGGGGCGCACCGGGTTGGGTTCGATGCCGCTCCAGATAAGGCCATGCCATTCGTTGGTGAAAGCTAAAATGATAGTTACCACAGGGATAATAGAGAGCAGTCCCAGGTTACGGGCATTCAGCCACCGGTAGTTGCCGGTGAAATCACAGGCAAAGAGGAACCACAGCAAGCCGGCGCTGGCGACGCCAAGGTACTCGAACTTGCTCCAGAGGACTTTGGCCCACGGCTCCACTACTATCGCTTCGAGGGCACGGAAGAAGGCCCAATCAGCCATGGCAATCATGAACATAGCAAAGAAGAGTGCCCCGGGGGCGGGGCGGCGGCGCCAGGACGCCCAGGCAAACAGGAGCGCCAGCATCCCGGCAACGATGAAGACCGCCGCATATGGCGGAAACAGCCAGCTCATAGTACTACCACCGGATTTCCTGAGGCATTGGTAATGCTGACATTTATACTACTAAGATACGCAATCATGAAGGCTTAGTCAAACTTTGACGGTGCCATCTGTCCCTCAAATTACGAAGGCCGCGCCTTCATTACATAGTCCATGAGTTCCCGGCTGAACTCCGAGGCGGTCTGAGAATCAGCCGGGTCGGTCTCGACATCGTTCAGGTATTGCAGACGAAGGATGTCCCCGGCTGGCGTCTCCGGGATGATACCGCCAAAGAAGAAGCCGAGCTTTTCCAAAGAGACGCAGGCCGGCCCCACCGCTGGACTGTCAAGCGGCAGGTCGGTATAGATGCAATCGATGCGGTGGTTGCACAGCATCCGGAGGCGGACCCGGACGGCGGTTTCAAGGTCAGAACCATACTCCAGAACGCGGAGGCGGGCACTATTTAGACCCGTCTGGACTCTGGTATCGATGCGCGACCGGGAAGGCAGCGCATGCGGCTGACCAATACTGCCGGCGCTCAGGAAACTCCGCTGTATTCCGGCATTTTCGTAGATGCGCCGGATGATGCGTTCGTGATGGAGAGGCGGATATACTGGCGCTTCCGGACGCTCGTTGAAGACCATGTAGAAGAGAATAATCGAACCACGCCGTGGCGCTTCCTGGTCCTCTATCTTGCGAAAAATCATCGTGGTCGGGATGAAGCCGAGTAACACCCCGGTCTCATGGAAACCGAGGAAGCGCGCCGACTTCTGGCTGTATGGATGCGCCGTCACCGCCTCGGCGAATGCGCCAGCGAGACCGTCTTCACGCGCCTTTTTCACCACGCATACGGAGAGCTCTTCCAGCAGGCCACGCCCGCGGTAGCGCGGATCGACCACTGCCTGCCCCATGTCTCCTACACTGTCCTCAGGACGCTCCCGTGCCAGGGCGACATGACCGACGATTTCCCCATCCGGTGTTGCCGCCACGTAGGAAATGACCAGACCGCTTCTCAGGTATTCCTTGACGGCCTCCGGGGAGTAATGGAGTCGCGGGCGTAGCTGTAGCCATAGCACCGGTATACCAGCCGCGCCAGGTTTACACCCTCGTCCGGCCTCATCAGGCGCAGTTCCAACGGTGCGTCCGACGGTGCCGGCGTCGTAGCAACCGGAGGCATCGAGTTTTCAGGTACGGTGTCCCAGAGGGGCAGGTTCTTGACGATTTCAACCTGCTTGCCGCGCCGCCCCAGGCTATTGAAGTGGACCTCATCGGCAGATGCCTTGATAAAGATGTTGCCCGGGCCGTCCCTGCCGCTCTCTTCCAGCTTTTCGAAATCGAAGGGCAGGCCACGGTCTTCGATGGCTACCGCCACCTGCCGGGGACGGCGCCTGATGACAACGTCGTAAGAACCTTCCTCGTCAGGGCCAAAGCCGTGCTTGATGACATTGACGCAGACCGCCTCAACCGCCAGTTCCAGCCGTCTGGCATCGGCTTCCGGCATCCCCAGCCTGGTCAGTACTTCATGGACAAAACCAATAACCGAGGGAACAAATCCGGCTTTCGCTTGGATGGTTAGCCTGGCTACCTGATGCTCAGCGTTAATTAGACCGCTCAAAAAGCCGCCGCTTCTTCGATAGTGATTCGGACGACATTCCTGACCACCGTTTTGCGCCGTTCCAGAGTATCTTTGGATACCTGGTCGAAAAGCGGCCCTGAACTGAGCACCTCAGCCCTACCCCAGATGCGGCAACCCTTACGGTTGGCCGGGTTGAAGAAGAGGATGGAGATTTTCGGGTTTTCCTTCAGGTTGGCCGTAGTCCGGGGTGAGGCGACATCCCCGAAGCATAAGGTCTCCTCATCAAGGACACGCAGTGACCCCTTGGGAGAAACGTTCGGTTTGCCGGTCTTATCGGCTGTGGCCACCATGGCCGGCATGCCCTCAGCAATCAGTTTTTTAAGCTCTTCCGTTAGCTTCATCTGGTAATCACCTCCTGCTGTCTGCATATTCCCGATAATTAATTTAGCACATTTTATGGATCGTGGTTATGGTTTTTGAGCTTCCTTTAGCGGGAGTCTCAACGCGAGCATGGTGAACATTATCAACAGCAAGAAAAACGCCATCATTGCATAACTTGCTGTATATGAGCCGGTAAAGTCTCGGACAAAACCGGCCGCCCATGGCCCGATAATGATGCCGAGGTTAAGGCAGGTGGAGATAATACCGAAGCCGAGACCAAGCCTCTCCCGCCTGACTACCTGCGGTGCCAGCGCCATCACCGGTGCCGGGATAAAGGGTTGGACAAGCCCCATAGAAATGGTAACGGCCAGCGCCCAGGGGAATAAGTCAGGGTACAGGAAGACCAGGATGCACTGGACAGTTGCCGCCGCGGCGACCATAGCCCGCCCCCGCCCGTAGCGGTCGATAAGCCAGCCGCATAGCGGGCTGATGAAGAGCGAGGACCACATTACGGCGCTGGTGATGAGACCGGATGAAGCTGGCGAGTAGCCAACGCTCCGCAGGAAGTCCGGAGTAAAAGTGAGAAAGGATACTGCCCCGGCATTGAAAAACAACCAGGCGGCACCGAGAACCCAGACCTGTCCTCCGGCCGACTTGATGCCGGCCAGGATGCCACCATGGGGTCGTAGCGGCGCTGTGTCCTCCATCATCGGTTTCGTCTTTGGCAGGAGATGAGCGAAGACAATCAGGGCCAACAAGGGCATAACCGCCGCCAGCCAGATGCTGGGCCGCCAGCCCAGGACCTCGCCGGTCAGCGAGAGGATATTCAGCGAGGCGATGGTGCCTAAAGGCATGCCGGAGTTGAAGACACCCATGGCGATGCCGATTTCACGGCCGGCGAACCAGTGGGTGATGAGCTGGGGGAGCATCACCGTCATGGTCATAGCGCCGGCTCCGGCCAGGAGGCGTCCGGTTATCAGGGCGGGGAGCGAGCCGCTGAGGGCGAAAACAGCCTGACCCGCCAGAATAGCGGCGAGCGAGCTAATGATGAGCAGTCTCTGGCCGTAGCGGTCGGCGAGCATCCCTGCCGGTATGCACAGGATAACGCCGAGAAGCGAGGTGGCACTCATTAGCAAGCCGGCTTCGGCATGGGTGATATTAAGCTCATTGATGATTCGCGGCAGAAGGGGTGGCAGGCATTGAAAGGTCGCGGCAAAGGCCAGAGAGCAGAGGTAAACGATGCCGAGGACAGCCCACCGCTGGCGGTATTGTCTCCCTTCATGTGTCACTTTAGTATTCATCGAGTTTGAGTATGGCCATCCTGAACCAAATGAAACCTTCGAACACCAGCGGAACCTTATTAACGGTGAGACGCACTTACCTTTGAGGTTCGATAATTACCTTGCTTATGGAATCACTGGCCTCGGGCACCAGCTTGAAACCATTTGGCACTTTGCTGGTATGAACAGAGCAACAATGTTAGTGTGGAAGATGGAGGGCTGTCAATCGACTGATAGCAAATAAACGCTTCTCTGCAACAGGAGGTCATAGATGGGCCTTGCCCTTTCGGGTATAATTGTCAGCCTTGAGGAAAAGAGTAAGGGGACAGGCGATATATGGACATCTATCTCGATACCGCCAATGTGACCGACATCAAGAAGTGGCTGGCCATGGGGCTGATGGACGGCATCACCACCAACCCGTCAATCATGCTCCGTGACGGCTTTCTTGACTTGGAGACCGGCGCCAAGGAAATCGCCAATCTCATCAAACCGCGTCCGGTAAGCGTCGAGGTCACCAGCGACGTTCCCGACGAAATGCTCCAGCAGGCGCGGGCCATAATCAAGTGGGCGCCCAACATCGTCATCAAAATCCCCCAGCTCACCCGTGACGGCACGCCCTGCTACGCCATTATGAGGAAGCTCGAAGAA
>JBFMDU010000002.1:0-39914 GCA_040753815.1 Chloroflexota bacterium
GGTGTCGATTGTCAGCATGGTCGCCGAGACTGCATTATCTACGGGGATTGACACCGACAATGTCGCCGTGGTCAATGTCAAGATAAACCGCGGTAAGAACCCTGGCGACGGCTCAACCGTCCAAATATCCGGCGGCGTCGCGGCCTTCTCAGCCACCGCCTCCTCAGCCCAGGCTACCGGTATGATAGGTGCTTTCTCCGGAATGGAGTTTGTCGGCGTCAGGGAAGTCGCTCCCTACCTTAATCCCACCTTCAATGCCACATCTGGTGTCTTCGGCGTCAGCAATGTTGCCTCGCCGGAACAGCCCAATAACTCCACCGTGGTGAAACTGCTGATGAAACTCAACGGTGACAAGGACACCGCCTATACCTTCAGTGTCGCCTTCCAGTCTATAACTGCCGCCACTGGCGGAGCTAACGTCCCTGAGGACAGCGCCAAGACACTCAACTTCCGGCGCGGCGATACCAACGGCAATGGCGTGGTGGACGTCTTCGATGCCATGTTCATCGCCCAGTACATTGTCGGGGTGCGGCCGGCTTCCCAGATTAACTCTGTCAATGCCGCCTGCGTCAAGCATGATACCGACAATGACAAGGTAGACATCTTCGATGCCATGTACATCGCCCAGATGGTGGTGGGTCTGAGGAACAACCGGTTCGAGTAGACTCCGCTCCACCAGATCTCTCACTACGTTCGAGATGACATAACGAATGGAGCGCGCCGTTCCAGAGGAGCGCCTTTCTCTGTACCCAAACACCACCGGTCAATTGACAAGCCGAACCGCCGCTGATATTCTCACAGGCCATGATTGTGATTATCGGCATCACCGGGGCTTCGGGCGCTATCTACGGCGTGCGGATGGTGGAAGCTCTTTCGAAGATTAAAGGCATTGAGACCCACCTGATCATCTCCGAGAACGGCGAGAAAATTATCCGCCACGAGACGAAGTACCAACCTGATGACCTCCGCAAGATGGCCGACTACAGCTATGGCATCGATGACATCGGTGCCACCATCTCGTCCGGCTCCTTTCTTCGCGATGCGATGGTGGTGGCCCCATGCTCGATCAAGACGATGTCGGCCCTGGCTAACTCCTATACCGAGAACCTGCTCATCCGGGCCGGCGATGTCACGCTTAAAGAGCGTAAGCCGCTCGTCCTGCTCGTCCGGGAAACGCCCTTCCACGCCGGGCACCTCGAAAACATGCTCCGGCTGTCACGGATGGGGGCGACAATACTGCCACCCATCCCCAGCTTCTATCACAAGCCGAAGACTATCAACGACCTCATCGACCACACTATCGCCCGGGCGCTTGATTTGATGGGGATAAAGCATAACCTGAGCCAGAGATGGCACGGTATGCGCCAGTAGGCAACTAACCCCTGTCTCCCTCCATCAAGGGAAGGGTGAATTCAAATACAAAAGAGGCTCCGCCTCTCTTGAGAACTCCCCGATGCGAACGTGGTAGAATAATCAGCACGTTTGCATCGTGAAGGAGAATAAACGCGTTGACGACCACCGGCAACAGCTATTCCTACCGTTTTGTAGCGGTGGCGGCCATTTTCGTCACCTGCCTCATCACCGCCAATATCATCATCGTCAAGCAGATATCCATTGGCGGCATCGTCCTGCCGGCGGGCATCGTCATCTTCCCCTTGAGCTACGTATTCGGCGACATATTGACCGAGGTCTATGGCTACCGACGCGCCCGGCAGGTTATCTGGCTCGGCTTCCTGTGCAACCTTATCGCCGTCGCCGCCATCTGGCTTGCCCAGATTCTACCGCCAGCCGCTGTCTTCGACGCCCAATCGGCCTATGAGCGCATACTCGGCTCAACACCCCGCTTCCTCCTGGCATCGTTCCTGGCCTATCTGGCCGGTGAGTTCACCAATTCCTTCGTACTGGCCAAAATGAAGATACTCACCCGCGGCAGGTGGCTATGGACGCGGACCGTCGGTTCGACCGTCGCCGGTCAAGGTGTGGACACGCTGGTAGTGCTGGGCATCGCCTTCTGGGGAGTGCTCCCTCTACCGGTGCTGGCGGTAATGGGACTAAGCCACTGGACCGCTAAAATCATCTATGAGGCGTTAATCACGCCGCTGACATATTTCATCGTCAACCGCCTGAAGCGCGTGGAGGGTATCGACCATTACGATTACGATACGGACTTCAACCCTCTGCACGTGTTCTAACACGGGGTGGCAAGGGTTGTGAACTTCATCGTCGACGAAAACGCCGGTAAATTGGCCAGGTGGCTCAGGCTGATGGGCTACGATACGCGCCTTTTCAGCGGCGAGGACGACGGCCAGATGGTAAAAATCGCCCTGGCTGAAAATCGGACTATGCTGACACGGGACAGACAAATACTCCGAAGGAAACCGGTTGCCAGCGGCCGGATAAAAGCGGTCCTACTCGGCGATGATAACCCCTGGCTTCAATTGCGGCAGGTCATGGGTGTGCTAAAACTGGAGTCCCGGCACCGGCCGTTTTCCATCTGCCTTGAATGCAACGAACCGCTTCTGCCGCGCGAACGTGATGCCGTTCGGGAACTGGTGCCGCCTTACGTCTTTCAGACCCAGTCCCAGTACATGCAGTGCCCTAAATGCCGCCGTGTTTACTGGCGGGGCACTCACTGGGAGGCCATGAGCCAGCGGCTCCAGACCCTGGGAGATACTTCCCGATGACACGGACCGCCCTTATCTATTCACCCATATCCGCCCACTACAGCATCAGTGAAGGGCATCCCTTACGTCCGCACCGGCTGGAACTGACCTACGACATGCTCAAGGCCTACGGCGCCTTTGACACTCCGGACTCAAGCCTGCTGGCTCCGGAGCCGGTCACCGATATGGCGGCGCTTTCCTACCACAGTCTGGACTACGTCGATGCGGTCAAGCGCATCAGCCGGGGCGAGAAGGTCTTCAACGCTTCCAAATACAATATCGTACCTTATGGTGACAACCCGCCCTATGAAAGCATGTACGATATCAGCATGCTGGCGGTGGGCGGCTCGCTCCTTGGCGCCAGGCTGATACATGAGGGGAAATATGACGCCGTCTTCAATATCACCGGCGGTTACCACCACGCCCAGATTAACTTCGCCTCGGGCTTCTGCATTTTCAACGACATCGTTATTGCTATCAAGTGGCTGACCCGGCAGGGCCTGCTCGTAGCCTACGTGGACATTGACGCCCACCATGCCGATGGCGTCCAGAACGCTTTCCGCGATTGGCCAAGGGTGCTCGACATCTCACTCCACGAGTCAGGCAAATACCTTTTCCCCGGCTCTGGCGATGCCAGCGATATCGGCACCGAGGAAGGCGAGGGCTATACGATCAACATCCCGTTCGAGCCGGATACCGATGATGAGGTCTATCTCTGGGCCTTTCGCGAAATCGTGCCGCCGCTGGTCAACAGGTTCAAGCCGGATGTCCTGGTCACCCAGCTCGGTTGTGATACCAACTATAATGACCCGCTGACCCATATGATGTTGACTACTCATGGCTATGCCGAAGCCGTCCGGGAGCTTAAGAAACTCTGCCCGAAGTGGCTGGCGGTCGGCGGCGGCGGCTACGATGTATCCACGGTCGGACGCTCCTGGACGCTGGCTTACGGCATCATGATGGGCCGTGACTGGCCCGACGAGACGCCGCTGGTGATTCAGGAGAAGTACGGCATCAAGCGACTGCGTGATAACGAGGGGCCAGACATCAGCCCGGCTACCAGAAAGCAGTGCTTTAAGGCCGCCCGTGAGACGGTAGCGGAACTAAAACGCACGGTCTTCCCGGTACACGGGCTAGTAACATAAGACTGCCCGGGGAGTAGAGAGGGGCGCAGCCCCTCTTATAAAAAATGTTCCCTCTCCCTTAAGGGAGAGGGCTAAGGGTGAAGGTGCATGAAGATAGTAACATCCGAAGAAATGCGCCAGATTGAGCAGGCCTGCGAGGCGCACGGCCTGCCGACCAGTGTCCTCATGGACAACGCCGGCCTGGCTGTGGCCAGGCACATCGACCAGATGACCGGTGGTGTTTCCGGCCGCTCCGTGCTCGTCCTTATCGGCCCTGGCAATAATGGCGGCGATGGGCTGGTCGCCGCGCGGCACCTGCACGACCGGGGCGCCGGAGTCACACTTTACTTATTAAAAGCGCGGCCTGCCAACGACAAGAACTTCATCCTGACCGGTGAGCGGCGTATTGCCGCAATTGAGGCTGAATCGGACAAAGGTCTTGGTAAGCTCGATAGCCTGCTCCTCACCTCAGACATCATTCTCGATGCCGTCTTCGGGACCGGCAAGAGCCGCGGCATTTCCGGCGTGTTCAAACAGGTATTGGAGCGGCTCGGACAGAAGGCACACCAGGGAAAACAGCTTGTTGTCGCTCTGGACTTGCCCTCCGGGCTTGACGCTGATGCCGGCACGGTTGACCCGGCCACCCCAACGGCTGACGTAACAATAACGCTTGGTTTCCCCAAGCATGGACTTTTCCGTTCCCCGGGCGCGGAAACGGTAGGAAGACTGGTCCTGGCCGATATCGGTATCCCGCCGGACCTGGCTAAGGACATCCCGTTTGACCTCATCACCGACGACTGGCTTAAAGCCGTCCTGCCAAAGCGGCCGCTTTCGGCCAATAAAGGTACTTTTGGTAAGGTATTAGTCATCGCCGGCTCGGTCAACTACATCGGGGCGGCTTACCTGGCCAGCATGGGCGCCGCCAGGGTTGGCGCCGGTCTGGTTACCCTGGCCCTTGCTAAGAGCCTTCAGCCCGTCCTGGCCACGAAGCTTGCCGAGACAACTTATCTGCCCCTGCCCGAAGCAGAACCCGGTATCATCGGGCCGGATGCCGCAGGTGCTCTGAAATCAACGATAGATAATTACGAAACCCTGCTAATCGGCTGTGGGCTTGGCCAGCATCCAGCCACAGCCGAGTTCCTCGATTATATACTCAGCCGCATCTCCGAAACGAAGAGACCAACGCTTGTTCTGGATGCCGATGCCCTTAATCTGCTTTCCCTGCATACCCAATGGTGGCGGAGACTGCCGCCGGACTGCGTACTGACACCTCACCCGGGCGAGATGGCCCGGTTGTCCGGAATGTCGATTGATGATATCCAGCGCGACCGCCTAAAGACGGCACAGGACATGGCCAAACGCTGGGGAAAGACAGTGGTTCTCAAGGGAGCCTTCACCATGATTGCCGCACCCGATGGACGGGTCCGTCTGAGCGGCTACGCTAACCCTGGTCTGGCCTCAGCCGGGACCGGCGATGTCCTGGCCGGCGCTATCGCCGGTCTGGCGGCGCAGGGGCTATCCCTCTATGACGCCGCCGCCTGCGGCGTCGCCCTGCATGCTAAAGCCGGGGAGATGGTAAGGAGCGAGCTCGGGGATACCGGGATGCTGGCGGGGGACTTATTACCAGCCCTGCCGAAGGTAATTAAAGGACTGAAATGACACTGCTCGCCAAGTCTCGTATTCGCGTGCCATTTCGAGGCCATCGTTTCGAGGCCGAGGAATCTGGCGGGGCTTGTCCGATACTCCACCCTGCCAGACCTCTCACTTCGTTCGAGGTGGTTAACTAAGCTATGTCTATCGAATTCAAGCGCACCCTCACCCCTTCCCGCTGGCTTAACCCGGCATCAAACCCGCCGGAGCAGACTGTTGAAGTCGAGTGGCGCACCGACCCGCTCACTGGTGATGTCGGCATGGTTCCCGGCATGAGGACGATAAAGCTGGAAGAGCCGGATTTTCCAACCATGGTCGCAAAGTCGCTGGAAAGACCGTGTCCTTTCTGCCCGGAGAATATTGAAGCCTCAGCCTCCAGATTCCCGCACGATTTCATCCCCGAGGGCCGTATCAGGGTCAGCGACTGCCTTCTCTTCCCTAACATCGTCCCCTGGGTGCCGGACAGTGCCGTGGCTGTCTTCGGTCCGAAGCACTTCGACAAGCACCTCGACTTCGACGAGACCGCCCTGCTCAACGGTTTTCTCGCCTGCCAGGAATACCTGAAGCGGCTGGCTGACTATCATCCAGAGTCGCAGTACCACTTCCTCGGTATGAACTACCTGCCACCTGCCTGCTCCAGCCAGCTTCACCCGCACGTCCAGGTTTTCGCTTCGGCATCGCCGCTGACACAGCATGGCCGATTGTTGTCAGCTTCTGAGTCATACTATAATGCTCACGGCCGCGCCTACTGGGCGGACTATATTTCGGAGGAAAAGAGGCTTAACGAACGGTATGCGGGCATGATTGGCAACACCGAGTGGTTTGCCAGTTTTGTTTCGCGCTCATGGATGATGGATGTGACGACGGTATTCCCCGGCAAGACGACTATCACCGGACTTTCAGCATCTGACTTCGGCGATTTCTGCCGTGGACTGAAAAGAGTATTTAAATACATGGCCAGCCAGAACTATTTCAGCTTTAACCTGGCGGTGTATTCCGGTCTGCCGGAAAGCCGTGGTTTCTGGTGTCATGCCCGGCTTGTCCAGCGCGCCACTTTCGGCCTTCTAGAGCAGTCGGATATCAGCGTCTACCAGATGCTTCAGTCTAGCTATACGATGCTGAGGCGGCCGGAAGACGTGGCCCGGGAACTACGGCCATTTCTAAGTGAGCCATAGGAGGCAGTCATGCTCCTTGCCATAGATATCGGCAACAGTAACATCGTCGTCGGCGTCTTCGACAAAGACAAAATCAAGGCCACGTGGCGCATCGCTACCGGCGTCCACCGCATGTGGGATGAGTACGCCATCATCCTCGTTAATCTCCTGGCAATGCAGAACCTGAAACTTTCGCAAATTGACGGCGTTGTCATGTGCAGTGTCGTGCCGCCCATCGGTCATGTCTGGGAAGAGATGAGCAAGCGCTACATCGGCATGGAACCGCTGGTGGTCGGGGCTGGCGTCAAGACTGGCGTCCGCATCGCCCTGGACAACCCGAGGGAGGTCGGGGCCGACCGCGTCGTCCATGCCGCCGCCGCCCATCATCTCTACGGCGGCCCATGCATTATTATCGACCTGGGCACCGCCACCACTTTCGACGTCGTATCAAAGGAGGGCGACCACCTCGGTGGCGCCATCGCCCCCGGCATCATCATCGCCACCGAGGCGTTGACGGCGCGTACTTCAGCCCTGCCGCGGATCGACCTGGTCAGACCCAAGCGGGCTATCGGCAAAAATACGGTGGCGGCGATGCAGTCCGGCATCGTCTTCGGCTACGTAGGACTGATTGAGGGCATCGTCAAGCGCATCAAAGAGGAGTTCGGCAGTCCGATGAAGGTTATCGCCACCGGCGGCAATGCCGCTTTAATCGCCCGTGAGACGAAAATCATCGACATCGTCGAGGAGGACCTGATTCTGGTTGGCCTCCGCGTCATCTGGGAGATGAATAAAAGTAGTTAAGAGGGTCTGCGACCCTCTTATGAACTCCCGCTAGGGGGACAGGATGAAAGGTAAAAATATTATCCTCGGCGTAACCGGCGGCATCGCCGCCTACAAGGCGGTCGACCTCGCCTCCCAGATGGTCCAGGCCGGGGCCGAAGTCAGGGTGGTCATGACTGAAGCGGCGACCAGGCTGGTCACGCCGTTCACCTTCCGCACCATCACCGGCAAGCTGGTGACCACCAGCATGTGGGATACCGACTCCGAGTTCCGCGTCCAGCATATCAGCCTGGCTGACCTTGCCGATGTCATCGTTATCGCTCCCTGCACCGCCAATACCATTGCCAAGCTGACTTACGGAATCGCCGATAACGAGCTTTGCGCAACTGTACTCGCGACTAAAGCGCCGGTGGTACTGGCGCCGTCAATGAACGTCAATATGTGGGAGAACCCGGTCACACAGGAAAACCTGGCCAAGCTAAAGAAGCGCGGCTTCACCATTATTGAGCCGGCGTCGGGCCGGCTCGCCTGCGGCTGGACCGGCAAGGGCCGTCTCCCCGAAGTCAGGGAAATCTTCGGCGTCGTCAGCCAGGTGCTTGGGCGGAAAGGCGACCTTGCCGGAAGGAAGATTCTCGTCACTGCCGGCGGCACCCAGGAAGCCATCGACCCTGTCCGCTGTATCACCAACCGGTCTTCGGGCAAGATGGGCTATGCCATTGCTGAAGCCGCCCGCGACCGCGGCGCCAGCGTGACGCTGATTACTGCCCCTACTGACCTGCACGAGCCGGGCGGCATTGATATTGTTAAGGTAACCTCCGCCGAGGATATGCTCAGGGCGGTTGGGAAAGCGGTTAAAAGCGCCGATGCCCTTATCATGGCCGCGGCGGTGGCCGACTACCGCCCGTCTCAGGTCTCGGCCCGCAAGCTCAAACGCCAGAAAGCCGATACGCTTACCCTCAAGCTGGAGCGCACTCCGGACATCCTGGCCAGCGTTACCGGCAAGTTCCTCCGCGTCGGCTTCGCCGCTGAGAGCGAAGACCTGGAGAAGAACGCCCGCGATAAGCTCATCCGCAAAAAGCTCGACCTCATCGTCGGCAACGATATCGCCGCCGATACCGTCTTTGGCGCCGATACCAACCGCGTCATCATCATCGACCGCAAAGGTAAGACTCAAAAGCTACCGCTAATGCCTAAGCGGGAAGTGGCGGATAAGATACTGGACAGGGTTGTCAAACTACTCCGAGAATAATAGCTCCGTTGTAAATCGCCTCAATTGGGGCTTCTCGGATGTCAACCCTCTGCCTTATACTATGAAATATCTGGCTTTACAAGATATGGTTGAGATAGTCTCAAAAGTAATACGGGGTGACAGCAGGGAAAAACTAAAGGAGCTCCCTGATAACTCCATTGACTTGATTGTTACATCACCCCCATATGCGGATCAACGGCTCAAGACATATGGTGGCATTCCACCAGATAAATACGTTGATTGGTTCCTCCCTATATCGCAAGAACTCTTAAGGGTTCTTAAACCAACTGGCACGTTTATCCTGAATATCAAGGAACGCGTGGTAAATGGCGAAAGACATATATACGTGATTGATCTGATACTACAGATGCGCAAGCAAGGCTGGTTATGGACTGAAGAATTCATTTGGCACAAGAAGAATTGCTATCCAGGAAAGTGGCCGAATCGATTTCGTGATGCTTGGGAAAGGCTCCTGCAGTTCAATAAGGCTAGGAAATTCAATATGTATCAGGAAGCTGTAATGGAACCGGTCGGCGACTGGGCTAGAACCAGGCTAAAGCATCTTAGCAATACAGACCTTAAAAGGGATGAATCGCGTGTGGGCAGTGGGTTTGGCAAGCGCATTGCAAATTGGTTGGAAAGAGATAAGGCTTACCCTACCAACGTACTCCATATTGCGACTGAATGCAGCAACAGAAACCACAGTGCGGTCTTCCCTGACTCGTTACCAGAATGGTTTATCAAGCTCTTCACCAAGGAAAATGACTGGGTTCTAGACCCTTTCATGGGCTCAGGTACAACCCTTCGAGTCGCCAGAGGAATGAACCGGAATTCCATCGGGATCGAGATAGTTCCCGAATACTGCGAATCAATAACCAATGCGATCGATTCGCCCCAATTATGTCTTTGTGAAGATAGGAGGAAATATGAAGCTAGTAAGCGCCACTGAAGTGCAGGCCTATATTGAATCACACATAGGTGATTTTCACTCAGCCCGGCTTAATAGCTTGAAGTCACTTCGATTGGAACAGGTCCTCAGGCGAAAAAATCCATACCTCTTTAAAGCTAAGGGCACCTTTCTCGCTCAAGACCTGGTTAAAACCATTCTGGACGCACATCTTTCTTCTCAGGAAGAGACCCTCTTCGGTAAGCTTTTGGAAGGACTAGCTATCTACATTAGTAGCTTGGTTTACAATGGACGCAAGGCATCTGGCGAGGGGTTTGACCTTGACTTCGAGAAGGGTAACAAGCGATACGTTGTGTCCATTAAATCAGGACCAAACTGGGGTAATAGCAGTCAGATTGCCAAGATGGTTGACAACTTCAAGAAAGCGAAGAAAATAATTCGCCAAGTCCACTCTACTCAGGAAGTCATCGCAATCAACGGTTGTTGCTACGGCAAAGACGATAATCCCGACAAAGGAGATTATTTTAAGCTTTGCGGCCAAAGGTTCTGGGAGCTAATCTCGGGTGACAGCAATCTCTATACTGATATTATTGAACCCCTCGGACACAGAGCCAAAGCAAGGAACGATGAGTTTCAGGAGCACTACGCTCAGATCGTTAATCAATTCACAGAAGAGTTTGGCCAGAAATTCTGCCGGAATGGGCGGATCGATTGGCAAGCTTTGGTCAAGTTCAATTCGGCAGCCGGTAAATGACGGATAATCAATCGTGAAACGGAGCGAATGTGCTCCTTATTTATCTTAGCCTTGCCTTCCTCGCCGGAATCTTCCTCGGTTCGCTGTTCAACCTGCCGGCACTGTATCTCGCCATCGGAGTCATCCCCTTAATACCAATCGTTTTCTTCCGTCACCGCTGGAAGCAACTCCTTAGTGTTTCCCTCTGTCTCTTCGCCCTGCTCGGCGGGATGGTCAGGTATCCGGCCAGCCTGCCAACTATCAACGAAAACCATCTGGCCTACTACAACGACCGGGGCACAGTTACGGTCACCGGCATGGTTATCTCCGACCCGGAGCAAGGAAACCGTGCCACGACCATCCGCATTTCGGCGCAGTCAGTCCGGGCAGAAGGTGTCCAGCATGACATAAGCGGTGAAGCCCTGGTACGCGTGCCGCCAACCTCTGATTACCGCTACGGCGACATCCTCGGTCTGACCGGCATGCTGGAATCCCCGAAGGCGTTCGAGGACTTCGACTACCCGGCCTACCTCGCCCGGCAGGGTATCTACTCGGTTATCAGCTTCCCGAGGGCGCAGGTGCTGGCCCGGGGACAGGGTTGGCCACCGCTCCAGTGGCTCCACACGGCGCGCTATGCCCTGGCGCAAAGCTTGAGCCGGGTCCTGCCCGAGCCGCAGTCGGCTATCGCCGTCGGCATCCTGCTCGGCATGCGCAGCGGTATACCCGCTGACTTCAATAAAGCTCTCTCCGAGACCGGCACCACCCACATCCTGGCCATTTCCGGACTTAACCTTACTATCGTCCTCGGCATTATGCTCGGGGCCATGGTATGGCTCATCGGACGGCGCCATTACATCTATGTCTGGTTGACCATGGCCGGCATGTGGCTTTACGTCCTGCTGACCGGCATGCAGCCGCCAGTGGTCAGGGCGGCGGTAATGGGAAGCATGTTCTTGCTGGCCGAATTTTTCGGGAGGCAAAAGAGCGCCATCAATGCCCTGATTTTTACCGGAGCAGTCATGGCCGGCTTCCAGCCGCAGGTGCTATGGCAGGCGGGCTTCCAGATGAGCTTTCTGGCCATGGCCGGCCTGGTGCTGTTGTCTCCACACTGGCAGGCGTGGGGTAGAGAGCAGGTCTCCCATGCCTTTGGCGAAGATACGCTGAGAGCCAGGGGCTTCGCTTTTCTCACCGATAGCCTGGCTGTGACCGCGGCGGCTACGGTCGCTGTCTATCCGGTCATCGCCTACTATTTCGATATCGTCTCGCTGGTCGGCCTGCCGGCAACCGTTTTCGGCGCTTTAGCCTTACCTGGAATTATCGTATCTTCTGCAATAACCGCTGTTCTGGGACTTATTGCCTGGCCGCTGGGCTGGGTGGCCGGATGGATAGCCTGGCTCTTTATCAGCTACCTGGTCTTAGTGGTCCAGAGCTTCCACGCCCTGCCGCTGGCCTCGCTCCCAATAGCATTCGGGGGCTGGTACGTCCTCGCTTACTATCTTGCTCTGGCCGCGGTCTTTACCGGGGTTAAATACCGGCGGCGAATAGCGGCTTTTTTCGGCCGGGCTCCTGAGATAAGGGGCGCTATCGCCGGCAGGCTTTCAACCGTCTCATCAAGGCCAGCGCTGAAGTGGGTTATCGTCCCCCTCCTGATTATCGCCTGTCTGGTCTGGACGGCGGCGCTGACTTTACCCGACGAGCAACTCTGTGTGAGCATCCTCGACGTCGGCCAGGGCGATGCCATCCTTATCCAAACGCCCGACCGCCAGAAGGTGCTGATTGACGGCGGCCCGGGAGTGCAGGATACGGTCAACCATCTCGGCAGGATGATGCCCTTCTGGGACCGGACTATCGACCTGGTGGTGCTGACCCAGCCGCAGGCCGACCACCTCACCGGTCTCCTGCCCGTGTTAGACCGTTACCAGGTGAAGAAGGTGGCTGAACCCGGGCTAACCTACTCGTCCGTGGCCTACCGGCAGTGGCTAAGTGCGCTCGCGGCAAACGATATCGAGCACACCATTGCCCGCGCCGGGCAGTATTTTGATTTGGGACGAGGTATCCGGCTGGATATTCTGCATCCCGGCGAAAAACTTCTAACTGATACCGCCGATGATATCAACAATAATGCACTGGTCATGCGCTTGTCGTGGTGCAACGTGAATTTCCTGCTGGCCGGCGATATCGCTTATGAGGCCGAACTCGAACTCCTGACGAACCATACGCCTCTTAAGTCAAGTGTGCTCAAGGTCGCCCACCACGGCAGTCGGACATCAACCTCGGCACAGTTCCTCGAAGCTATTAGCCCGGGTACCGCGGTGATATCCGCTGGCGCCAATAACAGTTTCGGACATCCGCACGCCGAGGTGGTAGCTCGGTTAAAAGACACCGTTGGGGAGAGCCGCCTCTATATAACCGCAGTCCCTGGCACGGTGGAGTTCACCACCGATGGGGAACGGTTGTGGGTCAAGACGGATAGATAGTCCATGCCGGAACTGTGCGGCTCAGCTCGCCCGGGGAGCGGCGAAGAAGTCCTTGATGGAGCCAAACTCAGATGGCAGGAGACCAAGTACCAGCGGGAATTTGTCCAGCAGGAAGGTGGCCAGGCCGGACCCGGCGATAGTAGCTTCAGTCGCCGGCAGGTACTTCATCACCACTGCCAGCAGAGCGGCGCAGGTAAGCAGGCCGACAATGGCGCCGATAGCCAGTCCCACCAGCTTGTCCACCCAGCCGAGCAGGACCGCTTTGACCACTCGTGACAGCACCCATCCGATAACGCTCGCTGCAACGTTGACGACAACGAAGACTATCACCCAGGCGATTACCGGCCCCCAGCTCTGGTTGGAGCCAAAGAGAGTTGCCGCCACCTGCGGATAGAACTGCCCGGCAAGGTAGATGCCGGCAATCAACCCGATAAGACCGATTACCGTCCGGATTACTCCCTGAGAAAAGCCGGAAAAGGCATAGCCAATCGCTACCAGGACAATGATGATATCAACCCAGTTCATTCAGCTCTCACCCCCAAATAAAGAACACCGCTATATTCCAGGCCACGATAAGGCCGTAAAACCCGGTGAAACAGGAGGTGGCAATCGTACCCACTTTCGGGAACTGGCGGAAAACATCCCACAGGATGCCGGCGCAGAGCAGGGCGCCGGCCACCTTCAACACCATGAATGCGTTGTTGCCGACCCATGATGCCAGAAAGGGGTTGCCCTCGTGCCCGATGCCACTCCTGATGAGGAACAGTGTCAGCAGGCCGTCGGTGATTACCAGGAGCACCAGCGCGCCGAGCAGGGACAGCATGGTTTTCCGGGTGCGCCAGATAGACATATGGCGGGTAGTATAGGGAAACGAGCAGGTAGCGTCAATCGAGGCGGGTACGGTAGAGCGGAACTGGCAAGAGATTACTTCATCACCGGAAGTATCAAAGCCGAGGGATATTCCGGGTCATGATAGAGCAGGTTGGTCGCTGTCTTCGGCAGTCCCTGCCTGGTATTGGTGTTAAGCGCATAGCGCGGATAGTTGCTCCCGGTAACAATGAGCCGCACCTTATGCCCCTTAAGGAAGGTGTAGGCCACCGCCGGGGCTTTTATAGTGACTTGATAGACCTGACCGAGCACCAGGTACTGCTCTGTCTTAAATGACTCAAGCAGGCTCATCCGCTGGATGCTGTCGCTGACGAGCATGGAACGGCCGTCAGGATAGACATCGGTCAGGCGGACGGCAACATCAGTATCATCTGAGTCTGAGGAAACATATAGCTTGACCTCAATATCGCCGGCTATGGTGAGGTCATCGGCTAACATCTCGGAAGTGTAGATGAGCACATCGGCATGGGTCTCGACCTGCTTGCTCTGGTCGGCCGGTCCGGCGATGAGGGTCCAGCGATTGAGGTTATTGCCGCCGACCGTCGGCACCGGGTTTTTCGGGTTGCTGACGAACATGTCTGGCCTCGACTCGGCTGGCTGAGATGGTTTCAAACCACCGCCAGTTTGGAGATACCACGGGGCAGGCGTAACGCCTGATGGCGGCCAGACTTCGCTAAAGCGCCATTCACTTTTACCCGTCTGATAGTAGGTGATACGGGGGATGTTCTTAGCGCCATCGTCAGCGCCTCTGAGCCACCGGTCAAAGAACTTGCGCTGTTCCTCTCTGGCAAAACTGCCGGCACCGGGAAAGGTCAATTGCCCCTGGAGTCCGTCCCTGGCGACCCCCTCATGAGTAAAAGGCCCGATAAGGAGGCGGAAGTCTTTCCTGGCCAGAACGTTGCCGTACGCCATGAAGTCATTAAACACCCTGGTCAGGTCATGGATATCGAACCAGCCGCCAACCAGGAGCATCGGGAGCCTAACATCCCCCGGGTTGATGTAGTCTTTCCGGTCATAGAAGCCGTCATCGAACGGGTGGGCCTGGGCCTGCCGGCTGAAGGCTCCCCAGCCAATGAGGGCCATGGCATCCAGGTACTCCTTGCGCAAAACGCCGCCGGTGTAGTACTTGTCGTAGCTGTTAGAGTAGTCGGCTACCCGCGGCATGATGGCCGTCAGGTGCGGCGGCCGGCGCGCCGCCGTCTGGTACTGGACATTCCCCAACGCCGAGGAGCCCCATGTCCCTACCTTGCCGTTGCACCACGGCTGCCTGGCTACCCATTCGACGCAGTCGTAGCCGTCAAGTCCATTCTGTCCCACCCCGCCCGGCGGCGCATCTTTCGAAGCGAACTTGCCCCGCCAGTCAACGACCACCACAGCATAACTAGAGGTCTCAAAAAATCCGAAGGCGTCACCCTCACCCTTCATTGCTCCGACTAATTCGGGGTTAAATCGGCTTTTATCGTACGGGGTCTGGACGAGGATGGCCGGAAACACCCCTTCCGTCTGGGGCAGGTAAATATCCGCCGCCAGCTTTGCCCCGTCCGACATCGGTATCCGGGCGGGTATGATTTTGAAATCCACCGGGCCGGATGGCGCTTTCGGAGACGGGGCCGGAAGTACAGGTGTGGACGAAGGAGCAACCGCGGCATCACGGCAGGCAACCGGCAGAGACAGGGTGATAATAAAAAACAGGACTGCTGCAAAGGACCTTGCCAACACTATCTGTACCTGCACTTATCGTTCCTGCTAATACCCGCTATTCTGAAAACCGCCAGCTAACCGCATTACCATCCGCAGCACTACTTACAATTAACGTAAACGGCTAACTATCCGATAGAACACGCCGGTCCGGAAGCGGCCGTTATCCTAAACCGCCGTCCTCTTTATGATTTCTTCAGCCGCTTTGCCCATTGCTTACGGAATTTGCTCAACTTCGGTGAAATCACCGCCTGGCAGTATGACTGCTCCGGATGCTTCCGCAATTACAAATTACATCTGCGTCGAGGCATCTTCAGGATGCCATCTCCTTGAGCAATGTTTTCAGCATGTCCTGCCAAGGTTCACGCATGTTGTGGGTATCGAGCCGCACCTGGCCGGTGCCGACACGTACCCGGTCCCGGTAGCGCTCCGGTGTAATCCTGACCGGCCGCGTCTTCCGCTCCTCGGTCAACTGCAGGACAACATACTCATGATCCCAGGAGATGCTTTCAAGGCCGGCATCCCTGGCCAGCAGTCTTGCCTCGACCACAAACAGCAGGTTGGCCACCGGCGGCGGCAGAGAATCGAAGCGGTCAGCTAGCTCCCGCCTCAGGTCCTCGACCTGCTCCGGCCGCTCCATCCGCGTCAGCCGGTAATACAGGGAAACACGGACGTTCTCGTCCTCAACATAGTCCTTCGGAATGTGCGCCGAAAGCGGCAGGTCAGCCAGGGGAAGCTCCACGGGTTTTAAAGACACTTCAGCAGGAACGCCTTTCTCTTTCAGCTCGGCTATCGCTTCGCCAAGCAACCGGCAATAGAGGTCGAACCCGACGGCGGCGATGTGGCCGCTTTGCTCGATGCCGAGCAGGTTGCCGGCGCCGCGGATTTCCAGGTCCCTGAGGGCGATGCCAAAGCCGGCGCCAAGCTCGGTGAACTCGAAGATGGTGCGCAGACGCTTCGTCGCCTGGGGCGTCAGCCGCTTTTCCTTCGGGTAAAGGAAGTAGGCGGCGGCGCGGTCAACCCCGCGCCCGACACGGCCCCTTAGCTGGTGCAACTGGGTCAGGCCAAGCCGGTCGGAATCGGTGACAATCAGGGTGTTGACGTTGGGCATATCCAGGCCGGACTCGATAATGGTCGTCGAGACGAGCACGTCAGCCTCCCCCCGCGTAAACTTCATCATGATTTCCTCAAGCTGTTCCTCAGGCATGCGGCCGTGGGCTACGGCGATTCTTGCCTCGGGTACCAGCGCCTGAAGCCTGACAGCCACACCGCCGATACTCTCGACCCGGTTATGCACCACAAATACCTGCCCGCCGCGCTCAAGCTCACGAACAATCGCCTGCCTTACCAGGCTGTCATCGTACTGACCGACGTGCGTCTTGATGGGCAAACGCTCGTCCGGCGGAGTTTCGATAGTGCTCATGTCCCGGACGCCGACCATGGACATATAAAGCGTCCTCGGAATGGGCGTGGCGCTTAGTGTCAGCACGTCCACCTCGCGCTTCATCTGCTTGAGGCGCTCTTTATGGACGACGCCGAAGCGCTGTTCCTCATCAATGATAACCAGCCCCAGTTCCTTGAAAGCAACATCTTTCTGGAGGAGACGGTGGGTGCCGATGCAGATATCGACACCGCCGGCGCCCAGCCCCTCGACGATGCTCCGTTCCTCCTTAGGACTGCAGAAGCGGCTAAGCATGGCGACTTTAACCGGATAGGCCTGAAGTCTTTCCTTAAAGGTCATGTAGTGCTGTTGAGCCAGAATGGTCGTCGGCACCAGCATCGCCGCCTGCTTGCCGTCCATTACCGCCTTGAAGGCGGCGCGGAGCGCCACTTCGGTCTTGCCGTAGCCGACATCGCCGCATATCAGCCGGTCCATCGCCCGGGGCTTCTCCATGTCCCCCTTGACTGCCCCGACCGCTTCCATCTGGTCAGGCGTCTCCACGTAAGGAAAGGCCGCTTCAATTTCTTGCTGCCACAGCGTATCCGGTGAGAAGGCGTGCCCCGGTGTGGCCTCGCGCGCCGCGTAAAGCTGGAGGAGGTCGCGGGCGATGTCCTCCACCGCTTTCTTGACCCTGGTCCTGGTCCTGGCCCACTCCTGGGTGCCGAGGCGGTTGAGCGCCGGCGGCTCGTCACCGGTACCGACATACCTGTTGATACGGTCGATACGGTCGACCGGCACATAGAGCTTATCGCCCTGGGAATACTCGATCACAAGGTACTCGCGCTCGGTGCCGTTCTGCGATTGCTTCACCAGCCCGATGAAACGGCCGATGCCGTGCTCGACGTGAACGATGTAGTCGCCGGGGCGGAACTGTGCAAGAAGCGTCTGCCAGTGCACCGGGCGCTTCTGCACCTGCCGGCGCTGTTTAACAAAGCCAAAGATTTCGCGGTCGCTGAAAAGGCGGATACTGCCGTCAATCACCCACCCTTCAGCCACCGAACCCTGGAGGAGCGTCAATGACCCCGGTTGGGGTACCTGGCACAGCTCGGTCAACGGCGTGGCGACAAGGTCGTTCTCCTGCAGATATTCCGAAAGACGCCGTGCCTGGTGGCTGACGATGATAGTCCGTGCGCCGTCGCGGGGCAGTGATTTGAGTCCTTTAACGAACTCGTCGAGCTTACCGCCATATGATGGCACGGGTACAAACGGCAGAGATGGAGCTTCCCCACCCCAGGGCAGGAGTTCCAGCACCCGGTTCTGCCGGGTTGCGGCCGCCTCCAGCAATTCGCGCGCCGGTCTTTCGAGCACCTGATTGATAGCCTCGGGGTCTTCCAGCACTAAAAGCCCATCGGCCGGCATATAACTGAGGATAGTCCCGGTTGTGCTCTCCGGTGGCTCCCGTGCAGGCACAATGCGGACTGCGTCGAGCCGGGTTATAGAACGCTGTGTCCTGGGGTCGAAGGTACGGATAGTTTCAATACGGTTACCCATGAACTCGATGCGGAATGGATGTTCCGCCTGAGGGGAGAATATATCCATTATGCCGCCGCGGCGGCTGGCTGTGCCGGGAACTTCCACCGTCGGCCCGACCTCATAGCCGTTTCTATAAAGTAATTCGATGAGCGCCATCGGGTCAGCAGAATCGCCCGTCTTCAGTCTGATGCATGCCGAGAGGAATGTCTCACGAGACATGACCGGCCCGGTGGCGGCTTCCGTCCAGGTAATAACAACCGGCGTACTGACACCATCATCCGGCGGCATAGCCAGCAAAGCCAGCGTCCGCAGCCTTTCCAGTGCCGCTTCGCCTAGAAGCCCGTCTTCGGCATTCCGGTCAAGCTCGGGGAATAGCTTGAGCGGCATCTTTAACGGGCACCACACATGGAGCTGGTCGTAAAGCCGGCGGGCGGACTCATAGCCGGGCGTGACCGCAAGCACCGGTTTACGCAGTTGCTGATAAAGAGCGGCAAGCAGGAAGGGCTGGGCGGAATTAAGCACAGTGATACGCGGCCTGGCCCTGGTCCGGCGCAGGTCGTCTAATATGCCCTTCAGGGCGGCCAGTTCGCTTATCAGAGGAAGAAGACAGGAAAGGTCCATGGCAACCCTGTCTTATGGTATGTTAAACGCAGGGTGGTGGCAAACGTTAACTTCTCACTTCGTTCGAGATGACACGACCACCCCGACCGTGAGTGCTATAATTGCCTCATTATGTCAGGCAACGGCTACAAACGAATCGTCGCCAAGTTCGGCACCAGCCTGCTTACCGGCGGCACCGAACAGCTTGACCTCAAGGTCATGTCAGGGCTTGTCGCCCAGGTAGCACAACTGCGGCGTGACGGCAAAGAAGTGGTCATCGTCACTTCCGGGGCTATCGCCGCCGGCCGGCAAAAGCTTGGCATCAGCCGCGAGGAGCGCCGGGAGAAGGAGCATAAGGGCCTCCCCTTCAAACAGGTGCTGGCCGCTGTCGGCCAGAGCCACCTGATGCAGACCTATGAACAGCTTTTCAAGTGGTACAACCTGACCGTGGCCCAGGCCCTGTTGACCAAGGCCGACCTCGCTGACCGCTCAGGCTATCTTAATGCCCGCAACACCCTGCTGGCACTGATAGAAATGGGCGTCATCGCTATTATCAACGAGAACGACGTTGTGGCTATCGACGAAATCGAGACCGCCAAGTTCGGCGACAACGACAACCTCTCAGCGACCGTGGCCAATCTGATTGACGCCGACCTGCTGGTGCTTTTGACCAACATCGACGGCCTGTACACCTCCGACCCGCGTAAGAACGCCGCGGCCAGGCTCATACCCCGAGTCGAGAAGATTGATGCCGAGCTGGAGCGGCTGGTAAGCGGCGCTACTGATGGTCTCGGGACGGGCGGCATGGCAACCAAGCTGGAAGCGGCCCGGCTGGCAACCAGCTCCGGCATAACCATGGTCATCGCCAACGGCTACAAGACCGATATCCTCACCAGCCTTGCCGCCGGCCAGATGGAGGGTACGCTTTTCGTCCCTCAGGTGTCGCACCGTGAGGCCAAGAAGCGCTGGCTCCTCTGCGGTCTTACCTGCAAAGGCCAGGTGACCATCGATAAAGGCGCCCTCAACGCTCTCATCAACCAGAACCGGAGCCTGCTCCCTGCCGGCATCGCGGCCGTATCCGGCGACTTTCAGCGCGGTGATATCGTGGATATCTTCGACCAGTCCGGTAACCACGTCGGCAGCGGCATCATCAACTACGGAGCGGCTGACCTCGTTAAGATAAAAGGCATCCGCTCGGACAAAATCGCCGAAGTCCTTGGCTACGAGTACGGCGCGGAAGCGATACACCGGAATAACATGGTGGCGGGATAGTGGAGGGCGTCATTCTGAGGGAGCGAAGCTCCCGTGAGAATCTGGTGGGGTGGTAACCCCGCAGGAGTAACTAAATGGACTTGATAAAAGAACTTGAGCAAAAAGCCTCCGCCGCCAAGGCGGCGTCCAGAAAGCTTGCCTTCCTTTCGCCCGCGGTAAAAAACCAGGCCCTGCTCAATATTGCCGATGCGCTATTGGCGCGGGAAAGTGAGATACTTGCCGCCAACGACGCCGACTACAAGGCCGCCCAGACTTCCGGCATGAGCGCCGCTATGCTCGACCGGCTGAAGCTCAACCGCGAGCGCCTTCAGGGAATGGCCTCGGATGTCCGCACCGTCGCCGCCCTGCCCGACCCGGTCGGCGAGTTGTTCGACGCCCGGACTTTACCCAACGGCCTGCAAATAAGCCGAAGACGGGTGCCTTTGGGCGTTATCGGCGCCATTTACGAAAGCCGCCCCAACGTCACCGTGGACATCTCGGCGCTCTGTCTTAAGTCAGGCAACGCCGTTATCCTCCGCGGCGGCAGTGAAGCGGTGAATTCAAATAACGCTCTGGCCAGGGCTGTCCAGGACGCCGCCTATAAAGCTGGAGTGCCCGATGGCGCTGTCCAATGCATTCAGTCCACCGACCGCGCCATAGTCAACCAGATGCTCAAGCTCAAGGGCTTTATTGACCTGATTGTCCCCCGCGGTGGCGCCGAGCTAATCCGGTTTGTCGCCGAAAACGCCGCCATGCCGGTTGTCACCGGCGGCATCGGCGTCTGTCACACCTACGTCGATAAGACAGCCGACCTCAGGAAGGCCGTGGCTATTGTCTATAACGCCAAGGTCCAGCGGCCTACTGTCTGCAACGCCCTCGACTGCGTCATCGTCCACAAGGACATCGCCGGGTCCTTCCTGCCGGTGATGGCCGGAGAACTGGCAAAGGCTGGTGTCGAACTGCGCTGTGACGAGCGCGCGCTGGCAATAGTGAAGGGCTTGCCCTCAGTTAAAGCGGTGCCTGCCAAAGCCTCCGACTGGGGCTTCGAGTTCCTGGCGCTTATCGCCGCGGTCAAGGTGGTCGATTCGCTCGACGAAGCCCTTCAGTTTATTGAAAAATACGGCTCGGGCCATTCCGAGGCGATAGTCACTGAGGACGACGCTTCGGCCAAGCGCTTCCTCGACGAGGTTGACGCCGCCGCCGTCTATGTCAACGCCAGCACCCGCTTCACCGATGGCGCCCAGTTCGGCCTCGGCGCTGAGGTCGGCATCAGCACCCAGAAGTTCCACGCCCGCGGCCCGCTCGGCCTCAAAGAATTGACCAGCTACAAGTGGGTGATTCGTGGGACAGGGCAGGTGAGGCCGTAAACCGGTCCGATTGGACGAACAACACCGAACAGCGTACAATGGCGCTTAATCTTGAGGGCTGCCTCAATAGCGGCCTTCTTTAACATCGAGGCCTGTTTGTGAAAATTCTGCTGGTGTACCCGAGCTACCCGGATACATTCTGGAGCTTCAGCCACGCCCTTAAGTTCGTGGCCAAGAAGGCATCATTCCCACCGCTGGGCCTGCTCACGGTGGCCGCTATGCTCCCTGCGAAATGGGCGAAAAAACTGGTGGACATGAATGTGGAGCGCCTCTCTGACCGCGACCTCCGATGGGCCGACTATGTCTTTATCAGCGCTATGGTGGTCCAGAAAGACTCCGCCAAGGAAGTAATTACCCGCGCCCGAGAACTGGGCGTTAAAGTGGTTGCCGGCGGGCCGCTTTTTACTACCAGCCACCAGGAGTTCACCGGCGTCGACCACTTCGTGCTCGGCGAGGCCGAGGTTACCCTGCCGCAGTTCCTGGCCGACCTCGCTGCCGGATGTCCCAAACCCATTTACTATTCCCGGGAGCGTCCTGACATCAGCGCGACGCCGATTCCGCAGTGGTCGCTTCTCCCTTCCATGAAAAACTACTCTTCTATGGCCATCCAGTACTCGCGGGGCTGCCCTTTTAACTGCGAGTTCTGCGACATCGTCGTGCTCAACGGCCGGGAGCCGCGCACTAAGGGACGAGAACAGGTACTGGCCGAGCTGGAATCTCTATACAAGCACGGCTGGCGCGGCGGCGTTTTTATTGTGGACGACAATTTCATCGGCAACAAGAACCGGGTCAAGACCGAGATTTTACCGGCTATAGTGGCCTGGTCAAAGGAGAGAGGCTATCCCTTCGTCTACTCGACCGAAGCTTCCATCAACATGGCCGACGATGACGAACTGATGCGGCTCATGGTAGAGGCTGGGTTCAATACCGTGTTTATCGGCATCGAAACGCCCAACGAGGCGAGCCTGGCGGAATGCGGCAAGGGACAGAACCAGAACCGCGAGCTGGTGGACTCGGTCAGGAAAATCCAGAATTGCGGGCTGGAGGTCCAGGGCGGCTTCATAGTGGGTTTCGACCACGACCCGGTATCCATTTTTAAGAGCCAGATTAACTTCATTCAGAAGAGCGGCATCGTCACCGCCATGGTCGGCCTGCTCCAGGCACTCCCCGAGACCCGGCTGTACCAGCGTCTTAAGGGGGAGAAGCGCCTCGTCGAAAATGCCACCGGCAACAATACCGACTGCTCGCTCAACTTCATTCCTAAAATGAGCCACGAGACGCTCATCAACGGCTACCGGCATATCCTGGATACGATTTACGCACCCAAGCAGTACTATGAGAGGGTGAGGACTTTTCTCAAGGTATATCGTCCGAGGTACCATGGTCGGCCCCGCCTGGGAATGCACCAGGTCAGGGCTTTATTTCAGTCCATGTGGGTCCTCGGTCTGAAAGAGAAAGAGCGCGTTTACTACTGGAAGCTCTTTTTCGCCGGTATCTTCCGCCACCCACGGGCTTTTCCGCTGTCCATTACCCTGGCTATTTACGGGTACCATTTCCGCAAGGTAGTGGAAAGGTATCTTGTGGATAAGCCGGGCGAGACATCTTACGAGGTTGTCCGCCGGGACTGAAACCCAGCACTCATTTCCTCTCCCCATGCGGGAGAGGACTAAGGTGAGGGGTAAGCCCCTTCATAGTAAAATATTCCTGTGACTGCACTTCAATGCCTCAACCCTGTTATCCAGGCCCTTATTGCCGGCTGCTTCACCTGGGCTATGACCGCCGCCGGGGCCAGCCTTGCCTTCGGTGTGGCCCAGCTCAATCAGCGGCTCCTCGATTCCGCCCTCGGCCTGGCCGCTGGTGTCATGATAGCCGTCAGCTTCTGGGGTCTGCTTCTGCCAGCGGTGAACATAGCCGGCGCTAGCGGACTGCCGGCGTGGCTCCCGCCGGCTATCGGCTTCGCTCTGGGCGGCCTGTTCCTGCGCCTTGTCGACCACCTCCTGCCTCATCTTCACTACGGCTGTCCGGCGGTTGATTCTGAAGGCATCAAGGCGGCATGGCAGCGCAATGTCCTGCTGACTCTGGCTATGACCGTCCATAATATTCCTGAAGGGCTGGCTATCGGCGTTGCCTTCGGCGCTGTTGCCTACGGCGAGCCGTCCATGTTCATAGGAGCGATGGTGCTTACGCTCGGCATCGGCATCCAGAACTTCCCCGAGGGCTTCGCCGTATCAGTACCGCTCCGATGCATGGGCGTATCGCGCCTTCGGAGCTTCTTCTGGGGCCAGCTTTCGGCGGTAGTCGAGCCAATAGCGGCGGTAATCGGCGCCGCCGTCGTCATTCTCGCCCAGCCGGTCATGCCCTACGCCCTCGGCTTCGCCGCCGGTGCCATGATTTTCGTCGTCATCGAAGAAATCGTCCCCGAGGCCCAGCGCTCCGGCCATAAGGACCTCGTCGCCGGCGCCTTCCTCATTGGCTTCCTGCTGATGACGGTGCTCGATACCGCGCTGGGGTGACTCGGCATACCATTTCGAGGGTTCAGGCCCGAGAAATCTGGTGGGGAGAGGCCTTAGCCAATATGTCATTCTGAGGCCATACCGGGTACCCGCCGTAGGTGGGTGCGGCCGAAGAATCTGGTGGGGCAGGTCTGTGCTAATCGTGTCATTCCGAGGCCATACCGGATGCCCGGCATAGGCGGGTACGGCAGAAAGAATCTGGCGGGGAGAGGGTTGTACCACCTATCTCATGCTGGTTGCCACACTTTCCCACTTGTCATTCTGAGGCCATGCGAAGCAGGCCGAAGAATCTGGGGTGGTGGAGACCGTTTACTCGCGATTATTCGGTAGTATATATTTCATCCAATTTAGTATATACTATATCCAGGAAAGGATATAGTATTCAAAGCTGTGAACACATCAACCCTATCGGAAAAGGGCTGGGTGGTTATCCCCCAGGAACTACGGGAGCGGTACGGTCTTAAGAAGGGCGACCGCGTCCATTTCATTGACTATGGAGGCGTGATTTCCGTCGTGCCTGCTTCCAAAGCTCCAGTCAGAGCTGCCTCGGGCATGCTGAAGGGCAGGACATCCCTGGTCAAAGCACTGATTAAGTCCCGGCAAGAAGATGCCCGACAGGGAAAATAACCCGGCCGTGTCCGGTGAATACGTCCTGGACAGCTATGCCCTTCTCACTTATCTTGGGGCTGAACTGGGAGGTGGCCGGGTCGAGAAACTATTGGAGTCAGCGAGAGACGGCAGGTGTCATCTTTACATGTGCGTGGTCAACCTTGGTGAAGCGATGTATATCGTAGAGCGGGAGCGCGGGCTTCCCAGGGCCCAGGAAACGCTGGCCCGGATTGATGAATTGCCAATTGAGATTGTGGACGCCAACCGCGCCATCACTATGGCGGCGGCCCATCTGAAAGCGTCCTGCCCGATAGCCTACGCCGACTGCTTTGCCGCCGCGCTGGCACAGGTCAGGGGTGCTCCGCTGGTCACCGGAGACCCCGAGTTCCTCAAGATTGGGGCGGATTCTAGCTTGCACACAGAGTGGCTGACCTAAGTAAGGTAGTCTTAATATCGAAGGGCATGCCAGGAGGAATCTATGCGAGATGTTTGGTATGGTGACAAACGCGATTTGGTTAAATGGGGAGCCCTTCTTCATATTGCAGATGCAAATAACGCTAAACGAATTCTCCAAATCGCCTATTTTCGATCTTTGGTTAAATGGGATGACCTTAACCTGATAATCGAGGGAGAAAAGAAGGCCATTCCCAAGTCGGTGATTGATCATTTTAGAGACATACGTAATATTGAGGACTTGGAAAGTCGAATTAAGGTACTCGCTACAGAATTCAATGACCGTAAGCAGTATAAGCAGACTATAATCGATATGATTAATAATGGCCTACATCCATGCGTTGTCTTCTTAGACCCAGACACCGGCCTGGCGCCGCAAAGAAGCAGGTCAACGCTCAAGCACGTTCGTGATTCTGAGCTTCGGGACATATGGAACGAAATGCCCGTTGATGATGTATTAGTGGTATACCAGCACCAAACGAATAGGAATAACTTATCCTGGATCCCCCAAAAACGTAGCCAGTTCGCCAAGGCATTAAAGTTACTCAAAAGAAGTGTAAAGCAAGCAAAAGGTCCTAAAATTGCCAAAGATGTTGTGCTTTTTTACTGCCGAAAGGAAAAGGAAGTGGAATAGATTATTCGGCACAAGTAAGAGTCTCTGCGATACATATCGTAGCAAAGCTGCCATTAATAAAAAATGCGGCATTACCACAGCTTAAACACATACCGAACCCTCTGCAATTTTAACGAGGCATTACCCATAAGTTGATATAATGCTATCCCCATGGACATCCTATCCGGACTCAACCCCGCCCAGCGTGAAGCCGCCCAGCATATTCAGGGCCCGTTGCTCATCCTGGCTGGTCCGGGAAGCGGCAAGACGCGCGTCATCACCCACCGCATCGCCTACCTGATAAAGACGGTCGGCATCAGCCCGCGGCGCATCATGGCCGTCACCTTCACCAACAAGGCGGCGCGGGAAATGATGGAGCGGGTGGAAAAACTGCTCGGCCAGGCGGCTCAGGGTATCACTCTCGGCACCTTCCACGCCATCTGCGCCCGTATTTTAAGGACCGATGGGGCGGCCATCGGCCTGGACTCGCACTTCGTCATCTACGACGATGATGACCAGATAAGCCTCATCAAGCAAAGCCTCAAAGACCTCAACCTCGACCCCAAGCAGTACCCGCCGGGTAATATCGCCGGGGCCATCTCGGCGGCCAAGAACCAGTCGCTCACACCGTCTGAGTACGCCGAACGCGCCGGCTCCTACTTCGAGGAGGTCGTCCAGCGCGTCTACGAGCGCTACCAGCAACTGCTCGATAAGAACCAGGGCGTTGATTTCGATGACCTGCTGATGAAGGCTGTCCGGCTCTTCGCCGCCCATCCCGAAGTGCTTAGAAAGTACGCCGAGCGCTACGTCCACATCCTGGTTGACGAGTTCCAGGACACCAATACCGTCCAGTACCGGCTGGTGAAACAACTGGCCGGCAAGCACCGCAACCTGTGCGTCGTCGGCGACCCCGACCAGTCCATCTACTCGTGGCGCTTCGCCGATATCCGCAATATCCTCAGCTTCGAAAAAGACTTCCCTGACGCTAAAACGGTCTTCCTCGAACAGAACTACCGCTCCACCCGGCGCATCCTTGAAGTCGCCTCGAACGTCATCGCCGCCAACCTCCAGCGCAAGGAGAAAGCCCTCTGGACCGAGAACGAGGATGGCATTCCAGTAGCATTGGTCAAGACCTACGACGAGCGGAGCGAGGCCACCTTCGTCGCCAACGAGATTGAAGGTCTGGTTGCCAGGAAAGCGACCACCCATCGCGGTTGCGCCGTAATGTACCGCGTCAACGCTCAGTCCCGCGCCCTGGAAGAGACCTTCTTGCGCTACGGCATACCCTATCGGCTTATCGGCGGCATCCGCTTCTACCAGCGGCGCGAAATCAAGGACATCATCGCTTACCTGCGGCTTATTCATAACCCAAACGACGATATCAGCCTGGCACGCATTATTAACGTCCCGGCGCGCGGCATCGGCGAGCGCACCGTCAACGACCTCTCGGCCCTGGCCCGGAGTCGCAATACTTCGATGTTCGACGTCCTCAAGCGGCTATCGGCTAAAGAGCTTGAAGGCCCGTTCAAAGGCCGCACCCTGCCGGCGCTAACGGCCTTTGCCAGCTTTATCGATGAACTCATCGGCGCCAGCAGGGAACTGCCCATCGTGAGCCTGATGGACAAGGTCATCAAGGACACCGGCTACCAGGAGTACCTCCAGGGCGAGAGCGAGGAGGATGCCGACGAGCGCTGGGAGAACCTGATGGAACTGTGCACCGTGGCCCGCGACTTCAATGACCTGCCGCCGGAAGAGGCGCTGAACGCCTTCCTGGAACGGGTGGCGCTGGTCTCCGATACTGACGAATTGGAATTCGGGGCCGACGCAGTGACGCTGATTACCCTGCACCAGGCCAAGGGGCTGGAATATCCCGCAGTATTTATCGTGGGGCTTGAGGAAGGTCTACTTCCCCACCGGAAGTCGTTCGACGACCCCGGCCAGATGGAGGAGGAGCGACGGCTGTGCTACGTGGGGATTACCCGCGCCCAGAAGCGGCTGTACCTGGTCGCCGCCTACCGCCGGGCCCTGTTCGGCGGCAGTGTTTCTAATCCCATTTCACGGTTCATCGAGGATATACCGCCGAAACTGCTGGCCGGCCGGGGCGAGACGGCCGAAGAAGGCGAAGCGAAAGAGGCAAAGCCGGCCTACCAGCCGCGGCCGACATGGATGCCCAGGGCCGGCGATTTCGTCCGTCACAGCTTCTTCGGGGAGGGCCAGGTAGTACTGGTGAACCGCATCCCCGGCGATACCGAAGTGACCGTGGTCTTCAAGGATAAAAAGTACGGGATTAAGAAGTTACTCAAGAGCCTGGCGCCGATGGAGAAAGCGGAGGCGCCAGAGGAGTAGTGTGGCTGGTGAAAGCAGGCGCAAGTATTGCCCCGCGCCGCCAGATCTCTCACTTCGTTCGAGATGGTTACGGCGCCATACCATTTCGAAGCCATGCTTCAGCAGGCTGAGAAATCTTGAGGAGTGGAGGGGCCCCCTGCCAGTTGACTTAATCTCTACCGCCCGTTAGGATTGCCCCTGATATGCCCATCCACATCCTCCCCACCGAAGTCGTCTCTAAAATCGCCGCCGGCGAGGTCATCGAGCGGCCAGCTTCAGTCGTCAAGGAGCTGGTGGAGAACTCTCTCGATGCCGGCGCTACCCAGATAGCCGTCGAGACCCAGGACGGCGGAGTGGGGTTAATACGGGTCACCGATAACGGTTCCGGCATAGCCTGTGGGGAACTTGAACCGCTGGGCAAACGTCACGTCACCAGCAAAATCGCCACCATCGACGACCTGGAGAAACTTGCCACCCTCGGCTTCCGGGGTGAAGCCCTGGCCAGCATCGCCGCCGTGGCCGAACTGGAAATACTTGCCCGTACCGATGCCGAACCGGCCGGGACCTACGCCGCTTTCAAAAAGGGCGACATCACCCATCAGGAAAGCCGCGCTCGGACCCGCGGCACCACGGTCACCATGCGCTACCTCTTCCGGCATTTTCCGGCCCGGCTCAAGTTCCTGCGCTCCACCGCTACCGAGAACGGCCACATCACCACCCTGGTCACCCAGTATGCCCTGGCTTTTCCTGAGGTGAAATTCAGTCTTGTCATGGACAACCGCCCAACGATTCAAACACCGGGCACCGGCCAGTTGCGCGACGCCGTTTCCGAAATCTATGGGCCGGAGACAGCGCGGCAAATGATGGAAATAAACGGAGCCGGACTCGTCCCGGCGGTGACCGGACTGACCAGCCCGCCATCGGTCTTCCGCTCCACCCGCAATTACGTCAGCTTTTTCGTCAACCGCCGCTGGGTGAGAAGCCCCATGCTGATGCGCGCCATGGAACAGGCCTACGTGGGCTGGCTCACCTCGGACAAGCACCCTATCGTTATCGCCAGCATCACCATCTCGCCACAAGACCTCGATGTCAACGTCCACCCGCGCAAGGTAGAGGTCAGGTTCCGACAGGAGCCAGTTGTATTTGCCGCGGTGGAAAAGGCCGTCAAGAAGGCGCTTGGCATCGCTCCGGTAAACGTGGTGCCCGCCACATCTGTTACCACACTAGGCGTGCAATCTCAGGTCACAGTGGGGACGGGTCACCCGGGACAGCCACCACTATCAACATTACCGGATAATGCCCCGTTGTGGCGCGTCCAGCCGGACTCCAACGCCCTGCCGGTACTGCGGGTGGTCGGGCAACTGGCCAATAGCTACGTTCTGGCCGAAGGGCCGGACGGCCTGTATCTCATCGACCAGCATGCCGCTCACGAGCGTATCCTTTACGAACGCATCCAGTCGCAGGTGGCCGAGCGTAAGGTGGAAGTCCAGGGCCTGCTCGAACCGGCCACGGTCAACCTGAGTCCGAGGCAGGAGGAGCTTCTTAAGAACGGCGTTGAAACACTGCGCCGCTTCGGCTTCGATATCGAGCCGTTCGGTCCCCGGAGCTTCCTGGTGCGGGCGGTACCGGGGGTAGTCAGACGTGCCGACCCGACCGCGGTCATTTCCGAGCTGGTGGACGGCCTGAGCGCCGGTGAGACCAGCCCGGCCTGGGAGGAAAGAATATCGCAGAGCCTGGCCTGCCACGGGGCGATTAAAGCCGGTGATCCCCTATCGCACGAGGAAATGCGGGGGCTTGTCCGGGAACTGGAAATGACGCGCCGGCCTTATACCTGCCCCCACGGACGGCCGGCAATCGTGCACATGGACTCTCGGCAACTGGCAAAGCAGTTCGGGCGAGGATGACATCTGTACTCTCCCCTTTATACATTTATACACCGTAATCCATTTCGAGGGTTAAGGCCCGAGAAATCCGGCGGGGCGGGCACGTTCATTGCCCCACGCCGCCAGATCTCTCACTTCGTTCGAGATGGTAAATGCGGTGTATCCTCTTAACAAAACAAATTAGCAAGGAGGCGCACCATGTCAAAGCGTGTCGATGTTGAAGTCGAGGTCATCTCCCAGAAGGGGTTCTGCGGGCAGGGGAATAAGGTGGGCGATAAGTGGGTCATCAAGGGCAAGACGCCGGAGGGCATCTGTATTTCGGCCTTCTGCTCCATGATGCCCTTCCTAAATGTTATGCGTTACGCGGAGAAGGACAGCTTCCCGTTCTCAAAGAATCCGGACGAGGTCACCTGCGCCTGCCCTGATTCCGAAAATCCGGTGGTCTTCCGCCTGCGCCGCATACGACCACCCGGATGATATTGACACCCTGACTGGCCCGTGCTAGATTTGATTTGTTGACACTCGAATTCGAGTGCCGCTTCTTCACTAATGTGCCGCAGGAGGTCAAGGAGGAGGCAAGGTATGTCCAGAAATTTGGCTTCTTTAATTGTTGTGACCGCTCTTCTCGTTTCATTACTGGCCGGATGCGCCGGGGGCGCACCACCACCGGCGCCATCGCCTACCCCTACACCCACGACGCCCGCCACGAAACCCCCCACCACACCAGCAACCACCCCAACCGCCGCTCCCTGGCAATGGCCAAAGACAATAAACATCATTTCCTCAGGCGGTGTTGGTCTGGCGGCGGCGGTAGCCTGGGCGGCGATTATGGACAAAGATACCGGAATGGCAATACGGGTTGTTGACGAAAGCAATGTCCTGCTCCGCTTCAAATGGGTGAGGGATGGGTCGTATTTCATGGGAGCCTACTCGGCTGATAACGCCGATTCCCAGATGCGGGCCGATGAGGGCTACGCTACCCGGGACAACGGCCCATACGAAATGCGCATTGTCTACGTGCGCTCGCAGATCGACTCCGGATATATCGTACGCGGCGATTCTAATATTAAAACACCCTATGACCTGAAAAAGGGTGTGCGGATCGCTTTGACAACAGCCGACCCCATAGGCAAGGCGACTTTCAACGGCCTGCTGGCATGGGCTAATCTCAAGGAAGAAGATGCAGTGTGGGTCGGTGCTGGCTCGTACGCTAAGAAGATAGCTGCGGTAGTTAACGGCCAGGCAGACATCACCCAGGCGTTTACCACCTCCACGGATACCTTCAAGGCGGCTTCTTCACCGCATGGCATACGGTATCTTGATTTACCTTACGACACCGACCCCGAGGGGGCCAAACGGTATCTCGCCATCGATCCGATAACCGATTTCGGCGTCATGACAACCGGAGTTAAAGAGGCCCATGGGGTAAGGTCAAAAGCCGGCATCGCCATGTACTGCGCCCGGGCAGATGCCGACCCCGCGCTGGTTTATAACGTGGTTAAGTGGCTGGATAAGAACTGGGATAAGTACAAAGACAAGCATGAATGGTTGTTAAAACAGAACATGGATGTCTTCATGCAGGGCCTGTCCCGGTGGTTCATCCCGGTGCATGACGGCGCGATAAAGTACCTCAAGGAAATCGGCAAATGGACTCCTGCCCACGATGCACGGCAGAAAGTGAACCAGGCGCTTCTGACGCAATGGGTGAAGGCTTATCCTGAGGCTATCGCCAAAGCCGATGCCGCCAAGATTGACATCAATCCGGACAACCCCGCCTGGGTCAAGCTCTGGCATGATTATCAGAAAGAGAAAGGCCTAAAGCGGTTCCAGATGTTCCTGGGGATATAACTGGTTACCTGAACCGAATTGTCCCGAGAGTGGCAGGGAGACCACACACCTCCCTGCCATTTCTATAAAGAAGGGTGGCAAACATGACGGAAGCTCCCGCAGCGGAGCGGACGGGACTGCACAAGGAAGAGGCAACACGCTACTGGCACCTGCCCACCGCTTTGAAAATTACTTACCTCACAATTACTTTCATCGGCATCAGTCTATTCCTCATGTGGATTTTTGCCTTCCAGCCTTTCGGGTTTATCTTCAGCACCACGCAGTACTTCTATCTTCTGTTCGCCTGTTTCACATTTGGCGTCTTTGTGGCCATCCCGGCCAACCGGAGGAATCCAGCACATAGCAGACGGGTGCCATGGTATGACGTAGTGCTTGGCTCGGCGGCCTCACTCATCTGCATCTACTTTTTCCTGAATGCACGGCCTATAGACTTCGGCTGGGTACAGCCGCCGAATCTGTTGGTTTTTCTGGTGGCACTGGTTTTTCTACTAATTTGCATGGAAGGGGGACGCCGCATCGGGGGAGTGCCTTTCATCATCGTAGCCGCCCTTATCGGACTTTACCCGCTGATTGCCAACCAGATGCCCGGCATCTTCTACGGCCGTTCTCTATCCTTCCCGGATATCGTTGGCAACTTCGCCTTCGGCCGACACGGCGTCCTGGGACTGCCGGCTGGCGTCATTGGCAACTACCTGCTGGCCTTTTTCATCTTCGCCGGAGTGCTTATGGCCTCAGGCGCGGGAGAATCGTTCCTCAAGCTGGCGCTGGCGCTGGCCGGACGCTTCCGCGGCGGGGCCGCTAAAGTGGCAGTGGTTGCCAGTGGCTTCTTCGGCAGTCTCAGCGAGAGCACTACTGCCAACATCATGACTACCGGCGCTCTCACTATCCCGGCCATGAAGCGGACCGGTTTCAAAGCGGAATACGCCGGTGCCGTTGAGGCCTGCGCTTCAGGGGCCGGAAACCTCATGCCGCCGGTAATGGGCGGCATCGCCTTTGTTATTTGCGTTATGACCGGCCTGGAGTATGCCACCATTATGATCGCCTCGTTTGTACCGGTTTTACTCTACTATCTAAGCCTCTTCCTGGTTGTAGATGCCCACGCTGCTAAGAATGGCCTCCTGGGTCTGCCCCGTGATATGCTGCCTTCACTCAAAGAGACCATCAAGCGCGGATGGATGTTCATCTTCGTCCTCGCGTTTATGACCTGGGGCCTGGTGTACCTGAGGTGGGAGGCAAAAGCCCCCGTTTACTCGGCGCTTCTGATGATTGCCCTTGGCTGTATCTACCGCGATACCCGGATAAACCTGGGGCAACTACATGAAATCATGGTGAAAATCGCCGGTCTCATCAGTACGGTTTTTGCAATTATCTTGCCAGTGGGACTAATTCTGACCGGGTTGATGGTTACCGGCGTCCCGGCTAACGTGACGGCTTACATCATCGGTACCGGCGGGGAGAGCATCCCTATGGTCCTGCTCCTCGGCGTATTCATGGCCTTTATTATGGGCATGGCCGGTATGGCCTTGACAGCTTACCTCTTCCTGGCTGTAACACTCCTTCCGCCCCTGATAACCGTAGGAGGGATTAACCTCACCGGAGCACACCTTTTCGTAATGTACATTGTGCTCTACAGCGGGCTTACGCCGCCGGTAGCGATTGCCGCCTTTGTTGCCTCCGGCATTGCTCAGTCTAATCCGATGAAAACAGCGGTTGTTTCCATGCGGCTCGGCTGGACGTTGTTTGTCGTGTCCTTCTATCTGCTTTTCAGCCCCGGCCTTATTTTACAAGCACCACTTCCGGATATCCTGTATGCCATAATCACCTGCGGCATAAGCATACCTATGATTGTCGGCGGAATCGAAGGCTACCTTTTGAAAGTGGGGCCAATCGCGTCATGGGCACGGCCGCTGGTAGTCATCGCCGGTCTGATGGTCGGGTTTCCCACCACTGGCTGGCCGGTCAAGCTGTCTGGCCTCGCCCTGTTCCTGTTGATAACTCTTACACTTATGATGCTAGCCGGGCAGCGCCGCATCGCCGGTCTGCCAGGGCCAGAACCAGCGACCCTGACTGCCAAGATGCCAACCACACCACCTGTCAGCGCCGCAGGACTATTCAACTACCTGACCCGACACCGCCTCAGCATCGTCATCTCCCTTTTCTGCCTGGGTGCCGCCCTGCTGGCCGCCGGACTGGTGACGCCATTCGTGGTTCTTGTCTACCTGGCTATTCTGGCAATCGCCGCAGCCGTCATTCTAATGAGGCTCTTAAGAAAGAAGTAACGGGCGCCGGCGGCCTACCAGTACCTCTTGCCGGCAACGAATTTATCAACACCGGACTTCTTCAGTACCCTCAAGTTCTTAAGGTAGGCATCCCCGTGGACCGGTTCAAGAAAAGCGAAGTTCCGGCAGGATTCAAACTCGGCACACTGCCAGCAGCCGTCAATCCCCTTTTTCTGACAACACTTCCGCATCTTACAGAACGGCGGCCCGCCGCCCTTCCGGCAGGCACTGCGGCAACGGAACCTGACCATAGCACCTAAAACCTTATAACAATCCCCATACCCGGACAGCTCTTTGAAGAATGGTATCTTCGCTAGTTCGGCGGCGTGGCGCTCGAATTTCGTCCGCCTCAACTCTGCTCTCAAGTCCCGCGCGAGGTCGGCTATCTTCCCCTGGTGGATAAAACAGTCACCGCAATAAAGCCCACAGTAGGCCACCAGCTCAATTTCTCCAGCCATCGCAGACCCTCCTTACTGTCTGACTTTTCCCCGCGCCATGGAGGCGGCGACGCCGCCGGCGCACAGCACGACAAAGATAATCAGTATCACCCGAAGACTTTCCAGGAACTGGGTATGGACATCTGGAGTCACCTGAACACGGCCCATGACCACCGAGAAGACGAGCATGGCGATGCCCAGGCTGAACATCATACCGATAGAGCGCATGGTGCCCAGCATGCCCGAGGCGACGCCGAAAAATTTCCGCTCGACCGACCCCATCACGGCATTGGTATTCGGCGCTGAGAAAAGAGCAAACCCCAGGCCGAGTACCAGGTTCACCATGACAATGTACCATATCGCGGTCCCGGCATTCACGCTAATAAGCAGTGCCAGGCCGATAACCGATACGCCCATTCCAATCGAGGCCACGATGCGCGGCTCAATCCGGTCGGACAACCGGCCGAAGATGGGTGAAAAGATGGCCATCATCACCGGCTGGGCGATAAGGACCAGCCCGGCTTCTTGAGCGGTCAGCACCTTAACATACTGGAGATAAAGGCTGAGGATAAAGGCCACGGCGAATGTGGCGCTGTAATGGATGAGCGCCGCCAGATTGGAGAAGGCAAAAGCGATATTTCGGGTAAATAGTTTCAGGTCAAGCACCGGGCTAGCGACCCGCCGCTCCCACCAGGCAAAGAGGCCAACCCCCACCAGCCCAAGCGCTATAAGAACGCCGCCAGTCGCCGCCGGAAGCTCTGTAAAGCCATACATCACCGCAGTCAGCATTAGACAAAAGATGACTGCGCCGGTCAGGTCGAATCTCTCGCCTCTGGCTTCCGACCATTCACCGCGTATCGCCCAGGTGGCCAGAATGAAGACGGCGACCCCGAGGGCAACGGTTACAATAAAGATGCTCCGCCAGCTAACATTGGAGGTCAGGAAACCACCGATGACCGGCCCGATTGACAGGCCGATATAGACCGAAGCCGTGTTGAATCCCAGCGCCCGCCCCCGCTCCTGCGGCGGGAGTACCGAAGTCATCATGGCGACCCCGGTGCCGAACTGCATGGCACCGCCGATACCCTGCATAACACGCAGTCCGATGACCACCGGCGACGATGGGGCGAAAACCAGTCCGGCTGAAGCCAGAACGAAAATAGCTCCGCCAGTGAGAAAGAGCCGGCGCCGGCCATAGATATCACCAAGCCGGCCGAACGGCACCTGAAAAGCCGCCGCGGCCAGAAGAAAGCTGGTAGCCACCCAGCCCAGAGTGACGGCATCCATAGTGAAGTCGCGGCCAATAGCCGGCAGGGCGACGTTAACCGACGATGAAGTGAACGGGATAATAAAAGAAGCAAGAGCAACGGTGATAATGACTACCCGGGCCTTACGGCTGTCATCGACGCGGGCAGTAGCAGGTTCAGGAGCACTCATGGGGCGCTATTATACTCTAACAGACCCCGTACTCACTTGACTGTCTCTTCAGTCTCCATCTCCGGCGGCCCACTCAACGGTACCCTGAAGGTGAAGATACTCCCCTTACCTTCAATGCTCCGTGCCCAAATGCACCCGCCATGGGCTTCGACAATGACTTTGGACAACGGCAGGCCAACGCCCAGCCCACCCAGCACTTTGTCAGCCCTCGGCCGGCGGTAGGCGTCGAATAGATGCGGCATGGCCGATTCGGCGATGCCACGGCCGTTATCTTCGACTTCAACAGTGAGACTGCCGTCCTTCTCAAATCCGCGGATGATAACCCTGCCGCCGGCCGGAGTATATTTGAAAGAATTATTCAGGAGATTGAGCACCACCTGACGGAGCCTGATCTTGTCGGCCCATATCACGGGCAGAGACTGGGGTAATTCCAGGACTAGCGACTGCTTCTTCAGGACCGCTACCGGTTCCATGTCCTCCCATATTTCGGCAAGCAAGCGCTGGGAGTCCACCTGATACAGATTAAGCACCAACGCTCCTACCTCGCCTCTGGCCAGGTCCAGCAGTTCCTCAACACGGGCATTCAGGCTGACTGCGCCACGGTGGACTACCGCGGCCATGCTCGCCAGCGGCTCCTCCTTCGCCTCTTCAAGCATAAGATCGCTGGTCACCACTACCGAGGTCAGCGGCGTCCGGAGCTCGTGCACCAGCGCCCGGATGTATTGCACCTTATACTCAATCTCCTTCTCCAGTTCGCCACGCAGGCGCTTCTCCTCATGCAGAAGTTGCTGAAGTTTGCGTTCTGTCTCCTTCCTTTCGGTGAGGTCGTTGAGGATGCAGACTGCTCCCACCGGGCTGCCGTCCGGATGGCGTACCGGCGACACGGAAAATGAGGCGGGGACCTTTTTACCGGTCTTCGTGACAAGAGTAACCTCGTAGCCGCCTATCGGCCCCTGGCGCACCAGGCGCTCTACGCTTTCCCGGCTGAGCCCATCGCCGTCGGCGAAGACATTGGTCATCTTTCGCCCGAGCAGCTCCGACTTCTGGTAGCCGAGAAGCCCGAGTGCGGCACGGTTGATATCGATAACATTACCATCAAGCCCGACCAGAAGCAGAGCATCCGGCATGGTGGCTACGATTTCGTCAGCGGCAACCGCCGTGTTCAGAGAAAACAACTTGTATTTCCAGATAGCGTAGGCGGCAACCACGGTGACCAGACCGTAAAGAGCATCGCCGATTTCCGGCGCTGCCCAGTTAAACCCGTAATACATGGCTTCGGTGAAGAGCGCGATCAACAGCGCGGAAGCTGTCCAGGCTAGAAGCCACCACGCCCGTCGTTTGTCGCGGTAGTCCCCTGCGGTACGATAATACCGGTATGTCAGAACCACCGCCGCAACGAATACAGCCATCAGCCACCCTATCGCAAGATTCGCTACAAGCAGGCTCGCCGGCAGGCCGTAAGTATAGCCCCACGAGACTTTTTCAGGCGGGCCGGTCAGGAGGTCGGTAAAGACACCCAGCCCCACAAATGTGAGTGCCGGCAGGTGAATAGCAACGACTGTCCACAGTTTCCGGAGTGAGCTGACCTTTCCTATAGCGGCAAGGATAAAGTAAAGCAAGAGCACTGCCGTAAGCGGCCACACGGCCGCCGCCCGGCTCCAGAAAAAGGCCGTTTCCAGAGTTCCTGCATGCCAGAGTTCCGATGTGCTGTAGTTACTAAATGCCAGAATAAAGCACATAATGGCAAACGACCGGTTGAGAAAGTTTCGCGGCTCTTGAATGAGGACAAACAGACCGGAGGCGAAACTGACCACCGCCGAGAGGAGCATCACCAGCGGCAATAGAATTGCTATATCCATCGAAACGTCACCATCGGGCAATGATATTACCTGTCATACCCTGGATTGTCCAGATTGGACAAGCCTGACAGCGGCCATGGTGAGAGCGTCAACGGTGATTGCGCTTGCGGAAGAATGGGCTATAATTTCACCCAATTGGCGCCGCCCCCCGGGTTAAGCCGTTAGCTCCGGGAGCCGCCAGCGGGAGTAAAACCATGTCTAATCCCGGTCTTGACCAGCTCTGTATAAACACTATCCGATTCCTTGCCATCGACGCCGTGGAGCAGGCCAATTCGGGCCACCCCGGCGCGCCGATGGGCATGGCGCCGATGGCCTATACCCTGTGGGACCGCCACCTGAAGCACAACCCGGCCAATCCGAAATGGCCCGACCGTGACCGCTTTGTCCTTTCGGCGGGACATGCCTCGGCCTTGCTCTACGCTCTTCTTCATCTCACTGGCTACGACCTGCCGCTCGACGAAGTGAAGAGATTCCGGCAGTGGGGAAGCCAGACGCCCGGACACCCGGAATTTCACCTGACCCCAGGGGTTGAGACCACCACCGGCCCGCTGGGACAGGGCTTCGCCAATGGGGTCGGTATGGCTATCGCCGAACGCGCGCTGGCCCGGCGCTACAACCGTCCCGGCTTTGAACTCTTCAACCACTACACCTATACCGTCGTATCCGACGGCGACCTTCAGGAAGGAGTCGCCTCCGAGGCGGCGTCCCTGGCCGGGCATCTCAAGCTGGGCAAGCTCGTCTACCTCTATGACGATAACGACATCAGCATCGATGGTCCCACTGAAATTACCTTCACCGAGGACGTTAAGCAGAGATTCCTTGCCTACGGATGGAACGTAGTCGGTCCGGTGGATGGCATGGACGTTGAAGCCGTCGATACCGCTATCCGCACTGCTAGAAGCCAATCAGAGCGTCCATCTCTCATCATCTGCCGCACCATTATCGGCTACGGCAGTCCCAACAAGGCCAATAGGCCATCAGCCCACGGCGAGCCGCTGGGCAAAGAAGAGACAAAGCTGACCCGGGAGAACCTCAAGTGGCCGTATGGCCCGTTCGAGGTACCGCCGGAGGCGCTGGCCCACCTGCGCCAGGCGGTCGAGCGTGGCCGGGCCGCCGAGACCCGCTGGCAAGAACTGCTCGACCGGTATCGTGCGACCTTCCCGACCGAAGCCCGACAGCTCGAAGCTGACCTCCGGGGTGACCTGCCCGAAGGCTGGGACAAGGGGCTATCAGACATGTTTAAGCCGGGCGACAAGCCGCTGGCCACCCGTGAGGCGCTGGGCCGCCTCATCAACAAGACCGCCGAGACCGTCCGCAACCTTACCGGCGGCTCGGCTGACCTAGCCGGTTCGGTTAAGACACTCATTAAAGACAGCGGCGACTGCTGTGCCGCCGACTACTCCGGTCGGAATATCCGCTTCGGCGTCCGCGAGCACGCCATGGGCTCAATCTCCAACGGCATCGCCCTACACGGCGGCCTGATACCCTTCACCGGCACCTTCCTCGTCTTCTACGACTATATGCGGCCGCCGATACGGCTGGCGGCGCTCATAGGCCTGCACGTTATCTTCGTTTTCAGCCACGATTCGGTCGGCCTCGGCGAGGACGGCCCGACCCACCAGCCAGTAGAGCAGTTGATGGGCTTAAGGATAGTGCCTAACCTGGTGACAATACGGCCGGCCGATGCCACCGAGACGGCGGAGGCCTGGAAGATTGCCATGGAGCGCAGGGACGGCCCGACGGCGCTCATCTGCACCCGCCAGAACCTGCCGGTGCTCGACCGGAGCCAACTGGCAGCAGCCGATGGCGTCCGCTGCGGCGGCTACGTCCTCTGGGAAACCGGCGGTATGCCGCAGGTGATACTCATCGGGACCGGTTCCGAGGTACATATCGCACTCGAGGGAGGGCGGCTGCTCCAGGCTGAAGGTGTGCATGCCCGGGTGGTCTCTCTCCCTTCATGGGAGTTATTTGACACCCAGCCCCTGGAGTACCGCGAATCGGTTCTGCCGCTGAAAGTGAAGGCCCGCGTTTCCATCGAGGCCGGTGTGACGGTTGGATGGGAGCACTACATTGGCCTTGATGGTATAGCGATCGGACTCAATCGTTTCGGCGCTTCGGCGCCGGGGCCGGTCCTTTACGAGCAGTTCGGCCTGACGGCACGGCGGATGGCTGACGAGGCGAAGAGACTTATCAGACGGTAATC
>JBFMDU010000003.1:0-36259 GCA_040753815.1 Chloroflexota bacterium
TATTTGGACGGTTGAGCCGTCGCCAGGGTTCTTACCGCGGTTTATCTTGACATTGACCACGGCGACATTGTCGGTGTCAATCCCCGTAGATAATGCAGTCTCGGCGACCATGCTGACAATCGACACCGGGGCGCCGGTGGTTGTTGAGGGAATCGCGGTTCCATTCTTGTCACCGAGGCTGGTGACGGATATGCCTATGGTGGTGGAGGTGCCCGAGGCGCCGACCGCGGTTATTGACAGGTTGCCGACAACGGTATCGGCGGTTAAGAAGCTGTTCGAGGTGTAGCCGGTGATGCTGACGGTGCCGCTGGTATTGTTAGGCGTGCCGGGAAGGATAGTCCAACCAGTCACGGTCGCCCCGGTAAGGCTGTCAACGGTGATGACGTCCTTGTTCCATGAGAGACTAAAGGTGAAGCCGCCGACTCCGTTGCCCGTCCCGAGGTTGGGGATGTTCTTTATGGCGATGGGAATGTTGCTCCGGGAGCCGCCGGGGCTGAGTGTGACGGTGCTTCCGTCGTTGACCTGGATGCTGGCGGCTGCAGTGGTAGTGGTGAAGGTTACGTCAGCATCGTAGCTGGTTCCGGCCGTCCCACCGTCGGCTTTAGCCCGGTAGTGATATGTTGTAGCGCCGGTGAGACCGGTAACGGCCGCGTTAAAGGCGCCGGTGGCCGTCTTGGCTTCTGGAGTTGTGGTGGAACCGTAGGAGGTATTTGTGCCGTACTCGAATGAGACGTTGACGGTGGTGGCCGAGCCAAGGAAGTCGAGGCTCCCGTTGAGCGTGGCCGTTGTCTGAGTCATACCAGTGGCGGCACTAGTAGTCACGGCCAAGCCTAGCGGCGCGTAGTGGAGGATGGTACCACCATACCCCACAGCGAAGACATCTGTGCCGGAACTGCCCCAGACTCCCCATAGGAAGTTGCTGGTGCCGCTGGTCATAGTGCTCCAGGCACTGCCATTGTAGTGGAGGATGACACCGCCGCTCCCCACGGCGAAGACATCGGAACCGGAGCTACCCCAGACTCCAGTAAGGGTGTTGGTGGTGCCGCTGGACATGGCGCTCCAGGTATTGCCATTGTAGTGGCGGATGACACCGCCACTCCCCGCAGCAAAGACATCGGCAGCGGAACTGCCCCACGCCCCGTATAAAAGTAGTCACTCGCACCGCTGGTCATGGCGCTCCAGGCACTGCCATTGTAGTGGAGGATGACACCGCCGCTCCCCACAGCAAAGACATCGGTGGCAGAACTGCCCCAGACCGCTCTCATCTCCGCGGCGGTGCCGCTGGACATAGCACTCCAGGCACTGCCGTTGTAGCGGAGAATGGTGCCGCTAAGCCCGACGGCGAATACGTCGGAGGCGGAACTACCCCATACGCCGTACAGAGCGTTGATAGTACCGCTGGTCATGGCACTCCAGGTACTGCCGTTGTAGTGACGGATAACACCCCCGTCGCCGACTGCGAAGACATTAGAGGCGGAACTGCCCCAGATTCCGTTGAGAGTGACGTTGGTGTCCGTGGATGTGGCGCTCCAGGTAGTGCCGTTGTAGCGCAGGACCCTGCCGGCGGCCCCTGAGGCGAAGGCATCGGATGCGGAAGTCCCCCATAGCCCGTAGAGGTTGTAGTAGACACCGCTGGACGTAGCGCTCCAGGCACTGCCGTTATAGTGGAGGATGGTGCCGCCGTCGCCGACGGCGAAGACGTCGGATGCGGAACTGCCCCAGGCTCCGTTGAGGGTGTTGTTGGCATTGGAGGTCATGGCGCTCCAGGCGCTGCCGTTATAGTGCAGGATGGTACCGCCGTAGCCTACGGCAAAGACATCGGATGCGGAGCTGCCCCACAATCCACTCAGCGGGTTGCCCGTGGGATCGAAGCCGGGGCTGGACATGGTGCTCCAGGTACTGCCGTTGTAGTGCAGAATAGCCTTGCCCACGGCGAAGACATCGGAGGCGGAACTGCCCCAGACTTCACCCAGCCCCCAACCGTCGCCGGAGGTCATGGTGCTCCAGGCACTGCCATTGTAGTGAAGGATGATACCATTTTGTCCCACGGCAAAGATATCGGAGGCGGAACTGCCCCAAACGCCGTTAAGGTAGTTGGTGGTGCCGCTGGTCATGGCGCTCCAGGCACTGCCGTTGTAGCGAACGATGGTGCCGTTAGCCCCTACGGCGAAAACATCGGTGGCGGAGCTACCCCAGACTCCAGTTAGGGTATTGTTGGTGCCGCTGGACATAGCGGTCCAGGCAGTGCCGTTGTAGTGCAGAATGGTACCGGTCTCACCCACAGCGAAGACATCGGAGGCGGAGCTGCCCCAGACTCCGTTGAGATAGCCAGTCGTACCAGAGGTCATAGTGCTCCAGGCGTTGCCATTGTAGTGGAGGATGGTGCCGCCGTCGCCGACAGCGAAGACGTCGGAGCTAGAACTCCCCCAGACTCCTCGTAGCGGATTTCCTTGCGGCAGCGGGTTCTGCCACTGCCATGACATAGGGAAGGCCATGTCTGCACCATAGACCACACCTGCGCCGCCGCCGTCGGCTTTGGCCCGGTAGTGATAGCCGGCCCCTGCCGTCAGGCCGGTAAGGTTGGCGCTGAACGGTCCGACAGCCGTCTTAGCCTGTGCCGTTGTCGTGTTGCCATAGCTTGTTGCCCGCCCGTACTCGAAGGAGACGTTAACCGTCGTGGCCGAGCCGAGTGAGGTCAGGTTGCCATTGAGTGTTGCCGAGGTAGCCGCTACGTTGGTGGCGATGGTCGTTGCCACCGCCAGAGGTACGGCTGTTGAGGTGGTGAAGGATATATCGCCGCCGGTTGCCGTACCGGCGGTACCTCCATCGGCTTTGGCCCGGGCGTGGTACCCCGTAGCGGCGATGAGGCTGGTCACGTCCTGGCTGAAGGCGCCGGTCGCGGTCTTGGCCTGCGGCGACGTTGGCGTTCCGTAGCTGGTCGTTGTGCCGTACTCAAAATAGACATTGACGCTGGAGGCCGAGCCAAGTGAAGTCAGGTTGCCATTGAGGGTGGCTGAGTTCGTGGTGACATTGCTGGCGGCAGAGGTCTCGACGGCTGGAGCAACCGCCGCCGTACCTACCAAGGCACGCAGGCATGCGTTGGCGCCGTAGGCTGCAGCATCCGTCCAGCCGCCGGAGTCTCCCGCCCTGAGGTAAGACTTGCCCGTCTGTATCGTCGGATTACAGTAACCGGAGGAATAGCACTCCACGGGCACAGGGTAGTAGTAGCCGGGAGTGGTCATCTTTACCGCCACGGTGAACTGCTGGCCAGCGGTCAGCGTGACCGGGCTGGTCAGGACAATCGAGTAATAACCCATCTCGGCGCAGGTCCCTAATTGCGACGTGAGTACTTGGGTGCTGGTCTGGTTGCCGTTATAGACGTAGGCCTGGTACTGGGCGTTGTTGCTGACAGTCCAGAACTCCACCCGCTTGAGACTGCCTGCCGCTTCCGCAGTGAATACACTCGCCATCCAGCATGACGTCGTACTGCCGGTACCGATCATGTCCACCAATCCGACTTCATCCCAATAGTACAGCCGGTCGTTAGCGCCGGGCGTGATGTAACCATTACTGCCGTGGTACGACCCGACGGAACTGAGGTTGGCCGAGCCGTAGCACAGGTAGAAGTAGCCGCTGTTGGCCCAGGCGGTGCCCCAGCTGTTCTTGACAATCCAAGCGCCGGTGCCTCCACCAGAGGGGTGCGTCACGGTATCGTCCCAGCCAACGATGGTGACAGCGTGGTTGGTGTTTTGGGTGCAGTTGGGCCAGTAGTAGATATTGCCGGAATACAACTTTGAGTTGTCATGACGATACGAGACTCTCAGCGGCCCGTAGGTATAGAGAGCGTTCTTGATTTCGGTGGTCTGGCTGGCGTCATCAGCCACGACGCGCAGGTCAGTCACTCTTACCACGGTGGTGCAGGTATCGTTGCAGGCCTGGCTGTTGATGGTGCTGGTGTTGTAGGGCTGACAGGACTCGAGCCGCGCCCCTTTCTTGACCAGAGTCTCGGTGCTCATCAAGATGTTGCCGCCGCCGTTGCACCGGTTCCCCACCAGGAAGTAGTAGGCCGGGTCGGTACAGCAGGCGAGGTTCTGCTCGGAGAAGTCATAGGTTGTCCCGTCAATGATGGCGATTCGTGACTCTAAAGAAGCCAGAGCGGCGAAGGTCCAACAAGTGCCGCAGGGGTTCTGGTCTTTGACCGACGTCACTTTGCTCTGCGTCCTCCAGTCAAAGGTGCTGGGCAGTGCCTCTTGCCGGATTGAGGCTGGCGAGGTCGTCACGGGGATCCGCTTGAGGTGACTCAAGTCCATAGGAAGGGGAATATCGCCGTACTGCGGCCCGGCCTGGAGGCGGTCGGCACTGCGTGATTTCTGCCATTCCTCGAACTGAGGGTTCAGCGGGGCGAGCTGGAACTGGCCCTGCGGGTCGGCTGCGGCCAGCCATGGGGTCTTAGGGACAGGGATGGGGCTGAATGAGGCGGCCAGGATGGTGAGCACGGCTATGCCGGACAGGGCTATCCGGGCGATAGTCACCGTCCGGCGCTTCTTCTCACCAGCTAGTGTGATGGCCCTGGAGCCGTGCTGGAGTAAGCATGCCAGCGCCATGCCCAGCATGAGTACATTGAGCAGGAGCGCTTGCCAGTGGGTCAGGGGTACGACGTTTCCAAAACAGCCGCAATCCTCCTGGGCGCCGGCGAGCAAGCTCTGAACGTTGGCGGCGATGAAAGCCAGTACCAGCGCGATGGCGACGCCAACCGTAAACCGAAGCGCCCGGCCGACAAGCAGCGCCAGCCCGACCGCGATTTCGACCCAGGGCAAGACGGGGGCCAGCGCGGGTAGTGCACTCAGGAAGAAGCCGATGGCCTCAGGTGGTTGCTGACCGGGAAGAAGCTTGAGAATGCCGGCGGAAAGGAACAGACTACCGAGAATGCAGCGAAAGACCGTCCCCATGGACACACCTCCAAGCCAGAGAACCACCAAAAACCCACAGGGCTCTTAGTGTTCCCTATTCACCGCGGGCGTACCAGCCTGCCTAAGTGTCCGTACCTGTGGCTGACTAGAGCCAGATCCGCTGGCCACAGGTTTCAGGGGCCGCCATCCGTCGTCCCCGGTTATTTCCCTACATGGTAATTATACCACCGGCGGCAAGCAATGCCGTTTCTTGAAAATAAGAGGGCCGCCCGTACGGGCGGCCCTCCCAAATTCGGAAAGCAGTGTGGCTTACGCTACTTTGAACGCCAGGTAGGCCTTCTTGACGCAGGCGACTTCGGGGGCCAGGGCAAAACTGCCGCGGGTGACGAATTCGGCGGTGACCGGCGTGCCGATCTTGATGGTTGACGGGTCTTTGGTGTTGACGCCGAGTATCTGGGTGCTGATGCGCGGGCCTTCATCTAACTGGATAACGCCGGAGCAGTAGGGGTTATCGCGGTTAAAGCCTTCGTTGAGCATGTTGGACGGCCCGACGCCGATGACGGTAAAGGAGAGAATCTTGCCCTTGCCGGACAGGGGTACCCACTCGAGATTATCGCCCTGGCAGTTGATGCACAGGCCGCGCGGCGGGACCATCATCGTACCGCACTTCTGGCACTTGACCGCCATGAACTTCTTTTCCGAGCAGAATTTATCGAATGACGCGCTGTTGAATGGCATTTGTTCCATGGCTATCCTCTCCTCTCGAAGATATGAATGACGACATCGGTGCCGTGGGCGCCGACGTTGTGGATCATGGCCAGGTCAACGTCCATCTTGACCTGACGCGGCCCAGCCTCTTTCCTCATCTGGTGCCAGATTTCGCCGACCATGCCGGCGCCGGAAGCGCCGACCGGGTGGCCCTTGCACTTGAGACCGCCGGAGGTGTTGACCGGCTTGACGCCGGTGAGCGCTGTCTTGCCTTCCCTGGCGGCGGTGGCGGCTTCCTTGCCTGGCTTGAAGAAACCTAGGTCGGCAATGGCCATAACCTCAGCGATGGTGAAGCAGTCGTGCACCTCGGCAATCTTGATGTCATTGGCGGTGACGTCGGCCATATCATAGGCCTGCTGGGCGGCAATCTGGGTGCCGGGGATGCAGGTGAGGGTATCGCGGTTATGGAGAGCGCGGCCGCTGGTCTGGGACATGCCCTTGATGTAGAGCGGGTGGTCGGTGAAGTTCCTGGCAAGCTCTTCGGCGACAACCAAGACGACGGCGGCGCCATCGGTGATAGGACAGCAGTCGAATAGCCTCAGCGGGTAAGCGACCATCGGATTGGCCGAGTTGTCGTGGAGGAACTCCATCTCGTCTTTCCAGGTCGGGACCGGCTTGCCGTCCTTAGCTGCCTTCTGCTTGCGCATCTCCATCCACTGGGCGATGGAGTAGTTCATCTGAGCTTTGGGGTTGATAGCGCCATTGGCATGGTTCTTAAGCGCCACATGCATCAGGTCTTCCGGGGTCGTGCCGTACTGGTTCATGTGGGCGGTGGCCATGGTGGCGTAAAGGCCGGGGAAGGTATAGCCGGCGTAGCTCTCCCAGGTGGCATCGGCGCCGGTGGCCAGGACCAGCGTCGTGGCCTCGGTGGGCAGGGTGGTCATCTTCTCGGTGCCGCCGGCCAGGACGATATCGTACATGCCGGAGGCAATGCCGAGGATGCCGTTGCGGATGGCGACCGAGGCGCTGGCGCAGGCGTTATCTATGGTCGTCGATGGCTTGGGAATCAGGCCGACCCAGTCGGTACACCATTTGCCAACACCGGCCTGGGTTTCCCAGTTCCAGGCGCCGCAGCAGCCGACGAAGTTGGCGTCAATGTCCTTAGGGTCAACACCCTTGTCGACCGACTTCAGCATCTCCTTGAAGGCGTCCACGAACATGTCCCGGTTTGACTGCCCGGGTAGGACGCCGAACTTGGACATGCCAAAGCCGACGACCGCCCCCCCCCTTCCGAGCTTGCGTTTCTTGATTATGTTAGCCATAACAACTCCTTACGTAGTTTGTTGCTTCGACCGTATCAGGCACGCCCTGGGATACGAGGGCGCAAAACCGAGGAATTATACCACAACTACCCGTGCTAATCCGATACGGACGGCGGTCGTTACATATTCTGGAACAAGTCGCGAGCAGCGGGGACTCCGCAAATGCCTTTTGCCTTGCTGACCGCCCGGATAACCGCCCGGCTCATGGCCTCGGCGCCGGCGGCGCCCACGGTTGTCAGGTCGGCGCTGATTTCTCCGCAGGAGAGGGCGAACAGGGTATCGCCGTCGAACATGGTATGGCAGGGGGTGATAGTCCTGGCCAGGCCGTCATGGGCCATCTGCGCCACCTTGTTGGCCTGTTCCTTGTTGAGGCGGGCGTTAGTGACAATGACGCCGATGGTGGTATGACCGGGCGCCTGAGACGGCATGGTAACCCCGGCCTTCAGCAGTTTATAGACGCTCTGAAAGCCTTTCCCACTGGCGTTCCGGACGCCGGCGATAATCCGGTTCGTCTCCGGGTCGATGACGTCGCCGAGGGCGTTGACGGCGACTATGGCCAGGACGGTGACGCCGCCGGACAGGGTCTCTACGGAAACTCCGAGGCCGCTCTTGGTTGCCCGTGATGGTCCGAACAACTGTCCGACCATGGCGCCGGTGCCGGCGCCGGTACAACCCTCTTCAGGCCATAATGACCTGGCATTAACACAGGCCCTGTATGCTTCGTCCGGACCCGGCCGCACCGGAGGGTTTCCGATGGCGAGGTCGAAGAGCACCGCGGCCGGCACTATCGGGACAACGCCGCCAGCCGTTTTATAGCCGATGCCCCGCTCTTCCAGGTAGCGCATCACCCCGCCGGCGGCATTAAGGCCGAAGGCACTGCCGCCGGAAAGCAGGACGGCATGCACCCGTTCCACCAGGTTTATCGGCCGGCATAAATCGGTCTCCCGCGTCCCGGGTGAGGCGCCCCTCACGTCAACCCCGGCAACCGCCCCCTTCTCACAAAGGATAACCGTGCAACCGGTCGCGGCTTTCCGGTCGGTCCAGTGCCCTATCTTTATGTCTTCGAGGCCGGCTCCTAAACGACGCATGGTTGTCTCCTTTATGCAATCTGTGAATTGGCCGGGAAACCAGCATAGCAGGGCAGGCGGAACTGTGGCCTGTTCGTTTTAGGGCCGGATTGGTTTCCAGAGGCCGTTCTTGCGCCGCGGTCCCTATTTCGCCATACGGAGCTTTATGCACTCGGCGACCAGAATACAGGCCCAGCCGGGAACCGAATAAGCGATGGCCATCATTGAGGCTATCGTGGCGAAGGTGGCATCAGCCAGTCCGGGAGTGGAACTGAGCAGGTTGCCAGGGGGCCCGCCAATACCGCAGGCGGCATAGGACGAGAGGAAGAGAAAGAGGTAGCCGACCATGCTCCAGGTAGCGCTCCTGCGCAGTTGCCCCGTTGCGCCATTACGGGCTTTCATGGCGTACCAGACGACGAGGGTGAAGAGGACCGCGCCGGCAATGCCGAAGAAGCCGAAGTAGAGCCACATCCAGACCGGGTGAGACAACGGGAAATCCATCATGTCACCTCCCTGCTTCCTGTTTGAATACCAGGCCTCCCACCACCATCAGGACGGAACCGATGGGCACGATATTGCTAAGGAAAAGGAACATGTATTCCATCCCGGTCTTGGGGCCGGCAATCTGGGGCATTTGCAGAGCCGACACGCCGACCATTGAAAGAAAGAAGGCGAAAGTGGTCATGGTGTGGATGAACAAAGCGCCGAGAGCGAACAGCCCGATTCCCAGCCATTTACGCGACATAACCACCTCCCATAGTTACTCTATGCGTTGTTCATTATAACACGGGCGGTGAAGGGTTTTGGGCCGCTCTCGGTACGGATTTGATTATTTTCTCCTCTTATCGTTGCACGTAGCGCCTGCCCCCATACCGCGAGCCGGCTTATTCCGCGTTGCTTCCAGATTGTACCAGGCCTCGGCATCGTTGGGATTGCGTTTTAGCGTCCTCCGGTAGACTACCCTGGCCTCCATTAACAGGCCAAGCTGGCCGAGGGCATAGCCCTTTCCCTTGAGAGCGTCCGGGTTGCCGCGCCTGAGCGCCAGGGAGCGGTCGTAAGCGAGGAGCGCCTCTTCCCACTGGCCGGCATCACTGAACTGGTTGCCTATGTTAAGCCACGCCTCAAACGGCTCTACGGTAGCGTCTACTACAGGCCCCTGCTCGGGCGAGCCAGCCAGCTTCTCCTGGAAGTCCTCGTAGAGCCGCATCGCCATCTCGTACGCCTCGCGCGCCGACTCGTACCGCCCCATCTTTTCCATAGCGGAGGCCCTGTTCCACGCGTAAAGGAAGCTGGTCGGGTCGATCCTCAGCGCCCGTTCATACGACTTCAGAGCCTCGTCATGCCTGCCCATCTCGCTCAAAGCACACCCCTTATGGTTCCAGAACTCGGCGTTCTCAGGCGAGAGCACTAGCGCTTCTTCAATGGCCTTGTGTGCCTCCTCGAAACGGCCGAGCTCGTATAACGACCTGGCTTTGCAGTCCCATAGGTTTTCGTCAGTTGCACCCAGCTTCTGCGCCATCATGTATGACACCAGAGCCTCTTCATGACGGCCGAGTTCGGTCAGGGCAAAGCCTCGGTTCAACCATAGTGAGCCGTTCTCCGAAGCTTGCTTGATGGCGCGCTCCACGAATTCTAAGGCCTCCTCCCATCGCTCTAAGCTCACCATGATGGTGGCCTTACTATGGAGTATCTGCGGGTCTTCTGGCAGGTAGCGCAGGGCCTGATCGAGACACCAAAGAGCCGCTTCAGTATCGCCCTCGTTTGCGTACTTCTTGCCGAATCTATGATACCGGCGGGCGATGATTTCCTCTTCGGTAACCTCAAACGCACGCATCTTGCGGTTTTCGGCCAATTCCAGCGCCTGCTCAGGCATGATATTAGTTTCAAGCATTACCTTGAGAGCGGTGAATAGCCCGCCGACGAGGGCATTAAGGAACTGGATGCACGAGCCCAACCCTCCGTCTCTTCGCCTGCGGTCAACCCTTTGCGCCGAGTCGAACCGAATGACGCCCTTCTTAAAATCTAGCGTAAAGCGGCCGATAAGGGGATTCAGGGGAAGATTGGCGCGGGTAATCAGCTCGAGAACGTAGGCTAACTTGCCGGTAGGTATGGTTTTTGGGTAACAGGCTTCTATGCGCACCTGGTTCGTGCCCAACGGGGATATTACCACCCTCCAATTGTCTGCATCGCTCTGGCATGACTATGCCACCTCATTTCGTCTGCGATTGACATAGCAGTCCAGGCCTCTGCAAGTAAGGGCGAAATCCACTGCTGAAATCCAGTTCCGGGACATAGTTTTTCTTGTTCTAGACGCCAATTTATCACCCCTCCTTGTTACGAATAAACCATAGCTAACTTTCCAGTATGCTAATGATATCAGGAGTTTGTGACATGAAGGCCTTATCATCTGAGGGATTTGAAAGTTTCTTATGGGTCGTGGTGAGACTACATCAGCGTCTTACATAGGCTGGCCTTCGAAAGACGGTCGACATCCTAGCCCGGGGACAAAATGGTAGTTAAATAATTGTGGATCATCACCATCTCGATTTATGTTACTATGAGGGCGTGGTAGCTAACCACTTGACGCTCGATAACGATGTGTAAAAGGAGCTTGTTATGGGTTGCGAAAAACTTGGGAAGGACAAAAGAACGTGTAAAGTTACCAAGGGGAAATGTTATCGGGGTAGGAAAGGACAGTGCGAGTATTATAGGTCTTACTGGAGACCATTATTCAAGAAGATTGACGGTAGATTACCAAAGTCATGCCGGGAAATAATGACAGAATTGAGAAAAAATTTTCGCGAGAATTGGCGAAAGCATGCAGAGAATTCCGGAAGGAAAGTTGGCGGTAGAAATGTACTCTCAAGCCCTTTCGAGAAAAGTATTAGCAACTATGTTAGGAGGGTCTTAGGATATCCTGACAATGCAAAGCTGAAGGGGGAAATCTATGGTAATAATTGGGATATAGTAGTAGAGAAAAACGGCTCTCCTGCATGCTTGATATCGCTCAAGACCTATATTGGATATGAGCAAATTCGGGAAACCTTTGCTTCTGCATATGTGGCTAAGCGAAAAAACAAAAATATTGAGGTCTATATGGTTGCAATAAGACCTACTGGCCGCAATAAAGATATGGATGAGAACGCGAAAAAAATGAAAGATTATCTGCGTAGCTACAATAGGTACATAGATGATGTGTTCTATCTGACTGCAAAGCCTTACTTTTCCGATCTAACCAAGAAACTCAAGGGGAAATAGGGCTACTCAACGTAATTCTTAAATCCTAGTTACTAGATTACCCCGCTATTTACGCGATTGTAAAAGCTACTGTTTGCTTACACATGGGTAACGTTTCTCTCTTCACCTCCACAGAGTAGTCAGCTAGCACCATACTTGGGAACCGGCTTTAGAATACGCTCAATTGTGAGAGATAATGCCGTGTCACCCCAAAATGTTAGTATTGCTACATGGTCAATAAGGGAGGTAACCGATGGCTCATACCAGTCTATCGAAGGTAAAGACTAACCAGTACGTACGGGATGCCCTCGTAAGAGAGTTCCCGGGCAGGACATTTGCGCCGAAATCCCTCAGCATCGGCCGAAAGTCAGACCTACTTCAAGCTAAATACGAATTCGACGCCGTATCCGATGACGGGACAGTTGTAGCTATCGTAGATGACGGCCCAGGGCTCTCGGGAGATGGCGAAAGAGATGCCGGCCGGGTGGCTACTCTTTATCAGAAGCTTTACTTCCTAACCCTTACCACTGCTATCACGAAGTGGCTGGTTCTCACTGACCGTGACGCCTACCTCGGCTTCAGCCAGGAGAGCGATGGCAAGCTCGCCAAGGGGATAAAACTACATCATATTCCTGGCCCTGAGACGAAGTGTAAACGCGGGCTGATTGAGTAAGAGCAAACCTGGTTTCCTGAGACATTAGGGGGATTCTCTTCGGCCGCGGTGCGGCCTCGAGAATGACAGAAGGGGGGAGATTGCTTCGCTAACTCTCGCAATGACAGATACGCCAGGGGTGGCTGTTAGACCATCTAACGGTAGTGCTCAGAAGGATTCTTTAAGCTCTTTGAAGATGACTGGCGCCAGGGTCTTGAGGGTGGAAATAACCGGAGAATTCGAGTAGGTGATGAGGGCGGTGACTGAGATAAGCTTCCGGTCCATAGCCCAGCGGTCGGTGCCTTCGGCCTGCTTCCACTGGGGCCGGCCGCGCTCAATCCAGTAAGTGTTCTTGCGGCCGTCGTTGCCCGGCTTGATGGTGAAGTTGAAGACCTGGTCGGCAAGCTTGGTGACGGAGATGCCGGCCATCTGCTCCAGGGGCACGTTGGGCAGGTTGATGTTCAGTAGTATCCGCTTTGGCAGGTTGCCCTTGTTGATATGGCGTCCGAAGAGCGCGGCTAACCGCGCCGCCGCCTCGAACTGAGGGTTGTCAACGCTGACGGAAACGGCAATCGACGGCACGCCGAGAAAATGCGCCTGCATGGCGGCGCCGACCGTCCCGGAGATGAAAACGTCGTCGCCGAGGTTGCGGCCCTCGTTGATGCCGGAGACGACAAGGTCGGGCTGGCCGCCGGGAACTACCCTGAGGCCGAGGATGCAGGCGTCAGCCGGCGTGCCTTCGACCGAGTAGGTCTCGATGCCTTCGACATGCGGCTGGACTTTGACAATGCGTACCGGGTGATGGAAGCTAACCGAAGCGCCCATGCCGCTCTGCTCGCGGTCGGGAGCAACTACCGTTACCTGACCTAAAGCGAGCATTTCCCTAGCCAGCGTCCATAAGCCGGGGGCATGAATGCCGTCGTCGTTGGTAACCAGGATTTTCATGGTAAGCTGTTGAGTTTACCATTAACGGCTGACACAGGCAACGTGGATTTGCTCGGTGCGCCATAGCTATCGTGGTATAATAAATATTGATTGGACTTGGCCGCAATGCCAGATAAGCTGGCTTAACTTGAGTTTTCCAGGCTTGCGGGGAGAAGGGTTTGAATGGGCCGTAAGTGTTGGCGGCTGGTTGCTGTTGTTCTCGGTGCTATCTTACTTACTCTCAGTATTTCCGGTCAGGTCTTTGCCCTATCTATCGCCATGAGCCTTGAAGACCTTGCTGCCGGCGCCAGCCATATCATCAGAAGTGCGTAACATTTCAAATGAGCAGTCCCCCGAGTAAGGAGGAAGAATATGTTTTGCCATAAATGCGGTGTTGAACTAGTGGAAGGCAGCCGTTATTGCTTTCGTTGCGGCGCAGAGGTGCCTGAAATTGATGTCTCGGCGACTCCCCAGGGAATTATACCAGCAGTCGAAGAAGCAAAACGCTATCCACCTATACAACCAGAACAAATTTTGCTCAAGATTGACCACGTCTGTGGGTGGGAAGGAGAGCTTGAGCCGCCGAAGAATATATCTGGCAGTCCGCAGGGGCAACTCATTCTCACCAATAAAAGGCTGGTCTTTGTAAAACGCCGCCTTCTTGATTTCAAGGACAATTATAAGAAGGTCGAAGATATTGATGCGGCCCTGTCGAGAAAAGGTGGCTTCGCTATCCCGCTGAAGGAGATAACGCAGGCTGAGGAGGGCAGCTGGCTCATCTCATATATGAAGGTGACCGGCGCAAGGTCTGGCAGCTTCGTGGGCACAGGTGACAAGGATATCCCGGTGTCATTTCCCGACCTGGCTAAGTGGTTGGAAGTTATTAATTCACAACGAGGGCAAGTCTGACCGGAACAAGTCCCGGTCCGCACCGGAAGCATGGAACCCTGCGAATGTGAGAGAGAGGAAGGGCATGTATTGTTACAAATGCAATCTTAAGTTGCCAGAAGGCAGCCGTTTTTGTCCCCGTTGCGGCACAGCGGTGCCGGAGGCGGCACCAGCAGAGCTGTTTTGCCACAAATGCAGCCTCAAACTGCCTGAGGGTAGTCGGTTTTGCCCCCGCTGCGGCACGGCGGTGTCAGAGACGGGTGCTGCCCCGCCAGAATTAGTTACTATGCCTGCTGCAGTCCGAAAAGCAGCAGTGCCGAAACGATGGTCCGCCTTAAAGACGGTGGCGATAGTAGTGCCCTTGGTAATTGTAGTGCTCTTGATTGCAGTCCTGGCCCCCCGTATTGTCATGCCGCCCCCCTCCGGGCAACAGCTGCCATCGCCTCAACCCACACCGCCGGTACTTACGCCAACCCCAACACCTAAACTGACGCCGACACCTACCCCCGCACTTACGCCGACACCGACCCCAACACCTTCACCAACGCCTGCATCGAATGGAGCACTAAGCGGACTCCTGGGTCAGGCAAAGAGCTTAACCTCTGTAAAGTATGAGATGGTGACGTCCTTTCCCGGCGCCACAACGGTTCCGCCTACGGCGGGCGTGCCCATAAAGGTGTGGGTGAAGGGAAATAAGATGAGGACAGAAATGTCCATGCAAGGACAGGATGTGGTCAATATAGTTGATATGGATGCCAAAATAGTCTACACCTATATTCCGGCAATGAACATGGCTATGAAACAGACGCTTTCAGAGACACAGGAGGTGCAGCGGATGTCACCGGTGCAGACTGCTAAGGTTCTCGCCGAAGCTAAACCATCGGTCATTGGCAGCGAGACCATCGATGGCAAAGACTGCATGGTGGTTCAGGCCACAATTGGCGGACAAGCCACCAAAATCTGGATATGGAAAGAGTATGGAATGCCCGTCCGCATGGAGGCGCCTAATCCCCACGGCGGCACGATGGTTACGGAGTGGAAGAATATAGAAGTGGTTGACATACCGGACAGAATGTTCGAGCTACCGGCCGGCGTGAGGATACAACAGCAGTAGAGATTACCCGCAGGCGACTGGTCTGGCTCGAGAGAAGGCATGTTGGAAGTTTGGTGAACGGGAAGAACCGTGTTCTGCCTTAAATGTGGCTCTAAACTGCCCGAAGGTAGTCGCTTTTGTCCTCGTTGCGGCGCGACAGCGCCTGAGCCGGGTGTTATTTCGGCAAAGAAGGTCACCAGGCCTGCCTCAATGCAGAAGGTAGCGGCGCCGAGACGATGGCCCGCCATTAAGATAGTAGCGATACCAAAGCTGGTCAAAACTATAATCTTTGTCGCGTTGCTCGTCGCGGCCACCAGCTACTTAGGCAACACCAGCCGCCAGATCGGGCAAGCAGGTAATGCTCTTCTCTCCTTCTCCCCGGATTCGTTGCTTATGTTTGTTTGGCTATTGCTGGCTCTTGTTCTAGTAGCTACCACTGCCGGACTTCTTGCTGTTCTGGTCTGCCCTCTATGGGTGTGCTTCGTCGCTTTTGCTGCGGCTAGCCTGGCCTGGCTTTTCATTTGCGGATTAAACTTGATTAATCTCGTGCTGGCGCTGCTGTTTTTCCTGGCCGGGTTTCTCTATAGTCGAGGTGTAGCCAGGGGGTTAAGGGAACACATAACATTCACGATGCATCCCATCAAAGACAGCCAACCTCTCTTATTTATTGTGCTCATGATAGCTATATCTGTCGGTGAATATCACCCGAGGGGTTCGAGCGGAGCTTGGGGTAGGAAGTGCCGTGGGCAAAGCTGGTGGGTATCTACAATATTGTAGTTGGCAGGAGATGAAAAATGAAAAAGCTTGGATTACAGGGCAGAAAATGGCTAAAAGCTATTCATATAACTTTTACAAGTACATGGATTGGTGCAGCGATAGTATTCGCGATAATTCCTTTTGTCAGTGGAAGAGCCGCAGATGGTAGTGAACTGTACACTTATTACGCATCGATTAAGTTGATTGATGACTTGATCATTCCACCTGCTGGAATGGGCACTCTCATAACAGGCCTGCTTCTTTGCTGGCAGACTGATTGGGGATTTTTGAAATATTGGTCAGTTATTATCCCGGGTTTGATAACTGTAGGGATAATTCTGCTCGGAATATTTGCGTTAGCCCCATGGGTTGAGGAGCTAATTGTTATTTGCAAGGCTGAAGGTATCATCGCGCTACAGAATGCAGAATATTTAAGCACTCTTCAAATGCTAAAAATAGTAGGTGTGATTGCCCCAGTGATCATGATTTTCGGCGCCTTCGTGTCAGTTATCAAGCCTTGGGGAAGGGTAAGAAAAACTGAGAGAAGGCATATTTAGACTTTGGCGTGAACCCTGTTAAGCTAGAGCAAATCAGGCTACCAATAAGATACTCTTTTCAGCCCGCTTGGCATACCGCAGCAGGTTTAAGGAACCCGGATGTCAACAGCAGGTGAAATAGTTTACGTTTTCGGCGGTGTGAAGTTATACCATTTGGACAGCCAGCCTGAGCATGGCTTAAGTTAATGCACAGGATGCGAAGTAATGGGTAGGGTTATTATGATTATGATAGAATACTTCAAATCTGGAGGCTGTGAATGCTTCTTAAAGAGTACCTCGGTCAGACCGTTCCCTTTACGGTCGATGGTGAGACCAGGTCCACCACCTTTACGACGCGGATTGACCCAATTTCCGGCAATGTTGCTGAGATATCCGAGGTACGGGCTAATCGGAACGTTGGCATTTCTGCTGAACTTCGCATCAAGACATCAGCCAAGTGCGATTTTTGCACCTTTGCTAAGAGCACGCCAGCGGAGCGTATCCAGCATGAGTCGGGAGCGGTCTCGGTGCCAAATAAATACCCCTGGGAGAAGTACGATTGGGTTACCATCTATCCCCCTTTCGGCCAGCATAAGGTACTTCTTTCCGACCTCTATTTTGACGACCTGGAGCGGATGGTCGAGTCATCTTATGACTTAGCTTCGATCTGCGCCCGCGACGCGAAAGTGCTGGAATTCGTGGATTTTACCAACTGGGGTGCTTTCGCCGGCGCCTCTCAGCAGCACCCGCATTCCCAGAGGAAAAGTATGACCTCAGTCCCCTCGCCACGCCTGGCCCAGGAGTTACAGTATTGCCGGGAGCTAGCGAGACGTTATGGTAAAAACCCGTTTGACTTGTTGGTTCGGGAAGAGAGCGAAGATGGCCGGCGGGTCATCTACGACGATGGGGTCTATATTGGAGCCGCGTTCGCGCCGGTCTGTGCCGACGAGTTGATTATCTTCCCCAAGGAACCAGTGACTCACATTCTGATGATGGGTTCAGAAGACAGGACACGGTGGATCCGTCCGGTGCTCGGGGTATTTCCGGCTCTGTTTTTCTACCGAGGCATCACCGATATGAACATTGTGGTGCATATGGCGCCTTTCGCCGAGATTGGCCGTGCGCAGGAGTACTACCGGTGGCATATGCATATCTACCCGCGGCGTTCGCGCTTGCCGGTTGACCTTGCTGGTGCCGAGATTGGTTTTGGCACTGATGTGATTGATACCGCGCCTGAAACGACGGCTGATGTCTTGAGACGCTGGTATTGTGAGGGGCCGAAAGAAGAGTACCTGGTAAAGCGCTCTAATGGTGAGCCGTCCCAGGCGATGCTTGCCGAGTTCCGGGAATTTGTTTGTCGGGTAAAAGAACAGCCGTGACAAAATGGGTTGTCGCCATCGTCGGACTGGCTGGCTCCGGTAAGTCCGAAGTAGCAAAGGTATTTGAGGAGGCGGAGTTTGTCAGGGTGAGGTTTGGCGATATCACCGATGAGGAAGTAAGGAAGCGCGGGCTTGCTTTGAACGAGGACAGCGAGCGGCTGGTGCGGGAATCATTGAGGAGAGAGCATGGCATGGCCGCATACGCGAAGCTCAATCTGCCGCGGATGGATGCGGCGCTTAAACTAGCCAGCGTGGTCGCCGACGGCATGTATTCATGGGAAGAGTATCTTATGATGAAGGAGCATTACGGCCCTTCATTCCGTGTCGTGGCGGTATGGGCATCACCTGAGACGAGGTACCAGAGACTAGCGGCCAGACCAGTACGCCCGCTGAAGCTCGATGATGCCAGAAGCCGCGATAAATCAGAGATCGAAAATACTAACAAGGGCGGCCCGATTGCCATGGCTGACTACATGATTGTCAATGAAGGCGCACTTGAAGAGCTGCGGGCACAGGCGAAGAAGATAGTTGCGGAGTTGAAATGAAGATGCCGGCCAGGCCATCGCTGGATGAATATTTTCTTAAGATAGCCATGGTGGTGGCCGAGCGGTCGACCTGCCTGCGCCATCACGTCGGCGCCGTGGCCGTCAGGGACAAGCATATTCTGGCAACCGGCTATAATGGGGCGGCCTCAGGTCTGAAAGACTGCCTGGAGCTGGGCTGTCTCAGGGAGGAACTAGGGATACCATCGGGGACGCGCCACGAGATATGCCGTGGCATCCACGCCGAGCAGAACGTGATTATCCAGGCGAGCCTTAACGGGGTCAGCCTGGCAGGAAGTACCATTTATGCCACACACACGCCGTGTATCCTGTGCGCCAAGATGCTGGTAAACGCCAGGATTAAACGCTTCGTCAGCTTCGGCAAGTATCCGGATGGCGCCTTTATCGACCTGTTTCAGGAGGCGGGGATAGAGGTTGACATAAAGAAAAGGCCTCCGACACAGATAAGCTATCTGAGATAACTAACGTGCCGTTGTAGTCTTGCCTTTTGTATCAGGGCAAGCTAGTTAAGCTTAAGGCGCTTCTTGATGTCGTCAGCGGCAATTCGAGCCGAGGCGGCACATGATGGAAGGCCCTGCATTCCTGGCGGCCGGTTGCCGTCACCGACGGTGTACAGGAACTCTACACTTGTCTTTTGCGGCATATCCAGACCCGGCCACGAGCGCCCGGCCGGCCACTCGCCCTGAAAGGCGCTGGTGAGCAGTAGATTCCTGGTGCGGTCAAAGCCCGGCAGGCATTCTTCGAGGTCTTTTAAGTTGAGATCAATATCGTGTTTGAGGTCGTATGGCGGTAGGGATGAGGCTAGTGTGCCGTGGGCGAGCAAGAGGTGCTTGCCTTTTGGCGCCAGTTCCGGGCAGAGGCGGGTAGGATTGAAGATGGCGACAACACGCCGTGTATCGCAGGTCATAATCGCATCTTCCTCAATAAGCGGTTGGTCGCTCTGGATGTGGAACCAGAACATCGGCACTGGCTTGAGGTTCTGGCGGAGTTCTCTGGGATAGCCGCGGTCGAAGTGGCGCTCTCCAGCAAGCTGTACCGTAGCCGCCGGGCCGGCATTACTGATGACGGCCTTTGCCTCTACGAGCAACTCGGCGTTATCTTTCAGTACCATTATGCCGGTAGCGGCACCGTCTTCGACGATGATTTTGGTTGCTTTGGTGTTAGTCAACACATCCCCGCCAGCCGCCTTCACCACTCTAGCAAGTGGCTCTATGAAGCCCAGGGACCCGGCTGGCGGGTAGCCGGCACGGGCTGTTCCTCCGGTTTTCATATATAGGAAGTAATCATAGGCCGGAACCTCATCGAGGTTTACCAGGAGGACAGCCTGGATGATGCTTCTGAAGACGCCGTGTACCGTGGGATTTTCGGTGTACTGCAAGAGCCATTCTCTGAGGCTGATAGTGCGTGAAGGATTGTCCCAGCGCATGGTGCGGCGGTAGGCGGTCATAAGGCGGTCAACTTCCCTGGTATCGGATGAAGCTGAGGTTAATAGAGCTTTCATGCCGCCGCTTCCGGGGTAGATGGTCTTGCCGCCAATACGGAAGGAAACCTTCTCAAGGGGCCGGACGTTAAATTCAGCTCCGACCTCGTGGTAGACACCTTCGAGGGTCGCGCCGACTTCCGGGCTGATGGCCGCGGTTGGACATTGAAAACCCTGGTATTCGAAAGTGGAGCACCGGCCGCCGATGCGTTTAAGTTTTTCGGCTACCAGTACCTTTAACCCGGCCTTTGCCAGAAGCGCCGCGGCGCAGAGGCCGCCCATGCCGGAGCCGATAACGGCGATATCGAATTTGACTCTATCCATCTGACTCCTCACATTTCAGACTTCGGAATACTATTATACGCTTCGTGCATCCGGGTAAGCGGGCGCTTAGTTATGCGGCATTTGACGCTATGGTGAGCACGGCCTATAGTGTTTTGACGAAACCGAGTATTTGTATACTTCGAGAGCTTGACATAGCGGTTACTCGAAGGGGAGTCATGTGATGGATGCCATGGAAGCGATTCTTTCACGGCGGAGCATAAGGAAATATGCTAAGCAGCCAGTTGCTCAACAAGACATTGATGATTTGCTGAAGGCGGCGATGGCGGCGCCATCGGCCAACAACCAGCAGCCGTGGCACTTTGTGGTCATCGATGACCACCGCATACTTGATGAGATTCCGAAGTTTCATCCTTACTCTCAGATGCTTAAAGACGCGGCGGTAGCGATACTGGTCTGTGGGGATGTTAACCTGGATCGCGGGGGTGGTATGTGGGTGCAGGACTGCGCCGCGGCCACTGAAAACATTCTGATTGCCGCCCGAGCCCTGGGACTGGGGGCTGTCTGGTTGGGGATATTCCCGCGTGAGGAACGGTACATCACTATTCGCGAGATGCTTGGCATGCCGGATCACGTAGTGCCTTTTTCTCTGGTCTCACTCGGCTATCCAGCGGAACAGAAGGCGCCTTCCGCCCGGTTTAATCAGGCGCGGATACATCGGAACGGGTGGTGAATCGCTGGCTGTCTTTGCCTGCTGTCTTGGCCCTTCGGTATAATTAACCGTATGAGGCTTAGACAACTTCATGACTGGCAGGTCAGCATCGCCCGGGCGCGTGAAATTCAAATCCAATTTGCTGGTCAACTGGTTCTTACTGGCAGTCCCGAAGGCGTAAGGTGTGTGGCGGGGACGGATGTTTCAGTTATCAGTCAGTTGGGATTAGCCAGAGCGGCTGTGGTGGTACTTGATTACCCGACGCTTACGGTTGTGGATTCAGTCCTTGTGGAGGCGAAGCCGGAGTTTCCGTATGTACCGGGGCTTCTTTCGTTTCGAGAGATTCCACTGCTGATTCAGGCATTTGAGAGACTTAGAGTTGAGCCTGACCTGGTGATGGTGGATGGGCAGGGGTATGCTCATCCGAGGCGATTTGGTCTGGCCTCTCATCTCGGTCTTCTGCTTGACCGGCCGACGATAGGCTGTGCCAAGTCGCGGCTGTGCGGGAGTCATGATGGACTTGGAGAGCAGTCAGGGGAATGGTGTAGTCTTGTGGATGGCGATGAAGTGGTTGGGGCGGTTGTCAGAACGAGGACAGGTAGTAAACCGCTTTATGTATCTTGCGGGCATCGGATTGGCTTGCCGTCTGCGGTACAATGGGTGCTGGACTGCTGTCGGGGCTATCGGCTTCCGGAGCCGACGCGTCTGTCCCATCTTGCTTCGATAGGCCGGCTGGTAGCTACAACAGGATAGTTAAAGTTGATTTGAAAGGTACTGTTTTATGGAAGAGTTGAAGAAAGAGCTTGACGTCCTGAGGCGGCGGATTTCCGATTTAATGGTGCGTCTTTGACATTATCGGAGAGGAGCGGGAGATAGCGAAACTCGAAGCTGAGGCTGCCGGTCCTGATTTGTGGCTTGAGCCAGCAAAAGCGCAAGCGCTGATGCACCGGTTGAGCCTGAAAAAGGAACTGGTCAAGAAGTGGCGGAGCCTGGAGAAGGATGTAAGCGACTTGTTGGGGCTGGTCGAGATTGGCATTCAGGAGAATGATGCCACCATGGAAACTGAGGTGGCTGGTGAGACGGCAAAGCTTGATTCCAGACTGGCGAAGTTCGAGTTCGAGCTTTTGCTAAGCGGTGATTACGACACTAAGAGCGCTATTCTGGCGATTCACGCTGGCGCTGGTGGAACCGAGTCTCAGGACTGGGCGGAGATGCTTTTAAGGATGTATCTTCGCTGGGCGGAGCGGCGTGATTTCAAGACTGAGATACTTGACACCTCACCCGGCGAAGAGGCTGGTATCAAGAGCGCTGTTCTCGAAGTTCGTGGCGATTACGCCTACGGCTACCTCAAGTCTGAGTTCGGCGTGCACCGGCTGGTGCGCCTTTCACCGTTCGATGCTGACCATGCCCGTCATACTTCGTTTGCTCTGGTTGAGGTGCTTCCGGAAGCTGAAGGTGGTGCTGACCTCAAAGTTAACTCTGATGACTTGAAGATTGAGTTCTACCGCTCCAGCGGCCCGGGTGGCCAGCATATGCAGAAGACGAGTACAGCGGTGAGGATTACCCATATCCCGACGGGCATTATCGCTACCTGCCAGAGCCAGCGCTCCCAGCTTCAGAACAAAGACAGCGCTATGAAGGTGCTTTATGCCCGCTTGCTTGAAGTGGAGCGGAGCCGTAAGGAGCAGGAGCGGGCCAGGCTAAAGGGAGAGCGTATCGATGCCGGCTGGGGAAACCAGATACGGAGCTATGTGCTCCATCCTTATAAGATGGTAAAGGACCACCGGACCGGGCATGAAACGGGGAATGCCAGCGCTGTCCTCGATGGCGCCCTGGATGAATTCATTGAAGCGTATTTGCGCTCGAGAGTAGGCGGGAAATGATGGGCAAACTACTTAAGGCGAGAAAGCATATCGGGGCTGTCTGGCTGGCAATGCTAGTGCTGGTCGCTCTGGCGGTACTGCTGGCGGCTTCACCAGCAGGGGCGGAGAGCACTATCAGCATCGTCGATGCAAGTGTGCAGACAGCATTCCCCCAGGCGATGGCCTTCAATATTGAGGCGAAGAGCCTGACACAGATCAATGATATCCGGCTCTATTATAAGGTCGACCGGATGAATTTTGCCGATGTCTCCAGCGAGGTGTGGCCGCAGTTTAATCCGGCATCTTCGGTCAAGACGCGGTACATCTGGGACATGAGGAAAGGCAGTCTGCCGCCGTCCGCTAAGCTGGAGTACTGGTGGATGCTGGCAAATACGAGTGGCGACAAGTTGATAACTCCGAAGCGAGCGGCGACGTTTGAGGACACTCGATATTCCTGGCAGAAAGTCGCTGATGACACGCTGAGCCTTTTCTGGTATAACGGCGAGACATCCTTTGCCCGGGCGCTATTATCCTCAGCGCAGGAAGGTCTCCACAGGCTTTATGAGGATACCGGTGTACGGCTGACCCAGCCGGTGAAGCTATATATATACGCCAGTTCCAGAGACCTACAGGGGGCGATGATAGCTCCCAGGGAATGGACCGGCGGTTCGGCTTATCCGGAGTATGGCGTCATTGTTCTAGGTATTTCGACCGGGCAATTGGACTGGGGTAAAGGGGCGATTGTCCACGAGCTTGGCCACATGGTGGTGAACCAGCTTACCTTCGGACCGTATGAGGCAACAATGCCGACGTGGTTGAATGAAGGTATGGCGATGTACGCTGAAGGTGGAATCGATGCGGCGCAGGAGGCCAATCTTCAACGCCTTGCGGACGCCGGGAAGACAATCTCTTTGAGAAGCCTATCGAGCCCGTTTTCGGCGCTTCCGGCCCAGGCGGCCCTTTCCTATGCTCAAAGCTACAGCGTGGTCAACTTTCTGGTAAAGAACTACGGTAAGGAGAAGCTAGTCAAGCTCTTCTCAGCTTTTAAGACCGGTGCTACTGCCGATGAGGCATTGATGGATGTCTACCAGTTGGACCAGGATAGTCTCTACACCGCCTGGCTGGCTTCGTTATCTGCGCCAGCAGCAAAGACCAGATAGCACAGGATTTTGTGATGAAACAATCCGCGGTCTTTACAGTACGTGACATGCCGTCGTCAGAGCGGCCGCGTGAAAGGTTGCTACGGCACGGCCCGGAGGCCCTTTCGATCCAGGAGTTGATTGCTCTTGTCCTCGGCCGCGGCGGCCCGCAGAAGCCGGTTATGAATCTGGCCCAGGAACTGCTCAGCAGATTCGGCAGTCTTCGTGGAATTGCCTCGGCATCTGCTGATGAATTGCAGGGAGTGACTGGCGTTAAACTGGCTAAAGCGGCCCAGCTCAAGGCGGTTTTCGAGTTGGGGCGGCGTCTTGAGGAGGAGATGGGGCAGTCGATGAGCCAGCCGGTGAGGTCGCCCGAAGACGTGGTCAGGTTGGTAAAGCCGAGGGTGAAGGGTAAGAAGAAGGAGCATTTCTGGGTGGTTTTCCTGGATACACGCAATCGCATCACCGGTATCGAAGAGGTGTCGATGGGAAGTCTGGATACCAGCCTGGCGCACCCGCGTGAGGTCTTCAAGCCGGCGATAGATGCAAGAGCGGCCTCGGTGGTCCTGGTGCATAATCACCCCTCCGGCGACCCGGAACCGTCCGAAGAAGATATAAAACTCACACGGCGAATGGTGCAGGCCGCTGAAGTTATCGGGATTGGCGTTACCGACCACATTATTGTTTGTGATAGCGGCTATGTCAGCTTGAAAGGCAGGAATCTGGTGCCATGACAGGAAAAACGATATTGTGCCTGGTGGCAGTCCTTATTCTGGTTCTTACTGGGGTGTTGACGGGTTGTCCGGTGGTTCCGACCCTGCCGGCGGCACAGCCTCGTTCCGGGGGTGAGTTGAATCTCTACGATACCGGGCCGATAACGCTTGACCCGGCCCTATCTGCAGAGATGTCATCGCACACCTATGTCACACAGATTTTCAGCGGTCTAATGACTTTTGATAAAGCTCTCAAGCCGGTACCGGATATAGCCGAACGCTGGGACAAATCAGCCGATGGCAAGACCTACACTTTCTATCTGCGTAAAGACGTGAAGTTCCATAATGGTCGTGAGGTCAAAGCCCAGGACGTCAAGTATTCATGGGAGCGCGCCTGCCTGCCCGAGACGGGATCACAGACAGCGGGCACTTACCTTATTGACATCATCGGCGCAGCTGAAATGCTTTCGGGAAAGGTAAAGGAACTTTCCGGAGTTAAGATAATCGACGATTATACTCTTCAGGTGACTATTGACGCGCCGAAAGCATACTTTCTTTCCAAGCTGACTTATTCGACAGCTTATGTGGTGGACCGGCAAAACGTAGCCGCAGGCGCTGAGTGGTGGCGTAATCCAAACGGTACCGGGCCGTTCAAACTTAAGGAATGGCAGGTGGACAAGCTGGTGGTGCTGGAGCGCAATGACCTGTACTACCGCGGTCTTCCCGGCGTGGAACGCGTCAACTTCAAGCTGTTTGCCGGGACGCCGATGTTCCTGTATGAGACGGGTGATATTGATGTCACCAATGTCCATCAGGTATTCATTGAACGGGCCAGGGACAAGAGCGGTCCATTCTATAAAGAACTCACCATCACGCCGGAGCTGAGTTTTTTCTATCTCGGGTTCAACTGTAAGGAACCGCCGTTCGATGATGTTAACGTGAGGCGGGCGTTTACCATGGCCGTAGACAGGCAGAAGATTATTGACCTGACGATGATGGGTACGGTGACTATGGCGCGGGGAATTCTTCCGCCCGGTCTGCCCGGCTATAATAAGGATATTAGTGGGCTGGACTTCAATGTAGCTGAAGCGAAAGCCCTGCTGGCCGCCTCTAAGTATGCAGGCAAACTGCCACCGATAACCATCACACTTTCCGGCTGGGGCAACAATATACCGGACTATATTGGAGCTTTAGTCCAGCAGTGGCGTCAGAATCTCGGCGTTGAGGTCAAGGTGCGCCAACTCGAACCTGAGGTTTTCTTTCAGCCGGATGTGCTAATGCGGGAGAAGAACGAAATGTATGTGACCGGGTGGATTGCGGATTATCCGGATCCGCAGAATTTTCTTGATCTGCTGTTCCATACTGGAGCGGTGAATAATGCCGGTGAGTTTAGCGATCCGGAGCTTGATGCCATGATGGACCGGGTGGCAGTAGAACAGAATGAGGACATACGTTTTAAAATATACCAGGAGGTTGAGCAGAAGCTGGTGGACCGTGCTTCTTGCCTGCCGATGTGGTTTAACGTGGAATACACTCTGGTCAAGCCATACGTTAAAGGTTACGAGACTTCGCCGTTGGGGATACCGCTTCTATCGCAGGTGAGGATCGAGCCTCGTTAGGACCAGAGATCGTCGGCGCCTTTTTCTTGCGATAGTCTTTTACCACCGCCAGCCAGTTCTTTGTATGACTCGGCTGAACCGTACTCCCTTGTCCTGACGACCACGGGCATTGAGACGGCGTGACCGAATATGAGCGCTTGCTGACGGCTTTCCAGCCTGGCAAGCACTGACTTCAGTTCGCTCCTTCCGGAAATGCCGGCTAACACACTGTCCACGTCCTGTTCGTTGTCAAGGAGACAGGTGATTTTAGTGCCTAGCTGGGACATGATTTCGGGATCGATGCCGCTGGGCCGCTGGTCGACGATGAGAAGGCTGACATTATACTTCCGCATTTCCCGGGCAATCGTGCCGAATATGGTCTGGTTGCACAGCTCAGGGTTGAGGAATCGGTGAGCTTCTTCAATAGTTATGACCAGTGGGTGGGGCTTGGGCAGACCTTCACCTAGTGCCCGCTCCACCTTTTCACGGTACTTGGCGTAGATGCGGCGACTGAGCAGGTTGGCCACCAGGATGTAAGCGGTGTAGTCTTCGAAGCGGCCGAATTCGAGGATAACGTTGATGTCCCGGTCGAGCGATTCGAGGATGCGCTGGACGGAGTTGCCTTCGCCACCGGGCACCAGGAAAGGAAACCGCCGCAGGGTTTCCAGCCCGCGCCGGAGGTTACGGTAGGTGCTTTCGTGGATGTTGAGGCTCCGGGCAAAGTCTTCGTTCTGTTCGACTTCAGGGCTGAACAGAGTTTCCATCCAGTTGCGGTCTCCGTACTTGTGGGCTATCTGGTAGGACGCCTGGACAGCGGGCTCGGTGAGTCTTAATGTCTGCCGCAGGAGCTCGATATCCTCTGGCTCTATTTCGCTGTAAGCAATCTTGACTACGGAATCAGCGCTGACTTTACGCCGCCGGGCACTGTCTTCATCAAGGGTAAATACCTGTACTTTGGATGGGAAGTGCTGCTTTAGCCCTTTGACACGGTAGCCTTTCTCATTCATTACCTCCCAACCGTACTCACTGTGCATATCGAAGACGAGGCTGACCGCAGCCCGGCTTTGCAGGATACCGATGAGCAGGAGGCGGGTCAGGAAAGTCTTGCCTGTGCCTGTTTTGCCGAAGACGCCATTGGAGCGTTTGACGAATTCCCCAAGGTTAAGGCAGACCTTAGTCTCCATGTCGAGCGGTGTGCCGATGTGGAACTGGCTACCACCTTCCTTGCCGAAAACAATTTCCACATCTTGCTGGGATGCGTGAAATACCGGTGAGAAGTGCGCCGGCACTGTCTTGACTGGCTGTGGGCCTTCTAGAAGTGAGGCGGCATCGGCGCCGACGGTTAACATCGGTAATACCCGGATGCGGCCATAGGTGGTGGTGCCGGAGACGACTTTGGAGATAAAGGGGTCGGATACGTCAGGAGGCATGATTGACACCTGGGGATTAGAGCTTTCCAGACTTACCTGAGTTATCATGCCGAAGAAGCGTCGTTTCTCGCCCTGAATGGTTACGTAACGGCCTAGGACGATGTCCTCAACAGATATGGCTTGGTCAAGCTTAACATCAACTCCCTCGGCAGAAGAGCCAGCGACAACGATGCCAAGACGTTCTTGCGGTGCTGCTTGTTCGGTCATCTACTTCAGTCTCTTGAGGATGGAGTTGAGTCTCTGGAATTCCTCGAACATCAGGACGGTCAAGTGCTTGCCGGCCCTGACCAGAAAGTCCTGAGGGTCAGCCTGTATTGTTGCCAGTCTGCGTAAGCAGGCGGCCACGATTTCATCAACAGCGAAGTCCCTTTCGGCCGCTACGATGAGGTCAATGAAGTCGAGAGAGATGGCGAATTCTTTAGCCTCTTCAGACGGACAGATGTTGACGAAGGCATGGATGCGTGCTGGGTGGGGTGGTAAATAGTGACGCATGACGCCGTCGGACTTGTGCCCGGTGATGATGACAGTGAAATCGGTAATAAGTAATCTGGCGAGCTGAGGGTTGGTGGTAAAGACAGCGTCGTCAGTAGACTCGTGTTCGCCACGAGCAATGACACGCCGTCCCGGGTCAAGGCTATGTGTTGAGGCTGAAGCAACGACCCCGTAGATGTCGGTGGAGCCGCTTCGTGTCTTAACGAGACATCCCAAGGGCGGCGCTTCGTGAAGCCGGTAACACTGCGCCAGGAACTGTCCAGTCCGGGCCTCGATTACTTCGCCAATTTTCTCCAAGTGTTCTCTCACCAGTAGTGCGAAGGGTGCAACCCTTCGCGTTATTTTCCGCCCTTATCATAAGAAAGGAGGCAGGGGGTGGATTTGTGCTATAGCCACCGTGTCCGTTTGCTCTGGCTCTTGAGTGATGTGTCCAGAGTGATATTCTTTTTGGCTAGCGACTCTTCAACCAGTCTCCAGAATTCTTCGCGGTCACGGCCGGTGACTACCGCCTGCTCGTGGGCTTCGCTGAGTGCAACCGGATAGCCGTTGCCGCGACGACATTGGTCAAGAATTATAGCATGGGTCATTGACAGCATATCTTTATTGCTAGTTATCCACGATGGTACTTCCACACGTGCAATTTCCTCGCCGGTGTTGAGGTAGAAAAAGTGAATCTGGTGTGAGTTGTAGAGGTTGGTAACGATGTTTGAGAGGCTGGCAAAGACCGCAGAGCGCTCCCCTGGCTTGAGGAGGTGATGGAAGATGTCGCGGTCGAGGATACCACCGATAGCATCGCAGGGTCTTTGCTGCGTTCCGTATGAACAGTTTCGGTCGCAGTCAATGTTGTCGAAAGGACATATCGCTAGTCTTAGTGCGTTGACTACCTCAGTATTGCGCGGGAAGCTGATGTAGCTGGCCAGACCGATAGGCCGCCGACATCCTAGTTTCTGGATTTCGGAGAGGTGTTTGAGGAGACCGCCGCTAATGAGGATATCAGTGACGAACTCGGGATAGATGGTGCGGGCCAGTCCCCACAGCACTAGGGAGCCATCAATCAGACAAACGACCGGCGTGACTCCTGGTAATTCTGCGGCCGCAATGGCAAGGGCCTGACATTCATCGACACTACGCTTGGCTCCAAGGAGCGGCCCCTGAATCGGCTGTGGCGGCTTGTCGCCAGAAGGCGAAGTAAGGACGACGTCGTTGTCATCGAAATAGAGCAGGGGAGAACTTGACAGGCTGGCTCTGGAACGATGTCCGTAAGTTAATGTTACCGTGCCGATATTGATAAGGAAGCAATGCGTTGAATAGTGACGGTCAACGTCAATGTGGGAGCCATCAGCGGCAACGACGGTGAAGTCGGCTGGTGTGGGTGGTGGTGTGATGTGCAGGTCAAGACCTTCGACTATTCCGACCATTCCCGTGGTAAGCCAAGTTGATGTTCCGGCAGTTATGGTGGTTGCAATACGGTCGCGTAAAGCCGGCAGGTTACGACTCTGTCTGGTCATAGTGTCCAGCGCGGTTTCAAGTTTCTGACGTCTGGATTCGCTGGCTGAGACCAGCCGTAAAGTCATGGAGCCGATCTGGGCAATAGTCTGATTGAGGTCGAGAGGCAAAGGAATTCTCTCCTGCGTGGTGTCGAGGTCTGTTTTATGGGAGTATTCTATATCTGTTATCGTTGGGCGTCCAGAATTGGGTTGGGGTCTGAGGAAATCCAAATATCCTGTATAATGCGTCAAAGGAATAATGTAATGCGGAGGGAACGCATGAGAACGATAGGCATCTTGACCAGCGGTGGTGATGCTCCGGGGATGAATGCCTGTATCCGCGCTGTGGTGCGTGCTGGTGAAGCGGAAGGATTGGAAGTAATTGGGATAAGAAGAGGTTATGCTGGGATCTTACCGCGTGATTTCATCAAGCTCAAACCTCGAACGGTAGCCAATATTATCCAGCGCGGTGGTACTGTACTTGGCACTTCGAGATATCCCGGCATGCTGAAGGAGAACGTAAGGAGGAGAATTATCGAAGTACTCCTTACGGATAAGATAGATGCGCTGGTCACGCTTGGTGGTGACGGTACTTTCCGTGGAGCGACAGTGCTGGCTAAAGAGGGTGGCATAAAGGTGGTTGGGATTCCGACAACAATTGATAACGATGTTTATGGGACTGACTATACCATCGGTTTTGATACCGCAGTAAACACAGCACTTGATGCTATTGATAAAATTCGGGACACGGCAATGTCGTTGGAACGTCTCTATTTTGTAGAGGTTATGGGACGGACACGTGGCTTTATTGCCTTGCATGTTGGATTGGCTGGCGGTGCTGATGCGATATGCATTCCAGAAACAGAAACAAATATCGAAGAGTTATGCCGGACATTGAAAGTACGATTTGCTCGAGGAAAGAAGAGCGGTATGGTAGTGGTAGCTGAGGGAGACATGCCTGGTGGCGCTATGGAAATTGCTAAACGCGTAGGTAGTTGTCTCAAAGAGGATTTTCGGGTATGTGTTTTGGGGCATGTTCAGAGAGGTGGTGCTCCGACCGCGCGGGATCGTATGCTTGCGGGAAGGCTCGGTGCTGCAGCGGTAGAGGCTCTATTACACCGTGGCAGTGGGCATATGGTTGGAGAGCGCGGCGGACAGATTGTTTTAACACCGATGGATGCCACTTGGAAAAATGTTAAAGAGCTTGACCCGTCTTTGCTGAGATTGATTGATGTTTTGTCCCGGTGATGGGGTTGTAGGGACCGAAAAAACGGCTTAAAAAAATTTTCTGCAACAGTTCCTTAAAACCCCTTGACGGTTGGTAATAATGATGTTATAAACCTCAATTAGGAGATGGTTTCAGTGGATGCTGAAATTGGTTAACAAAGGAGGCAAGAAATTAGCGCTAACCCGGCAGTCATAACCAGGGTTGAAGTGGCGGATGGTACAAGGAGTGAAATAGACGAAGAACCCCCACCAAGTAGACGGGGCAAATACAACAGAGAAAGGCTTTTCGAGGCCATTTCCGATCGAGATTGGAATGATTGGAAATGGCATTTTCGTAATCGAACCACCTCGGTAGAAGACCTTACAAGATTCATTTCTCTTACCGCTAAAGAACAGGCACAGATAAAGCTCGTCAGCATAAGGTATCCTTTCTCGGTGACTCCCTATTATCTTTCTCTTATTGATTTCAGTGACCGGGATGACCCAGTCGGGAAGCAGGCGATTCCGGCTGTTGAGGAGATAGCCTGGGCCGATATGGGTCAGGAAGACCCCCTTGAAGAGATGAGGGACTCGGTTGTGCCGGGCTTGGTGCACCGTTATCCCGACCGTGTGCTGATGGTGGTCACTGATATTTGCCCCATGTTGTGCCGTCATTGCACGCGCAAGCGAGAGTGGCGTGGTGGTACATGGGTCAGGACCGAGTCCGAAATCGACCGGATGATGGAGTACATCAGCAAGAACCGTGCGGTTCGGGATGTCATTATCTCCGGAGGTGATTGTCTGAGCCTGTCCACGAGAAGGCTGGAATCGGTAATTTCCAAGTTGAGGCGAATTGAACATGTTGAAATCATCCGTATCGGCAGTAGATACCCGGTGGTCCTGCCGCAACGGATTGATGACGAGTTGTGCTCAATGCTGTCAAAGTATGGGCCAATCTGGATGAATACTCATTTCAACCATCCGAATGAGATAACGCCGGAATCGGCGGCCGCTGTTGACCGGCTCATCCATGCCGGGATTCCGGTTAACAATCAGGCGGTCTTGCTTAAGGGTGTTAATGACAGTGTCCCGGTCCAGCAAAAATTATGCCGCGAACTTTTGCGAATTAAGGTGAGGCCCTACTATCTCTTTCAGTGTGATGAGGTGCAGGGTACGGAGCATCTGAGAACACCGGTTGAAACCGGGGTTAAGATTATCGCCGGGCTTCGCGGCTATACGTCAGGGCTGGCAGTGCCAACTTTCGTCGTTGACCTGCCTGGTGGTGGTGGTAAGGTGCCTTTGCAACCGGAGTATGTGGTGTCCCACACCGATGATGAACTTATTCTGCGTAACTATCAGGGCAGGCTGTTCCGTTTTCGTAATCCTAAGCCAAATGGCAGAACGCACCGGCCGGTAAAGGCAATGGCCGCTCAGTCGTTGCCACTGCCGCTGGACGAGATGCTGGAGAAAGTTGCAGTAAAGAGGATAGCCCCAAAATGAAGCTCGGGCTGGCATATGACCTCAAAGAGGCCATGAACCATGCCCACCTGCAGAAAACTGAAGATGCCCTTGAGGAGTATGATTCTCCAGAGACGGTAGAGGCTATCGCCTCTGTGTTCAGAAACCAAGGGCATTCTGTTATCAAGCTCGGGGGTGGCCGTTGCTTTCTCCAAAGTATCCTTAAGGACAATGTCGATTTCGTTTTCAACATCGCTGAGGGCTCTGGTAATTACCGGAGCCGTGAGGCTCAGGTTCCTTCGGTGCTGGAAATGCTCGATATCCCGTATTCCGGAGCCGACCCGCAGTGCCTTGCTGTTTGCCTGGACAAACCGTTAGCCAAGAAGCTGGTGACCTTAGCCCGGGTAAATACGCCAGGGTGGATAGTATTTGATAATCCTGATGATGTGACTCGCGAATCAGTAAGCGGTCTAGGCTTCCCTGTGTTCGTCAAACCGGTCTGGGAAGGGAGTAGCAAGGGTATACGGCTGAATTCGAAAGTTGACAGCTTTGAGCGTCTTGCTGAGGCGGTTAGCCGTCTACTTGGGGTATATCACCAGCCGGTAATGGTTGAGGAGTTTATTCAGGGGGAGGAGGTGACGGTCGGTGTGGTCGGTAACAGTCCAGCCAGGGTCGTTGGTATCATGCACATTGTGCCCCGACAACCCAACCCTGACTTTGTCTATTCTCTCGAGGTCAAGCGTGATTGGGAACGGTTGGTGGAGTATGAATGTCCGGCGAAGTTTCCCGCGGTCTTGATAAAGAGGATAGAAGAATCGGCGCTGAGGGTGTTCCTGGCGCTGGGGTGCCGTGATTTCGGTCGCCTGGACTTTCGAGTGAGCACACAGGGTGTGCCATATTTTATTGAGATAAATCCTTTGCCGGGATTGAACCCGCAAAGCGGGGACCTTCCCATAATGGCCGGGAAAATGGGCTGGACTTACGATACTTTAGTAACCGCGGTGTTTGAAGCCGCAAAAGTGAGGTATACCTGATGGCAGATACTGTTGCAATTATCTATAACGCTCCAGAAGAGAGCCACTACGCCGAAATTGGTGAGAGTAGCGCGATTAATGGAGTGATGGATGAGGTTAATGCCGCAGCTAAGTCACTGGCTGAACTCGGGTATGTCGTGAAGCTGGTGCCACTCTGGCCACCCCTGGAGTCTGCCAGAGAGCGTTTGAGCCAGATGGAAGCCGATTTTGTTTTCAATATTTTCGAAGGCTTTGATGATTTGCCGGAGACAGAGTCAGTTATAGCTGGTTATCTTGAAGAGTTAGGAATCATGCACACCGGTTGTCCTGCTGAGGCTTTAGCAGTAGCATTGAACAAAGCAAATGCAAGGGAAATGCTGAGAGCCGCCGGGATTTTAACGCCGGATTATCAAGTACTTACCCTAAATACTATCGACGAGTTCTGGCTGGCCTATCCGGTAATCGTAAAGCCACTTGCCGAAGATGCCAGTCATGGAATCGGACCTGAGAGCGTGGTAAATGATGCTAATGCATTAGAGCGGCAGGTCAAGAGAATAAGCGAACTTTTCAGGGGATATGCCCTGGTAGAGCAGTTTCTCGACGGGCGTGAGTTCAATGCTACGGTTATGGGTAACGCAGAGCTGGTTGTTCTACCTATATCCGAGCTTACTTATTCCTTGCCGCCGGAATTGCCCAAGGTATTGACCTTTGCCGGAAAATGGGAGCCTAAAAACATATACTACAAGGGCACAAAAGCTGTCTGTCCGGCGCATATAAATGATGAACTAGAAGAGGAAATATCTAATACTGCGCTAACTGCCTACAGGCGCCTGAAATGCCGTGGATACGCCCGTGTTGATATGCGTCTTGACAGTGATGGAAAGCCCAGAGTTCTTGAAGTAAATCCTAACCCGGACATTACTCATGGGTATGGCGTGGCGCGTCAGGCGCGTGCCGCTGGTATGACCTACACCCAGTTCATTAAAAGAGTTGTGGCATTGGCTCTAGAGACTAGAGAGTATGTCCCTGTGCGTTAGACCGGCTGTGTCCAGCGACCGTGCTGCAGTAATTGATATTCTTACAGACACCCCTGAATTTGCTCCAGTTGATTCCAAGGTTGCCTGTGAGTTGCTCGATGCTTATTACGAAGAACCGAAGGGGTCTAGTTACCTGACTTTCGTTGCTGAGCATGATGGTAGTATAGCTGGCTACGTTTGTTTTGGGCCAACGCCGCTGACTGAAGGTGTCTGGGATGTTTACTGGATTGCGGTTAGTCGCAAGGTGCGCGGGACGGGGATTGGGCGGGCTCTTATGGAGGTTACGGAGATTGAGGTGCGAAAGTCGGGTGGCAGGATGATATTGATTGAAACGTCATCAACAGAACCATATCAATCGGCCAGGCAGTTATATCTGAAGATGGGGTATCGTATTGAGGCTATGGTCAGCGATTTCTATAAAGAAGGCGATGCCAAGGTAATCTTCCAGAAAAAGCTGAGGTAAGGTGGTTTTGACATTATAATGAGCGGCATCCTATAATTTGAGCGACTTCGCTCCAGTAAAGCTGGAGCTTTTTCTTTCGCTTTGTCTGGAGGCATAGGCAATGAGCAATAAGACCCGAAAAGCCCAGCAAAGGGCGGCACACAAGGCGGCCTTCTCCAAGGCCAAGTTCGGCCATGGCACTCGAGCTATTCGTAAGAAGGAAGAGGCGGCTCTCGGTAAGTAGTCCGCTATAATTGAACGCGCCCGGGCGCGGCCTGATTCTTCCGGAGGCAAATGTTTATTGCCGCCATTATCTTGGCGCTCAGCTATAGCGGTGTTACCTTCACGCGGTTGCCCCGTGTAAACATTGACCATCCGTCAGCGGCTGCTCCTCTCATCAGTGTGTTAGAATGGACTCAGCCGTGAAGTTTTTTATCTGTCTGCTACTGGCCGTTGTTATCCTATCAGGGTGCGGAGCGCCGGCTTCGAGTACGCCGGCGGTATCGCCGGCCACGATACCATCAACGAGCTCTCCAGTGCCGTCAGTCTCACCGCCCGCGCCGATGGCATCGTCTTCTTCTCCAGCGCCTTCGGTCAGGACCATTCCTTGGGATCAGGCTTCAAACTACATCGGTCAGAAGATGACCGTCTATGGGCCGGTTGCCAGCACAACTTATGCCGCACGCAGCAATGGCCAGCCGACCTTCCTTAATCTGGGCCGGCCTTATCCCAATCAGGGTTTCACAGTGGTTATCTGGGGCCGTGACCGAAGCAAGTTCCCGTCTTCACCGGAGAAGTTTTACGAGGGTAAGACTATCTCTGTTACTGGTCTTATTGAAGAGTACCGCGACGTGCCAGAAATCATTGTTACGAGTCCTAGCCAGATTGAAGTCCGTTAGCTTTCTTATTATCGGGATTCTAATCGGTCTTGGCATTGGCTACGCCGTATGGCATGGTCAGAGTGCTTCGGGTGATTTTGAAGTGGCTGTAGTCGTTCGTGTGATTGATGGTGATACCGTGGAGTTAGCTGACGGTCGCCATGTGCGCTACATTGGCGTGGACACGCCGGAGGTTGCTGGTTCTCCCAAAGGTGAACAACCGTGGGGGAAGGAGGCGAGCGCTCGGAATCGCGAACTAGTGGAGAGGAAGTCAGTCGAGCTTCAGCGCGGTGAGCGTGAGACGGATGATTATGGCCGCTATCTGAGGTATGTCTATGTTGATGGGACATTCGTCAACGCCGAGTTGATTACTGAGGGACTTGGCCGCGCTTACACGTTCGAGGCCGGTGACCGCTACCGCCAGATTTTCGTTCAGCTTGAGCAGTATGCCAAGCTGACGAAGAAAGGAATGTGGTCGGGGGTTAGAACGCCGTGAGTGCTTGTTGTAGAATTTAAACTGGTTTACTTGGCCCGATGTGGGGAAGTGCTGGAACTGGCAGACAGGCATGGCTTAGGACCATGTGCCGTAAGGCGTGGGGGTCCGAGTCCCCCCTTCCCCACCACAAGGGTGATTTTATTAACCTGAGTCTAGCCAATTAATTGTTTTCCGGGGCACGCACTTAAGTTCAGAGTTAACCAGTCTTATAATCATGTTGCCGAAGGTGGCACCCAGCCATTTGTTGGTCAGTGACTGGGGTATAAAATGCTTGTAAGGCCATGTTTCAACTGCTCTGCAGTGCTAAGAGCTTCGTTTGCTTCTTGCCACGTGACAGTTCTAACTCTCCCATGAGCTATCTTATTACGTAACTGACCTTCCCCCCTTTTTAGTATCACCGCCAATTAGAGTCCAGCGCCCACCGCTACGAATTCCTTCGGGGTCAGTCCGCCAAGAGAGCTGTGAGGCCTGACCCCATTATAGTCCATCCGCCAGGCTT
>JBFMDU010000004.1:0-60829 GCA_040753815.1 Chloroflexota bacterium
CCTTAAGTGCCTGGATGATCTGCTCCTCGGTGTACCTCTTGCGTACCATGTCGAGTCCTCCTGTCATACGTAATTCTATCGGAGAACTCTAATTGGGAGTGATACTGTTTACGGGGGAAACGTCAAGGGGTGGTGATTTGCGCGATGCTATAGAACGGGAGTTGGAAGTTTTGGTTCGAGACCACTCAGGTCTCAGAGCACTAAAGGAAAAGCGCAGACGTGAGGAAATAGAATCGAAATTAAGCAACTCCAAGCCTCTGGAGAAAGCATTGGAACTGATACTTAAATCCTCTCCATCATTGCTTTCGCTATTTTCCAGCGGCTTTAGACTGTCAAACCCATTTAAGATGGGCGAAACAGCTTCTACCGACAAAGCATATAAAGGAAAGTATCACCCTACATATTTCAAATTTCAGAAATTACAATATGGACAGAAACTTGAACGGACAGTGCCGATAAATATGAGAAGCCGGACAATATTTGAGACTGACGTAGTTAACGACTATTTCTCCCGACCGCAAAACAAGGGAGTCTTCACGCTGGAAATCATTAGCAATGGGAAATCAGAGAATGTTCAGAATTACAGCTTAAACCTCCATGATGGAAGAGCTACTCTTAGTCTTAGGTTTCCGGAAGGTTCTCAAGCAGGTCAAGTATTTGAATACGAGGCATGTGTTGCCGATGAAACCCTGATGGAACCCTTCGTGAATAAGTTTGCACTAACCGTCGGACCCGCACAACCTCCAGGAGGAGGCGTTGGCGAAGGTGCGAAGCCTCCAGTCGATAAGAAAGGTCATGAGAGGGAGATCCCTACAGGAATCACAATACCCGAGGTATTTGAAGTCACCGAATCAGAATGGGAGCATAGAAAACCAAAGTTCGACCAGTATTCAGCCCTTCAGATTGTTCAAGAAGAAGCTGCTGATGAGACTGCTATCGGTGAGGATGGCGCGGCGGTCTATAGTTTCTGGGTTAATGTCGATAACATCCACTTCAAACGGGAGTGCAAGCTCAGTAAAGAAGACCCTAAAATTCTAAAAGCACGCTGGAAGTACGGCTTGGCACTTATAGGAATGGCACTTATCCAGGCAGACACTAAAGCCCAGAAACCTCAGGGTGATAGTGAGGCCGAGGACAAGTGCGATGAGGAAGAAGGACCGACTTTGGAACAACAGGTGTTCGACACAACTGCCGCCGTAGCACCGGTTCTATTACCTATAGTTGAAACTCTTGGCTCTCTTACTGAAGAACAAGTAAGTATAGGAAGCCAAATTGGAGACGATGAATAGTTCTTAATCTGGCAACGAACTATTTGGGACGATGGACAAGGAGTACCTCGTTACTTGCATGCCGGTTTTGGCCCAATTGGGTATACCATTTTCTGTTCGGCACCTGTCGATATGGACGCTCGAATTCCGGAGAGCGGAACAGAGTCAGCTCTTTATAACCGGCAGAGACCATTGAGTCCAAGAATCTGGGCAACTGTGTGTTGGGTTCGGAAAAAGCCACCAATTGCACTACCACCGCGTCTTCGTCTATGACAGCCCGAAGTAAATCGTAAGTCCGGGTCAATCTTTCAAAGTATTCTCGTTGCCCTTTCTCTGAACGTCCTCCCAACGTATAATATGATTCTCCGTGACCATCTTTGAGGTCAGCTAACCAGTAAGGCGCTGGCGTTTCCCGACGACCTCTGATTTGCCAACGATGATATAGCACGTGAACACCTGGGTAGGGCGGAGACGTAAGTACCAGTCTTGGTTTGTGGAATAGCCCCATGCGATTCTCAGAAATGGCATCGTCAATACTGCCCAGATAAAGGAAACGCTTGCTGGTTATCTTGTTTTTCTGAATGCCGTGGCTTCTAGCGGTCTCCGTTAACTTATTCAAGCCGTCAAGCATTTCCAAAGTGTCTTTCAAAAGATGCTTTTTCATCTGGTCAGGGGTAGGCAATTCCTCGCGACAATCTATCGCCCATTGTCCTAGCTTCATCAACGCAGAACGAGCAAAACGCCTTTGTCTGGGAAATTTAAGATTTCCGATGCCTTCGACTGCCGAAACAAAGAATTGTTTCACATGGTCTGGGACATTCCTAAGCCGAGAATCGGTGTTTGGAGAAATTTTTTCTACATTGGCGCTCGGTGCAATGCTTTTAAGCCAGCTTAACATTGCTTCTTCATCGTGCAGGCTCAAGGGCGTTGTCTTCACTCTAGTAACAAAATGGGCCAGCGGGTTGATGTCTATTCCACAGGCCAAACGACCGTTTGCTATTGCCTCAACTATTGTTGTTCCCCCTCCCATGAAAGTGTCAAGTACTACGTCGCCTTCTCTGGAAAATTCCATGATAACTTCACGGGCAAACTCCGGAGCGAATCTCGCAGGATATCTATAGAAATTGTGTGTTAGTCCCTCAACATGATGCTTAGACTGAAGGAAATCGATTATTCTACTACGGTCGTTAGTCATTGCAGAGAATTCCTTATCATTAAATAAAGTCTTGGTTATTATCTCGTTAGTATCATAGAAGTTCTAGCAATAAACCGTTCCGCGGCCTTAATAACCGCCGCGGCTCCTTTCTCCGAGAAATCAGCCTCGTAGTCAGCCGCCTCGCGTAGATTCATGGCGTTGAGGAAATCGCGCACCGCCCTTGCCCTCAGGCGTTTCTCGTCAACGAACAATGCCCGTAAAGCAACAGCCAGGCAGTGGTGGCTCTTCTCACGATAACCGCGCGAATAGACAAGGGCACGCGCGGCGTGGAACATGGCGTAGTAGCCCTGAATGGTCGCCCACTTGTACCGTTCTTCGCTCAGGCTCTTTCGGGCATCCGTCAGGTCGCTGTTTGCGGTGGATAGTTCTTTCTTCGCCAGGGCGGGTCCTTGCGGAAAGGACGTAATCCGTCCGCTTTCAATACACCTCTGGAACTCGGCGTTCACGATGCTCCCTTATCCCAGAGGACGATGCCTTGCTCAACTTCGTTCAGGAAGGCATCGTCCTCATCGCCGCTTGATGTTAATAACTCCGCCGGTGTCCTGACTACAGCCTGAATGTGCAAGCTTTCGAAACCTGGCGGAAAGCGGTATTCCTGGACGAGTTTCATAACACGCTGGCGATTACCAGCCACCACAAAGAGGTCCAGGTCGCTTGATGAAGTGTCTTCCCCCCGCGCAGAACTGCCGTAAAGAATAACGCGGTTGGACGTAGACTTGAGCCGTTGGATCAATGGTTCTAAGAGCAGGGCGGGGACGAGCTTCTTGAACCCGGCGGCTACCGGATTGCCCGCGTCCAGCGAGTACAAGGAGGTTCGGCCAGCCATTCGCCTCCGGAGCATTCCGGCTTCATGCAGTGACTTGAGCGCCTCGCTGGCGGCCGTGGGGGATGTCTTGAGGATGCCGGCAATCTGGCGGCCGTAGAACTCGCGATCCGGCGCCTTGGCCAGCAGGGCGAGCACCCGCTGAGGGACGGTACTTAGGAGAAGCTCAGCAGTAGCCATGCAAAGTCCATAATAGTGGACATATGTCCATTGTAATGGACACAACTGTGAAAGTCAATACTTATTGCGTGACGTTCTTCGTCAGAATCCTCAAGGGATTCTCCTCAGCCGCTTCGCGCCTTCGAGAATAACATCTTATGATAGTAGCCCCGGCACGAATACCAGGCAGATGCCGGCGACACTGATAACGACCCCGGCGGCCAGCTTGCGCGTCACCTTCTCTTTGAGGAAGAACACGGACATGGGCAATAGGAAGAGGGGTGAGGTGGAGGTAAGGACAGAGGTCAACGCCGCGCCGCTTTCGGTCAGGGAAAAGAGGAGGATGCGTCCGGCCAGGCCGATGGCGATGGCCCCGTTGAGGGCCGCCAGCCCGACAGTCTTCATCTCGGCCTTCCGGAGCGGGGCATTGACCCAGTAGCGAAAGGTAATCGGTATCAGGATAACCGTCAAGGCGGCGAAGCGGATGAAGTTGGCCAGGTCAAGGTTCATGCCTTTAATTCCGTAAGTGGTCATATTTACGCTGATGCCGTAGAAGACGAACGACAGCACGGCAAAGACCAGTCCCTTTCGTTCTTCGGGCGAGACCAGGGAGATCTTAGGCAGGATGCCTTGACCAGGAAAGGCCGTCAGGTAAAGGCCGGCCAGAACCAGCACCACACCGAACAGGGCGACCGGTGCCAGCCGCTCACCGAGGAAGATGGAGGCGATAATGAGGGTGGCGATGGGGAAGCCACAAAGGGAGATGGGATAGACCTGGGAGAGAGGTACATAGCGGATACCAAGCAGGAAACAGGTCTCGCCGATGATGAAACCGACTACAGCCCCACCGACAACGAAAAGGATTGAAGTGACCGGCGTCTGAGATAGAAAGCTCAGGCCGCCGGTGGCAATAACAATCGGCAGATAAACGAGGGTTGAAGCCAGGACGCGGACGTGGTTGGCAAAGAAGGGATTAAGCCGGGTGCTGATGGGCTTGAGCATCAAGCCGGTGGCCGCCCAGAGGGCGGCGGTAAAGAGGGCGGCCAGTTCACCGACCATGAGCAGCCCTTCCGCGCTGTGTCATCTCGAGCATAGCGAGAGATCTGGTGGGGTGGGACAGGTTCTCACCGCCAGATTTCTCGGCCAGCTTCGCACGGCCTCGAAATGGCACTGATATGGTCATTGTTCCCTATGTCCCGGGATAATCCAATCGGCCATGCGGTAGATTGTATCACCGAAGGGCGGGGAATATAATGACGGGAATATAGTGATATGCCTGAACTACGTGACAAACTGAAATCCAGAGATAACTGCGGTGTCTGCGGCAAGCCGCTCGTCTACGGGACGGAAGCTGTCGAGCGGGCGTGCCGGTACTGCGGTCAGGTTGTCAAAGCCCAGATATACTGTCCCGAAGGTCATTACGTCTGCGATGCCTGCCACGCCCGGGAGGCCCTTGATGTCCTGCGTCAGGCGGCGGCGGGCACGAAGTCAAAATCGCCGGCTGAAATCGCCGAAGCTGTGATGTCCCATTCCTCGGTGCCGATGCACGGCCCGGAGCACCACGCTATCGTCGCCGCCTCGATTGTCGCCGCTGTCCGCAATGCCGGCTACACGGTACCGGACGGAGCGGTGGAAAAGACGATTGGCCGCGCTTCGAAGGTGCCTGGCGGCTGGTGTGGCATTTGCGGAGATTGCGGGGCCGCGGTTGGCGTTGGGATTGCGGTAAGCGTCCTGACCGGCGCCACCCCGCTGACCGGCAAACCGCGCTCGCTGGCAATGGCGGCTACGACCTTCGCCATGTCGCGCATGATTGACGACCAGCCTCGGTGTTGTAAGAAGGCAGTCAGGAAGGGGCTAGATGCCGCGGTGGTATTTCTCAGGGATAAAATAGGTATTGTCCTGCCGGCCCAGGGGAAGGTTGCCTGCGCTTACTCCGAGCGTAATCAGCAGTGCGCTAAGGCAGAGTGCCCGTACTACTCTGGTCGGGGAGAGACGCCCTAGAGTTCCACGCTTTGCCCCGGCGTTGGCACGACCACATCGGGTATTCCCAGTTCCTTCAGCGCACCAGCAATAGCCAGAGACGCCTGTTCCTCACCGTGGACGACAAAGGCACGTTTCCAGTGTCCTAACCCTTTGGCAGCCCATTTGATAATGCCCTGGTGGTCGGCATGGGCGCTGAATTCGTCGATGACCTCGATGCGGCATCGGCGCTCGTATTCCTCGCCGAATATCCGGACCCTGGTCTGGCCCTCGGAAAGCCGGCGCCCCAGGGTGTTTTCTGCCTGGAAGCTCACGATGAGTACGGTAGCGTTGGGGTCGCCGATGTTGTTCTTGAGATGGTGCAGGATGCGCCCGTGCTCGGCCATCCCTGAGGCGGCGATGATGATGAACGGGCCTTTCTCGCGGTTCAGCCTCTTCGACTCTTCTACGTCACGGACATATCGGAGCTGGCGGAAACCGAACGGGTCATCGACCCTATGCATAAAGCGGTTGGTCTGCTCGTCGAAGCACTCCGGGTGCGAGCGGAAGACGTCGGTGGCATCGATAGCCAGCGGGCTGTCAACGAAAATAGGCAGTTCCGGGAGCTTGCCGGCCAGCGTCAGCCGGTTGATGCAGTAGACCAGCTCCTGGGTGCGTTCCAGGGCGAAGGCTGGTATCAGGAGCTTGCCCTTGCGCTCCACCGTTTCCCTGATGACCCGGATGAGCTTCTCCTCGGCGGCCTGGAGACTGCCGTGGAGCCGCCCGCCGTAGGTGCTCTCAATAATAAGCACTTCAGCATCGCTGACCACAAAGGGGTCACGCAGTATCGGCAGGTTTTCGCGGCCCAGGTCAACGGCGTAGCACAGACGGACTTTACGCGAGCCGTCGGACGCCTCGACTACCGTCAGGGCCGAGCCAAGGATATGCCCGGCGTCCCGGAAAATAACGCGGAAGCCGGAAAGCGGCGTGAACCAGCGGTCGTAGGCGTGCCCGACGAAGCAGTCCTGGGCTTTTTCGGCATCTTCGGTGGTGTAATGCGGCTCGGTCGGCGGCTCACCGTGCCGGGCGCGCACCTTGTTGACGTACTCGACGTCCTTCTCCTGGATGCGGGCGCTGTCCAGGAGCATGACATCGGTCAGGTCGGCGGTAGCCCGGGTGCAGTGTATTTCGCCGGCGAAGCCCTTCCTGACCAGGTGCGGGATGTTGCCGCAGTGGTCGATATGGGCATGGGAGAGGAGAACGGCGTCGATGCTCTCGGCCGGGAAGGGCAGGTTCCGGTTGCGTTCGAAAGCCTCCTGGCGGCGGCCCTGGTAGAGGCCGCAGTCAAGTAGAAGGCGGCCGCGCCCGTTCTCAATCAGGTGCATCGAGCCGGTGACGGTGCGGACGGCGCCGTGAAAGGTAAGCTTCAGCATGGCTACTCGCCCAGGAGTTCCCTTCCGGTGAATACCTTGTCCTGGTACCAGGCTTTGACGATATCGGCTACCTCAGCTGGTTCGTCACATACGCGGACCAGCTTCAGGTCTTCGGCGCTGACGTAGCCCCTGGGATAAACGACGTTGTGAATCCAGTCGATGAAGCCTCTCCAGAACTCGCAGTCAAAAACGATGACCGGGAACGGCTTGAGCTTGCCCGTCTGGATGAGGGTCAGTACCTCGGTCAGCTCGTCGAGCGTGCCCAGCCCGCCGGGCATGATGACGAAGGCGGTGGCATACTTGACCAGCATCACCTTGCGGACAAAGAAGTGGTGAAAGGAAAGGGTCAGGGTGGTATAGGGATTGGGCAGCTGTTCCTCAGGCAGGATGATGTTCAGCCCGATTGATTTGACGCCGGCTTCTTTGGCGCCGCGGTTGCCGGCTTCCATGACGCCCGGGCCGCCGCCGGTAATAATATTGAAGCCATGCTGGCCGAGCCGGAGGGCTATTTCCCGCGTCTTTTCATAAGCAGCGTCACCGGGCTTGACCCGTGCCGAGCCATAGATAGAAACGGACGGCTCAATGCCGCTTAAGTGGTCGAAGCCTTCGGTGAGTTCGCCCAGGATACGGAAGAGCCGCCATGACTCCTCCTTGGCGAGTTGGTTGATTTCATAGTCGGGACGACTGTGATGGACCATGGCTCCCTCCGGTGTAAGCAAGCTCAGTTGCCGGACATATTAGCATATTTCCTCACATGCGTTCGGAATGACACGGGGAGGCTGTTCGGGATGGCAAGGTCAAGGTATCATTGCGAGGGAGCGTCAGCGACCGTGGTACGACATGAACAAGTATGTACCATCTCGAGCGTTAGCGAGAGATCTGGTGATGGGGCACTTTGAAAAAATGAGGGCGCACCATATGGTGCGCCCTCACAATAGCATACCGGTTGGTCTTCGGACTAGGTTCGCGCGTGGTAGTTGATCGCCATTTGCTTCAGGTCGTTATCACTCCTGGGTGACGCTTTGCCGCCGTCGCGGTGGCAGGACTTGCAGGCAAAGTTGAGGCCAACCTGAGATATCGCCGTCTTGCCATCGGCGCTGAATTGTTCAGTAGTGTAAGGGTCGATGGCGAACATGTGGACGCGGATATCGCCGGTGTATGCCGCGGCATCACCCCAGGCGGACTTAACTATCTTCGGCATATGGCAGTCGATGCATTGTACGCTTGCTTTCATTGTGTCTGATTTGGCAAACTTGGCCTCAATGAAGTGGCAGGACTCGCACTGTACTCTGACAGTGGCCGTATTGGTAGCCCGTCCCTGAATGACGCCCTTGTGGACGTCATGGCAGGCAACGCAACTAAGGGCGCGATGCTTGGACTGAAAGAATTCCTCGTATTGCTCGTGATGTTCGATGAAGCCGCCGGCGGCGTTAATCGACTCAACTTTGTCCCGGGAATGGCAAGCACCGCAAGACTCTGAGGACCGGTCAACGAGCATCTTCACGCCGTACGGATTCTTTACATGGAGACTGCCCGGACCGTGACAGCGCTCGCACTCAATACCGGGCTCGGCCCATGTCCCCTTCAGGCCGGGCAGGTTGTCCTGGTTTCCGATAGGCTTGTAACCGGTAGTATGACAGGGGCCGCAATCGTAAGGAACGTTCTTCTGGCCGGCCTTGTAACCGACCCAGCCATCGCTCTTACCAATTGACGGGTTCGGCAGGTTGTACTGGGTAGTTGCTTTGCTATCAGCACCGGTGATGATGTACCCCTGCTTGTCGATAAAGCGGGCTTTCCATGCGTAACCGCCAATGACATAGGTGATATCGTTCCAGGTATAGCCGGTGGGTGGGTTCGTGACCTTTGAGTATGGGAACTCCGGGGCCTTGCCGCCGGTTACCTTGGTCAGCTTGTACCCGTGACCGGACTTAGCGAAGACGTCACCGATGTCCTTGTGACAGGTTGCGCAGAAGGGCGTACCGACGTAGTCGGCTGCAACCGTTGCCGCTGGTGCCGCGGCCGCGGCCGGACCAGCCGGCCCTGGCGGACCAGCCGGGCCTGATGCTCCCTGTGGTCCCTGCGGCCCCTGGCAACCCACCAGAACCCCCACCAGGATTGCTATTATTGCCGCCGCCGCAATCACGAATACTTTACTCAAATATGAATCCCCCTTTCAATAATATAGATAATTATAATAGTTTACATTATCACGAGGGTGGCAGTTAGTCAACAGTGGCAGTTAGTCAATTGTTATGCTGGAGCGAAGTGAAGCATCCGGCGGTGGGGGAGGAGACCGCCCCACCACACCAGATTCCTCATATGCGTTCGGAATGACACGGGGAGGCTGTTCGGGATGGCAAGGTCAAGGTATCATTGCGAGGGAGCGTCAGCGACCGCGGTACGACATGAACAAGTATGTACCATCTCGAGCGTTGGCGAGAGATCTGGCGGGGTGGATTGGGCTTCTCCTTGCTATCTACCGCCGTGGTATCAGGTGCACCGATGTCGCCTTGAATGAAGCCGTAACCTCTTTCCCCGGTATCAGCCCGAGTTCCTGACAGGAGCGCGTGGTGATGAGGGCGACCAGGCCGGTGCCGCAGTCGAGATGCACCCGCGTCTGAGCGCCGCCCGGCGAGAGACCTACCACCCTGCACGGGAGGCGGTTGCGGGCGGATGTCCAGGCAGCATTCTTTTCATAAGCTGTCAGAGTTATATCCTCGGGACGGAGGCATACTGCTGCCGGCTGACCTTCCACAAGGTCGGAAACGGCGTCAATGTTTCTACCGCCAGCTATAGAAACCACAGCCACGCCGCCGTTCTGGGCAATTACTGTGCCTTGCAGAATATTCTCAACTCCGACGAATGCCGCCACGGCTTCATCAGCAGGGTAAGTAAAGACGCTCTGCGGTGTGCCTGTCTGGCGTATTTGCCCCTCCATCAGTACTGCCACACGGTCGCCCAGCGCCAGCGCCTCGTTTCGGTTATGAGTCACCATAACCGTCGTCGTCCGGGTCTCGCGCAGGACCTGGCTGAGTTCGCCGGTGAGCGACTGCCGGGTTGGGGCATCGAGGGCGGCGAAAGGCTCATCGAGAAACATGACATCAGGCTCCAGGGCGAAGGCTCTTGCCAGACTCGCCCGCTGGGCCTCGCCGCCGGATAATGTTGCCGCCTGACGATTGGCCAGGCCGGCGATACCGAAGCGCTCCAGCCATCGGTTAACCCGAGAGGTTATCTCCTCGTGTGAAAAGCCGCGGAGCCGCAGTCCCAGCGAGACATTGTCGTGGACAGTGCCTCTGAGCAGGAGAGGCTCCTGGAAGACTACCGCCAGCCGCCGCCGCTGGTGTAAGGCAGAGCGGCCGCCGGATATCCGGTGGTCATTATAAGAGATAATGCCCGAGTCCGGATTCAAGAGCAGGGCAAGGCACTGAATCAATGTCGTCTTGCCCGAGCCGTTAGGGCCGATGACCGCCAGTACCTCGCCCGATGTGGCCTGGAATGATGGCACATCGAGAATCCGCCGTCCGCCGCGGTTGACGATAAGTTCATTTGCTTCCAGAGCATATTGCGGCGTCACCTGACGCGGCCCCTTTGCTGGACGTAGGTGAGGAAGAAGTTGACCAGGTAGACCAGCACCATCAGGATAGCGCCCAGGGCGATGGCGAGGCCGAAGTTGCCCTTGCCTGTCTCCATCACTGTGGCCGTGGTCAGCACCCGTGTCTGGCCTTCGATATTGCCGCCGACCATCATCGAGGCGCCGACCTCCGATATCACGGCGCCGAAGCCGGCCATGACTGCTGCTAGCAGTGGGAGGTGCGTCTCTTTTAGCAATAACCAGACCATCTGGGCGCGTGAGGCGCCAAGGGCGATTATCTGCAGGCGTAATTTGGAGTCAATCTGCTGGACGGTGGCCATGGTGAAGCCGATGATGATGGGCAGAGAGATGACGCACTGGGCAATGACCATGGCAGAAGGTGTATATAAAAGGTGCAGAATACCAAGCGGGCCGTTGCGCCACAGGAAAATGGTCACGATGAGGCCGACTACTACCGGCGGGGCACCCATGCCGGTGTTGATGAGGCTGACGATTACCTGCCGCCCCGGGAAACGATTGAGCGCTAAGCCCGCCCCGGTCGGGACGCCGACACACAGGCTGATGGCCGTGGCTGAAACGGAGACGGCTAGCGAAAGGAATACTACCTGCCAGACCTCGGGGTCGCCGCGAACCAGGAGCCAGAACCCCTGGACAATGCCTTCAAGAATCAGTTCCATGACGTACCTTCTATGTCATTACGGGTGCATTCTAAGCTTGTCATTCCGAACGAACGTGAGGAATCTGGCGGGGTGGATAACACCCCGCCAGATTGCCACGGTCGCTGGCGCTCCCTCGCAATGACATATGTCATACCAACTCCGGCTTCCCGGCATCGGCAAAGAACAGCGGGCTGCCATATTTGTCCACGCCGAATTGCCCGATTAGCTTCTGCGTTTCGGCGTTGACCATGAAGTCGGCAAAAGCCTTGGCGCCCTCAGCATTGATTTGCGTCGACTTGTTGGGGTTTACCTGGATAACGTGGTAGACATTCAGCAGAATCGGGTCGCCTTCGACCAGGATTGCCAGACTGGTGTTCTTGACTGTGGCTAGCTGGGTGGCGCGGTCGGTTATGGTGTAGGCGCCCTTCTCGGCGGTGATACCCAGGGTCGCTCCCATACCCTGGCCGGTTGACTGGTACCACGACTGGCCCTTGGGGTCGATACCGGCGGTCTTCCACAGCTTGAGCTCGAGGGCATGAGTGCCGGAGTTGTCGCCTCGGCTGATGAAGATGGCCTTCTTTTCGGCGATTTTCTTGGCGGCGTCGAGCGCCGATTTCATACCCTTGATGCCGGCCGGGTCGCTGGCGGGGCCGACGATAACGAAGTCATTGTGCATTACCAGGAGGCGGATTGTCCCGTGATTAGCTTCCATGAATTTCTTTTCGGCGTCGGGTGAATGGACTAGCAGGACATCGGCTTCGCCGCGTTCGCCCATGGTCATTGCCTGGCCGGAGCCGACGGCGATAGTCTTGACGTTATAGCCGGTTTTCTTCTGGAAAACGGGGAGGAGCGCACTGAGAAGCCCGGAGTCCTGGGTGCTGGTGGTGGTGGCCAGGATGATGTCCGGGTTGGCGGGCTTTGGCGTGGATGCCGGCTGGGCGCAGGCGGATAGGCCCAGCATCAGGATGGCAAGGACGATGGACAGGCACAGGGATAGTCTGGAACGGGTCAAGGTGAATTCCTCCTAGGAAGCGCTTACGGCTTCAGTTTGATGAGACGGCGGCCCGACGAAGCGGACCTCTCCGGTATCGCTGGTATCGTAGCCGGGCATGGAATTGAGCATTGCTTTGAAATCACGGCTCCGCACCGTTACCGCCAGCCAGGCCAGCGGCGACCGGTCGAAGTTGTCCTTAAGGCACATCAGGTCGTAGCGCTCTTTCATCAGCGGGATGAAGTCCAGCCCGGCACTGGCGGCGGCTGACTGTGTACCGATGCCGGCATCGGCTTTACCCTCGGCAACCGCGGCAGCCACCCCGACATGTGTCGTCTCCTCGTGCTGAAAGCCTTTGATTTGGTTCGGGCTAATGCCGAGCCGCAAGAGCTGGGAATCGAGATAGATGCGTGTCCCCGAGCCTTTCTGACGGTTGACGAAACTGACATCAGGCCATTTGAGGTCGGCGAGGCTGATTAGCTGCTTCGGGTTGCCCGGAGCGAGTATCAGTCCTTGTACCCGCTGGGTCAGGTTCATGACGGCCACGGTCTCGCTGGGCATGAGCCGTCTGATGAACGGGGTGTTGAAATGGCCGGACTCTTCGTCCAGCAGGTGGGCGCCGGCAATATCAGCCTCTCCGCATTCCATCGCTACCAGCCCGGCCAGGGAGCCTATGAATGAGGTATTTAGATGCACGCCGGGATAGAGGGACTTCATATGGGTGACCAGCAGTTCTACGGCCAGGTCGTGACTGCCGGAGAAACGGAGAAGGTCGGTCCTTACCGGAGCCGGCTGCCTTTTGACCTGTTGCCGCCGCCGCTCCCGCCAACCGGCCAGCCGCGTGGCGAAGGCGGTCTCAATGTCCTCGGTGGCAAAGCCCAGTCCGAGACCTTCCAGGATAGCCCGGTCGACCGCTGTCGCCAGACGGTCGCGCGCCGAGCGTCCCCGCTCCCTGGTTTCAGCGATGAAACTGCCGCTCCGTCCACGGGCGGTGATTGTCCCGTCACGCTCCAATTCCTGATAGGCCCTGGCAACGGTACCCGGGTCCAGTCCGAGCTGTTGTGCCAGGTCTCTTATCGCCGGCAGTCGCTCCCCGGGTTTAACCTGCCCCAGGGCGACCTGCCGGCGGACCGAATCCGTTATCTGCTGGTACGCCGGAGCGTTGCTGGTACGATTAAAGACGATTTCCATGTAAGTATTGTATGCCTACCAAGCATACAATATAACATGGCTCATACGCGCTGTCAATAGCTTTTAGCATACCATCTCGAGCGTCAGCGAGAGATCTGGTGGGGTGGGGCATAACCGCCACCTGTCATTCCGAGCGAGTGCGAGGAATCTGGTGTGGGGAGGCGCATCACCCCTTTATGTTATCCTGGAGCGCAGCGAAGCATCTGGCGGGGTGGGGTATTACCCCCGTATGTCGTGCTGGAGCGCAGCGAAGCATCTGGTGGTGGGGTTATCGAATGATAAGAATGATAAGCTTAATCCATTGGCGATTATATGCTTAATGCAAATGGTAGAATAGAAGTATGGGGAAAGTATGTAAGGGAATAAGCACCAGACTGCAATTCGGGAAAGAAATTTATGTATCGGGTTGGAGGTGGCTGGTGATTGTGGTCTGGACGATACCTTATGCGATCGCCAGTTTCTATGACTTTTTAAGGGGGCAGGAGTTTATTCCACAAAGCCTGCCTCTTCTTAGCCAATTGATTCCTAATTGGGCGACTCCTCTATGGTTTATGATAGGGGCGTTGGCTTTCATTGTCATTACTTTTGAGACAGCATACCGCATTGTTCAGAAAGAACGTGGTAAATCGCCAGGAATTAGAACAAACAGTGATGGTCTACAAAAGAAGCCACGTGTATTTGATAGCGTGCTAATGATAGCCAACCAGCGTGTTCATAGATGTAGCCAATGCGGTTATGGGTTTACTGTTGATAAACTTGCTACAGGTGTTTATTGTCCTAAGTGCGGGAACGCTGATAATATTGCGCCTGAATTCAAGTGATATTAAGTGAGGGTGATAAGTTGTTCTTAAGGAAGGTACTCAGCCTTGATTAGCTTCAGTAGTGTATACCGGAATAGGTAATCGTTAGCTCGTATGAACCAATCAGTGTCAAGTAGATTATCGCCGCTTTATCTATGTCTATGTATGTAACGTCCGGTCACACGGAACGATACGTGGACTCAGTCCGCCGCGAGACCTGCAGGATTATAACCAGCCGGTCACGGTCGTAAACGTCATACACCACCCGGTAGGAACCTGCCCGGATGCGGTAAGAATGCTCAGCGCCTTTTATCTTGCGTGCTCCACAGGGTCTCGGCGTTTCAGCTAGGCTGCGGATAGAAGTGCGCAGGCGTTCGAAGTCCTGCCGGAGGATTTTATCTTTTAGCTTGGCGAGCTCGCGGTCAGCCGCCACCGAGACCTCGATCCGGTACGCGTCAGGCACCGGCGGAGTTCTCCCGCTGGGCTATCGCCGTTTCCATCTCCGCTTCTACTTCGGCCCACGGACGTCCACCCTTCTCACGCCACTCGGCGCGGGCGGCTTCTATCGCCGGTAATAGCTCGGCGTCCTCCTGACTTTCAAGCCACTCGTGTACCGCCTGATTTACTATCTCACTGGCGGCAATATGACGCCGTGCCGCCTCTACTTTGAGGTTGGTGTAAAGGCCCTCATTATGGAAGACCACAGTCATTTTACGAGTCATCGATTCCCTCCGTCTGCGCATATAGACGTATGTACGTCCATATGGCTACGATTATGACATGGCTGTTGCTGGTCTGTCAAGATGAGAGCTAGTCGTTGTCGGGTGTTGGTATCTTCTGCCAGGATAAGCCGCCGGCTGGTGTAGCTTTCTCTCCCAGATGCTTGAGGAAGAACTCGTAGACCGCCTGGTCGATTTCCTGGGGGGATGGGGAGATGGGGGGCTGGCCGTGGCGGTTGACGAAGCCGTGGCCGGCGCCGACTACCTTTATCAGGGTGGCGTCAAGCCCCAGCGCTTTATAGGCATCGTACATAATCTGCGACTGCTGGATGGGAACCGTCTGGTCGCGGTCGCCATGCACCATCAACAACGGCGGGTCATCGGCGCTGACCCATGTGACCGGGCTGGCCTGTTTGTAAACTTCCGGCTTTTGCTCCATGGTGCCGCCGAGGAACTTCGTTTCGGCGCTGGAGAGAGTGCGTCCGAAGCGGGCGTTGTCCTGATACCAGCTAACGAAGTCGCTCGGACCGTAGAAGGAACAGATGGCCTGCACCCGGCTGGAGTAGTCGGCCCAGCCGCCGCTGCCTTCGAGACCGGCTGATGCGTCAGCGGTGCCGACCAGCAATGACAGGTGCCCGCCGGCCGAGCCGCCCCAGACACCGATGCGGTCGGGGTCAACGTTGTACTTGCCGGCGTTAGCCCGGAGCCAGCGGATGGCGCACTTGCAGTCCTCGATAGCGGCCGGGAATGGAGCGACTCCGCTGAGGCGGTAGTTAATGCTGATAACGAAAAAGCCGCGGTTGGCCAGGGTTGTCGCCTGGGTCGGGTATTTATCGCCGCCCTGCCAGCCGCCGCCGTGAATCCAGACCACGGCGGGCATAGGTGTGGAAAGCGGCGTTTTGGGCATATAGATATCGAGCCGAAGCGGGGTACCACCGCCTTTGCCGTACTCAATATCCCGTATCAGGGTGAAGTTGCCCGTCCGGAGCGGCAAGGGTTGGGGTGATGGTGATGGAGCAAGCGCTGGCGGCCCGGGTGTGGTGAACGGTGGTGTTTCCGTTTTTGGCGGTGCTGATTGTGGTGCGGCTGGCGCTGTCGATGGTAGTGATGGGGGCGTGAGGGACGTACACGACGCCAGCAGGCCGACTGTTACCAGGAGCGTGATGGCCAGCCAGAGTAGTTGATGATGTAAGCGACCTTTCATTTTTGCCACCGGTTTCAGTCTATCATAATAGTTAACGCCTTTTCATGGTCTCGGGATTGCTTCGCCGGTGCTCCAGCATGACATATTCGCGTTTCTTTGACACCTCCTCCTGGCTGGCATAGAATCCACGGCCATGAGTACCCCGTCCGCCATCCCGCGTGAATACCGCAAATACGAGAAATCAGTCATCGTCAGCGTCGTTAACTACCGCACCATCTGGGGCGATAAGGCGGCCAACCTGGCCAAAATCATGCAGACTGTCACCTTTGCCGCCGCTCGCCATGGGTCAAAGATTATCGCTTTCCCCGAGATGGCCCTGACCGGCTACGAATGCAGGGAAGATGTGCGGATAAAGAACCGTCCCTGCTCGATGCACCGCAAGGCCGCTGAGCCAATTCCCGGCCCATCGACCCGGTGCCTGGCCGGATTAGCCAACCAGCTCGGCGTTTACATCATTTTCGGCATGCCGGAGCTTGACGAGGCCGATGGAGGCATCTACAACGCCGCCGCCGTGGTCGGGCCGGAGGGTGTTCTCGGGAGTTACCGCAAGCTGCACCTTTCCCCCATCACACCGTGGTGGACGGAGCGTCTTTGCTTTAAGACCGGCGCGGAACTGCCGGTATTCGCTACCCGGTACGGCCCCATCGGCGTCCAGATATGTTACGACTTCTGGTGCTTCCCCGAGCTGACGCGGCTTCTCATGCTAAAGGGCGCCCGGATTATCTTCAACTGCACGGCGGCGCGCACCGGGCCGGGCCTTAACGAGCTGATGACCTGGGGGACGGCCTACCGGGGTGCCGAGAGCATCGTCTATACTGCCAGCGCCAACCTGGTCGGGGTTGACCGGACCCAGTCTTTCTGCGGTCAGAGCAACATCTCCGGGCCGAACCCGCCGGCGCTGGTCAGCGTCCATGCCAAAGGGGACGAAGGCGAAGGCATCGTCACCGCCACGCTGGACTTTGAGAAACTCCACAGCTACTGGAAGAGAGGCGGCCCAAAGCAACACCTGCGGGTCGACCTAGTGGCCAGAGAGTACTCGAGTCTGGCCAATACTTTACCGCCCCGCCGGATCTCTCGCTCGTGCTCGAGATGACATAGTGAAACAGCGCGAGATAACATGGTGGAACAGTGCGAGATGACCATAAAAAAGACAGCTCGGGATAGCGTGGATGACGTTTGACACTCCACACCGGCTTGTATATGATACCTAGGATTGCGAGGTATCCCCGTCGACCGTGACGACATCAAACAGACAACCCCCCATATCTGAACTCATCAGCCTTAAGGGCAAGCGCGCCATTGTCACCGGCGGCGCTATGGGCATCGGCTTCGCCATCGCCAGCCGCTTCGTCGAGGCCGGGGCCGCCGTGGTCCTGGCCGATGTCAACAGAGAGAAAGGCGAGGAAGCGACGCAGGAGTTGACCGCTCAGGGCCGAAGTATCTTCTTTATACCCTGCGATGTCGGTAACGACGCCGAAGTCGGCGCGATGGTTGAGAGCGCTGTTAAAGCCATGGGCGGCGTTGACATTCTGGTCAACAACGCCGGCATCTTCCCCTTCGGCTTGATGGACACGATGACGCCGGAGCTTTTCGAGAAGGTGCTGGCGGTCAACCTGAAGGGGGCCTTCGTCTGCTGTCGTGAGGTCAGCCGCCGGATGATTGAGCAGAAGAGCGGCGGCGTCATCATTAACATCGCCTCCATTGACGCGATCCGGCCTTCGAAGCAGGGACTGGCCGCTTACGATGCTTCCAAGGGTGGGCTATGGACGTTGACCAAAAGCCTGGCGCTGGAGCTGGCGCCGTATAAGATACGGGTCAACGCCATCGCCCCGGGCGGCATCATGACCGAGGGAACCCGCCAGGCGATGACTCAGGGAAGCGCCGGCGCGCCGGCCGATATGAAGGCGTGGCTCAAGGACTTCCTGTCACGGACGGCGCTCAGGCGCATGGGCGCGCCAGACGAAATCGCCCGGGTAGCGCTGTTTCTGGCCTGCGACCTTTCCGCCTACATGACCGGCAGTCTGGTCGTAGCCGATGGGGGACAGCTAATTTCATAAGGCGCGCGGCTTTGCCCGGAGGCAGTCTCTGATATATAATTCGCCGCTACAACATTATGTCTTGTGACGGCGGTAACTCTTGAGGAAGGAGCCATAAGCCATGGTGGTTGAAACCAGGCCCGGGACCAGCGTGCTCGACCGTTTCCGCGAAGTTAATGCCGCTTTCCCCAAGACCGCCGAAATCTTGGAGTGGAAGAAGGCGGGCAAGAAAGTTATCGGCTGGCTCTGCACCTACGTACCGGAGGAAGTCATCCACGCCGCCGGAGTCCTGCCCATCCGCATCACCGGCTACTCCCGGGAGATGGAGCTTGACGACGGCAACGCCTACCTTTACATTAACAACTGCTCCTTCTCCCGTTCCTGCTTTCAGCTTGGCATCAGGGGCGAGTACGACTTCCTCGATGGTGTGGTCGGCGGCTCGACCTGCGACGGCGTCCGCCGCCTCTTCGACCTCTGGCGTATCTATCTAAAACCGTCTTTCTGGCATGTCCTGACCGTGCCGCGCAAGACCACCGAGCGCGCCCACGTCCTATACTACGACCAGTGCCGCCGCTTCAGGGAGCATTTCGAGGAGTATCTGGGCTTTAAGATAACCGACGAGGCCCTCAAGCAGTCCATCGAGGTAATGAACGAACAACGGTCGCTGATGCGGAAGCTCTACGAACTGCGCAAGCTGGACCGGCCGCCCATCAGCGGCGCCGAGACGATGGAAGTGCTCAACGCCAGCTTCCGCATGACCAAGGAGCGCTTTAACCAGTGGCTTAAAGAGTATCTTGAAGAACTGAAGACCTCGGGTAAGGCCTATACGCCGCGGGCCCGGGTGATGGTGGCCGGCAGTGTCCTGACCAACGCTGACTTTCTCAAGTCTATCGAAGAACTCGGCGCTCTGGTGGTCACTGACGAGCTATGCACCAGCACCCGCTACTGGTCAGACCCGGTGGTAGTCGATGGGGGGAAACCGCCGCTGGAGGCCATCGCCCGCCGCTATCTGGACAACTTCCCCTGCGCCCGGATGTACCCTTCCGACGGGCGCTTTAACCGCATTATTCAACTGGCCCGGGACTTCCAGGTTGACGGCGTCATCAGCGAGATTATCCGCTACTGCGTCCCCTACGCTCACGACCTGCCCCTGCTTATCGACCGTCTTAAGGAAAACAACTTCCCGGTGCTGGCGCTGGACGTGGAGTACAACACCTCCGGTTCCGGCCAGATACGCACCCGTGTTCAGGCCTTCTTAGAAATGCTGGAGGCGCGGCGCAAATGACTGTAGCTGAGAAGAAGAGCCGCATCGAGTCCCTGGCCCGCTCCGCCCGCATGGTCCTGCGTATGATTCAGGGGCGCCCCGAAACACCGAAGAGCGACATCCTCTATTTCAAGATGCTTGCCAGCTATTACCAGCGTATCCTGAACGCGCCCCAGGAAGGCAAGCCGGTTATCGCTCACACCGTCTTCTTCCCCACCGAAATACTTTACGCCATGGACCTCGTCCCCATGCACACCGAAGGCACGACCTGGTTTTCGGCATTGTTCCTGGGCAACACCGGCGATATGCTAGCGGCCGGGGCGGAGCAGGGGCTTGGGCCGGAGGTCTGCTCGGCGCACCGCGCCTTAGCCGGAGGCTTTGCTAACGGCACTCTGCCCCGCCCGGAAGTTGTCCTCTGGTCCAACCTGGTCTGCGACAACACAGCCAAGAGCGGTGAATTGCTGGAGAAAATCAACCGGTGTCCGGGCTACTTTCTGGACCACCCCTTTCAGCACTCGCCTGACGAGGAAAAATACCTGGTTGCCGAGCTTGCCGACCTCGTCGACTTTCTTGAGGAGCGCACCGGTCGCAAGCTCAATATGGACCGCCTTTCGGAAACAGTGGTCCGGATGGACCGGGAAATACAGCTTTTACGGGAAATCGCCGACCTGCGCAAGGCGGTGCCCAGTCCGTTCGGGCCGATGAGCTTTCTCAAGCTTGTCGGCGTCGATTACATGTTTACCGGCCAGCCGGAGGCCATCGAATACCTGGAAACGGTCCGCGGCGAGTTAGCCCAGAAGGTTAAAGAAGGCAAGGGGTGTGTGCCGGAGGAGCGCTTCCGGCTGATGCTCATGTTCATACCGCCGCTCTATCTGCATAACGCTATCGAAAAGATACTTGCCCAGTTCGGGGCGGTGATGGTCACCGAGCCGTACTTTACTGCCTGGCCGGAGGTCAAGCTTGACCCGTCCCGACCGCTGGAGAGCGTGGCCCGGAAGTGCTACGCCAACCCGCCGATGCGCATGTACCAGCCGCTGGACGATGCGGCGGTGAAGTTCTATACCGAGTCCGGCGAGGACTATAAGATCAACGGGGCGGTCAACTTCGCCCACGTCGCCTGCCGCCATACCTGTGCTACCGTCAAGCTTTTCAAAGACGAGTTCAATAAGATTGATGTGCCCTTGCTCAATCTGGACTGCGATATCCTTGACCCGACCAGCACCACTGAGGACGATATGCGCGCCAAGTTCGAGCAGTTCTTCGAACTGCTGGAGGACAGATAGGGGGGAACAGGTGACTATCACCGCATCGGGCAAAGACCGCATCGGTTCGATTGTGAGGACCTGCCGGCTTCTCGGCCGGATGAATAAGGCGCGCCCGAGCGATGTCATCTATTACGAATTGCTCGGCGACTACTATGAGCGCCTGGCCCGGGCCAGGGAGCGCGGCGAATTGGTCGCCGCCCACACTATCTTTTTCCCCCATGAGATACTCCTGGCCATGGACATGGTGCCGATGCACTGCGAATTCACAGCGTGGATGATTGCGCTGTTCTCCGGCGATGTCGGCGATTTGCTCACTGCGGCGGCCGAGCGGCGGCTGGCCCCGGAGATATGCTCCGCGCACCGCCTGCTTACCGGTGCCCTGCACTCTGGTGTGCTTCCCAGGGCGGATATTGTCGCCTGGGCGGACATCGTCTGCGATTCCAGCTATAAGAGTGGCCTGCATCTCCGTGAATACCACCAATGCCCAGGCTACATGGTCGATATCCCCTTCCAGCAGTCGGAGCATGAAGACCGCTATTACGCGGATGAGATGAAGGAGCTGGTGCGCTTCCTTGAAGAACATTCCGGTCGCCGCCTCAATGAGGACAGGCTTGGGGAAATCATGTCGGTGGCGGACCGCCAGATTCGGCTATTCCGCGAAATTGATGACCTCAGGAAAACTGTGCCGTCGCCCCTGCCGCCGCAGGAGTTCATCAAGCTGATGACGGCTGACTGCCTTTTCTCCGGTATGCCGCGGGCGATTGACTACTTAACAGCCCTGCGCGATGACCTGGCGGTGAAGGTCAAGGCCGGAGAGGGCTGGGCTAACCCCGAGCGCTTCCGCATCATGACCATCGGCTTTCCTCCCCTGCGTCTTTTCGCCGCCATCGACCGTGTTTCCCAGGGGTATGGCGCAGTCAGCGTCAGCGACCCGTTTATTCTCGAGTGGGAGGAAGGGCGGCTCGATGCCCCGACGCCGCTGGAGAATGCGGCGAAGAAAGTGAGCATGCACCCGGTAATGTGCAGTTGGGGCCCGTTGGACCATCGGGTCACTGACCGGCTGGTGAAGAGTGCTAAAGAGCATAAAGTGGATGGCGCCATCATGTACCAGCAGATGGGCTGCGGCCAGCTCGGGGGCGTTTCCCGTTTTATGAAAGAGGTTCTGGCCGAGATTGATGTGCCCATGCTTCAGATAAACATGGACATTGTTGATACTACTGTTGCCGGCGAGGATGATATCCGTCAGGAACTGGAGCGCTTCTATGAGTTCCTCGCCGACAGGTAGCTCGAAGGGCCATGCTCTTCGAAAGGGAGTCTCAGAGGGACGCAGTCCCTTTGAAAATATGCTCCTTCCCCAGGTTAATAGGGAAGCATTAAGGGTATAGCCCTTCAAAAAACTAATCCCCTTTCCCTTGGCAGGAGGGAAGCTCGAAGGGCTTAGCCCTTCGAAAAATTCATCTCAAGGGAAGGGGCAGGGGGATAGGATGCCTGCCGTAGGCTTAGATATCGGTAGTCTGACCACCAAAGTAGTGGTGATGAACAGCGCCGGGGTGCTGGCACATATAGTCGTGCCCTCTGGCGACGATACCGAAGGCATCGTTGGTAGCGCAGTCAAAGCCGCGCTGGACAAGGCCGGGGTTGCCGCTGACGGCGCATTAATCGTCGTTACTGGCGTCGGTGCGAAGTCGCAGACACTGACCCAACAGCAGAAGGCCATCACCACCTGTCTCGCCCGTGGGGCGCGCCATCTCATGCCCACGGCGCGCATGGTCATCGATATTGGTGCCGAGACTTCGACCGTTCTTAAGGTTAATGAGCGCGGCCGGCTGGCTGACTGGGCCAACCATGATAAATGCGCCGCCGGGACGGGGCTTTTTCTACAGGCCATGGCCAAGCTGATGCAGATGCCGCTTGAGGAGTTCGCCAGACTGTCGCTGGAAGCGAAAGGCCGGGCCGATATTTCCGGCACCTGCGCTGTCTTCGCCGAGTCTGAGGTTATCTCGCATGTCCACCGTGTCCCGCCGACCCCCAAGCCGGACATCGCCGCCGGCATCTACTTCGCCACCGTCAGCCGGCTTATGGCGCTGTGCAAGCGCATCGGCATTGAGAAGGATGTGGCGGTGGTTGGCGGGGTGGCTTTGAACACCGGTCTGGTGAAGATACTGGAAGGCGAGCTGGGCTTCGGCGTCATTGTGCCGGAGAACCCCCAGATTGTGGCGGCGCTGGGCGCGGCCATTATTGCGAAAGAGAGCCTGGAAGCAGGTAAGAAATGATTGTTGCCGGTATTGATATCGGTTCCAGGGGCGCCAAGGGCATTCTGATGAAGGACGGCGAGATTATCTCGTCGCAGATTGGCGATACCGGCCCGGAGAGCGTCAAGACCTCGTACATGACCATGGACCATCTGCTTAACGGCACCGGCCTGGCGCTAAAGGATATTAACTACGTAGTGGCTACCGGTTACGGCCGGGTGCTGGTGCCTTTTGCTAACGAGAATATCTCCGAGATTTCCTGCCACGCCCGGGGCATCACCTTCTACTATCCCTCGGTGCGTACCATCCTCGATATGGGCGGGCAGGACTGCAAGGCCATCAACTGCACTGCCGATGGCACCGTCACCAACTTTGTCATGAATGATAAATGCGCCGGCGGCACCGGACGCTTTCTGGAGATGATTGCCGATGTTCTGGGGGTGCCGCTGACGGAAATCGGCGCCCAGGCGCTGGAGTCAAAGGGCGAGATTCCCTTCAATACTATTTGCGCCGTCTTCGCCAAGTCCGAGGCTATCACCGCTTTGCGTAAGGGGGTGTCCAAGCCCGATATCCTGGCCGGGCTTAACGAGGCCATAGCTACGCGGTGTTTGAACCTGCTCAAGCGGGTATCGATTCAGAGCGAATTTACCATCACCGGCGGCATCGCCAAGAACAAGGGCATGGTGGCCAGGATTGAGCAGAAGGTCGGTCTGAAGGCTGTTCTGGCGCCTGACCCGCAGTTGATAGGTGCGCTCGGGGCGGCGCTGTTTGCCGCTGACCGCTTGAATGGCGGCAAGATTAAGGAGATGAAGGTCCACTACGGCTACACTGACGCCACCGGTGATTACTTCATAAGCATTGACCGTAATAAGTGCGATGGCTGCGGCCAGTGCGTCACCGCCTGCCCCGCCGGTATCTTCGAGATGACCACCGGCGAAAGCGGCGCTCCCAAGGCCGCCGTTAAAGAGTCCGCCCGCAAGCGCCTCGCCCAGCTTTGCCCCGGCCACGAACGGTGTAAAGTGGCCATCAGCAAGACCTGCCACGCCGTCTGCAAGCCGGAAGCGATCGGGCATAGCTGGTAGGGATTTGTCTCAGACTTTGAAGGTTTAACGAAGCCTTTTCATTTCATCGCTGGCGAGTCTTATTACCTTAGTTACCTCAAGCTGGAGTTTTGGCGGTAGTTGAAGGTACTTGATCTTAACATCGCTTGGGACTTTCCCATCGGCGATCCGTTCGAAGCCATCCCTCGTGTCTTTGTTTGTAAATATCAGCAACTTGGTTTTTGCTTTAGCGAGGCTTAGAAAATAGAGCGACTGATAGATTTCGCCGATTTTACCTGATGGTATCTTACCGCCACTGGTCTTCCATGAGTGACTCTTTATGCTGGCAATAACGGTACCATCGGAAGAAACGGCATCGAATTTGTGCTTTGCTATTGAGCCATCTCGCTTTACTCCAATCGGCACCGGTTTTTCAGTAAATGTCATGCGTGGGTACGCCTTGGTTAATTCGTCCCTTACGAAGTCCTCAACAGGAGTCTTGAGAATTGACGTGTTCGGCATCTAACTTCGTCCTTCTAGGTTAATTTCTGCACTTGCCGATTTGGCCGCTAAGAAGTTCACGAAGGCCGAGCATGAAACTAACATGAATTTGGCGTCCTCGTAGCCCAAGGTTGGTATGTCACTTAAAGCATGACGTATACCTTCCGCGTCGCTTGTATAACCATAAAGAGCATCGAGAGCTTTCTTTAAGGCGGAATGCAACTGAACAGTTCCATTGGCTTCAATTACCTTGAGGGCTTCCGGCAACGTGGCTTTAGGGTTCTTGGTCACCAACCTGCACATTGCTTCCACAGCACTAATTGATTCTTTTGCAGAATTCCTATAGTCGGGCGATTTTCTATCTGCCAGAAGGCTGAGAGCTTGGGTTAAGTGACTGTTTACTGTCTTCAAACTAGCAGTAGTCTCCAAAGCCTCATCTATCTCTTGAATCTCCTGCTCAGACGTAATCTCAATTACCTTGCCACCGGCAAAGCGGTATGCAGATGACTCCTGCTCCAGAATCACATTACAATCTTTGGTGAAGTCGTCTCCGGCAAACTGGCTCATAAACTCAATCAGGTCGTAGACCTCATTCCACCCGCAGGAAAAGAATTGGTTGTGAACAAACTTGTACGCGTCTCCAGTCATCTGTCCATGCCAAGCGTCTGGAATTGCGTCAAAAGGGAGTTTGTAGAAGTTTTGCCAGATTCTCTGTAAGAGATCGTTGAGTTCAGAATTTTGCGAAACGTAAAGTATATGCTTAAATCTATTCCAGAAATGGATGCATAGCAGATTCCAGAGGCGATTTCGTAATTCTTCATCCATTCTGTGCGCCTGAATCGCCTTCTTGGCCGGCTTTAATCCTTTACGCTGTGAGAAGTTCATCGGTGCTTAATTCTTGACTTTAGATGCGCTTGATTCTATCGTGGACCGCAATACTGTCCGATTCCTGTAACCATTCATGTTTAGCTTTTCCCTTAACCTTAAAAGGAAGTGCTAATGTGACTGGGCCCGCTGGACTATCCAATCGCCGCAGGTGCTCCAGTATCCACATCCGTGCCAGCGTGGTCGGGCCAATGCCTAGCTCCCGGGCTTCGTGCCTTAACTCCTCCCATTTCTCCGAGGTCAACCGTACCGGGATTACCTTGTCCAGCGTCTTCTTGACCTGAATCCGTACCACTTCGTCGGTATCGTTCCAGGCATCACCCTGCTCGATTCTTGCTATCTCTTTCTCAAGTTCGGCCATTCTATTTACCTCCGGTCTCACGCTCGTAGAGATGTTTCTCTGTGTCAGTCATCTCCCGTGCAGTGACTACTTTCCATATTCCGCCGCCCATATTCGCCAGCACTACAAGAATATATCTGCCCGCCAGCGTCCGGCTGAAGACCTTGTAAAGCCCTTCGCGTGCCCTGCGGACGTGACGGGATTCAGACAGACATGCTTCCTCGACCTCTTCAAAGGTGATGCTGTGCTTTGCCTCAATCTTCTCCAGTATGTGGTCGTCAATTTCAAGGGACTCGATACGTAGCATAAGATTTGCCCTTCATATTCAGTGTATACAAATTGTATACATTTGTCAAGCTACTGTGGGGCACTCTGGTTCAATCATTTATTTTCCTACTGCCCCTCATATAAGCGCTTTCTTAACAGCCAGGCAAACCGTATGGTAGGATGTTGAGGCATGGTTAACACGCACGCCTCTCTGTCGCACGGTGCGTCGCACCGTTTGTTCCGGAGGTGAAAAATGAACATGAAAGACGGCAGGATAAGAGTGGTTATCGAGTCCGTAAGCCCGGAAATCGATTTCGGACGCTTCCCGGCCAAGCGCATCATCGGCGATACTATGTCGGTTGAAGCCGATATATTCACCGATGGCCATGACGCAATCTCCGCATCATTGCTATATAAGACGGAAGGTGAAGACGCCTGGCGGGAAATGCCGATGACCCCGCTGGTCAATGACCGGTGGCAAGCGTCATTTCCCTTAGAACAGCTTGGCCGGTATCGGTACACCGTGACCGGATGGGTCGACCATTTCAAGTCCTGGCGTAAAGCAATCGAAAAAAGGGTTACGGCCAGGCAGGTTGTCTCCGTTGATATGCTCATCGGTGCGTCCATGGTCGAGGAGGCCGCGAACCACGCGTCAGGTTCTGCGAAATCAACCTTGAAAAAGCTTGCCGCATCGCTCCGGTCTAGCTCGGTCAAGGATGACGAAAAACTCGCCATGGTCTTAGAGCCGGATATGGTCTCCCTGGTTGACAAGCACTCGGTGAGACTATTTACGGTGACCTACCCCAGGGAACTGGTCGTGGTGGTGGACCCGGTATGCGCTAGGTTCAGCGCCTGGTATGAGATGTTTCCGCGTTCGGCGTCTTCTCTGCCGGGGCGTCACGGTACCTTCCGAGACTGCGAACGTCTCCTTCCCCGCGTCGCCGCTATGGGGTTCGACATCCTCTATTTCCCGCCAATCCATCCTATCGGGGTCACTCACCGCAAGGGACGCAACAACCGTCCTTCATCAAACCCTGAAGATGCCGGCAGCCCGTGGGCAATAGGTTCATCCGAAGGCGGCCATAAGTCAGTCAACCCTATGCTGGGTACGCCGGAGGACTACAAGCGGCTGATAGCTAAGGCCCGCGATAAAGGGATCGAAATAGCTTTTGATCTGGCGTATAACTGCACTCCGGACCACCCTTATGTTAAAGAACACCCGGAGTGGTTCCGCAAGCGCCCGGACGGCACCATACAGTATGCCGAGAATCCACCCAAAAAGTACGAGGATATTATCCCCTTCGATTTCGAAACGGAGCACTGGAGCGAGCTCTGGGAGGAGCTTAAAAGCATTGTCCTCTTCTGGATAGACCAGGGCATCCGTATCTTCAGGGTGGACAATCCCCATACCAAACCCTTTCCGTTCTGGGAGTGGCTTATTACCGAGGTAAAGAGAGACTACCCCGAGGTCATCTTTCTGTCGGAGGCCTTTACCCGGCCCAAGGTTATGAACCGCCTTACCAAGCTTGGTTTCAGCCAGACCTACACCTATTTTGCCTGGCGCAACACCAAATGGGAACTGACGCAGTACTTCACCGAGCTTGGACGACCCGGGGTACGTGACCACCTGCGGCCCAACTTGTGGCCCAATACTCCCGACATCCTTACCGAGTATTTACAGTTCGGCGGCAGGCCGGCATTCATTGCCCGCCTTATTCTCGCGGCCACCCTGGGCGCCAGCTACGGCATATACGGCGCGCCTTACGAGTTGATGGAAGCCCGTCCCAGGGAACCCGGCAGTGAAGAATACGTCGATTCTGAAAAGTATGAAATAAAGCACTGGAACCTGGAACGGCCGGATAGCCTGCGGGAATTTATTACCAGGGTTAACCGTATACGGCGTGAGAACCCCGCCCTGCATGACGACGTCAGCCTCCGCTTTCACGACGTGGACAATGACAGTCTGCTCTGCTACAGCAAGCATACCCCGGACTGGAGTAATATCATTGTCACCATCGTTAACCTGGACCCGCACCATACCCAGGCCGGCTGGGTAACTATACCTCTCGAGACAATGAGCCTGGATGCGGCCCAGCCTTTCCAGGTGCATGACCTGCTCAGCGATGCCCGATACCTGTGGCACGGGCCGAGGAACTACGTGGAGTTAAATCCGAATGTGGTGCCGGCCCACGTTCTCCGTATACGCCGGCGAATCCGGAGTGAACGGGACTTCGATTATTTTATGTAAGCCCTCTTATGGCTTGGCGATTGGAACTTTTTCAGGGGGGTCAGCGTTTCCCGTTTGGCAATATGACTACGGTTTGGAGGTAGAGCAATGGGACATGAAGATAAAAAAGGACGCTCGACCGAACGTTCGTCCAGAAAGGCCCCTGTTACCATGAGGCATGACGTCAGCCTGATTTCTGACGACGATGTTTATCTCTTTAACGAAGGGTCGCACCTGCGTCTCTATGAAAAGCTCGGCTGTCACCTGATGACGGCGGATGGCGAAGACGGCGCCTATTTCGCTGTCTGGGCGCCGAATGCCGCCGGAGTGGGGGTTAAGGGAGACTTCAACAACTGGGACGCGAAGAAATATCAGCTCTGGGAACGCAGCCAGTCAGGAATCTGGGAAGGGTTTATCCCTGGCATTAACGCCGGCGCCCTCTACAAGTACGAAATCATCTCAGGCTTTAACGGCTATCGTGTCGATAAGGCGGACCCTGTTGCATTTCTGCAAGAAACTCCACCCAAGACCGCTTCGGTTGCCTGGAACCTGGAATATAGCTGGGGTGATGCGGAATGGATGAGCAGGAGGTCTCAGCATAACAGGCTTGAAAGCCCAATCTCCATATACGAAGTGCATCTGGGTTCCTGGTGCCGCGTCCCCGAAGAGGGGAACAGGCCGCTGACCTATAGAGAACTTGCCCCTCAGCTTGCCGAGTACGTTCATCATATGGGCTTCACTCATGTTGAATTCCTGCCGGTTATGGAGCATCCCTTTTACGGTTCCTGGGGTTACCAGACTACCGGTTATTTCGCGCCTACCAGCCGGTACGGCCAGCCCCAGGACTTCATGTACCTGATTGACTATCTGCACCAGAACGGTATCGGTGTCATCCTTGACTGGGTGCCATCGCACTTTCCAGATGACAGCCATGGGCTGAGCTTCTTCGACGGCACCCACCTTTTCGAACACTCCGACCCACGGCAGGGGATACATCCCGATTGGAACAGCTACATCTTTAATTACAGCCGGAACGAGGTGCGCAGCTTCCTCTTCTCCAGTGCCCTTTTCTGGCTGGATAGGTATCATGCCGATGGCCTGCGGATTGACGCGGTGGCGTCAATGCTCTACCTTGATTACTCGCGCAAGGAGGGGGAGTGGATACCCAACAAGCATGGCGGCAGGGAAAACCTGGAGGCAATCGACTTCTTAAGGCGGCTGAATACCGAGATTTATCGCAGTTTCCCTGATGTCCAGACAATCGCCGAGGAATCAACTTCGTGGCCGATGGTCTCACGCCCCATATATCTGGGAGGACTCGGATTCGGCTTGAAATGGGATATGGGATGGATGCATGACTCCCTCCAGTATATGTCTAAAGACCCTCTTTTCCGTAGGTACCAGCATAACAACCTGACTTTTCGAATGCTGTACGCCTTCAGTGAGAACTTCGTACTGCCGCTTTCTCACGATGAAGTTGTTTACGGCAAAGGGTCCCTGCTTGGGAAAATGCCGGGCGATGACTGGCAGAAGCGCGCAAACTTGCGTCTGCTTCTGGGTTATATGTATTCCATGCCCGGGAAGAAACTGCTGTTCATGGGCGGCGAGTTCGGCCAGTGGAATGAATGGAACCACCAGTCAAGCCTTGACTGGCATCTCCTCGAGGATACGAAACACAGGGAACTGCAGACTTGGGTAGAAGACCTGAACCGGGTTTATCGCGGTGAGCCCGCCCTTAATGAGTTGGACTGCGACCCATCCGGATTCGAATGGATCGACTGTAATGACGCGGACAGCAGCATCGTGAGCTTCATCCGGACTGGAAGGAACACCGGCGACATCGTATTGGCGGTGTGTAACTTCACTCCGGTTACACGCAACAACTACCGGGTAGGAGTCCCTCGCAGCGGATTCTGGCATGAAATCCTGAATGGCGATTCTCCCAGATACGGAGGCGGCGGCCAGGGGAATTTTGGCGGCATCGAGGCCGCCCCGATCCCGTACCACGGACGGATGCACTCCCTGAACCTCACCGCACCGCCCCTGGCGATATCGCTGTTCAAGAGCACTGATGCTCAGTCATGAAAGTCCTTACCGTTGGTTCATTCTATCTTGGAAGAGGGCGCTGCCGCTTCCGCGTTTGGGCGCCCCTGGCAAAAAGAGTAGAGTTGCACCTCCTGTCTCCGGAAGACAGACTGGTCGCCCTTTGTAAAGCGGATAACGGTTACCATGAAGTTGTGGCGGAAGGAGTCCGTCCCGGCGCGAGATACCTGTTCCGTCTCGACGGAGGCAAGGAGCGCCCCGACCCGGCTTCCCGATTTCAGAGTGAAGGGGTGCACGGCCCTTCCGGGGTTGTCGACTTAACCTTCCCCTGGCAAGACAGCGCCTGGCGGGGCCTTCCACTGGAAGAATACGTTATCTACGAGTTGCACACCGGGACATTTACCCGCCAGGGGACTTTCAGGGCCATAGTACCTCATCTCGAACGGCTTAAGAAGCTCGGTATCACCGCTATTGAACTCATGCCGGTCGCGCAGTTCCCGGGCACACGCAACTGGGGATATGACGGCGTCTATCCCTTCGCCGTACAGAATTCATACGGAGGCCCCAGGGAGCTTCAGGCGCTGGTCAATGCGTGCCATACCGGAGGGCTGGCGGTAGTAATGGATGTTGTTTACAACCATCTCGGACCGGAGGGTAATTATACCCGTGACTACGGCCACTACTTCACTACGCGCTACACCGCGCCGTGGGGTGAAGCCCTGAATTTCGATGGACCCTTCAGCGATGAAGTGCGCAATTTCTTTATTGAAAACGCCGTCTACTGGGTGACAGAGTTTCATGTGGACGCGCTCCGGCTGGATGCCATACATGCCATAATAGATAAGTCTCCCCTGCCATTTGTTGAAGAACTGGCCACGGAGGTCCACCGGGTCGCGCGCAGGCTTAATCGAAGGGTTCAGGTGATTGCTGAAACGCACCTGAATGATGCCTGGCTATTGCGGTCGAAGACTGCCGGAGGAAGCGGCCTGGATGCCCAGTGGAACGATGATTTCCATCACTCGTTGCATGCTATCCTGACAGGCGAACGCGAAGGCTATTACCTGGACTTCGGGAAGGCCAGCCACCTTGCTAAGGCGTTACAGAACGGTTATGTCTATACCGGCGAATATGCACCTTTCTGGAAAAGGCGCCGCGGCGTTCCTTCCAAAGACATTCCATCTGCCCGGTTCGTCGTTTTTTCCCAGAACCATGACCATATCGGCAATCGAATGCTTGGTGAGCGGCTGTGCCAGTTGGTGGACTTCGAGTCAACAAAGCTGGCCGCCAGCGCCACTCTGCTTTCTCCCTGCGTTCCTTTGCTCTTCATGGGCGAAGAATATGGTGAGACCGCGCCATTTCTCTATTTTGTGAGCCACTTTGCCCCGGATTTAATAAATGCCGTACGTAAGGGGCGAAAAGAGGAGTTTGAGTCTTTCGCATGGGCCGGAGAGCCGCCAGACCCCCAATCTGAGGGAACGTATCTACAGTCAAAACTCAACCCCCGGTTACGTAGCCGTGGGAGACATGGTACTCTTAACGCGTTTTACCGGGAATTGCTTCGCCTGCGCAAGACTATTCCGACACTCTCGGTTCTTGATAAGAAACGCCTCAAAGTGGCCGTATCCAATACCAGCGAGACAATTCTAATACACCGATGGCACGGTCAAGGCCGGGTGGTTATGGCGATGAATTTCGGGAAGCATTCAGTGACGATTGAAATTCCAGCCGACTCAAATGGATGGCAGAAATGTCTCGATTCAGCGGATAGGAAATGGGCCGGGCCCGGGAGTGACTGCCCGGAGACACTGCCGCAGGGAACCAGGATCAAGCTAAAGCTCAGACCGCGTTCGGTGGTACTTTACCTGAATCAAGTCCCTTGATAAGCAGTAGTGCCTACGCCAGCAATCCCTGAAGATACTTGAGTGGTATTCCTGCCCAATCAGGACGGTTATTCAATTCATAGTTCAATTCGTAAACAGCCTTGTCCAACTCAAATACCTTCAACACCTGCCGGGCTTCTTTTTGAGACTGCGGGAGAAAACCAGCCTCCCGCGTGGTCTCAAAGTAACCTTTAGTAAAAGCTGCCCGTGCAAGACCTTCCCATGCACCGCACCATAGGTCAGATACGTTCCTATCACCAGGTGAGGACGGTTTCTCATAAATCGCCGCGTACCTGGAATAGTTCAGGGAACGGAGCATTCCAGCGACGTCCTTGAGAGGTGAATGCTTGGCCCGCCGTTCTTCCAACGGGCGGGCTGGCTCCCCCTCAAAATCGATGATGACGAAACCGTCACCGGTTTTAAGGACCTGACCCAGGTGGTAGTCGTTGTGATAGCGTATCTTATCCACCCTTTCTTTAGCCAGTACGACCAGCGATTCCGTCATCTTCCAAAAAGTACCGGCGACTGAGCACACCCTTCGCGCTACTTCGCGTATTTCAGGAGGTAGCGAATCTACCCTGGCGCCAAGGAGGCTGATTACCTCACTACCGTACGAGCGAATGCGCTCCGCCCAGTTCCAGACATCATCATAAGTTGTTGGCTCCGGAGCAAAATCGTTGTTCATCCTGTCTGACGCCAACGCATTATGCATTTCCCCTGTTAACTGGCCTAACCGGTGCATCCGGCCGAGACAATCACCTGAAAATTCACTTACTGCTGCAGGAATATCAGAATGGCCTTTGGGTATGCCCTTCGTTGCGTATTCATTCAAAGATTGCAGGTGGTTAAGGATATAGCGCCATCCGTCACCTTCATTATTGACATAGGTCTGAAGAGATGCAATTGCTCCTGTGACGCCTCTATTCCCGATATAGGTGCCATATCCGGCGACAAGCGGGATGTTACGGAAACCGGTCCTGGTTGTCAGGAACAATGGCACTTCCAGGTCCGGGTTTACGCCGAGGGTAATCTTACGGAAATTCTTCATTATGAAATCTTCGCCGTAAATCACCGATGAATTGCTTTGCTCGCCCTTTAAACGTCGTGCCATCGCGGCGGTTCTTATGTAGTCCTTACCTGAGAGCACAGTGGTGTGTTCAAATTGAAATCGTCCATTTGAGCCATTGAGCGTCGATGACTCGCCGATTAAACGTATTGCATGCTCCAGAAAGAGCGGGTCATCAAATCCTTCAAGTAATTCAAACAGTCCATCCGGTGTTTCCAGGGTGATAGTTGGTCTTACTGCAGTTCCATCATCGGGACGTGATACACCAGTCCGCAGGCTCATCGGCATATAGTAAAGTTCCGGCGCGCCTTCCTTAAATTCAACCTTAATTAACGTAAGAGCGAAGAGCGCTTTATCTTGAGCGATTATTGTTGAGTCTTCAAGGGTAACCTTGCCTATTTCTCTTGCCTTGCTTGCGAACCAGCGCTGGCCCTTGAGATAGTCCGGGGGAATTCTGCTGACGATTAACCCCAAAACCCCTGAAAGGCTTTGCCGGGTCAGAGGGCCATCAAGCTTAATAGTATATGCAGGCATTATTTGACATCCTTTGTTGTTGCCTGATTCGGAGACGGTGTCTTTGACAATTCAAGCACACTCTCAAAAAAGGCCAATTCCTCACCGAGAAGTCGCGTGATCAGGAATCCGCTCTGTACGGACTTCCGCCCGAATTCGCCCAGTTCTCCGGCACGCGAATCGTCAGTCAGCAGCATCGCCAGCTTTGTCCCGGCCTCTTCGGCTGTGTCCGTCAGGCAATACTCAAGCTTCCCGGTAAGTAGCGCCTTAATACCACTGGCGCGGCTGCCAATCACCGGTTTGCCTTTCCAGAGCGCCTCAGTGACCGGCATGCCAAAACCCTCACGAAGCGACCGGTGGAGACCGACGCGGCATACCCGCTGGAAGGCATTGACTTCCAGGTCGCCGAACCCATCCATGTTTGTGAAAACATGGATGTCCTCGTCTTTCGATGCCTCTTCGTCAACAATACGCAGAGTAGCAAAGGTATCCGGGTCGTCAAGGGAAAGCGATGTAATAACAACTAACTGGAGGTCGGGTACGCTGTCCTTAGCGATATAATAGCTTCGAATCATTCCATCCGGGTCTTGCCACTGGTCAAGCCTCGATGTATGCAGCACAATGGGCAGGTTCTGACCGATTCCGAAGCTCTCAGCAAATTCCCGGCACTGTTTAATTGGCAGGTCGCGGTTTTTCGGGCTAAGCGGGTCAATCGCCGGCAATATCGATGTGACTCGAGGCAGTTTAAGGTCTTCCGGCACGAAATCTCTGCTGGTGAAAACAGCCCCATGATACCGCTCGGTGATTGCCTTGATAAAAACCCAGACAGAGGGGTCGGGGTGGGACGTTTCACCGTGGCAGCGCCAGATCCACCTGGTGTTGGAATCAGGACAATCGCATGGCAATCCGAGGAGATTGCTTGTGTGAATAATTACAATATCGTACTTGCGCGGTAACAGTTCAAGGACCGCCAGCCGGTTCCAGTCACGATATGCTCTTTGCTCTGCCTCGCCGATTTCCACGGCCGCACCCTGAAGCCCGTTATGGATAAGTTTGCCGGTACGATAAATACGCTCGTCCCCGCGGAGTGCCATCCAGCTTACATCCAGGCCGAGATTTCTCTCCAAAGGTACTATGGCATAGAGCATTTCGGCGATACCGCCACCATAGGGAGAGGAACTCACATGGCAGACACGGATGCCTCGCAGATTGCGGCCAGTCTTATGCAGGGCCTCCAATATTCCGTCATCAACAAGGTCCTTATACCCCTCTACCGCTTTATCGGAAGTGCCAACCTCCTGTAAGAGCATATCTTTTTCCTACGACCAGACCTCGACTGTGGGGCTACGACTTAGGATGATCATGTGCCAGGGTTATCCGTGGCCTTGGAATTATTAGCCGCTAGCCGGTCATGAATAAGAAACCAGTAGAAACCATAGGGACCGAGAGATAAATTATAAGTTGATTCGCGCACCGGCGGGAACCTGGTCTTACCCAGCATTTCCTCAAGATACGCTCCCTGAAAACGGCCCAGGTCAAGTTCAACCGGCTGTGACGAATCCGACAGGTTTTGCACTACCAGCACCGTTTCACCATCGATTCGGCGCAAGTAGGCCAGAATACAGTTGTTCCGTGGTGAAAGGAACTCAATGGTGCCACGCCCGAATACCTGGTGTTGCTTCCTGACAGCGATGAGTCGGCGCATCGTATTCAACAGCGAACTGCTGGTTCTCATTTGCGCTTCCACATTTACTGTTTGATATCCATAAACCGGGTTGCTTATCAGCGGCAGGTACAGCATCTCCGGGTCACCGCTGGAGAAACCGGCGTTGCGGTCACTGGTCCACTGCATCGGTGTGCGCACGCCATTGCGGTCGCCCAGGTAGATATTGTCGCCCATCCCAATCTCGTCACCATAATAGATGATCGGCGTTCCCGGCATGGTCAACAGGATGCTGTTCAGAAGCTCGATCTTGCGCCGGTCATTGTCAACCAGCGGTGCCAAACGCCTCCTTATCCCCAGATTCAACCTCATGCGGGCATCGCTGGCGTATGTATACCACATGTAAGTACGTTGTAATTCCGTTACCATCTCAAGGGTAACTTCATCATGGTTGCGAAGAAACAGTCCCCACTGGCAATTGTCAGGTATTTTCGGGGTTCGCGTCATCACGTCTACCACCGGTTGTCGGTTTTCCCTGGCCAATGCCATAAAGATGCGGGGCATAAGGGGGAAATGGAATGCCATGTGGAATTCATCGCCATTTCCGAAATAATGCCTTACATCCTCGGGCAGCTGGTTCGCCTCGGCAAGGAGGACTTTATCCCCGTATCGGGTGTCCAGTCTCCGTCGCAAGTCCTTGAAGTATTCATGCGTTTCCGGCAGGTTCTCGCAGGATGTACCTTCCCGCTCGAACAGGTAGGGTACGGCATCGCACCGCATTCCGTCTAAACCGCGGTCGAGCCAGTACCAGGCGACCTTGAGCATCTCATCCCTGACCTCGGGGTTATCATAGTTAAGGTCCGGCTGATGGCTGAAAAAGCGGTGCCAGTAGTATTTCTTCAAACCAGGCTCAAACGCCCAGTTCGATTTCTCAGTGTCAAGGAAGATAATCCTCACATCACGGTATTTTTCCGGTGAATTGCTCCAGACATAGTAGTTATGCTTTGGTGTCGAGGTGCTTGCACGTGCTTCCTGGAACCACGGGTGCTGGTCGGAAGTATGGTTAACTACCAGGTCGGCGATCACACGGATGTTTCTACGGTGAGCCTCGTCAATGAAGCGCTGGAAATCATCGATTGTGCCGTAGTCCGGGTGGATGCCGTTGTAGTCAGCAATATCGTAGCCATCATCCTTGAGGGGAGAGGGGAAAAAAGGCAGAAGCCATACACAATCAATCCCCAGGTACTGCAGGTAGTCCAGCTTGCTCGCAATTCCCTGGAAATCACCTTTGCCATCATCGTTGGCATCATGGAAGGCACGAACGTGGACTTCGTATAAAACGGAATCTTTGTACCAAAGTCCGGTCATCTGGTAATATCACAATTTTTGATATTCGTTCAGGTCTCCAGCCAGCCACTATTCGATTATTCTAGGTATCACCGTGCGTGCCGTCAAGAATCACTGTGTTGCGGGTATTACGGGTTGATTCTATACTATCATGATATAAAATGAGACGGTAACGAATTGTTGTGCAAATAGCTTCTGTCTTAATTCAGCCAGCATGATTGTCAGAATTGCTTAATTCGAGAACCAGCGGCATTCTACTCCATATAACTTCCCTTCCCGGGGGTCACGGAATAGGCGACCTGGGCAGCGATGCTTACCGCTTCGCCGATTTCCTGAAAGAAACCGGACAGCGTATCTGGCAGGTGCTTCCTGTTGGTCCCACAGGGTATGGTGATTCTCCTTACCAGACCTTCTCTGTTTTTGCCGGTAACCCACTGCTAATTGATCTCACTTCGTTACGTTACCCGAAGTCGATTGCCAATCACGCTCTTAAAAATACTCCCTCTACACCTTCCAACAGAGTTGATTATCAGAGGACCTACCAGTTTAAATATCCTTTGCTTGAGTCCGCCTACCGTACCTTCACGATAGAAGCTACGCCTCCACAAAAGAACGACTTTAGGGATTTCTCCGAAAAACACAAAGCCTGGCTGGATGAGTTCTCTCTCTTCATGTCACTGAAGAACGAGCATGGCATGGTGGCGTGGAATCACTGGCCAATTGATATACGTCAGCGCCAGCCTGAAGCGTTACGACGATGGTCCGAAAGGCTCAGGTCGTCAATAGAATTACATAAATTCCAGCAATACTTGTTCTTCAACCAGTGGATGTCCTTGAAGCGTTATTGCAACAAACGTGGGATCAGACTTATGGGCGATGTCCCGATTTTTGTTGCGCTTGACAGCGCCGAGGTATGGGCCCATCCGGAGATGTTCGAACTGAACTCCGCCGGAAAACCAACCGTCGTCGCCGGGGTCCCTCCGGACTATTTCAGCCGCTCAGGCCAGCTATGGGGTAATCCGCTGTACCGGTGGGATGTACTTGAACGTGATGGTTACAGGTGGTGGATTGAGAGATTCCGAATGATGAAAGGTCTCTTCGATATCATCAGGCTTGACCATTTTCGGGGATTTGTCCAGTACTGGGAGGTGCCCGTCAGGAATAAGACCGCCAAGCGTGGCAGGTGGGTGCCTGGACCTGGCAAGAAATTATTTAAGGCTCTTAACAAAGCTCTTGGCCCCCTACCCATCGTCGTCGAAGACCTCGGTTTAATCACCCCGGATGTTGACCGACTCCGTGAAGAACTGAACCTGCCCGGGATGCGTGTGCTCCAGTTCGCTTTCGGTGATGACCCTAAAGCCGATGACTACAAGCCATTTTCATTCCCGCGCAACTGCGTGGTCTATACCGGGACACACGATAATGACACGACTATCGGTTGGTTTCGTGGGAACAACGGTGACGCCTGCACACAGAGCATCCACCAGCGCAATCTCGAACGGAAATGTGTTTCGGAGTTTCTTGGCACCGATGGGAAAGAGATCAACTGGGACCTGATCAGGTTGGCGATGATGTCCATCGCCAATACCGTAATTTTTCCACTTCAGGATGTCATCGGTCTGGGAAGCGAAGCCCGGATGAATCGCCCCGGAACAACCGGCAACAACTGGACGTGGCGATTCAAGTGGGAGATGCTGACAAGTGAAAAGAAACAGCGGCTGAAGCAGATGACCCGTCTTTACGAACGGTAGCCGCCTTCGACCTTTATATTGCGGTGCTTAATTCCACCGCCAGCGGTAAGGTGAAGCTGAAAGTGCTTCCTTTACCAAGTTCACTCTGCACGCGTATCTCGCCGCCGTTCAGTTCTACCAGCGACTTGGCCAGGCTCAGTCCGAGGCCGGTCCCCCCAACCTTCCTGGTCATGGAGTTGTCCACCCGGTAGAACTTGGTGAAAATCTTCCCCTGGTCTTCCGGCGATATGCCGATACCAGTGTCAGTGACGTCTACCCGGGCTTTGCCATCAGCAGAATATGCCCTGACTATTACTGACGCTCCCTTAGGAGAATACTTACACGCATTGCTTATGAGGTTTGTCATCACCTGTATCAAGCTTCCACTATCCGCCATCACAGTTATTGGTTCTTTTGGTAATTCTGATTTGAAAGCGACCTCCCTCTCATTAATAAGATTCCTCATCGTCACGATTGCTGTCTTGATGACATCCTGAAGAACCAGCATGCGCGGCCGTAACTGAATCCTTCCAGCCTCGATTCGGGATATATCCAGCAGGTCGTTGACCAGCGAAATCAGCCGGTCTGTATTAGTGCGGACGATTCCAATATACTCTCTCTGCTCATCATTTATCTCGCCGGCCTCACCGTTGGCAATTATATCGAGATACCCCTTGACCGAGGTGAGTGGAGTGCGGAGTTCGTGTGAGACCGATGCTACAAATTCCGTTTTCATCTGGTCGAGACGGTCCAGTTCAGTTATATCGGCGATGGCACAAACGACTTTCCCCGATTGGTCTTCCTGGCCCTTCACCGGTTCAATATTTATACTGAAGGCCTGCCCTCCTAACCTCTTGATTATTGTATCCGAACCACCGGCGGCCTTCTTGACAAGGCTGGTAGTTATTTCCTGTGGTGACAGGTCTAAGAACTCCTCGATGCTGTGTCCAATGACATCTGCACTGGCATGGCCGAAAAACCTCTCAGCCGCAGGGTTAATCGATACAATCCGGCTGGATGCGTCGAGTACAACGATCCCCTCCGCCATACTTGCCAGGATCGAGCGCATTTCATCTCGCTGGCGGGAGATTTCTTTGACCAGGGCTTCGATGCGGTCAGTGTATACCTTGAGCTTGTCATACTCGACTTTCATTGAGTAAGGGCCATAGTTAGTGACGGTTGTCTTGTCCAGCTTGCTGTTGGCGAGCATGATCGTGCTGCCGTCAGGCCCAATTATTTTCGTTGCCCTCCAGCCAATCTCGGCTACCGTTCCCTCCTCACCGCTCATGAGCTTTATATAATCACGTTTCTGGATCCTGTTTGTTGCACTCAATTGAAGGCCTGAGAAAATGTCCGGCAGGAGGTCTCTCAAGAAAAACCCGGCCAGGAGAAAGACAATGGCGATTGCCAGCAGGACAGCACTGGTCGGTATGCCCCAGATTTCAAGCAGGACCAGGGATACCACCACTACCAGCGCAACAAAGCCTGCTCTCTTTCCGGTAGCCACCATCTGAGGACGGACCCTGGCGCGGTCCGCATGGTAGCTGATGAGTTCGCCAGACACCCTGACAAACACCCAGGTGATTGAAACTATCAGGGCTGTCCATATCAGGCGGCCAGCCAGAAGCTTCCAGTTATCATCCAGTTTTGATACGGTGATAGAAACAACTATTGCTGTGAGAATGCACCATATAAAAGTCGGGTTGCGACCGCTGGAGGAGATAATTCTGCTTCCACCGTACTTGTTCCTGTCAGCCCACTTATCGAAATTGTCCCACGCAACCCGCCAAACCACGTACATGGCTATCAGAACTCCGAGGAAGATAACCAGCGGGATAAAAATATCGAGCCAGCTTTCGAATCCCAATCCCGTGTCCTCTTCAGCAAGTACTCTGGGCTAGAAAGGCGTTTCGCCCGGGACTACCACCAGTCCTTTGTCGGTAATACGCATCCTGTGCAGGTTCGTATCATGCTTGGTCCCGCGCATTTTAGCTACTTGTACAGCCCGGTACGACGGGGTGAAATGAAGGACAATCACGCCTTGAGTCACAAATTCTTCAACTCCGTAGCGGCTTATTTTCTGGTCATCGGACGGCATCTCGCTTAAAAGGATGGTGGTACATCCCAATTCCCTCAGCATAGAAGCCAGCCTCATGATATCACGGCGCAGGGCAACGATATCCGTATAAGGTAATCCCAGTTGCGCAATCGAATCAAAGACAATCCGCTTTGCGGTTATCTCTAAGGCCTTTCGATGAATAACATCAAGAATCGCATCAATCCGTAGTTCACCCTCATCGATTTCGAATGGCACCGGTGATTGAACCAGCCTCAATTTGCCTTTGGCTGACAAATTTTTCAGGTCCCAGTTGTAGCGCGCCATATCGGAAACGACATCGGACAATTCCTCCTGCAGGGTGACAAAAATTCCGTTGTCGCCGTATTTGGTGGCGCCGTTGTAAAGGAATTGGATGCCAAAAGTTGTTTTACCCGAACCCGCCTTGCCGGTTACCAGAACGACACGTCCTCTGGGCAATCCGCCTTCAATTATTTCGTCAATTCCCGGGATTCCGGTAGGCGCCCTCTCGATGACGTCTGTTTCCGCCATGTTTAATCCCTTTCTTTTCCTCTGCCGCTATTCATGCTTGCTGGACATTTGCGGGTCCTTAAAACGCAGGGAATATAGCTTCGGGACATCGCCACGGCTGACAATCAGTTCCTGTTGCTGGAGACGGTATAGGACCTTGTGGATGCGGGAAAAGGGTATGAAGCACTTATCAGCGATGACCATGGCGGAGGCTTCGCCTTCTCGATTCAGGAATGCGTACACTTTCGCCTCTTCTTCGCCAAGGTCGAGCGTTGCCGGATTCTTTTCCAAAAAAGAACTCACTGTAGTTCCCTCCCTGCCGGTTCACCAGGTGCTCGCCCGGCTATTCCTCTATGGAAACCCACTGCCTTGAGAACTTTGACCATTTCATGGTCACAATCCTGGCACGGTGCCGGTCATCAAACTTAAGCTCGAGCACCACGTCCATCAAATAACGTATATTACTCAAAGACCTGCTGTCAATTGACCCTTCCTCGAGCAGAAACAGGGTGGTAACGTTACCGTAGCTCGCGGCGGTCCGTGCTATCTGTGCCAGGAAGCGCTGTACTGATGGTAATTCGAAAGTGATAAACAGGCTGCTAACCGAATCAATAACCCTCCGTCCTCCCATTTTGTCATTCACCGTCTGTCCTAGTTCGGCACCGGCATCGGATACGATTCCAACAAGCTGGTTCAGGTCCAGCGACCCACTGACGGAGAACCGTTCGTTGCCACGCGCCAAACCACGCGTCCAACTGTAACAATCAACCAGACGGAAATAGTCCAGCTTTTCGTACTCGATCACCGGTTTCTTCAAAAGAGCACCTAGACTCTGCCTGACCATTGCTGGGTCATCATCCAGGGTGATAATCATGCAACGCTCCGATGCGGCAAGCCCGCTAGCAATGAAGTGGCGCGCCAGTGAACTCTTGCCACTGCCGGTTTCGCCGATCACCAGTACATTACTGCCCTTGGGAACTCCGCCACCCATAGCTACATCCAGTTCCCGGAACCCTGTGGTCATCCGGTCAGCAGCAAGGGGCTCATCCGTTGCCGCAAGTGTTGTCGGTGAAGCCGCAACTTCTATAGCGTGGGCTCGATTGAGCAACGTGGTAACCCTAGCTCTGAGTAGCGGCATGCTGAAGGGTTTGGTCACGAAGTCGTCAACCCCGTCCTGAAAAGCCTTAAGCGCATCCAGCTCCTGTTGTAGCGCTGTCAGCATAATAATCGGAAGCGATGCAGTTTCTGGTCGGTGGCGTAGTTCGGCAGCAAGTTGGTAGCCATCCTTGTTGGGCATCATGGCATCGGTGATGAGTAAGTCCGGCTTCCTCTCGATAATCTTGGCCAATGCGCTCGAACCATCTTCTGCCTCACTTACCTCAAATCCCGCCTTGGTAAGTCCAGTCCTCACCAGACGAAGGATATCCGGGTCATCGTCAACAATTAAAATATGCCCCATGCACTCATTCCCGTAACCAATTTACGCTATAAGATACAGTGTAGTTCATTCTATCATATGGCAGGTATACCACCAAAGCTATTTGGTATCTGCTCTGATGGGTTGACACTGGACTACCGTTCGCCTTACGATTTGCCGCGTGGCAAAGAAAGAGTCCGAGGGCATTGGCCGAATCCTGACCACCCGGCGCATCGAGGGGTTGGCCGATGGCATCTTCGCCTTCGCTATGACCCTGCTTATCCTGAGCTTGGGCCTCCCCGAAGATAGCTCGGGGAACCTGCTTGACCTTCTCCTCAAGTCAGGGCATATGTTCTACAACTGGATGCTCAGCTTTATCCTGCTGGCTGTCTTCTGGATAGTCCACCATGTCCAGGGCCACGCCATCGAGCGGACCGATACCGCACATGTCTGGATAAACGTCATCCTGCTTATGTTTGTAACCTTGGTGCCGTTTTCCACTGACCTGGCTATCGACTACAGCGGACAGACAGCGGCCGAGTTGGTTTTTGGGGCCAACCTGTTCGTGTTAGGGCTATGCTTCTGCGCCAACTGGACGTATGCCACTTGGAATCACCGGCTGGTGGAGAAGGACCTGTCCCATGCGGCTATTGTTGCCGGGATACGAAGGAGTGTGGTGATGCCGGTAGTGGCGCTGGTAGCCATGGCGATTGCGCTGTTTGTTCCCCGGTATGGGCTTTATACTTATATGGTGATACCGATCATTCTTTCGCTCCCCTGGATGAGGCGAGTTTGAGGGGGCTGATTCAACTACAATCAGCTTCAGTGATTTGCCGATTTTTAGTCTCGATTGACAGAATTAACTCTTCCTATATATTCTAAAGGGCAGTTAGACATGCACTGAATTGACCTCAGTGCCGGGGGAGTGTTAATGAAGACGGCAAACGGTGAACCGTATCCGTCTGCTGACCAGGGTGGGATTGAGACCTCTGTGCCCAAAGATGCCGGCACTGAGAGCGACTTAGGCGAAGTCATTGCCCTGAGCCGTATTTGTGCCGCGGTAAGCGGTCTCATCGAACTGGATGCCATCCTCCATATTGGTCTAGACAACGTACTTAGCCTCATGGGCGGTGCTGAAGGCGGTATTCTGCTCCTGGACGAAAAGACAAAGACTCTGTCCTATTCGATCTCGCGGGGGCTTTCCTCAAAATTCTCTCGGGAAGTCCGTTTAAAACCCGGCGAGGGAATTGTCGGCAGAGTAGTTCAGAGCGGCCGGCCTGTACTGCTCGGCGATATATCTATCGAGCCGGGTGTGGCGCGCCCTGACCTGGTTAGTATGGAAGGTATTAAGTCGTTTGCGGCCGTCCCTCTCCGTGCTAAAGACAACGTCCTGGGCGTCATGACGATTAGTAACCGAATACCGCATCGCTTTACCAGGAAAGACCTCCACCTGCTACAATCCATTGGCGACCTGCTCGGCCTGGCTATTGAACAGGGCCGTCTTTATGAGCAGCTCTCTAAGGGACGTGAAAGGTATCGCCAGCTGGCCCGCCAGGTGCTGATCGCCCAGGAAGAAGAGCGCAAACGGATTGCCAGGGAACTGCATGATGAGACGAGTCAGACCCTTGCCGGCCTGGCTCTTAATCTTCGCGCTTTGATGGACATGACGGAAATGGTTGGTATACAGGACCGTGAGTTCAAGTCAAGGCTTGAGAAAGCACATGGCGTGGCGGTCCAGGTCAGTATTGAGGTAAGCCGTCTCATCGCCCGGCTCCGCCCGACCTTGCTCGACACACTTGGACTGATTCCGGCGATACGTCAGTATGCCGAAACGAGCCTGAGTCCGCTCGGCGTCAGCTTACGCTTCAGCAGTGATGAACCGGGGAAAACCCTGCCGCCCGAGTTTGAGATGGGTGTTTTCCGCTGGGCACAGGGGGCCATCGGGAACATCGTGAAGCACTCCCACGCCACAAGCGCTTCCATAGCAATCAAGCGTGAGGGTGACGAACTGGTCGTGATTATCAGCGACAACGGACAGGGCTTTGACGTCTCGCAGTTAACAGGTATCGACCAGAGCGGCCGGGGCGCTGGTGTATTCAGCATGAAGGAGAGAATAAGATTGCTCGGGGGCGACTGCTCCATTCAGTCACAGCCGGGAAAAGGGACGACACTCACCGCCAGGGTGCCCCTGAGTTAACAGCCGATGACGAAGATTAAAGTCCTGGTTGTTGATGACCACACCATCGTGCGCGACGGTATTTGCGCCCTGCTGTCATTGACGCCTGACATAACGGTCGTCGGCGAAGCCACCAACGGCCGGGAGGCCTTGGAGGTGGTGAAGAGAGTGATACCGGATATTGTGCTGATGGACCTTGCTATGCCTGTCATGGGGGGGCTTGAAGCGACACGCCGCATATGCAAGGAGTCCCCCGGGACAAAGGTCCTTATACTGACTCAACACGATGATAAGGAGAACGTCTTCCCGACAATTGAAGCTGGCGCAAAGGGCTTCATCAGCAAAGCTGCGGCTTCTTCGGAACTTGCAGCCGGCATTCGCCTTGTGTATCGTGGCGATTCCTATCTTTCGCCCTCGGTAACCAAACTCCTTCTCGAAGACTATCAGCAGATGGCGAGGACGAGAGGGGGGCATGACCCGTATGAGCGGTTAACGGACCGTGAGAGAGAAATACTCAAGCTGCTGGCAGAAGGCCGCACCACCCAGGAAATAGCGCGCATGCTCGTGCTCAGCCCGAAGACGGTAGAGCGACACAAGACCGGTCTCATGGCCAAGCTCGATATCCATAGCCGGACCGAGCTAATTAAATATGCTCTGCGGAAGGGTATCATCTCAGTCTAGTAGCCGGCCATCCTCCGGCTCCTCCCTTTGCAAGAAAAAAGACCACGGCAATTGGGGGACAAACACCCCCATAATTGCGGTGATATCTGCCCTCCTCCTGGGGTGAAGACCTCTCCCAGCCGGGTTGTTTCTCACATATGCTGTAATCAGGCGGCTCATAGAATTGTGGAGCGCTGGTGAGCCGCTAAGGAGCGAGCCATGGAGAAGATTCGGGTACTGATTGTGGACGATGAACCGGATTTTGTCACCAGCCTGGAAGCCATGCTTATCGCCAGGGGTTTTCAGGTGGCCGCGACCAGTGACAGGTCGCGGGCACAGACCCTGTCGCACCGCGAGAAGCCGGACCTGGTCGTAGTCGGTACGATAATGCCGCGCGGCGAAGCCTTCCAGCTTCATCACTGGTTTAAGCGCAACCCAACTCTGGCGGATACGCCTCTCATTGTTGTTGACGCTCCCGAGGAGAAGCAGGTGCTCAAAGGCTGGTGGAGAGATGAGGCAATGCAGCTTGAGTCTGAAGGATACTTCCGTAAGCCTGTGGAGCCATCGGTGCTCATCTCGCGCATTGAGAAGGTGCTGGACAGGATAACCAGGAAGATCAAGGTCCTCGTGGTTGATGACCACGCGGTTGTCAGGGAGGGACTGCGTGCTCTTATCGGCCTGCAGAGAGATATGCAGGTGGTTGGGGAAGCTATCGAAGGGAGAGAAGCGGTGCAAAAGACGCAGCAGCTCCTGCCGGATATCGTGCTCATGGATATAGTCATGCCGGGCTTGAGCGGGCTGGAAGCAACGAAGCAAATATGCCGGGAATGCAAATATTCCCGGGTGCTGATGTTGACGCAGTACGATGATGAAGAAAACGCCCTTGCTTCCAAGCAAGCCGGAGCCATGGGTTTCATTCCCAAGAGAAGCGCCAGTTCCGAACTCCTTTCAGCCATCCGGTCAGCAAGCAGAGGATAACACTTCAGAGACATCCCGCAGCGGCGGGGCACGAGGGCTTAGATTTCTGTGGCGGAGGTGCCTGATTGCAGACGGTGACGATCACCCTCGATGGGCGTGAGGTCAGCGCTGACGCCGGAACCACCATTCTTAACCTGGCTCGTGAATCGGGCATCAAGATACCCACGCTCTGCCATGACCCCCGTCTGTCTTCCCCGGGGGCGTGTCGCCTTTGCATCGTAGAAGAAGAGAAGACCGGTGCGCTAATGGCCTCCTGTGTGACTGCCATCACGCCGGGAATGGTCATCAATACCCATTCCGCCAGGGTCATGGAACATCGTAAGACCATTGTCAAACTGATGCTTGCCAGCCATCCAGATACTTGCCTGGTCTGCGACAAGGGCAATCGTTGCCAGTTGCGCCAGATTGCCTCTGATATGGGCATCGGGCTAGTGGACTTTCAACGCTTGCCTTTGATTGCTGACATCCAAGAAATTAACCCTTTCATCCGGAGAGATTTGAGCAAATGCATTCTCTGCGCCAGGTGCATCAGGGCCTGCCAGGAACTCGTTGTTCAGGGAGCTGTTGATTACCTGGGACGAGGATTCTCCTCGAAGCCTGCCACGTTAGGCGATGCCCCGCTGGACCGCTCTGAGTGTACTTTCTGCGGAGTCTGCCTGTCCGTTTGCCCGACTGGTTCTCTCACGGAGGTCGGATGGACAGGTGGGACGACCGGGCAAAGCGTCCCGACGACCTGCCCTTTTTGCGGCTGTGGCTGTAGCATCAGCCTTGAAGTCAAGGATAACCAGGTAGTTCGAGCTACGCCGGCGATGGAAGGTGGGGCGAATCACGGCACCCTTTGTGTAAGAGGCAGTTTTGGATGGGACTTTATCCACAGTCCGGATCGGCTTACCCGACCACTTGTGAAATCAAACGGTAAATTCATAGAGACAACCTGGGAGCAAGCGCTGGAAACCGCAGCCGGGCAGCTGGCGCGTATCGCCGCTGAGGACGGAGGAGCAAGACTGGCCGTTCTCGGTTCGTCTAAGTGTACCAACGAGGAGAACTATCTCCTCCAGAGGTTCGCCAGGTTCGTCCTTGGGACCAACAATGTCGACAACGGCGGCAGTCTCTACAGTTCTGCCACGAGAGTGGGACTGAGTTCCTCAATCGGCTTTGCCGGTTCAACGAATCGCCTCGACGAATTGGAGCAGGCCGAAGTGATCATCGTCGCAGGATGCGATCCAACCTCATCAGCTCCTTCTGTCGGGTACGCTATTAAGCGGGCGGTCAAGTTCCGGGGAGCCGTCCTCGTTGTGGTTGACCCCCGGCTGACGGGGCTGGCGCCGTTCGCCCGGCTCTGGCTTCGCCCCAGGCCCGGGACGGACCTGGCTCTGCTAAATGCCATGGCCAGGATGATTGTTGACGAAGGCTTGCTCGATGAGGAGTTCGTCGCCCGCAAGACGGACAACTTCGAAGCCTTTAAAGCGGCCCTCCTGCGGCTCAATCCGGAAAGCGTGGAGCCAATCACTGGTATTCCGCACCGCGATATCCAGGATGGTGCCCGGCTCTTCGCCGCGGCCGGGCAGGCGGCAATCGTCTATGGCAGTGGCATCACTCAGTATCCCAACGGGACCGACACTGTGAAGGCACTGGCCAATCTGGCGCTACTTACCGGCAACGTAAGGCGTAAGGGAGGCGGTATCTATCCTCTGCAGAGGGAGAACAATGCTCAGGGCGCCGCCGACATGGGTATGCTGCCCGATTTCCTTCCGGGGTATCAGGACCTTAGAGACGTCACCATTCGAAGGAAGTTCGAGGAGCGCTGGAACACGCCCTTGCCGGCAGTCCCCGGCGTGACAGCGGTGGAAATGCTGGAACTGGCAAGACAGGGGACAATCAAAGGTCTTTACGTTGTCGGAGAGAACCCAATCTTGAGCTTCCCTAACTCTAGGCAGACCCGGGATAGCCTTACCGCCCTTGATTTCATGGTGGTGCAGGACATGTTTCTGACTGAGACGGCTAAGCTGGCGCACGTGGTCTTACCCGCGGTCAGTTTTGCCGAAAAAGATGGGACATTCACCAATTTCGAAGGCAGAGTCTGTCCGGTGCGCAGGTCAGTCGGGCCAGCCGGCCAGAGCCTTCCGGACTGGCAGATAATCATCCGTCTCTCTCAAAAGATGGGCCGGCCCATGCCGTTCTCGTCGCTTCAGCAGGTCTCTGACGAGATTGAGGAACTGGTCCCATTCTATCAGGGCTATTCTGGCCTGGAAGCGCCGTATGTTGACGAGCCCGGCTTGAAAGAGGCGAGACGTACCTACGGAGGGCCGTTCGTAAAGGGGTTCGCCCGCTTTTCCCCGGTGGAATATGTTCCACCACCCGAGCCCGCTCTGGATGGCTATCCTTTTACTCTGCTGACGGGGACGGTGCTCTACCGGTTCGGCAGTGGTACCAGAAGCTCAAATGCCCGCCGTTTGAAGAAGTTCTACTCCGAAGCCTTTGTGGAAATCAATACGGCGGATGCCGCGGGGCTCGGGCTGAGGGATGGGGACAGAGCGAGAATTATGTCGCGTGCCGGGGACGTGACTGCCGCTGTCAGGACATCGGACGCATTGCCGCCCAGGGCCGTCTTTATGCCGATCTCGTTCCCAGAAGCGCCGGCGGCCAACCTGTTTGAAGTCGTCCTGGACCGGCAGTCAAAAAGCCCGGCGTTCAAGTCCTGTGCGGTAAGAATCGAGAGGATGAAACCTGATGGATGAGGCAAAGCGGACGCCGCCGGTTGACATGGTGCGGTTAGGCGAAATTGTTTCCGGGTTTAAGGGGCAGAGGTGGGCGCTGATTCCGCTTCTCCAGAGAATACAGAGCGAGGTCGGCTACATCCCGCCGGAGTCAGTCCCCCTCATATCGCGGGCTCTCGGTCTTTTTGCCAGTCAGGTGCAAGGTGTTATTTCCTTCTATGAGCAGTTATACACGGAACCACGAGGGAAGAACGTAGTAAGGGTATGCCGCGGCACCGCCTGTCATGTGCGCGGGGGTAAGACGATACTCAAGCTGGTTAAGAGACATCTAGGGGTAGAAGAGGGCCAGACCACACCTGATTTGGAATACACGCTGGAGACAGTAGCCTGTATCGGCGTCTGCGCCCTGGCGCCCAATATTGTTATAGGCAGCCAGGTCCACGGCCATCTTAATCCCAGGAAGGTTGAGCAGTTGCTTAAGAGGGGCGCAGGCTGAATATGCCGGACAAACGCACTATATTCGTATGCCAGGGGACAGGATGTCTCTCCAGCGGCTCCGATGCGGCTTACTACGCGCTTAAAGAGGAGGTCGCAAAGCAGGGCGTCCAGGATGTCGAGGTTGACCTCACCGGCTGTCATGGTTTCTGCGAGCAGGGCCCCAACGTAGTCGTCGAGCCCGAAGGTATTTTCTATGCCCATTTCCAGGTTGAGGACGCGGCTGAGGTGATCAGTTCTCATCTCCGCGGCGGGCGGCCGGTGGAGCGCCTGTTCTACCGTGACCCGGTGACGGGCAAGGCCATTCCGCGGTATGCAGACATTAATTTTTACAGCAAACAGCAGCGTGTGATTCTTCATAACTGTGGGCGCATCAATCCCGAGAAGCTTGACCACTACATCGCCGCCGGTGGATACCGCGCCCTGAGGAAGGTACTGGTCGAGTTAACCCCCGAGGCGGTTATCGAACTTATCAAACAATCGGGTCTGCGCGGACGCGGCGGCGCCGGCTTCCCTACGGGACGTAAGTGGGAATTCTGCCGCACTGCGCCGGGAGATACGAAATACGTCATCTGCAATGCTGACGAAGGCGACCCCGGGGCCTTCATGGACCGCTCCATCCTTGAGGCCACACCTCATTCCGTGGTTGAAGGGCTGGCCATCGCCGGATACGCTATTGGCGCCAGCGAGGGCTATATCTATGTCCGCGCCGAATACCCCCTGGCTGTTAAACGGTTCCGCTTGGCTCTGGCGCAGGCACTGGAAAGCGGCTACCTCGGTAAGAACATCCTGGGGTCTACTTTCAGTTTCCAGATACATGTTAAGGAGGGGGCTGGCGCTTTCGTCTGCGGCGAGGAAACGGCCCTGATGGCTTCGATAGAAAGCCGCCGCGGTACGCCGCGGCCCCGCCCGCCCTTCCCGGCCCAGTCCGGTCTTGATGGCAAGCCTACTACCATCAACAACGTAAAGACCCTGGCCTGTGTTCCCCTCATCGTTGACCGCGGAGCGGACTGGTTCACCGGAATCGGTACTGAGAAAAGCAAGGGCACTGCTGTTTTTGCCCTCGTTGGCAAGATTGCTAATAGCGGTCTGGTGGAAGTACCGATGGGGACTCCCTTATCAGCCATTATCTTCGACATCGGAGGCGGGATCCCGCGTGGGAAGAAACTTAAGGCCGTCCAGACCGGGGGGCCTTCCGGCGGTTGTATCCCGGCGCGCCTCCTTGATACTCCGGTGGAATATGAGACCATGGCCAGACTTGGTTCTATCATGGGGTCCGGCGGCATGGTGGTCATGGACGAGACTACCTGTATGGTGGAGGTCGCGCGGTACTTCCTCAGTTTCACCCAGACAGAGTCATGCGGCCAGTGCGCCCCCTGCCGTCTGGGGACGAAGCAAATGCTGGAAATCCTGACCCGCATCACCCAGGGAAAGGGTCGCGATAGCGATATTGAAACCCTCCTGGGCATCGCCAGAACGGTGAAAGAGTGTTCGCTCTGCGGTCTTGGCCAGACATGCCCTAACCCGGTGCTCACGACTCTGAACTATTTCAGGGATGAATATGAAGCCCATATAAGAGAGAAGAAGTGCCCGGCCGCCGTTTGCGACGCCCTCATGATTTCACCATGCCAGCATACCTGCCCCGTGGGCATCAACATCCCGAAGTACGTCGCTCATATTGGCGCCGGCGAATATCTCGAGGCCATCGAGACTATTCGGGAGCGGAATCCTTTTCCCGCCATCTGCGGGCGTATTTGTCACCACCCCTGCGAATGGCGCTGCCGCCGGGGCGAACTCGACGAGCCGGTAGCTATCAGAGCGCTCAAGCGGTTTGTCGCTGACTGGTATTTCAGCCATGCCGCGGAGCTACCGCCGCCGGTGCCTTTCCCGCAGACCAGGGCTCAGAAGGTTGCAGTTATGGGGGCCGGTCCTTGCGGGCTCTCCTGCGCCTATTTCCTGGCGCAGATGGGCTACCCTGTCACTGTCTTTGAGGCATTGCCCGTAGGGGGTGGTATGCTTTCAGTAGCCATACCTGATTTCCGCCTGCCCCGGGAAGTCATCGAGAGTGAGATAGAGTACATCGCCAAACGTGGGGTACAGATAAGATACAACACTCCTATCAACGCCAGCTTTAACATAGACGACCTCAAGAAAGCCGGTTTTCAGGCTATCTTCATCGCCGCCGGCGCTCAGAGAAGCCAGCGTATCGGTATACCAGGCGAGCTGGAAGATGTCGAGGGATTCTATTACGGCTTGCGGTTCCTCAGAGATGTCAAGGTCGGCAGGCCGGTGAGAATCGGCCGCCGCGTTGCGGTGATCGGAGGCGGGAATGTGGCGCTTGATGCTGCCCGGACCGCCCTTCGCTTGGGCGGGGACGAGGTCAACATCTTCTATCGGCGCTCCCGAGAGGAAATGCCTGTCACCGATGTGGAATACGACGAGGCGGTGGCCGAGGGCGTTGGGATGAGTTTTTTGGTCAGTCCCACCCGGATTGTGAGCGATAAGTGGCGGGTGGCCGGCCTGCAGTGCACGCGCATGAGGTTGGGCGAGCCTGACGATAGCGGGCGCCGCCGCCCAGTGCCCATCCCGGGCTCCGAGTTTCTGGCTGAATCCGATACCGTGATTGCGGCTGTCGGTCAGGCGCCTGACCTCTCCTTTTTGCCTCCAGATAGCGCCCTGGAACGCACCCGGCTAGAGACGCTGGTTGTTGACCCGAACCGGCTGGCTACCAACGTGCCGGGGGTTTTCGCCGGCGGCGATTTCGTCTTCGGGCCGGGCATGGTCATCGAGGCCATTGCTGCTGGTAGAAGGGGAGCCATCGCTATCGATAAATATCTTAAGGGGGACACTTCGCGGGTCGAAATATACGACCTGAAGCAGAAAATAGTGGAAGAAACACCCGTGGCCGAAGTGGAGGAAGAGACATGGCAGCCGCAGCCAGCGCCCGAGATACCTCATCTTGCCCTTGACCGGAGGAAGGGCAGTTTTGAGGAGACAGAACTGAGACTTTCTACAGAGCAGGCGGCGCGGGAATCTAAGAGATGCCTGCGGTGCGACCTCGAGAAATAGGGTATCGGCAGAGGGACTACGATGAAATCAATTACCAGACAAAAGCCTTTTGAGGAAGTAAAACAGCAACTGGACAAGTTCGGCCGTGTCTACCTTGTGGGCTGCGGCACCTGCGCTACGATGACCAGGACCGGAGGCAGGGAGGAGGTCATGGCCATGAAAGAGGAGCTCCAAAAGCTGGGAAAGCTCGTGACCGGCTGGACGGTTGTCCCGACGGCGTGTGATGAAATGACCGGTGCGGCGCTGGCAGAAAGCAACGGTGCGGTTGAGAATGCCCACTGCATTCTGGTCATGGCCTGCGCCCTCGGAGTGTACCGGGTAAACTTGTATATGGGCAAGCCGGTTATCCCCGCCCTGGACACGCTTTTCATCGGCATGGAAGACATCCCGGGTCATTTTCAGGAGGTGTGCGCCCAGTGTGGTCAGTGCGTTCTCGGGGAAATGGCCGGCGTCTGCCCTTTAACTGCCTGCCATAAAGGTCTGCTTAATGGGCCGTGCGGTGGTACCAACAATGGTAGGTGCGAGGTTGACAAAGAAAAAGACTGCGCATGGGCGGTTATTTACGAGCGGTTGAAGGGGCAGGGAAGGCTTGACCTGATGAAGAAGTACCACCCGCCGAAGAACTATCAGGTAGTGCCGAGACCGAAGACCGCCAGGTTCGGGTGAGCAAGGAGGCAGGAATGACCTCGAAGTTCAAAGAGGTGCTCAATTCGGGCAAGTTTGTAGTAACCAGCGAGATTGGCCCGCCAAAGGGAACGAACCTCGAGAAGATGCTCCATCATGTTAGTCTTCTCAAGGACAGGGTCGACGCTATCAACGTGACCGACCATCAGAGTTCCATGATGCGCTTTCCTTCCATTGGCGGGTGCCTCGCTATTAAAGAGCGGGGTGGTGAGCCAATACTGCAAATGACCTGCCGCGACCGCAACCGACTGGCACTTCAGGCGGAGCTTCTTTTCGCGTATACCAGGGGTGTAAGAAACGTCCTTTGCCTGACTGGCGACGCCGTTCCCGTGGGCGATCACAAAGAGGCGAAAGGTGTTTTTGACCTTGACTCAGTGCAGTTGCTATATACAATCCGGCAAATGGAATCGGGGAAAGACCTCGGCGGCAATGCCCTCGAAGGTGCTGTCCAGTTCTGTGCCGGCGCCATCGTGACTCCCGAGGCCAGGCCCATCGAGCCTCAACTGGTCAAGTTCGAAAAAAAGATTGAGGCCGGAGCCGAGTTCTTCCAGACCCAGGCTGTCTACGACCTGGATAACTTCGGCAAATTCATGCAGCACGCCCGCCAGTTCCCGGTGAAGATACTGGCGGGGATTGTCCTGCTATCGTCGGCGAAGATGGCCAAGTACATGACAGAGAACGTCCCCGGCATTTTCGTGCCTCAAGCGCTGATTGATGAGCTGGCCGGAGCCCCCAAGGGCGGCGCGCTGAATAAGGGTATCGAGATTGCAGGGAGGATGATCGCCGCTCTGAAGAAGGAATCCCTCTGTCATGGCGTCCATATAATGGCCATAGGCAGGGAGGAAGTCGTTCCGGAAATCCTGTGGAAGGCCGGTCTTGCGCCGCCGCCCGCCCCATCGGGCGCAAAAGCGAGCTGAGCGTTGACGGTATTCTATTAACCGGGCCTGATGGTGCTATCTGAATCTGCCAGTAATGGGACTGTAATCTATCATCCGGGTTGCTGGTGAGGAAGCACGCGTAAATGACTAATGTGCCCGGAATGACATGGAAGCTAGCTTTGCCCTTTAAACCGCAGGGCCAACATGGTGATGTCGTCGGCCTGTTCGGCACCACGGGCAAAGGCAACAATATCCTCATGTACCGTCTTAATCATGCCGGCGGTATCAGAGTCCTTGACCCGGTTAATGGTCACCCTTAGCCTTGCCTCCGAATAGAGCTTGTTGTCCGGGTCGGCCGCCTCGGTAACGCCATCGGTGTAGAGGAAAATAGCGTCGCCGGGCTTGAGGAATAGGCTCTGGCACTGGAAGGTCAGGCCTTCCATCGGACCGATAGCCAGTCCCTTCGGTACCTTCATAAAGTCGAAGACACCGTCATCAGTTGACAGAAGCGGCGGCAGGTGGCCGGCGTTGGCGTAGGCAAGCTCGCCGGTTCGGGTGTCGAGAATGCCGCAGAAAACGGTGGCGAACATGCTGGCGTCATTCTCCGGCACCAGGATATTGTTGGTGCGGGTCAGTATCTCGTCCGGCGGGATATCGCTCATGCCCTCGGTCTTGAGCAAGGTCTTGGTGATAGCCATGAACAGGGCAGCGGCGATGCCTTTGCCGCAGACATCGCCGATGGTGAAACACAGCTTGTTATGCCGGACAAAGAAGAAGTCATAGAAATCGCCGCCCACCTCCCTGGCCGGCTGCATCGTGGCGTAGATTTCGAACTCCCTGCGGCCCGGGAAGGGTGGGAACAGGCGCGGGAGCATGCTTGTCTGGATTTCCGTGGCCACCCGGAGTTCGCTCTCGATGCGTTCCCTGGCGGCGGTGGTCTTCTGAAGCTCGGCGATGTGGACCTTGAGGTCGGCCGTCATCTTGTTGAAGGCTTTGGCCAGGTCCTCGATTTCATCGCCGGTCTTTATCTCCAGTCTGTAGTCGAGATTGCCACCGCCGACAACGCCGGCGCCTTTGTTCAACACCAGTATTGGTCGGGTAATGCGCCGCGCCAGGAAGTAGGCGATGCCGCAGATGATAACCATCGAGACGAGCAGGATGCCGATGAACAGGTTCCTGGTACTAGCAATCTGACGTTCGATGTTAGAACTGGTATCCCGGGTAGCCTGGAGAATCTGGTCTTCAGTTGCGGTCGCGGGGGCAATGATTTCGTCTATGGGCATGACCACTCCGATACTCCAGCCGGTTGACTTGATTGGCGCATAAGCGATGTATTTGTCTCCGCCGTCCATTGGGACTCTGGAGACGCCCGACTGGCCGGCGATCATGTTGATGGCGATTTTGGTAAGACCGGCGTTGGTGCTCAGGAGGATATTTTCGGTCTGGAAAGACTCATCCCAGCGCTTGTCTCCGGCCGTGAGCCCGGGCCGGGACAGGACCTTGCCACTGCCGTCAATCAGGAAGGCGTAACCGCCCTGGCCGATGCGGGTACCGATGATGCCCTGGCTGATTTGCTGGAGGCTGATATCAGCCGCGGCGGTGCCGACGATAAGACGCTCCGGGCTGTAAATAGGCGTGGAGCAGGTAATCATCAGCCCCCGGCCGGCGGCGTCGATGTATGGCTCAGTCCAGCCGGTCTTGCCGGACTCGGCGGCGCGGGTGAACCAGGGCCGGGTACGGCAATCGTATTCCGGCGGGACAGCCATCCAGGGATAGACCTTGAAGATACCGCTCTTGGTGCCGATGTAGATGGTGGCCAAGTTGGAATCATTGCTGAAGATGGGGATGAAAACATCGTCGAGGTTGGCCAGGATTTCGATGCGCGTCATCTCGGCGTTGACATCGACGCCGGGCGCGGCCTGCCAGGCGGAAGCATTGCGTTCATCGGCCGGTTTCTCTGTCTGAGAGTACGACCGTCGCTGGACCAGCGGGGGCGGCAGCCTCCACAGTCCCGTAGAGTAGCTGGCGACGACTTCGACCTCTGAAGCCGCACGCTGGAAGAAGGCTTCGGCGATGGCCGCCTGGTCACCGGCCAGCCTCAGGAGGCTGTCTTCAGCCTGAGACCTGAGGGCTTTGGTGCTGTCAGTGACGGCCTTCTCGCCCAGTGCGGTACTGCTGTCAAGGGCGAAGTCACCGACATCCTCCATCGAGGCCGCGGCGAGGAAGGTGAGTACGGCCAGCGAGATGAGCGACAGGCCCATCAGGGTGAGAAGTATCTTGGCGGTTATCTTAAGTTTCAACCTACCCCTAGCCCCCACAGCCGCTTCTTCATCACCAGTTCGTTGCCTTTCTCCGGGTCGGATCGGTGATGGACTTCGTCCATCAGGGTCTTCATGAAGTGGATGCCCAGGCCGCCGACGCGGCGGGCCTCAACTTCGCTGTCGAGGTCGGGCGGCGCAACCCTGGTCGGGTCGAAGGGCCTGCCCCGGTCATGGATGGTGATGACCAGGTCATTGCCGCTCCGTTCAAAGACGATGGTGACATGGCCGTGCCCGCCGGCGTAGGCATGCTTGATAACGTTAGTGATGGCTTCGTCAACTACAAGCTGGACTCTCGGGATAGCCGACGGGTCAGCGCTTAATTGCCTTAGGGAGCTGTCGACGAAGTCGGCGACTGCCGGCAGGCTGTCGAGACGGCTTTCCACCTTGAGTTCGAAGCGCTTCCCGGCTGTAGTCATGACTTCAGGCTGCCCTCCAAAATCAGGCGGGATGGACTGGCCAGAGCGTAAAAGTAGTACTGGTGGCTACGGGGTGTCGAAACTGGTGACGGCGTCGTCCGGCTTGTCGAAAATCTTAAAAAGCTGGGTAAATCCGGCGATATCGAAGACCTCTTTGACATAGGGCTGGAGCGCCGCCAAGCGGATATCGCCCTGCTGTTTCCTCACCTTTTTCAGCGTCGCCAGCAGTACCCTGAGGCCGGAACTGCTAATGTAGTCGAGCTTCGTTAAGTCGACGACAAGACGCACCTGGTTGGCCGATATAAGGGAGTCGAGCCGTCTTTCAGCGTCATTGGCGGCGTAGGCATCCAGGCGGCCGGCCATGGATACAACGACGACATTGCCGATGGTCTTGTCTGATAGCTCCATTGCTGTCCTCCCCAAGTGCACATTGAAGTTGTCTGCGAACGGTTCGCTCGGCATTTTACGCTGGTAGCAGTTAGGTGTAAAGAGTTTTGCCGGAACAGGTGGCATTCTTGGGGCTTCTTTACCCTGTCATTGCGAGCATAGCGAAGCGATCCACCTGTGGGGAAATATCGATGTTGCTTCAATCTCCTGAAGCCGGTTTCTTCACCGAAAGCAGTATCTCGTCCTGCGCGATGCGGTACCCGTCGCCGAACCGGTGATGCGTCTCGAAGTACCGCCGGATGTCCTTCTCGCGTTCCTTAAAGCGGCGGTCGATGAGTAAAAAAAGCCCGATGCTCACCATGTCGTCAAGGTTTTCGGTGTAGATTTCGTTCATAAAGTAGCGGACTTCAACGTTATCGTCACCGTAGCGTTGGACCAGCTCGCGCCAGAGCTCTAGGATGTTGACATCGTAGCGGGTGAACTGGTTGAAGAAGCTGGCGACCTCGCCGATGGGCGACTGGAGAACAATGGCGATGCAGCCGCCCGGCTCCAGGTGCCGGTACATCTTATCGATGGTCGGGAGCCACTTACCCTCTTCGATGTAGTAGAGGACGTGGGAGCAAAGAATGAAATCGAAGCGCTTATCGCCAAGGTCGGCCGTCTCCCATCTACCACTGTAAATGGTGAACTGCGGGCACCGCCGCTTCAGAAAGGCGACCTGTTTCTTATTGGGTTCGACAATGGTAGTTTCGCCGAATGACTGGGAGGTGGGAATGGTCAGGTCGCCGCCGCCGGCACCGATGTCGAGGAAATGCCTCTGGCGCTTAAGGCCGGCAATCACCTCGCCGATTTTGACCAGTTCAATCGACTTCTCGGTACAGCATCGTGCGAACAGGGCCAGCTGACACCGGTACTCGGCGTCCTCCTCCATCTCGATTGGCGCTGGTTCAGGCGTATCGGACATGGCAGGCTCATTCTAGCAGTACGGTCTACACGTGTCATTCTTGGTTAGCGTTCAGGGAAACAGCAAATAAATAAGGAGGCCCGCTCACATGAGCGGGCCTCCTTATGTCGAACCTTAACTAATTCTTACAGTCCCAGCGCTTTAGCAACTCGCTCTCGGTGCTCCTGCGGTGTCCCGAGAAGCATCTCTGCGGTCTTGGCGCGGCGGATGAATAGCTGGAGGTCATGGTCCCAGGTGAAACCGATAGCGCCGTGAATCTGGTGGGCGACGAAGGTCTGCCTGCGGAAGGCTTCACTGACCCAGGTTTTGGTCGCTGGGACGAGCCGGTCAACGGGCATATCGTTGGTTATCCGCCAGGCAGCTTTGTAGGTCATAATCCGGGACGATTCGAGGTCGGCCAGCATGTCGGCAAACTTGACCTGGAGCGCCTGGAAGGTGCCGATAGGCTTGCCGAAGGCGATTCGGGTCTTGCCGTAATCGAGCGTCATATCGAACATAGCGCCGAAGCCGCCGACCATCTCGGCGCATTTGGCAATGACCGCCTTGGGCAGGAACTTTTCAAGTACAGTAACTCCCTTGTCCAGCCCGCCCAGGATGGCGCTCGCCGGTACCTTGACGTTATTGAACTCGACGACGCACTGCTTGTCGCCGGAGAAGGTGCTCATCGGGGTGACCTTCATGCCCGGTGAAGCGGCATCGACGATAAACAGGGTGACGCCGCCGGCGGTCTTGGCACTGACGATGATGATGTTGGCTACATGGGCGTCGGGAATGAAAAACTTGGTGCCGCTGATGACATAGTCACTGCCGGAGGCAGTGGCCTTGGTGTCAACCACGGCGGTGTTGTAAGAACCTGAAGCCTCTTTCATGGCGACGGTACCGAAAAGCTTGCCTTCGGAAATCCCGGGCAGATAAGCGGCCTTCTGCTCGTCAGTACCGGCATCGTTTATAAGCATGCCGGCCATGACCACGGTCGAGAAAAACGGGCTGGGAACGGCGCCCCTGCCCATTTCCTCAAGGACGACGCAGAGGTCGATGAAGCTGAAGTCGATGCCGCCGTATTTCTCGGGAAAGACCAGTCCCATCCAGCCGAGCCCGGCCATTTCCTGCCACAGCTCGGGGACGAAGCCCTTGGGGTCGGACTCCATATCGCGCACCAGCTTCTTGGGGACCCGGTTGGCGATGAAGTCCTTGGCGGACTTGCGGAGCATTTCCTGTTGTTCATTAAGGGTGATGTCCATATCTCAATACTCCTTTCCGGATTCCCTGCCGTTATCCCGCCAGCCCGAGGCCGCGGCCGGCAATGGTGGTGCGCTGGACTTCGGAACTGCCGCCGGCCAGTGACAGGCCGAAGGAGCCGAAGTAAAGATGGGCGAGCTTGCCCTTGAGCGGTGCCCACTTGTCTTTCGGGGTCAGTTGCCCGTATATGCCGATGATGTCAACGGCGCTGGTGAAGAAGCGCTGGCCCATCTCATCGGCGAAGAACTTGCCCATGCAGGAGGCGATGGTGATGTCCTGTCCCGCCTTGAGCATGGCGATGGCCCGGTCGTAGAGGGCGCGAGAAGCCTCGATTTCAACGTACATCTGCGCCAGCTTGTTCTTTACTACCGGGTCCTCGGCCAGGGTCTTGCCGCCGACCTTAGTGGTCTTGGCGAACTGGATAAGCTCGTTGAGAACGTATTCGCAGAAATTGGCCTTCTGGAGGCGCGCCCAGAAGCGGTCCCAGATAAGAGTTTCCATAACCTGTGCGAAGCCGTTGTTCAGCTTGCCGACCAGGTTCTCATCGGGGACCTTGACGCCATCGAGAAAGACTTCGACGAAGGTCTCTTCGCCGGTCATTTCCTTGATGGGCCGGATGGTCACGCCGGGGGTCGAAGAATCGGCGATGAAGCAGGAGATATTCCGGCCGCGCTTGCCGGCAGGGTCGGTGATGCAAGCGACGATGCCGTGAGTGGCGAAAGCGCCGTTGGACTGCCATACCTTCTGGCCATCGATAATCCAGTTATCGCCGTCCTGGCGGGCCTTGGTCTTCATGTTGAGCAAGTCGGTGCCGGCCTCCGGTTCGGAAAGGCCCTCGTAGAAGCTGATTTCGCCTTTGGCGGCGCCCGGCAGGAACTTCTTTTTCAGGGCATCACTGCCGTAGGTGGCGATGGAGGCGCCGACGGCTTCGGTGTAGAAGAAACCCTCCATCTGGGCCCCCATGGTGGCGCCTTCCTGGAAGGCGATGACCAGGTAAATTGGCGAAAGTCCTTTGCCTCCGTATTCCTTGGGCCAGGTCATGCCGAGATAACCGCGCTTGCCGGCCTCCTTGCAGAACTCGGCTGACCAGCCGCCAAAGCCGTAGCCAAGCTCTCCAGCCCTATTGGGTAACTCGTCTGCCTTGATTTCCTTCAGGAACTTGCGGAACTCTTCGCGAAATGCCGTCTCTTCCGGGGTATAAGAGAAATCCATTGGCACCTCCTTGGCAGCTTACTTGAGAGGAGCGCGCCTCAACAGGCACGCCAAGTGGCAAATTGTATCATACAGTACCGCACATGGGTAGATGTGGAAAACACGTATTTAATATGTCATCCCGAACGTAGTGAGAGATCTGGCAGGGGCCTACTCGAACTGGTTGTTCCTTACCCCAACCACCATCTGGGCGATATACATGGCGTCGAAGATATCAATCTTGTCGTTGCCGGTATCGTGTTTTACGCAGGCGGCGTTGACGGCATTAATCTGTGACAGTGGCCGGTTGCCGACGA
>JBFMDU010000005.1:0-161836 GCA_040753815.1 Chloroflexota bacterium
GCCTGGCGGATGGACTATAATGGGGTCAGGCCTCACAGCTCTCTTGGCGGACTGACCCCGAAGGAATTCGTAGCGGTGGGCGCTGGACTCTAATTGGCGGTGATACTAAAAAGGGGGGAAGGTCAGTACAGACAGAAGATGAATAACGAATATTGAGGAGGAGGTTTCAAGATGCCAGCGTCAAAGCCCAAGATAGTCCCGTACGAGAAGAAGCCGTTACCGAACTACGAAGTAGTACCTCTTAGGAGTGATGCGATCACCGTGGCCGCGGTACAGATGACGGCCAGCAAGGTTGACCCCAGGAACCCGAAGCCAGGCATACGGAAGAAACTGGCCCATATTATCGACTGCATCGATTTGGTCCAGGCAAGACAACACATCGACCTAGTCTGCTTCCCGGAGTTCTCCATACAGGGATCAGCCTGCCGTATATGGACGAGGAAAGATATCCTCAGACTGGCGATAGAGATGCCCGGTGAGGAAACCGAGCTATTGGGCAAAAAGGCCAGGGAGTATAACTGCTATATCGAGATGGCTGGCTATACCAAAGAAAAGGAGTGGCCCGGGCACTTTTTTAACTGCTCTTTCCTTATAGCACCTAATGGCAAAGTCATCCATCGCCACTGGAAAGCTATCACCAGCCAGGGAATGCTGGAGATAGCTACCACGGTACATGATGTGCTTGATGAATTCATCGAGCGGTACGGATGGGATGCGGTCTGGCCCGTAGCGAGAACCGACATAGGCAATATCGCCACGTTCATCTGCTCTGAGGGCTTCATACCGGAGACCGCCAGAGCATTCGCCTTCAAAGGCGCGGAGTTGCTTGTACGGTCTATCGGCGGGGGTGCGGTATACGGTATGCCTACCGTCGGCGACCCCATGTTCACCATGCGGGCATACAGCATGTTTAACAACACGTACGGCATCCTCTGCAACAACGCCCACGGCCAGACTGACTTCTACAGTTTCGAGGAATCCGGCGCCGGTGAGACCATGATAATCGACAACACCGGCGAAGTCATGCAACGTGCCAAATCGCCCAATGAGACAGCAGTATACGCCGTCATACCGATTGGTGTGTTCCGCAAGAAGCGCTCCATCCCCGTGATCAGAAAGGAGCTCTACGCGCCTGTCTACGAGCAATACGTGGGCAAGTTCCCGCCCAACCTTTACCTGAAATATCTGCCGAAGGACCACCTGGATGGTTTGAACTATGCACGACGCAACGCGCGCTGGTAGCTGTTATTGGCACAGCCACTACTAATTGACTGGATGCTAAAAGGCGAAAGGCCAGTGTGGGTTCAGACGCTCCGGTTTTCTCAATCCTTAATATAGGTAATGTAAATCACCCCACTTGATTCATGGGGACCGGCCGTCGCCGAGACGAGCACCTTGGTTTCTCCAGCGACGATAGGCTCGGTCAGTTTCCAGCTCCACAAGACCTTCCCCTCGGCATCCGGGCTCCTTGTAACATCTGTTGGTTCTTTGCTGACAGTACCATCAGCCAGCGTGACCTTAATTATGAGCTTTGGTACCACTCGCCCGCCTGTCAGCGTCTGCACCTCGACTTTGACGGTATCACCAACACGAGCTTTATCAGTTACATTAATAAACTTCAATGGAAAGTTAGGGTCTACCGTATAAACCGGTTGATGGGTCGAGGTCGCACTGGGCGACGGTGTAGGGGCAGGTGTCGGTGTCGGTTTAGGTGCGGGTGTAGGTGATGGAGAAGGAGTTGGAGTAGGTGTCACTGCCGGTTTGGGTGATGGCGCAGGCGAAGGAGCGGGAGCCGGTGTAGTGACAGGGGTCGATTTAGGTGTAGGTGCTGGGGATGGCGCAGAGGGTGCGCATCCACAGCCAATTAGTAACCCAACAACCGCTGCGACTACAATTACGACAACAACTTTACGCATCATAATCTTGAACAATTCTCCTTATTTGATTCGAATATGGAAACAAAGTAGACCACCACCTGACGCAGGCCCTGGAGAGCAACCAACCATGATGCTCGAATAACGAACACTGAACGCCTGCCTCATCGTGGTCAGGTGCGTACAATCCACAAGTATCAAAGCCATTATCGCTTGTCAATAGGGCACATGCTTGACGGCGTTCCTTTTTCGTTGATGATTTTCCAATAAGCTCTACCCACTTTTTTCAGAGTATTGAGGTAAACAGGCAACAGGTAACGGTACGTTACCTGCTGCCGGTACCATCGGGAGGTAAAGAGGATAAAAACGGAAAGGTAGAAGTTCTACCTATGGTAACCCTTGGTGGAGATAGGGGGAGTCGAACCCCCAACCTCCGCGATGCGAACGCGGCGCTCTCCCATTGAGCCATATCCCCACCGTGGCTCGAATTGTAACAACCGGCTTTACGAGTGTCAACGACTTTTAGATACGTATTACACGTCAAACTTTTAAGGGACCAGTTGGGTGGCTGTCCCTTTCATTCATTTGCCGCTACGAGAATGTTACGGTCCACCATCAAGAAGCGGTCGCTCCTTTTCCAGCACCAGCCAGGTGCCATCAGCCGAGAGCTGGTTTAACGCTCTCTCCAGCAGATCGCGGTGATGACTCTCCCATTTCGCAAGATACTGGTATACAGCCTTACCATTAAGGTCAGCGACACCATCGGACGCCTTCATATACATCTCGTAGCCGCGCCGCTCGAAATCAATAGCAATCTGCAGGACTTCAAGGTCGGTGGCTTTAGGCGGTATCTTCAAGACATCCTGCTTCGGAAACAGAGTCAACTCCGGCAGTGTCATCCTGACCGCTGAGGACGCTTGGACAAATCCGGCACCGGACTTTACCTTCTCATACTCCACACGCAGAATACGCTCGTGCTTCTTCTCATCCTCCACCAGTGAGTCAAAAAAAGCCTTACCAGCCGCATTCTGCGTCCGCTCCGCCGCCCTGCGGTAGAAGTCCAGCCCCTGCTGTTCTACCTTGACCGCCTGCTCCAGGATTTCCAATGTCGGACCGATTTCTTTCGCCATTACTAACCCCCACTCCTTCCCTGCAAGAGAAGTTATTTATAAGAGGGCTGAGCCCTCTTAAACACCCTGACTGATACAGGCCCCCTGCAAGGGAAGGCATATGTTATTTAAGAGGGCGGCTCCCTCTTTAACACCCCGATTCATACAAACTCGCCACAAGGAAGGTATATCATGTTTTAGAGGGCTATGCCCTTTTTAACACCCTGATTTACACAAGCTTATCCGCGAGGGCAAGGTATATGTTATTTCAAGAGGGCCATACCCTCTTAACGCCCTAACCATGCAAGTTCCTCCACCAGAGAAGGCTGGTACTAATCCAAATCGAGCTTCCGGTGCTCTTTCATCATGCACCGGTCCATAACAACTTCAAGCCCGGCCCGCATAGCTTTAGCCGCCGCTTCCTCGTTAACAATACCCTCCTGCATCCAGATGACTTTAGCGCCCTTAGCAACGGCCTGGTCAACAATCGGCCCCACATCTTCTGACCGGCGAAAGATGTCCACAACCTCGACCGGCCCGGGCACCGAAGTCAGGTCGGGGTAACACAACTGGCCCAGCACCCACTTGACTGTTGGGTTCACAGGTACTATCTGATAGTTGTGCTCTTTAAGATAACTTGCAACACGGTAGCTGGCACGCTCTGGATTATCGGACAGGCCCACCACGGCTACGGTCTTATAGGTTCGAAGTACTTCTTCTTCCAGTGTAGGCAAGTCTATCTCCTACGCCATGACCTTAGCCGCTAGAGTCCGGCCCAGATTACGGCACTGTTCGAGTTCCTCAGGTTCCGGAACATAGCGCAAAGATAAGCTGGGTGCCGCCAGTTCAACTCCGGCCAGCTTCAGCTCCTCCTCGACTGCTTTAACCGAACCGCCACCCCAGCCAAATGACCCGAAAGCTACCCCAACCTTGCCTACCGGCTTCAACCCTCTGAGATACGTCAGAAAAGCCGCCGCCAGCGGCAACATGCCATTATTCAATGTCGCCGAACCAACAGCAAGCCCCTTGCTTGTCAGGATATCGGCTATGATATCGCTCCGGTCCGATTTAGCCAAGTCATACAACGCGTACTCAATGTTCTGGCTGGCCACACCTTCGGCCACCGCTAGGGCCATCTTTTCAGTGCTCCCCCACATAGTGCTGTAGGCGATGACTACTTTCTTCCTGCCGCCACCTCTCGCCCAATCAGCATAAGCACTTACTATCTTATCCTTGTGCGAGCGCCAGATGGTCCCATGACTGGGCGCGATGATGTTCATCCTAATGTTCCTCAGCCTGTCCAGTGCTTTCAGCACCAGAGCACTGAACGGCATAAGAATATTGGCATAGTACTTGGCCGCCTCCAGCATGACCACCGGCAGGTCAACCTCGTCATCGAAGCGGTACGAGCTGGCGAAGTGCTGGCCAAAGGCATCGTTGCAGAACATAATCGCCTCGTCGGCGCAGTACGTGGCCATCGAGTCCGGCCAGTGAAGCATTGGCAGGGGAATGAATGCCAGCCTCCGCTTCCCCAGCGAAAGCTCGCTACCCTCTTTCACTGGTAGAAGCGGCCAGTCAGAGTGGAAGCATTTCTTGAGCCCTGCCTCACCAAACTTTTCCGTAGTAATGAGCTTCGCCTTAGCCGCTACTTTCATCATCTGCGGAAGCGAGCCTGAATGGTCCATTTCCACGTGGTTAGAAACGATGTAGTCTATCCTGGCCGGATCGACAATTTCACTGATGCGGCCAAGCATCTCACCGAAGAACGGTGCCTTAACCGTATCAATCAGTGCAATCTTTTCATCGATAATCAGGTAGGCGTTATAAGTGGAGCCACGATGCGTGCTATAACCGTGGAAGTCCCTGATATTCCAGTCAACTGCCCCTACCCAGTAGATGCCGTCAGCGAGCGCAATCCTCATGGCTCACTCCTTTGATGAGTAAGTAGGTTTGCGGGACGTCTCACTACCTGGTCTTCTTTACGTAGACCCGATACCGCCCCCCCTGCTCTTCCATACCGAGGAACTCATTGCCGGTCTGCTTGCACCAGTTAGGCATGTCTTCCTTAACGCCCATATCATCAGCCACCACCTCAAGCACCTCGCCTGGCTTCAGTTCCTTCATTTTCTTAGCGGTGTGGACAATCGGCAGGGGACAGTAATACCCGATGCAGTCCAAAGTAGCATCAGCTTTCATTGACCAGCCTCTCTAAATAAACAGGTTGATTCTACCTTCACCTGCCTCGGCCAGGTAGGTAGCAACGCCGGCAAAGGTATCAACTTCGGTGACGAAGGCGTCCTTACCCAAGCCCATCATGCCCATGGTCGTGGTGCAGGCAACGAACCTGACGCCGAGGTCCTTAGCCATTACGAGCATCTCCTGCACATCCGGGAACTTGATGTCCTTCATCAAACGTCCCATCATCCATTTGCCCATTCCCAGCATATGGAACTTGGACAAAGGCAGGCGTTTCGTCCCGCCACGGTTCATGGCGTTCAGCATCTTGCGCATTACGCCCTTCGATTTTATACCGCCCTCGTTCCTCTTAATGACATTCAGCCCCCAGAAGGTGAAAAAGATGGTGGCATCCATCCCTGAAGAGGCCGCCCCGATAGCCAGGTTAAAGGCCGCGAGCACTTTGTCCAGACTATCGCTGAACAGGATGATTGTCAGCTTTGGCTTTGACTGTGTCATGGCAATCTCGCTCCACACTCAGGGCATTTCTTAGCATCGCGAGGCACAGGCTTGTAGCATGTCGGGCACAGATGAAGGAGGACCTGGCATCCCTGACAGACGACAGGCACTTCCTTCATCTTGAAAATTACCTCCACATCACAGAAAGGGCAGCGGCACTTATGTTCGCTGGCTCCGGCTTTTTCAGCAGGTCTTTTCGCCATCTTCATGTTCCTCCTCTTCTTCTACCTGGAGTCCTTCGATTTTGATACCCTTTTTATCTGCATAGTCCTTAATGGCCTTATGCAGGGCTGAGGCACCAAGGTTCGAACAATGCATCTTGTTCTTGGGGAGACCGCCAAGCTCCTGAGCAACTGATTGATTGGTAATCTTGGCCGCCTCATCCAGCGTCTTGCCGATGGCCATCTCACTCACCATACTGGAAACGGCAATAGCGGCGCCGCAGCCGAAAGTCTTGAACTTAACATCTTCCAGTTTCCCATCCCTGACCTTAATGTAGAAGGTCATCATGTCCCCGCAGACCGGGTTGCCCACCTCGCCCACGCCATCAGCATCAGCTATCTCGCCGACGTTGCGCGGCTTCATAAAATGATCCATTACCTTATCGCTGTAAACCGGCATGTTACTCTCCTTTACCCTGCTTCAAATGCTTGGCCCAGAGGGGAGACATCTCTCTGAGCCGGGTAATTATTGGCGGCAGGGTCTCAACAACATAGTCTATGTCCGCCTCACTGGTACCGAGACCGACAGTGCACATCAAAGAACCCTGGGCGATTTCGTGGGAAAGGCCCATGGCGATGAGGACATGCGAAGCTTTGAGAGCACGGGAGGTGCAGGCTGAACCGCTGGAGACCGCCACCCCTTGACTGCTCAAGAGCATCAACATCGCCTCTCCCTCGATAAATTCGATGCAGAAGCTGGCATGATTGGGAAGACGCTGGGTCGGGTGCCCGGTAAGGATTGTATATGGAACCTTGCTCAATACACCTTGGATAAGGCGGTCGCGCAGGGTCGTGAACTTTGCGGCGCGCTCTGCCATCTCCTTCCTGGCAATTTCCGCGGCTTTGCCCATGCCTACAATAGCCGGCACGTTCTCAGTACCCGGCCTGCGGCCATCCTCCTGAACACCGCCATCCATCAGCGGCAGAAGCCGGACGCCGCGCCGCACCCAGAGGGCACCAGCGCCCTTCGGGCCGTAGAACTGGTTGGCCGCCATACTCAAGGCATCAACACCAAGCTCGGCGACGTTCACCGGCAGTATACCGACACTGGCCACGGCATCGGTATGAAAAATCGCCCCCGCCTCTTTGACCTTCCCTGCAATTTCTTTGATCGGCTGTACTGTCCCCACCTCACCATTGGCATGCATCACGGAGACCAGCACCGTGTCTTTACGCAGGCTCCTGGCAACATCGTCAGGACTAACCACGCCATTCTTGTCAACGGGAACCGTAGTCACTTCGAAGCCAGCTTTCTGTAAAGTGCGCGCTGAGTGAAGGACCGAAAAATGCTCAATATCTGAAACAATGATGTGTTTGCCTTTGTCCTGACGCCCAAGCGCGATGCCCTTGACAGCCATGTTGTTTGACTCGGTGCCACTGGAGGTGAAAATGATTTCCTCAGGTCTGGCGGCGCCGATTAGAGTGGCGGTCTTAGCTCTCGCCTCCTCAATCGCCTGCCGCACCCGGTCACCCCACTCATGGATCAACAGCGGATTGCCGTAGACCTCACTGAAATACGGCAGCATAGCCTGTAGTACTTCCGGAAGCACCGGCGTCGTCGCCGCGTAGTCAAGATAAACACGTCCCGTCATTTCTACTGTCCGAGCCTTTCCTCACAGAAAGTCAATTATATCACTCAAGATATCGGTATTTCACCAGAGACGGACGCCCGGCGCTACGACTTTAGTCTCTGAAGGTAGCGGTGTGCCCGGAGGGCCGCTTTAGCACCTTCCCCCGCTGCCACCACAATCTGCTTTTCCGGGGCGTCAGTGACATCACCAGCAGCAAATAGGCCAGGTACACTCGTCTCACAAGAACAATTGACCTTCACTTCACCAATGTCGTTCAACTCAGCCAGTCCTTTAACAAGCTCCGAGTTTGGTATCAGGCCGATCTCGATGAAAATGCCGGCAACTTCCAGCGATTTAACTTCGCCGGACTTCAGGTGCCGGATACGCACACCATCTACCATATTATCGCCACTTATGTCAAGAACCTGATACTCGGTAAACACCGTGAGGTTAGCCGCTTCCTGCGCCTTCTCGATAAGAACGGCATCCCCGGTAAGCGGCGTTAGTGATACCATGAAAACACGTTCAGCTATCTTAACAAGGTCGTTGACTGCCTCCAGCGCCGAGTTGCCGCCGCCGACCACCGCCACTTTCCTGCCGGTAAAGACAGGACCGTCGCAGACACTGCAATAAGTCACTCCCCGCCCCCGCAATCGCTCTTCTCCCGGCACATTCAAGGGCCTGGGACGCTTACCGCTGGCAACTACGATGGCGCGGCCCTCGTAGGTGCCGCTCTCCGTCTCAATACGAAGGCCGTCTTTTCCCCTGCTAACCCTGCCTGCTGTCTGCCCTATCTTGATATCAATGGGGAACTTCTTCACCTGCTCTTCGAACTTGGTCATAAGCTCCTGGCCCTCGATAAACTGGTAGCCCATGTAGTTCTCAACTCCGAGCGTCCAGTTCACTTGCCCACCGACATCTTTAGTGACAAGCAGTGTATTCAGCTTCTTGCGTGCTGCGTAAACGGCTGCGGTCATTCCCGCCGGCCCGGCACCGACAATAATAAGGTCATACATAGCACTGAACCCGGCCTTTCAGAATGCTGGGCATTAGGAAGACACACGATTCCGCCTCGCTCATCACCACACTGTCACCTCAGCTTCGAGGAAGTCCCAGCTTCTCCCTCAATTTCAGCTCGTCGAATCCGACGATGATCTCTCCATCAACCTCAATCACCGGCACCCCCATCTGTCCGCTCTTCTTAATCATCTCCTCCCGCGCCACTACATCAATACCTACATTGAAGTCCTGGAAAGGAACTTTGTTCTCCTCGAGGAACTTCTTTGTCCGCCGGCATATCGGACAGGTGAGAGTCGAATAGATTTTTACCTGTTTAGCCATACTGCTTCACCTCGCATACTGCACCATCTGGAAATGCTTACCCTCGGTCTTGATCGATGGTGCAATCACCATCTTAACCTTGTGCATCTCCTTGATGTTTCGGGCGCTACACACACCCATCGAGGTGCGTAGAGCACCAATCAGGTTCTCGGTGCCGTCGGTCTTTGAACTCGGCCCGAAAAGTATCCTCTCCAGAGGCGCACCCGAAGCAACTTTGACCCGTGTCCCGCGAGGTAGAGAAGCGTGCGGATTGGCCATACCCCAATGATAACCCCTACCCGGGGCTTCCTTAGCGCCGGCGAAGATAGAGCCGAGCATAATGGCGTCGGCTCCGGCGCCAATGGCCTTACAGATATCGCCGCCATTTTTCATGCCGCCATCGGTGATAATCGGTACATAGCGGCCGCTCTCCTTAAAGTAAGCATCCCGGGCCGCGGAACTGTCCATCGTGGCTGTAACCTGCGGCACACCCACACCCAACACCTCGCGCGTGGTACAGGCCGCTCCTGGCCCAACGCCGACGAGCAGACCGTCAATCCCTTCTCTCATTAACTCCATTGCCGCACTGAACGATACCGTATTGCCAACAACCACCGGCATATTCATCGCCCGCTTGAATTCAGAGAAAATTAGACCGCGGTAGCTCTTAGATATGTGCCGCGCCGTAGTCACCGTAGACTGGATAACCAGGATATCAACACCCGCCTCTTTAGCTATGGGAGCCAGTTTCTTGGCATTCGTCGGGGTAATAGAAACCGCGCAGATGACACCGCTCTTCTTAATCTGCTTGATGCGCTTGCCGATAAGCTCTTCCTTTATCGGCGCTGAATAGACCCTTTGCATCAGTGCCGTTACGTCGGCCGCAGGGGCATTAGCAATCTCATTCAACACACCATCGGCATCACTATAGCGCGACTGGACGCCCTCAAGATTCATTACTGCCAACCCGCCACACTTTCCGAAAAGAAGCGCGAACTTTGGGTCAACCACGCCATCCATTGCCGCCGCTAGAACCGGTATTGCGAACCTGCGGTCAGCTATAGAGAAGGAAATGTCAGTCTGCTCTGGGTTCACCGTAATATCACCAGGGACGAGGGCGACTTCGTCAAAGCCATAAGCAGGAGCGAGTTCCTTGAACTTGGGAGATGCCACAACTGCCTCCTTGGAAACTTTGGCAGACTATAGCAAAGACATGAACACTGCGTCAAGGCAAATCGAATACGGACAGGTTGGTAGAGAAGGCTGTTATAGTTATAATGCCGAGCGGCTAACCCGACTCAGTGCGTGGGCCAAGCCGGACACTGCTGGTGATGTTGACCTGTATGGTTTCGCCGCACTTAGGGCAAATGATTTCTAACCGCAGGGGTTGTTTCATAACACGTTCGACCAGCGTCGTCACTACGGAATCAATGTTGTCGAGGCGCTGGTCGAGCATATCGAGCTCTTTCCGCATTTGCTCGAACTGGTGCTTATCACTGCCGCCATCCGGTGGAATAGGTACTTACCTCCTGAGGCTAACGGCTGATTATAACCGAGAAAAACGTGGCCGGGAAAGACCACTTCCGGCCAGCAAGTCGAACTGCCGCCAAGAACTAAATGCCCTTCTCGGCTACACCTAGAGTCTCAAGCTGAGCCTTGTCCTTGGTAAGGTGGTCAGCTACCTGGGCCGCTACCGTGCCCTCAAGGAACTTACGGTAGGCTTCGCGTGCCGCTGGCGAGGACCGAACCGCCTCCATAGCCCTTTGCCACTCTTCCTTAGTGAGACCCGCAATGATATCCGGGTCTATTATCGGCTCAGTCTCCATCATCATCTCAAGACGCTTCACCACCCGGCCAGAGACAGCCCTCCTGAGCCTGTCAAATGAAATGAGTTCTTCCCAGGCGTATGGCTGCGGCGACCATTTCTCACCTGACATATCAAACCTCCGGTAGCATAGCTACTACTTAGAAACCATATTATGTCCGCATAGCTGTTTTGTCAAGGCATTCAACCGGGTATTACAGACCCCCCACACACTCTTTTTGCGCACGCACAGGTCTTTTGACTATAATAAACCTAAACGGCCGCTAATCCGTTAGACATAATATAGGCAACATGAACAGACTGGACGGTAACTTATGAATGCCGGTTGGGGAAAAAGTATACTCTTCTATCTTTTGCTCCTCGTAGGAGTCATGATATTCGTGTCAACATTTCTTCCTCTCGGCCGTGGGCCGGAGAAGGTACCTCTTTACACCCTCATCAACGATATCAAGCAGGGACAGGTTGACACCATCAGACAAGAGGGCGACACCCTTATCGGCCTCAAAGGTGAGCAGGCCTTACTCAAGACCTCCTTCCTTGGAGGCACCGCCGACCTTATTAAAGTGCTGGAAACAAACGGCGTACCGGTCGGTGATGACGGCGTCAAAATTGATGTGCAGCCGAGCGGCTTCGACTGGGGTAACGCCCTCATTCAATTCTTGCCTCTGTTGCTCTTCGGCGCTCTCATCTTCTTCCTCTTCCGTTCGGCTCGCGGCGCCAATACCCAGGCCATGAATTTCAGCAAAAGCCGCGCCCGCCTGACCGCCGGCAACCGGCCCACCGTCACCTTTGCCGATGTTGCCGGGGTTAACGAAGCCAAAGAGGAACTCCAGGAGGTCGTCGAGTTTCTCAAGTCTCCGCAAAAGTTCCTAGCCCTAGGCGCCCGTATCCCGCGCGGAGTCCTGCTGGTTGGACCACCAGGCTCCGGCAAGACCCTGCTCGCCCGGGCCGTTGCCGGCGAAGCCGGTGTGCCTTTCTTCTCCATCAGCGGCAGTGAATTCGTCGAGATGTTCGTAGGAGTCGGCGCCGCCCGCGTCCGCGACCTCTTCGACCAAGCCAAAAAAAGCGCCCCCTGCATCGTATTCGTCGATGAGATCGATGCTGTCGGTAGACATCGCGGTGCTGGTCTTGGCGGCGGTCACGACGAGCGCGAGCAGACTCTGAACCAAATCCTAGTAGAAATGGACGGCTTTGATACCAATGCCAGCGTCATCGTGCTGGCGGCCACTAACCGCCCCGATATCCTTGACCCAGCTCTGCTTCGCCCCGGCCGCTTCGACCGCCACGTCATAATCGAACAACCCGACGTCAACGGCCGCGAAGCCATCCTCCAGGTCCACGCCAAGGGCAAGCCGCTTGCCAAGGAAGTCAAGCTGGAGGTGCTGGCCAAGCAGACCATCGGCTTTAGCGGCGCCGACCTTGCCAACCTGCTCAACGAAGCTGCCCTTCTGGCGGGAAGACGCAACCGGACCGATATTGGCATGAAAGAGCTTCAAGAAGCGGTCGAGCGTGTAATCGCCGGCCCGGAAAAGAAAAACCAGGTCATCAGCGAGCGCGAGAAGAAGCTAAAAGCCTACCACGAGGCTGGTCATGCTCTGGTGGCAAGACTACTGCCCAATGCCGACCCTGTCCACAAGGTATCCATCATCGCACGTGGTCTGGCAGCGGGATACACCCTTCAACTGCCAACTGAGGACCGGAGGTTCATGACCCGCTCTGAATTTGAAAGTCGCATCGCAGTGCTCATGGGCGGCCGAACAGCTGAAGAGCTTATTTTCAATGATGTCAGCACCGGCGCTCATAGCGACATTGAGCGTGCCACCAAGATGGCCCGTCAGATGGTGACCGAGCACGGTATGAGTGAGAAGCTTGGGCCCAGAACCTTTGGCCGCCGCGAAGAACTCGTCTTCCTTGGCAAAGAAATTAGCGAACAGCGTGATTACAGCGAACGAACCGCGCTGATGATTGATAACGAAGTCCGCTCGCTTATCGAACAGGCCCACGAAACCGCCAGAAAGATTTTGACTGAAAATTCTGACAAGCTTAAGGCCATTGCTGAGCGTTTGCTGGACAAAGAGACCATCGACGCCGACGAGTTCGAATCATTATTCACTGGTCCGAAGCCAGCCACGCCCGTTGCGCCTGCGACACCTGAACCATCCCTTGTCAAAGAAACACCCCAACCGAAGCAGCCTGAAGCCGGCGCTGGCCCGGCCACTGTCCCAAGCCCGGCCTAGCCCCTTGCCAGTAAAGTAGTATGGTACGGATTACCAGAAAGCCGATATCCCTCGAAGCTCTAATCGGCCGGGTCCACCGGGAACGCGATGGGGCGGTTGTTACCTTCCTCGGCACTGTTCGCAGTCCTTCAGACGGCAGAAAAGTCCTGCGTATCGAATACGAAGCTTATACTGAGATGGCCAGCACCCGGCTTGCGCAGATAGCCAACGAAATCGCCGCTAAGTGGCAGATAAAGGATGTTGCCATTGTCCACCGTGTCGGCCCGGTCAAAGCTGGCGAAGCCGCCGTGGCCATCGTCATCGCCGCTCCCCACCGCAAGGAAGCCTTCACCGCCTGCAGTTACGCCATAGACCGGATCAAGGAGATTGTGCCCCTCTGGAAAAAAGAAGTCTATCCGACAGGCGCTAAGTGGGTTAAGGAGTCCCCCTAATCCCTCCCCCTATGGGCAAGTGGGACGAATATCTACTTCTTTCTCTCCAGCGCCCAGTCTACCAGATTCATAAGATTCCGCTTGGGGCCGGTATCCGGCATAACACCTAACGCCTCGCGGGCAAGCTTGGAGTAGTTGGCCGCTATCTCGAAGCACTCCCCGATAAACGGTGACTCGCGCACTCTCTTCGTCAGGAGTTTCAGCATGCGCTCGTCCTTCTTGTTCAGGACTTTAACAACGTCCTTCGCAATACTGTCACCATAGTTTTTTTGAAGGTACAGAATGGCCGGAAGTGTCACCACACCCTGACGCAGGTCCTCGCCGGTCGGCTTGCCCATTTCCGCCTCATTACCTGCAAAGTCAAGGATATCGTCAACAATCTGGAAGGCCATGCCGAGATTACGCCCGTATTCCCTCAACGCGGCGATTTCGTTTTCAGGCGCTCCGCTCAGAATGCCACCGGACTCCGCGGCCATACCAAAAAGCGCCGCCGTCTTGGCCTCAATCCAGCGGTAGTACTGATCCTTCGCTTCCGAAAGTCTAAAGGTAAAGGCTGATTGTTCAAGTTCACCGCCGGAAATGACCATTAATGTCTGGGCACAGAGCCGTACCACCCGAGCGCTCTCGGTCATGGCGCATAACTCCGCTGCTTTAGCCAGGAGATAGTCACCAAGCAGTATCGCCCGGGCGTCACCCCATGCAGCGCTGATAGTCGCTTTGCCCCGCCGTGTTTTCGACCGGTCAATAGTGTCGTCATGCACCAGCGTCGCCGTATGCAGGACTTCTACCGCCGCCGCCTGCGGCACCAGCAGATTTAGATTGTAGTTGTGAAACTTGCCGGCGAGCAGAGTAATCACCGGGCGCATCCGCTTGCCGCCGCTTTTTAGAACATGCCCCAGCAACTTCGATATGAAGCCACCCTCTACCTCCACCACTTCCTCAATTGTACGGTCGACAAGTTTCAATGCCTCAAGTACCGGCTCGTAGATGCTGTCTAAGCGTTCCATCTGTTTAGAGATTATATGGCTGGCCCAGGCGCTGTGTCTCCTGAGCCACAATTGAGTCGTCAAGTTTAAGGAAGAGTGGCTCAGGAGACGGTAAGGCCTGTCCAGACCTGACCATATCAACCTTCCATCCACTGGAATCGACCTGTCCGTTGAAGCCAAGCATGGCATGGAGTCTGGTCGAGCTGAATGGCAGGAATGGGTACAGCATCGTTTTCAAAGCCGAAAGCACATTCAAAACGGTGAAGACGGTAGCCGCCGCGTTCTGACGGTCTTGTTTGATGGCCTTCCAGGGCGCACGGTAATCAAGGTAGCGGTTGGTTTCCTGGGCCAGCGCCATTGCTACTTTAATCGCCTCTTTAAAGCGCACCTGGCCCAGCGACCTGTCCACCTCATCCATAGCCGTCTGCCTTTTAGCCAGGAGCGCACCTGACTGCTCGTCCGGTGTTCCACCGTCGGGCACTGCGGCTCCAAAATTGCGCTGGGTAAAGGTAAGAGTCCGGTGCACCAGGTTGCCGTAGGTAGCCACCAGCTCATCATTGTTGCGCCGCAAGAACTCACTCCACGAGAAGTCGGTATCGCTTGTCTCCGGCATATTGACCGAAAGCATGTACCGGAGCGGGTCCGGAGCATAGCGCTCAAGGTAGTCCGGTAGCCAGACCGCCCAGTTGCGGCTGGTGGAAAGCTTCTTGCCCTCGATGGTCAGGAACTCATTAGCCGGCACATCATACGGGAGCCTTAGCCCGTCGTAACCCGTCAGCATCGCCGGCCATATAATAGTATGGAACGGAATATTGTCTTTACCGATAAAGTAATAACTCCGTGCATCCTCGTTCCAGAAAGCCTTCCATGCGGACTCGTCACCCTGCGATTTCGCCCATTCTTTAGAAGCCGACAGGTAGCCAATGACCGCCTCAAACCAGACGTAAATTACTTTCTTTTCAAAGCCTGCGACCGGCACTGAAATACCCCATTCGATGTCCCGGGTGATGGCACGGTCCCTCAGCCCTTCCTGAAGATACCCTTCAGTGAAGTTGCGGACATTCTGCCGCCAGTGTGATTGTTCCTTGACCCACGATTTCAGTCGGTTCTCAAAAGCGCTCAGCTTCAAGAAGTAGTGTTCCGAGTTCTCGAACCGCGGCGGTGTCCCGCAGATGCGGCACTTAAGGTCCTTGATATCGCCCGGGTTCAACGGCCGTCCGCAGTTATCGCACTGGTCGCCCCGGGCCGGAAAAAACCCGCACAGGGGACAGGTGCCCTCAACGTAGCGGTCAGGCATAAAACGCTGGCATTTAGGGCAATAGGCCTGCAGCATTGAGCTCTTGTAAATATAGCCCTTATCGAGCAGTGCCAGGAAAATATCATGGGTCACCCGGGCATGGTTAGCAGTGCCGGTAGTGGTAAAGGTGTCAAAAGAGATGCCAAGCTTGCGCCAGTTATCAAGGAATACGCCATGATATCCAGCCACAAGCTCCTCCGGCGTCTTACCCAGTTGCTCAGCTTTGAGGGTTATCGGCGTACCGTGCTGGTCACTGCCGGACACCATCAGCACCCGGTTGCCCTTCAGCCGATGATAGCGGGCAAAAATATCGCCCGGCAGGTATGCCCCGGCAATCTGGCCCAGATGAAGCGGGCCGCTGGCGTAAGGCCAGGCCACGGCTACCAGTATGTTCTCAGGCATCGGGCTTTTCGCCTTCCAAAGCGGCGGTTGGTCCTGCCTTCGACTGCTTACCTCGCGGCCGCTTCTCTTTTATAGACTTTGCCGGTGTTTGCTCTTCAGCCCGCGCCGATGGCGCCTCCAGACTTTCGCCGAAAAGTGTCATTATCTCCTGGCCGCGCTCGCGCTTGTGGCCCACCATGCCTTTTTTTGCACAGCAATCGACACATAGGCGTTTCGTCCCACCGCTCTTTACATCATCCGCCAGGTATCTCTCCCCATGCCGTAATATACGCCCACACCCGTCACAGGCAACCTCACTGATCGCAATACAGCCGCGACGCATTTCTGCCTCCTGTTTTTAATTACCTTAAGCGCTGTACTGTTTCATACAGCTTTCGCTTCGGCAGACCGGTTCTTTCTGCAACCAGGCTGACCGATTCCTTCGCTCCCATACCCCCGGATGTCAACCTTCGCAGTTCCGCCTCAACCTCAGGGGATACTTCCAGCATCCTATCACGCCGTAGACCGGCAATAACCAGAGTGAACTCGCCTTTCGGACAGGTAAAGTATTTTACGACTTCACCCGCTGTCCCCCGGAAAACCTCCTCGTGAAGTTTCGTCAATTCCCGGCAGACCGCCATCCGCCGGTCACCCATGATATTGAGGATATCCTCCAATGCCTCCCGTAGGCGGTGCGGCGTCTCAAAGGCGACCAGCGTCCTCGCATCACCGGCCAGTGAGACAAGAAGTCGGCGCCTCTCGGTCACACGCCTCGGCAGGAAACCAACAAAGACAAACTGATCGGCGGCAAGGCCGGATACTGCCAGCGCCGCTGTCACTGCCGATGGCCCCGGCACCGTTATAACCGGTATTCCAGCCCCAACGGCAGCGTGTACCAAATTATAACCGGGGTCGCTAATCGCTGGCGTCCCTGCCTCGGAGACCAGCGCTATATCCTTTTCGGTTAGTTCCCGGATAAGGCGTCCGGTCTTCGATTCGCCGGTAAACTCGTGAAAGCTGGTCAGCGGCGTCCTGATGCCATAAGCACTAAGGAGCTTACGCGTACTCCTCGTGTCCTCAGCGGCAATCAGCTTCACTTCACGCAGAACCCTCAAAGCACGCAAAGAGATATCTTCCAGATTGCCGATTGGGGTAGCCACCACATAGAGGACAGGCACGAGCTAACATTATAGCCGATAGTGTGCACTTTAGTCCAGCTTGTAAGCACGATTGATAAGCGGTATCATGGGAAACCTTAACCCCTTCCCTTCTATAATTGAGGGGCTGGAGAGGACTGTGTCCTCTCTAAAACTTTATTTCGAAGGGAAGGGGCAGGAGATAGTATGATAGCTATTATTGATTACGGAGCGAGTAACCTTCTAAGTGTAACCAATGCCGTCATCAACCTGGGTTACAGACCGAAGGTAACGTCCTCGGCTGAAGATATCCTCAAGGCAAACGCGGTGCTTCTGCCAGGCGTTGGAGCGGCCGGCGTCGCTCTTAAAAAACTCCGTGACCTGCACATGGCTGATGCCATCGCCGAAGTAACCAGCAGAGACCGACCTTTCCTCGGCATCTGTCTGGGATACCAGGTCCTGTTTTCATCCACCGAGGAAGGCAATATTAAATGTCTCGGCCTTCTGCCGGGCAAAGTCGTGCGCTTTCCAGATACTCTCAAAGTACCGCACATGGGCTGGAACCAGGTACACCAGTGCACCAGACATCCCATCCTCGACGGTATATCGGATGGTTCAAACTTCTACTTCGTCCACAGCTATTACCCCGATGTAGCCGACCGTTCGATAATCGCCGGCGAAACTGAATACAGCGTGACCTTCGCCAGCATGATAGCAAGGGGGAACCTCATCGCCACACAGTTCCACCCGGAGAAAAGCGGTGATAACGGCCTGAAGCTCCTCGCAAATTTCTTCCGTTTCGCCGGAATCAAGTCCTGATGCGCTTATGCAGAATGCGTTTGCGCAGCATAACCGCCTTTGCTACAATTTCATAATCTACGGGCGGTTAGCTCAGCGGTTAGAGCACTGCGTTGACATCGCAGGGGTCACAGGTTCAATTCCTGTACCGCCCACCATACGTGGATCCGAAGCCTTTGCACTTCTATTTACCCAAAGTTAAGCGCTATACAAGCCCAAGCCTAACGCCACAAAGCTAGCTACATCAACGCCTTAGGTAACCAGCGATAGATCATTGAAGGCATAATGTCATGACTAATAACTATTAAATGTCTTTGCTAAAATAGATAACCTTGAATTTGACAAGGTAGCCAGTTGATCAATAGCTAGACAGGACACGTCGGGAGGGACACAGGTATCAACATGTCGGAAATACGGCAGGACCCGGCTACGCGGGAGTGGGTCATCATAGCTAAGGAAAGAAGCCGACGACCGAGTGATTTCGCACAATCGCGCATTCCTCGAACATTACCCACCTACTCTGCTGTTTGTCCATTTTGCCCCGGCAACGAGACAAAAACTCCCCCGCAGGTCCTCGAATATCACAAGGACACATCTAAGTCATGGTCGGTAAGGGTATTCCCCAACCGCTTTCCGGCTTTATCACCAACCGGTCAATTGCTGACAAAGCGTCATGATGGGTTCTTAGTAAGCCTGAACGGGCTGGGCGCTCATGAGGTGGTTGTCGAAACACCGGAACATAACCAACCAATGGCACTTATGAAAGACCATGAAGTGCTAGATGTCCTGCAAGCATATCGTGAAAGATATCTCATGCTCAGTCAGCAACCGTATAGCAAGCTAATTATCATTTTCGAGAATCATGGCCCGGCGGCGGGCACATCCCTTGAGCACCCTCACTCACAAATCGTGGCAACTCCGGTTGTACCCAGACATCTGCAACATCGATACCGGCAGGCCATGGCATTTTTTCGAGAGAAGGGAGTCTCTATCTACACTGAAATCATGAACCGGGAACTGACTGCGAAGGAACGAATTATCGATGATACCAATGACTACGCGGTATTCCATCCCTTTGCCTCGCAACGGCCTTTTGAGACCTGGATAATGCCGAAGGTATCACGAGCTTCTTTTGGTGATGTTCCGCTATCTGAACTTCGCGAGCTGGCCAGCGTTCTGCATAAAGAGCTTTACAAACTGCGTATCGGCTTACAGGACCCTGATTATAACTTTGTTATTGATACAGCCCCCGTGCGCAACCGTACGGTGCCGTACTACTCATGGCATATTAGAATCATTCCGCACCTGCAAGAACTAGCTGGTTTTGAGATTGGGTCCGGTATCTATATTAACACCGCGGTTCCGGAGGAAACAGCGGAGTTCATGCGCAACATTTCCGCTACTTCAGAAGCCAGTCTTGGATAGAAAACAAGTAACACAGAGGAAAGGAGCTACTATGCGCCGCTATCAAACAACCCATGTTGATGAATATGTACCTTATGTGGGCAAGCAGACAGTCGAACGGATAAAAGAAAAGGCTGCGAAGCTCCAGGGCCTCCATATCGTTAATGTAAATTCGACCTACTACGGAGGCGGTGTATCGCAACTCCTATCGTCATTAACACTGCTGCTAAACAGCCTTGGCATCAGGACCGGCTGGCGTGTGATACACGGCCCGCCTGATTTCTTCAGCGTTACCAAAAAAATCCATAACGCACTTCAGAGCGGCCAGATCAATCTAACCCCGCGAAAACAGCGTCTCTATGAAGATGTCGTATATGAGAACGCCATCAGAAATCATCTTGACCACGATATGGTTATTATCCACGATCCACAACCACTCCCGATGATTCTTCATTACCGAAAAACCTGTCCCTGGGTCTGGCGATGCCACGTTGAGCTTTCAAATCCAAACCCAACGATGTGGACATACCTCCGTAACTTCATCGAGAAATACGACGCAGTGATACTGAGTTCTGAGGAATACAAACGCGATCTTTCCACGCCGCAGCTTTTCTATCCGCCGGCAATTGACCCTTTCACCATTACCAACCGCGAACTTCCAGACTGGGAGATTGACGAGCGGTTGAAGCATTACCATATACCTACCGACCTTCCAATTGTGGCGCAGATTTCACGTTTCGACCGATGGAAAGACCCGGAAGGAGTAATAGAAGCTTTCAAGCTGGCGCGTAAGAAAATCAAATGTACACTAGTTCTGGTGGGCAATGTTGCGACCGATGATCCTGAGGGAGAGGAGGTATACCGGGCTCTCTCCGATTGCCGGGAGGACCGGGTCCGTATCCTGACGGTTCAGGATGGTGCCCTGGTTAATGCCCTCCAGAGGAGGGCTGCGGTCGTTATTCAGAAATCAATCAGGGAAGGTTTCGGATTAACGGTAACTGAAGCGATGTGGAAAGCTGCCGCAGTGGTTGGCGGCAATACCAGCGGTATCAGGCTCCAGATTCAGGACGGTATCAACGGCTTTTTGGTCTCTTCTGCGGAAGAGGCAGGAGAGAGGATAGTGCAACTGATTAGAAATACTAGGCTTCGACGCCGCCTTGGTTACCAGGCAAGAGAAACGGTACGGCGGTATTTCCTGATGACACGCCTGCTAGAACAATACCTGGATCTTCTCAATTCTTTTGACGTCAGTTTCCGCCTGCGCACTAAAGGTATAAGGTCTGTGAATTACCTTCAGTAAGGTAAAATTTGAGAATGACCTTTTAGACTGCTATAGAAAGCGTAATCGTTATATTGTAAGAAGTGGCACAATAGTAAGGAAGAATCAGTAACACATCGAGGGGACCACTAGAATATGGACGGATTCAGAAATAGGAGTGAATCATGAGCGATAGAATGCATAATCTTATAGAACAATTGAACTGTGATGATCCAATCGGATGCCGGGTCGCCCGAGGTATTCTCGTAAAAATGGGGGGGCCGGCAATAAAACCACTTATTGATGCGTTATCCAGTAAAAAATTCTGGGTTCGCTGGGAAGCCGCAAAGGCCCTAGGCCAGATAGGCGACTCAGAGGCCAGCGATGCCCTAGTTAAAGCTCTTGAAGACAGAGAATTTGATATACGGTGGCTTTCAGCGGAGGCGCTGATAAATATCGGCAGTGAGGTACTCATCCCACTCCTGGAAGCGCTTATAAATAAGCCTGACTCTGTATGGTTACGAGAAGGTGCACATCACGTTCTGCATGATATGGATCGGGGTAGTCTTGATAATGTACTGGTACCTTTGATGAAATCGCTAGAGGATGCCAACGTGGATTCGATCATGCCACCTCTCGCAGCAAAGGCTCTGGACGCTGTTCGAGTTTCAAAGCGTCCAGAGCCTAGATAATCATTAAGTCAGATAGTGCTTTTAAGATTTTCTCCCTCATTCAGGTTTAAGCAGCCCTGAGTGTTGCCGGTCGAACACCTTGATAGCACCGAGCTTAACCAGGTCCTGGAACAGGAATAGCACCAGGCAGTATACCCAGGTGAATCCAGCTATCGCCCATCCTAGCGGCGTCATAAGGAAGCCATAGACCGCGATGAAGGTGGCTACTATCTGGGTCCCGACGACGGCGGCGAGCAGGAGAGGCGACGGCTTGATTGACCAGAAGGGGCCCCGTGTGCGCGCGGCGAAAAGGGTGAGATGACCACCTATGGAAAGGTTCAAATAGACAAGGGTCTGCAGCAGATCACGACTCATGTGGAAAACGGTATCTCCGATATAGAAAATACCAAAGGAGCGGATAGTCGCGAAGAGGCCCAGCGTGGTTGCCACACCAAGAATTGGCCTCATAGTCCATGATTCCGGCCTAGCACCGGGGCGCACGTTATCATAAGCGATAGAGAGTATAGCCCCATCGTTGAGGATGGCTAGAAGCACCACCATTATTGCCGTCACCGGGTAAATGTTGAAGAGTAGAATGGCCAGGGTAAGGAAGACGAGGAGAGCCACCGTTTCGGCGATGCGGTAGGTGGCATAGTTAGTCATACGGTGGAAGATTTTCCGGCTCTCACGGATAGCGTCGATGACGGTAGAGAGCCCGGCTTTTAGCAGGACGATACTGGCGGCAGCCCGTGCGGCATCGGTGGCACCGGAAACGGCGATACCAGCATCAGCCTTTTTGAGCGCTGGAGCATCGTTCACGCCATCTCCAGTCATACCGACGATGTGGTTCTTCTGCTGAAGCACCTCAACGATATGATACTTATGTTCGGGAAATACCTGGGCGAAGCCATCGTTCTGTTCAATAGTGTCAGCGAGCTGGCCACCTTGGTGGAACTTCGCCTGGTCAAAGACACCGGCATCCATGATGTTGGAGCCTAAACCTAACTGCCGGGCGGTTTCTCTGGCGATGGCTACTTGGTCGCCGGTAACCATCTTGACCTTAATACCAAGGTTTCTCGCGGTTTCAACCGTTTCCTTGGAGTCTTCACGAAGCGGGTCTGAGAGTGGTATGACGCCAAGGAAACGCCACCGGTCGTTAGCGTCGGTTCGCGCTACACCTAGGGAACGGAAGCCGCGTGAGGCAAAATCAGCTACTGCTTTATCGAAATCTGCCTGCAATCTACCATTGTCAGGGTCTAGAGCGAGAATGACTTGGGGCGCACCTTTACTCGCTTTAAAGACCTGACCGTCTGGCCCCTTAAGTGCCGCTTCAGTACGTTTATGGACCGGGTCGAAGGGCTGAAAATGGGTCACCTGGTAGCTTTTAAGCGATGACTTGTCCTTAACACCGCCGATGACGGCGAGGTCAATAGGGTCTTGATCTTCAGCGCGTGAAGCAAGCGCACCGGCCAACATAACTTGTTCCGCTGTCGCTCCACCGACAGTGAAGGGGTCACCAGGGGTGAGTTTGCTTTGAGTCAGGGTGCCGGTCTTGTCCGAGCACAGCACATCTATACCGGCCAGTTCTTCGATTGAAGAAAGCCGCGTGACGATAGCCTCTTTAGCAGCCAGGGCTTTAGCGCCGATAGCCAGAGTAACCGAGAGGACTGCAGGCATTGCCACCGGCACGGCGGCTATGGTCAACACCAGCGCAAACTGCAGTACTTCAAGGAGAGGGTCGCCTCGTACTAGAGCTGAAGCAAAGATAGCTACCGCGAGTGTTATAGCAATCACGATGAGGTAGTCAGCGATTTTAAGGATAGCTTTCTGGAGATGGCTCTTGGTTTGGGCTGATTCGACCAGTTGGGCAGTCTTACCATAGTAACTGTCCGAACCGGTCGCGTAGACAAGCGCTTCAATTTCACCTTGCTTGATAATAGAACCGGAAAACACTGCGTCGCCTTCTTTACGCTCCAACGGTAGTGACTCACCGGTGAGAGCCGCTTGGTCAACTTGGATAGAGTCTCCCTCAAGGAGCCGAGCGTCAGCCGGCACAATCTCGCCGATGCGGAGCCGGAGGAGGTCGCCCGGCACCAGTTCACGGGCTGGAATACTTTTCCATACACCATCACGTTTCACACGGGCTTGAACAGCCAGTTTTTGCTTGAGGGCGGCGATAGCGTTACCGGCCTGATATTCCTCGTGGAAGCCAACCACTGCATTGAGGAAAAGCAGGACGAGGATTACCCCAAGGTCGGGCCAGTGACCGAGGATGCCCGATAGAATGGCGGCCAGCATAATCATGACGGGTATCGGTCCCCAGAAATAGGAAAGAAACTTCAGCAAAGGGTTAACTTTCTTCTCTGGTAGTTCGTTGTAACCGTATGCTGAGAGGCGCGCCTGAACATCATCGTTGGATAAACCATCTTGGCCAGATTTCAATTCGGCCTTGAGTTTATCCAGAGGCATATCCTTCAGTTCGTTGATTGTTGACCTATTAACGGCAGCCGGTCTCTTCTTGCTTGATGATGCAGATTCAGGTACGGACCCAGTTGCATTCTTCTTGTCTTGAATGTCATGAGCCATAATAATTCCCCCCTCGCTTATCTGACAGTGAGTCCCCACCAGAAAACCGGCGCCGTTCCACCCCTAATGACTTTACCAGTTACACTCTCCATAGTCTACTGACCGACACCAGTGCATCAATGGGTTGCCATTACGATAAGGTCAAACGGCTGTTCACGTCCGAATTCGGTAATGCCTTCTGGCGGATTGCCAAAGGTTGCTTCAAGCCGACGAAGTCCTAACCCATCTTCTTTAGCGTCTTTCTGATAGTATCAAGGTGGTCCTGAGTCTTGTTGTGAGAATCGATGTTAAGACCACCGTGGGTTAACTATGGCCGAGTTCAAGGTTACCGTTTAGTGGAGTAGCTAAATACGAATGACGAAAGTTAGTTCGAAGGTTCTGTGTGTTGTACAGTACCGCCCACTGTAATCAGTGTCTTTGACTAAGAATACCTCCTGAATGCATCACACCCCACAAGATAACGAAGGCTGTAACGGCAAGTAGAACATTCCGACTAGCAAGAACGGCTACCGTCCCAGAACCACCCAGCTCAAACTCAATGTAATGGTAAGGGAAAACGTACTGAGTAAGCGCGGCCGCCACTGCGAATAAGAGCCATACGAGGTACCGAGTCCGTCCGCCAAGCAGTGGCAGTAACGGGCAGAGCCATAACAAATACTGCGCCGAAAAGACTTTATTGGTCAGCATGAAGATAAGCACCGCAAGGGAAGCGAACTGGAGCAGTATCCACCCCCTATCTTGCGGCCTTAAAGTGGTCACTTCTGACCTTGTCGTCAAACCTTTTCGGAGCAACCAGCCAAACAAACCGTAAACCAGGGTGAGGGAGGCCACCGTAAGGTAAAATGATAGCCCTCCAAGAGCATCCGCCAGAGGAGAGGCGATGTTCCAGGAGCCATAGGTAAGACTCCCCTCCACACTCGTCCATCCCAAGACTTGCGCCATCAGGAGCGCCGTCCCGTAAGTGCTTTCGGAGTGAAGACCTCGCTCCAAGTGGTAGGTCAGCGAATGCCAGAAACCGCCAGTATCGATTATCAGCCACGGAATAGCAACTACAAAGAGCACACCCAGGAAACAGACAATCCCCCTAAGGAGCCGCTGGTATTCTCGATTTATCACCTGGTAAACGAAGAACAAGGGTACCAGAACTATCGGATATATCTTGGCCGCGACCCCTAGAGCAATGAGTGTCCAGGCGACGGCAGTCCTCCTGCTTACAAAGGCCCATAGCGACGCCAGAACTAACATGGCCGGCAGAAGGTCATAACGGCATACTGCCAGGGGCCCTACAGCCAGCAACAATACCGTATATACAACCAGGGAACCCCGCACGGATACATTGAAACGGGCGGCGAGCGAGGCTAGCAGGACCAGTATTGTCAGGTCAAACAGGAGCAGTTCACCGGCGAAAGCGAAGCTATAAGCCAGCGGTGTACGAAAGAGCAGCGCCGGCGCTAAGAAAGCAAGGATTACCAGCGGCGGATATTCAAAAACGAAGTCCCGGTACGGCAACCGGCCGTCAAGCATCTGCAAGGCCAGGCTACGCTCATACTCGCCAGAGGCTGGATAATAAAGCTGGGCTATCACCACGTAAAAGCCAAGGAATATTGCCAGGTGTAATACACCGAAGATGAGCAGGCTTTTTCTCAATTCGTCACGTATCATTCTAAGTCTTCGCTAGCAGATCCCGGGCACTACGACACGTGGCCGCGATTTACAGCAGCGGTAAGAGACGTCATATCCAGCTCACACAATATTACAAATTGGACAACGGCGACAGAATAATAGAAACCGTAATATGCAATACCAAATAGCTCACAACCACCGCCATTGCCAGCCGCCCGACGCGGCTCTTCTCTTTTACCCGCCAGATATCAATCAGACGTGAGAACCCCAACCCCAGTGCAATACAGACAGCTCCTATCGTAGGGTAGAAATAGTAGACAAAGCTGATTCTATCTGTGAGCACGCTCAGCGGTATCCACACCAGGTATGTACCGACGAGCCACGCGATGCTGAATAACGCCGCATTACTGTGCCTGATTGCCCTGAACACCATGTAAAGCATCACAGGAACGATAAGCGCCCACACCGTGAAACTTATAGCCGCGGTGTAGTGCGGCTCGTACCAGTAAGGCATCATGAGCGGACGCATTATCCAGTCCCAGGGACGGCTGAGATAGGGGTAATCAGTATTGCTAAAGGTAAGAGTACTGCTCAAGCTGGTCATGGTTTGAATGCTACTAATAGGGTCAACGAGACGGCCGGATACCATGAAGTCAAACAGTGGTAATAGCAATAGAACCGAGACCGGGACCAGGAACATGGAACTGATAAAGTGCCAAGGACGGCTCCTTCCTGATATCAGCCAATGTAGTACTACAGCGAGAAGCGCTAGGACACCGGTAAGCTTGACCAGAATGCTGAGGCCCACTGATACCGCGGCCAGGGGGAAATCACCCCTGAGATAGAGCCAGAAAGTAAGCAACATCAATGTTACACTGTACACATCCAGCATAGCCACACTTGCCTGAACGAAAGTAAGGTTCTCCAGCACCAGCAGGAAAACCGCCAGAAACGTCCCCGTCCGCGGCATAGCCAGACGGCGGCAGATGAGGTAAAAGAGAACAATGCCCAATGCCCCAAAGACTACCGAAGGGAACCGCCAGCCCACGGGGTTATCGCCAAAAACGAGAATGCCTGATGCTATGAGCAGTTTACCGAGCGGTGGGTGCTCAGGGCGTGAAGTACCATTCCCCTCAAGGATGGACTTGGCGTCAGGAACGTAGTATTTCTCATCGAACATCGGCTCATCGGGCCGGGTAATAACCGCAAAGTGCATCGCCAGAACGACCAACAACAGCAGACACAGCCAAATATGCTCCCACTTTCCCAGCCGCCTAAGTCGTGGCGCTATTTCCATGTCCACCGCAGGTTTACCAGATAATTCCAGATGAGTGCCAGAGCTATCCCAACAAGGTTGGAAATCAGGTAGTGCACGCCTAGCAAGTAAGTAAGCACCAGGAGGAAACCCATATTAATGCCAAGTCCGGCAAGACTCACGACATTGAACTTTCCCAGCCGAGCTAGAAAAGACCGCGCACCCCGGCCACGGCGGTCACGAAAGGTAAAATAATCATTAAGTATAAAATTGGAGATTATAGAAGTCTCAATACTGATAACCGAAGCTAGCGGTAGAGGCAGTCCTGCGAATTGCTTCAACAGCCAGAGCAAGCCTTCATTGACCACTACTCCGCTGGCGCCGACAAGACAGAATTTAAGAAACCTCATAGTCTCGACCAAAAAGGATATGGTGCAGTCGCTAGCCCGTGGGGACGTTATTACTTTTCATAGTTTTTGGGCAGGAACAGCTATCGGGGCTGCCTTTTCCACCAGCGCTATCCGGTTCATTATATCGCAAACCATCCGGCTGTAATTTGACGAAAGGCACCTGTTAGGTATAGTCTCGTGGTAATTAGTTTCATCAGTACCAGGTCATCGCTAGTAGATTTCATGAGTGACAGAGAGTTACGTATAGAGGAAATCCCCCTCGGTTCGCCGCGGCTTAAGGAGTTCGTCCGGTTCCCTTGGAAGCTGTACCACGGCGATCCATGCTGGACGCCGCCGTTAAATGCCGACTACCTGGGAAGCCGAATCCTCGGGTTCAAGGGCTTGCTCACTCCACAACACCCCTACCACCGACATGCCGAAGTGGCCCACTTCATGGTGTGGCATGGCAAAGAGCCGGTCGGTCGAATCGCCGCCGCTGTTAACCACGAGTACAATGAGTATCACAAGACCTCGATCGGCTCCTTCGGATTCTTTGAAGTAGTAGAGGACTACAATGTTGCCCGGGTGCTTCTCGACCGCGCTCGGGACTGGGTTGCCGCCCGTGGTCTGGCAGTGCTCCGGGGACCTGGCGAGTACTCCAACTCAACCCATGAGCGTCAGGGCATTCTAATCGATGGATTCGATAAAGCACCAACTGTGGAAACCACCCACAATCCTCCTTACTATGGCGAGTTCCTGGAACACTATGGTTTCCGCAAGGCTAAGGACTACCTCGGATTCATCGTACACCGCGACCGGGCCAACCTGGCACTGGTAAAGCGCTTCGGGCGGCTGGCGCCTAAAAGCGGCATCAGCACCAGACTGGTGGTAATGAAGCGGCTTAAGGAAGAGATAAGGCTGGTGGTAAGAATCTACAACGAGGCCTGGTCACAGAACTGGGGCTTCCTGCCCATTTCAGACGAGGAAGGCGACGCTATTGCCGATTCCCTGCGCATGATTCTGGACCCGGATTTGGTACGGTTCGCCTACGTCAACGGCGAACCAGCGGCGGTTATGGGTATCATCCCCGACCCCAACTGGGCCTTAAAGCCGCGTTGGCGGTGGTACGGTGATTCTGACCTAGTGCGCATTGCCCGCATCCTGATAATGAGACGCAGGATACCGCGCACCAGAGGTATGTTCTTCGGTATCCGGCCACCCTACCGGAAAGAAAGCATAGTCCCCCTCTTGGCCAACGAAATCGCCAATGTCATCCTGAGCAAGAACTACACGGAATTCGAGGGTTCGCTGGTACTCGAGGACAATGACGCCATCATCAAGGTGGCCACCATCTTTGGTTCAGAAATCTACAAGCGCTGGCGCATCTACGACCTGCCGCTCAAATAGATGGCACCTATATTTTTAGAGAAGGACGCGCTTCGTATAGTCCTCGATTACATCCACTGCGGCATTGCGCAGTTTTCTTAAGATTGCCTTAAACTGCTGCCTTTCGTATGGCGAAAGGGATGAGGCTATTGCAGAAATGGACTCGCGCTTTGCCGAGCGTTCGAGTGCCTGCTTGCCTGTCTGTGTCAGCACAAGCTCCATCGCCTTCCTACCACTACTTGGAACGCGCTTGATCAACCCATCCCTCTCCATCCTCTTTATCCTTTCAAATACCGTGTGTTTCTCGAGTAAAGTCCAGCGGGTTATCTCCCCGGCTGTAACAGGCTTCCCAGCAGAAGCAATAGCCGTAATCAGAAAGAGCATACTGCTTCTCTTAAGACTGATGCCGCTCCGCGCCAGCTCCTTCTCCCTTGCTTTTTGAATAGTCTGCCAGGCCTGATTGAGTAGTATCCAGATTTCGAGGTCATCATTCAGTGTCACAGAAAACCCGTCTTGAACGGCGACATTGCGCTCACGGACACGAGCCTTTAAATACTGCGGCCGGCTATTCAGGTATTCCTGGAGCCACTCGCGTTTAGTTATCCACCGCCCTCCCAATCTTACGGCGCGGAGTCTACCCACGGTCGCCTGCGCTCTCAGGGTGACCGATGCCACTCCGGAGACCCTGGACGCCATTCCCAGGTCAATAAACTCATCAACGCCAGGTTCTGTAAGTTGCCCGATTGTATAGCGCCTGCTGGCAGACAGTGCTTTTGCCTCTTCTACCATCTTTCTCTCACCAACCCTTTACTCCAGAACTCACGAGCTTTGTCTCAATAATCAGATAATAAGCGATTACGCTTGTTGTTTCAACTTACTGCGGCGAATGTTCCCACTCAAACTGGACTCTACCAGGAAGACCGCTTCTGCTGATGTTCCGTCCAGAAGCGTTTACAGCCAGTCTCCTGACACACGACATGGTAAGTACGTATACGATTATCCATTAGTATTGACGATAAGCATCAACCCTTAATAAGATGGAATCAGCGAAAATGTGGAGGAGGTATCCTATGAGCGAGTTATCCAGTGAAATTCGGGCCTATGCCCCCAGCCTAAAATACGACCCCGTCCCCATGGTGGAACTCGGCGAGGAAACGGTCCAGCAGCTCCAGCCGAAACCACTCAACTCCTTTGATGGAGTAGACCTGACTGAGCTCAGGAAGCGTCATGATCACCCGATGATGTCATTCCGCATGGAGAGTCTCAGCGCGGACAAAGCTGAGAAGATTGACCTGAGCTGGTATTACTACATGCCCAAGGCTCCCCGGATGACCCAGTGCGTTGTCATCTGCCCGACCGATGACTACGACCTCCCTGTATTCGTCGCTGACCTCGACCAGCGGCCACACCCGAACCCTTCCAGCCTTATTGTTGACCTCTGGCCGACGGTGGACCCCGCAGCTGACGAATGGTACAAGGAGAAATACTACGATGGGTTGAAGCCCTTCTATGCCAAATATTGGGACCTCGGACCGCAGAAAATAATCTTCCATCCAGACATGACCTGGTGGCGATTATTGTCCAGCCCGTGGGAACTGAACCTGGAGGTGCCGCTGGACAGGACTGATATTCTCACCAACATATTCAAGGATTACCTTAACTATTACATTGAATTGTACAAAAAGGCTGAACCGATCAGGGATCCCCGAATAAAGGACCATGTCATCAGAAGAAAGCGATTTCAGCGCAAGTGGTTCCGGGATAATGACCCTGCCAAGGGAGTCATTATCCGGGCTCTCGGTCTAGAGACCGAAAAGAAAATCATGGTTGGCTTGCTCTGATACGCCGGAACGGAAGGAGGGAATTGCCATGGGTGAACCTGCGATGACTGAAGGGAAAACCCTGCCAGTAGTCCATAAGGTTGATACCAACAAATGCACCGGCTGCGGCGTGTGCGTTGAGCAATGCCCACAGCAAATCATGGAGTTGTATCCGTTCGGCAGTAAGAAAAAGGCCCGTTGTAAGGACCTCGATTTATGTGTTGCCTGCCTGTACTGCCAGAAGATGTGCCCTGAAGTAGCTATCACCGTAGAGATGCCCGGGGTCAAGTTGTGGTAGTTCTTTTGAATTTATGTTCTCGACCGCAGGAATAGGCTTTTACACAGTTGGACAGCGGTGTCCTTGCTTTGGACACCGCTAATTGTTTATTCTTAGTTAGCTGGTGCTGAATAACACGCTGTTGTGAACGGCGCAGATGAGGAGGACGCGGTGGCCTATCCTGCACCCGAAGGTCCCGGACCTGAGGAACTGATATTCGCCGGCCCGGCGAGTTACCGTGCTATGTCGGCGTGGCTAAAGGGCATCTCTCCGGCCAACGAACCTACCCCTCGTTTTTATCTTCATATTCCGCTCATTTGCTATCCCTCTCTCTGGCTTCGCTCAAAATGGCAAGCATATAAGAAACCGAACAGCCCGGTATTTAACTATATTTATATTTGTGAGCCGAACGGGGGGAATTAAGATGATGAAGCTATCCCGGCGCTATGTCATCGCGGCGGCCGCGACGGTAACGGTCTTCTACATGTTCGACACCCAGATGCTGGCCCCGGTGCTTCCCACGTACGCAAGAGAACTCGGGGCTGCTCCTTTTTTAGTCGGCATTATTATGGGATTCACTTCTATAACAAACGCGGCAGGCAATGTCGTTTTCGGAAGAATGTCCGACCTGAAAGGGAGGAGACTGCCCCTCACCATAGGATTCCTGGGGGTCGCCGCCTCCGTTCTTCTCTATAGTCTGGCTACCATGCCCCTCTATCTCGTGGCGATGAGGCTCGTCCACGGCTTCTTTTCCGGTGCCACCGGGCCATGCACCGCCGCCATCCTCGCCGACCTTGCCCCTCCCCAGCGCCGCGGCGCATATATGGGCATCTGGGGCATGTCTGTTTCCATTGGTGTGACCATCAGTTCGGCCCTGGCTGGATTCCTATCTGCAGCTTACGGGTATTTTTCGGTCTTTCTCACCATCGCTATAGTCTGTGTCCTAGCCTCAATCATCATCTGGACGCTGATTCCAGAGACCCGTCCACTAAAAGAATCATCGACAGATAAGGATGCAACCGGTATGCCTGCCAAACCAAACCTTACAAGCATCCTCAAAAGGAAGAATGTCCTCTTCGCCTGCCTGGGAATCCTCTCCCTATACTGGCTGCTCGGCACCATTGTGGTTACCTTTAGCGAATATCTCAAGGAACTGAAGACTGCCGAGCTCCTCAAGCCCGACCCCAAAATAACCCTAGGGATACTCCTATCAGTGTTTGGTCTGGCCGCAGTGATGTTGAATTATCCGTTTGGCCGGCTTGCCGATGCCATCGGACGGAAGTACCCCATCATAGCCGCTTTCTTTATGCTGAGCGCCGCACCACTGCTGATATCGAACCCATCGATACCTTTGATTGTAATCGCCTGGATTGTGACGTGGTCCATTTCAGCCTCTATTATCTGGCCAACGCTCCTGGCGCTTCTCACCGATGAGCTAGCTCCTCACGAACGCGGCGCCGGACTGGGTATATTCATGGTAGCCCTCATGGTCGGTACTGGTGTAGGCATGCCAGTCATGGGAGCCATAGAAGGCGCCATTGGCACTGCCGCCGCCATTAAGACCGCTGCTGTGTTCCCGATCGCTACCTTCATCATCTCCTGGTTCCTTCGGCCCAAGTCAATTGAGCGCGGCAAATTCGGCGCCAGACTGATGATAATCATGGCAGTCTTTTTCGCCATTCTCATCGCTTCGTCGTATCCCCTTATACAATTCCTTCAGACTTAAAGCCTGCACCGCAGACACACACCTAACCTAGCCACACCCCGCTTGCTTCTGCTACACTCATGATGTATCCCCTAACGGCTTATGAAAAACGCCATCAAGAGCGTCTACAAACTCATCAAGTCCTCAGTCGACGAGTGCAGCCGAAACAAACTGACTTTGCTGGCAGTAGCTCAGTTTTGTGTGACCAACTGGATTAGGAGACACCCATGACAAACCCCAAGTCAACACATTCTGCTGGAACCAGCAATGGCCGGCTCTGGCTCGTTATCTTCCTTATCTCCATCGCCGCCTTTATGGGTGCCCTCGATGGCACTATCGTCAACATCTCTCTACCTACCCTTTCCGAGTATTTCAAAGCGGACCTCGCGACTGTCTCCTGGGTGGCCATGGCCTACCTGCTGGTTCTCTCTTCCCTGCTGGTGACCTTCGGCCGTATCGGTGATTTGCGTGGCTTCCGCAAGACTTATCTCATCGGATTCGCGGTTTTTTCAGCCGGCTCTATGCTCTGTGGTCTTTCGCCTCATATCTACATCCTCATCGTCTGTCGGGCTTTGCAGGCTCTCGGCGCCGCTATCCTCCAAGCTATCGGCGGCGCCATGATTATCCGCTACGTACCGGAGGAAAACCGCGGCACTGCACTTGGGGTCTGGATTACCTTCAGCGCTATCGGTCTGGCGGCGGGCACCCCGCTCGGCGGTTTCATCTGCCAGCATTGGGGCTGGCACTGGATATTCTTTGTCAACGTACCGATCGGGATTATCGCTATCATTCTTGGCCTCATCGTCCTGCCCAAGGACATCCCGGCAATCTCCGGTAAATTCGACCTCGCCGGCTCGGGTCTTATCTTTGCCGCGCTTGGAACCCTCCTTTTCATATTAAATATGGGAAACAATATCGGCTGGATATCACCGATGGTTATCGTCCTGGTAATAGTCTCCACCGCCGCCTGGACCGGCTTCATCATCCAGGAAAAGCGTGCTGCTATTCCGTTGATCAGGCTTGACTTATTCCGTAGCCGCGATTTCACTATCGGTATCGCCATTACTTTACTGGTCATGCTCGTCGCCCAGGGTTCATGGTATATGCTACCTTTTTATCTTGAGGTCGAACGCGGATTGGCAACTGACGTTGCCGGCCTGGTCCTGCTGATACCGGCGCTGGGGATGATGCTGGCCGGGCCTGCGGCGGGTTATCTGTCCGACCGCATCGGTTCAAAACCCATTTGCATACTGGGCTCGATAACCATGACTTGTGGCCTGTTCATATTAGCGGCTATGAAAACAACAACCAGCATTCACTACATCTCTCTGGCCCTGTTACTTGAAGGCATCGGCATCGGGTTTACCATCCCGACCAGCTTTAATCTGATTCTAAGTGCCAGTCCGGCCCATGGCGATGAAGGCATGCTTAACAGCCTGGTAGCCACCATGAGGAATATGGGCGCCGTTATGGGCATCGCTGTGTTCGGCCTAATCTTTATGTCCCTGTTGACCGTGGCCGGCCTTTCGTCCAGCACCACCCTGCCACACACCACACCAGTCTCAGCTTACGTACCCGCTTTCCGGGCCACCTTTATTCTTGGGGCGGTTCTATGCGCCGTCATCCTGGCCCTGAGCATTGTCGTTAGAGAAAAGCGACGCCACTCGAAGCGCCTGGGGCTTCTCGGCTCGGTCTGAGATTCGTGCTGTTAATACACCGCTAATCAAACGTGTGCTACAATGGCAACTGTCGTCTCTTGTGATTCATCCTCGCCAGTTAAGGAGGTTCAGCCATGTCGCAAACTGCCAGCAATCCTTTCAATATTTATGAGACCACCCCACTCCGCTCCGATGAGGTTACCTATGCTGTCATCCAGTCGAAGCTGAATATCTACGACCCGGCCAAGGCCGAACGTCAGATTAGGGAGAACCTCGACCGCATGCTCTGGCTGGCCGACCAGGCCCAGTACTGGGATCTGCGGCGCGACATTAAGAAGGACATCCTCATCTTCCACGAATTCCCGCTCCAGGGCTTCCACATTGCCGGCTCCCGCGAGGAAGAACTGCGGGTGGCCATTGACGTCCCCGGGTCGGAGACCGAGGCCATCGGCAAGAAGGCGAAACAGTTAAACTGCTACATAGCTTTCGGCTGTTACGGCAAACTCAAGGACTGGCCCGGCCATTTCATCGACCTCGGCATACTTATCAACCCCAAAGGCGAAATAATTCTCCAGAACTGGAAGCCGCGCCAGCTCTCGGGATTAGCTTTCTCAACTTCAACCTACGATGTTCTCGACCGCTACGTCGAAATGTACGGCTGGGACGCTGTCTTCCCTGTGGCCCGCACCGATATCGGTAATATCGCCTTCCATCCCTGTGTTTACGAGTTCGAAATCGCCCGCGCTCTGGCCCTCAAGGGCGCCGAGGTATTCATCCGGCTCATGACCATCGGCTCCGGCTACTGGACGCGGACGCCGCTTCCTGCCCTGCGCGGTGGTCCCATCCATAACCTTCGCCTGGACTTTCAAGCCGCCTGCCAGGCTAACATGGTCTATGGCGTCTTCGTGAATAACGCTGCCTCCGGACACGAAGCCCTCGGCGACTGGGCTGCCGGCGCCTCGGCCATTATCGACCACGACGGCCATATCATGTCAGAAGCCCTGTCCACTCATGAGACCATGGTCATTAATGCCCTGCCGCTTGCCGCCTTCCGTAAAAAGCACCAGCTCCCCAATCTACCTCTGGCGCTGTTTAGCGACATGCATAAGCGATACGAACCGAAGATCGCGCCCAACGGGTTGTTGAAGTACCTGCCAAAGGACCAGGCCGATGCTATTGCCTACTTCAAGGGCCTGATGAAAAAATAGTCTGGGAGGCCTGCCGTGGATGAAGCCGCTTTTATCTCGGACTATCTTCAACCATCAACCATCCGTCTTGACCACCGCTTTACCCACCCCCTCCCCGGAATCCCCGGCCTTGCTGAAGCCGGCCAGTTCATAATCCAGGCCGAGCTTGAAGACACTTATTCCGTCAATATCATCCGCAAATATTTTAGCGCACCCACCGGACTACGCTTCGCCGAGGTCTACAAAAACACCCAGAATAAAGTGACCGGCAACTTCGTCCGGCTGGTAGGGACGCTGTCACTGGTCAAGGAAGGCTACCCTTTCATGCTCCTTGATGCCGCCATCCGCAACATCAGCAGGGTCACCGGCCAGAGAGAGGAACTCAATACCAATGTGGCTATCCATCTGCCGCAGGCAGAGCCTGCCCAGCGCCAGATGTTTTTCGACCACATCGAGGAGATTGCCAGAGAAGAGCTTATCAACCACCAGAGCCTCCAGCCGGACACAGTGCCGCCCTTCTGGGGGCCGGTGTGGCTGGCTCAGGCTAAAGGCGTCAGCTTCGACTTAATCCGAAGTCTGCGGGAAACCGCCTGCCATACTTACCGGCACGTCATCGCCGAAACACCCGAGCGCAAGCCGTTCGATTACCGGCCCATCCAAGAGCACAACTTCTTCGGCACCTCACGTCGGGAGCATGATACTTTCCAGAAAATGGGCCTGTCCGTCCCCACTGAAGCTCAGGCGGCTTTCTTCAGCGTCATGGTCTCGGCCTTCTAAGACACTGCAGAGGCATGGAGCGAAACGACCGCCTGTGCCCGGGTCACCGGAGACCAGGCATTCCGGCAGATACGCTCACACTAGGCCATATCCAGCCGCTTGACGAATTCCTTCATACCCTCGACATACGGCGACAGCGGCGGCACCTCGTTCGGGTCAACGATGCAGTCAATAACCGTCGGCCTCTTTGCGGCGATCGCCTCCGGTAGAAGCTCCTTCAGCTCCCCTGGCTTACTAATACGGTAACCAACTGCACCCAGACCCTCAGCAACTTTCGCCAAATTGACTTCCTTAAAGGTCGTTGCCACTGTCTTTTCACCAAGTGACACCTTCTGAAGTTCATGTACCAAGCCGAGCTTGGCGTTGTTCTGGACAATCCAGACCACTGGCACGTTATGGTTTACCGCGGTGGCCACCTCCATCCCGTTCATCTGAAAGGCACCATCGCCGGTTAGGGCCACTACCGGCCGGTCGCCGGCGGCCAGCTTGCCGCCAACGGCTCCCGCCGTGCCATGCCCCATGGTCAGAAGCCCGAAGTTGGTAATAAACGAGCCCGGGCGGCGGAATTTCATGTAGTGGAGCGCCCAGCAGACCGAATTGCCGATATCGACAAAGAGAATGGCGTCATCAGGTAAAGCTTCCTGAAGCTCCTTTATCATCCGCTGCGGCTTGACCGGGACAGCATCCGAGTCTAGCTTTTCTGGCTGGACACAGGTGCCGACCTTCCGCCGGACGGCGGTCACCGCCTGGCTGGCAGTCTCCAGCCTGTCGCCATCGTGGGCCAGGTCCTTAAGCACACGAAAGGAGATTTCATTAACGATAGTACGGGCGTCACCGATCAACGGGATGTCAGTGGGATAATTCTTACCGATTTCGGACGGGTCGATGTTAACGTGCATAAGACAGTCCTTTGGCTTGAGCCGCGGGTCCCATGACTGGGTAGTCACCTGGTTCAGACTGGCGCCGACTACAAACAGGACATCGACCTCACCTGACTTGAGGTAAGTCTCCGCCAGCGGCGAGCCGCAGAAACCGAGCACGCCCAGCGACAGCGGATGGTCCTCGGGGAAGACACCCTTGGCTTTGGGAGAAGTAGCTACCGGGATGCCGACCATCTCCGCCAGCTCGCGGATCTCCTCGCTGGCATCCGACGCCACAGCACCACTTCCCACCAGCATCGCCGGACGTTTGGCATTAACCAACTTCTGTGCTGCGTCAATCACCAAGCGACGGTCGAAGTATTCCGAAGGCGGACGGTAGGCTGATGGCGGCTCTACTTCCACCTCTATTTCCTGGCCCATGATGTCCTTCGGCAGGCTCAGGTGCACCGGCCCCCGCTTGCCGGTCATGGCGATGCGGAGGGCCTCACGAAACTCATCGGCCGCCTTATACTTCGAAATCAGCATCGAGCTCCGCCGGGAGACAGAATCGAACATCTGCACAGAATCTACACCCTCACGGGTCGAGTCCTGGAAGGTGCCTTTACCGTAGGCAGTGGTCTCCACCTGTCCGGTAAGCACCAGCACCGGTACGTCATCAAGATAGGCGGTGGCGATGCCAGAGAGAAGATTGGTAGCGCCGGGCCCGGAAGTGCCGAAACAGACACCGAGCGTTCGTTTTACCCGGGCATACCCGTCGGCCATAAAAGCGGCGCCTTCCTCATGCTTGGACAGAATCGGCTTAATCTTACTGTTCCGGTTGCAAGCGGCGAAAAGTGGCACCAGCGACGTACCCGGCACGCCGAAAATGTACTCGACGCTCTCAGCCTCTAGACACTTAAGCAGGAAATCAGCTACCGTCATCTTCATAGCCAAACCCTCGAACTGTTATTTCACCGTCTTTGTCCTGGAGGCCAGCTTGAACCGTTCTTTATAAGACTTCGACCACAATGCGGCGATAGTCTTCGCCTTCTTTCTCGCCTTTTCGTCCAGTGCCGAGGTGGTCTTCACCACATTCTCGACCACCTCAACCTCATTAAACGTCCGTATCCTGCGGCCTTCCATCACCACCCGACCGTTGATGATAACGGTATCGACATCCGAATCATGGGCGCAATAGACAATATTCTCGTAGATATTATGCAGGGGCAGGATATGGGGCTTATTCAGGTCGAGCAGGATAATATCCGCCTTCTTGCCTACCTCGATGCTCCCCAGTTTGTCCTCCATTCCCACTACTTTCGCTCCGTTAATCGTCGCCATCTCCAGCGCCGTCTGCGCTGTCATCGCGTCCGGCCTGCCCTCTCTCAGCTTCTGCCCGAGAACCGCCAGCTTCATCGCCTCGAACATGCTGGAGTTGTCATTACAGATGGAGGCATCCGAGCCAAGCCCCACCGTGACTCCAGCCTTAAGCATTTTCACCACCGGTGAAATCTGAAAGGGGCGCCCAGCCCGTATCAGGTTCGAGGTTGGACAGTGGGATACTTTGGTGCCCGTCTCGGCCAGAAGTCTAATTTCATCGTCATCCATGACCACAGTATGGACGAGCAAAGTATCCGGCCCGAGGTAGCCCGCCTTTTTAAGGAAATACGTCGGCTTCTTCGCCCCGTACTTGCCTTTATAATCGAACCGTTCGCCGCCCTCAGCCCAGTGGCTGGTCACCATACTCCCGTATTCTTTAAGCAGGGCCTTGATTTCGGCCATCCGCTCCGGCGATTCCCGGATGCCCGGCCCCGGAGCGTATATCCAGACCCGTATCCGCCCGTTAGCCTCACCGTGCCAGGTCTTGAACAACCGCCTCACATCCTTCTTCATCTCCTCGGAACTTGAAAGTAAAAAGTCCGGGGCATTCGAATCAGAATACATCCGCGCCAGGGCTACCCTCATCCCGCTTTCCTCTACGGCCATGGCGATACTGTCCGTATTCTTTGGATGGCTGATGAATGGGTTATTCTCGATGAAAAAGGTCTGGCCGCCCTTAATCATCTCGAGACAGCCGAGCATGGTGACGGCGTAGCAGTCATTTGGGTCAGCCAGAATGACGTAAGGATAGACCGCCGAAAGCCAGGCGAGCCGCTCGGTAATATCGGAGGCAATACCTTTAAGCATCACATATCCGATATGCATATGGGTATTGATAAGACCGGGCAGGACCGCCTTACCCGCGGCATCGATGACCTTACGCCCCTGGTATTTGCCCGCTAGTGTCCCGCTTTTCCCTACTCCTACAATCGAGTCATCCTGTATGACAACAGCACCATCATCAATCACTCGGCGCTTGCCATCCATGGTAAGGACCAGGGCGTTCTTGATAAGCAGGTCAGTCATGGGCCATCTCCTCGAAGTTCGTTGGGACTCCGAACCGTCACCAGGGTCAGGCACGAACCGGGGACACTCTAGCCAACGCCACCGCCGTTGTCAAGGCAGGGTTTCTGCTTGCGAAACATACCTACGCTTTGTTGACGGTGACATCATCACTTACAGCCACCGCTTCTATCTCAACCAGGGCATCCATCGGCAGACGGACTACCTGATAAGTTGCCCGTGCCGGGAAGTCGCTTCCTTCAAAGAACTCTCCGTAAGCCTGGTTGACCACCGGGAAATCGTTCATATCCTTGAGCAGAATGGTCGTTTTGACCACATTCTTCATCCCCAGCCCAGCGGCCTCGAGAATGGCCCTGATATTTTTAAGCGCTTGATGGGCCTGTTCCGCGGCCGTCTCGCCCTTTAGCTTCATTGTCACCGGGTCTAGCCCTAACTGCCCCGAAACGAATACCAGATTGCCGGCCTCGACCGCCTGTGAATACGGACCGATAGGCTTCGGCCCTTTCTCGGTATAAATCGTCTTCTTCAAGCTGACTCCTCCCTACGGCATGACAGCAGATTACAGCCCACTGATTATGGCATTTCCTGAAGCCGTGTGCACACCAGAAAGCCACCTCAACATATTTTACCCGATATTAAATGCGTCTTAACTGTTTTTTAATAATCCGTTGTTAGGATGAAGTTGTAAGGATGAAGAGATTAATATGTTGAAGCGCAGATACCTGAGCGAGGCACTCTACCCGATGCAGTCTCCGGTTGCCATCCGGCCCAGGCCAAGACTGGAAAGGCAACCGTTCAGATATGCCGTACCAGTACCGGCCAAGCCCACCACTACTCCGGTGAAGTTGACCCTATTTGACCCGACAACCCTGGTGTCACCTCCCAATTTGGAGAGCCCGAGAACCCCAGCCCGTCTTTAGCCACAGCGCTTTGTACCTTTCCTCCTCCGCTCGGCCAGGATACATCCTTTGACGCAGGATGTATCCTGGCCTTGTATGGCGTTCCCTTACAAATACTCCTCCAGCCCTTTTATGAGCTTTTCACTCTCCTCTTCGGTGAGGGCAATGTTATTCTCAAGGCGACGCAGAGCGCCATCGACATCCGGCAACCGGCGTCTTGCCTGCGCCAGCCGGTCATTTTGCTGGCGGATATCCTCATCCAGCTCGCCGAGGTCAAGTCCAAACTCCGCCCGCTGATCGAGAAAACGCAATACCGTCCTAGCCGCTTGAGGGTCCTCGACATTAGCCAGATAGAACGGCACTGGCACCCAGAGCGTAGCCGCGGCAATATTGCGCCGTCCCGCCACCCAGATGAGGAATGAATTCAATGTCGGACGCTGGCCGGGAGGCGTCTCATAGTCCATATCACTGGCAATCCCGAAGTCTTTCAGCGTCTGCGTCATCTCCGGACCGTTGGACACCGCCATTATCTGCCGCGGCACGGTATGGGGATTCAGGGTGACCATGGCGCCGACAGAGTACAACTCCCTAACATGGCAGTAGTCCCGGGCGATGTCCATGACGGTGTCCAGAAATCGGTACCAGTTAGAGCGTGGCGGATTGCTGTTAAACAGTGCCAGATTGCGCCGGCACTGGTAGAACTTGCTCGACGGGAACTGGGCAATATCGTCCTCAATGGTGACGCCGCTCAGAGGGAAGTAGTCGGGCGGGTCAATCTGAGCGAATTCTTCAGCCTCGAGATGCTTGGCGAGGTACTCGGCAACCTTGACACCGAGCCGCCCGCCGTCCTCGTTCCAGGCAACCACCAGGTAGGCGCTCTTGAGGTCCGGCTTGCCAAATAATCGGAAGGCAGCTTCCTCAGGCACCCTCTTCCCCCTGCGACCGCCTCTTGAACAACCGGTCGACTTCGTCGAGAATGCTCTTCTTGTCCTCCTCGGTGATGGGGCCAGAGTCACCGCGCCCACCGGGAACGACATGCTTGAGCCTGTCGATCTGTTCCTTGACCTCAGCAGGGAAAGCATCATAAAGCTTCTGAATCTCGCGCTCGGCGCGCTCAATGACGGCGTCTAGACCGCCAAGTTCGAAGGTCACGCCGAGCACCGCTCCGAACACTTCACATACCGACCGCGACGCCTTGGGATAGGGGAACGGTATCTCGTGGAGATAAGAGGGTATTTCTCCCATAATGCAGACGGCCTCAACGCCCCGTTCTTGAGCAACTCCGAGGAGAAGCCCGTTGAGGCCGGTGATGCTCCCCTGGCCATCGCGCTCCTCGATGTCCGACATAAGCACGGCATTGGGATAGCTTCTAATTTCATCGATGAGCGACGGATGGTTGGGCACTGCCCAAACGCGTGGTCGACTGGTATGGTGGACAGCCGCCACCGCGGCGCCCGAGGTATAGACGCGGCGGCAATTGAAGTCTTCAGCAACATCCATAACCAGGCTGGCCAGTTCATAGGCCTTGCGGCCTTCGGCATAGTTTGCCCGGCCCACCGTCGGCTGTTCCTCGCCAACGAAGAAAACGAGGTCGTACCTGGCGGTCCTGGCGAAGTAGAACTTGTTCAACGGGAACTCGAGTTCTGCTAGCTCGCCATTACGGATAAGCGCTCGCTTAGGATAGAAAAACTCCCATGGCTCAATTTCTCCAAACTCCTCGGCTCCGAGTAGCCGGCGCATGGTATCAACGGCCAGAATCCCGATGCTCCCGATGCCAGGCCACCCGGCAATGAGCACCGGCTTGTCAAGTTCCGGCTCTTTATAGATTTTTATTGACATCCTGTCACCTGCCCCTTCCCTATTGAAGGTAAGGGGTACCAGCCTATAAAGGGACTATCTCCCTCTATAACTCCCTCCATTATTGGCCCTTACCCCTGGTTAAGGGAAACTGTTCTCAAGAGGAGCATAGCCCCTCTTGAACTCCCCTATCTAGTCCAGTAAGAGATAGGGAGCAATGTCTTCGAAGGGCCTTGCCCTTCGAACTACCCGAATGAGAGGGATTACCCTCTACTTGACCTGCTTTTTAAGGCGGTCGATGATACGGCTAAATTCCTGACTGAAGCGCTTCTCATGCTCGGCGACGAAGTTCTGCCACTCCTGACTGGACTTGACCGCCTCGTCCACGGTCAACTGCACCACGACTGTCTGCTGGCCCTGTTTGACCTGGCGCACCCTGGCCCGGGGGTCCCGCTCCACCTCGGCTTTAAGGTAGTCGTAACCCTGCTGGAGCTCCTTCTTATACCTGCCCTGAAGAGCATCAATCGTGCCAAGCATCTGCTCCAGGGCGGAAGTAGTCGCCTGGCTCTTCAGCGTCTCAATGGCCACGATGCCTGATTTGCGCTTCTGCAGTTCCAGCCCGGTGCTGTTAAGCGTCAGCGAATCGATAAGCTGGAGCTGGGCTTCTTTAAGCAGAGAGCCTTTCCCTTCGTCTTTTAAAGGTTTGAGCTTCTGCCACAGGCCATCTGCATCGATGTCGCCCTTGTAGAACGCCGCTAAGATGCCGCTTAACTGCTCGGCGGCTTTCATCCGTGCCTTCTCTTCCGGCGTAAGGTCGCCGATACCGGCCAGCTTCTCCCGCATAATCGGCGGCAGTTTGTCTTCCCAGGTCGCCATGATGTCACTCCTTACTGATACGTGTGTTATGTGCCCTCATATTGTGTCACTTTGAGCACGGCGAGGCAATCCCGTGCGGGCTCCTCACCCCAGATTCCTCAGTCGCTCCGCTCCTTCGGAATGACAAAAACAATGCTCCTTCAGAATGGCACAGGTAAAACATGTCATTCCGAGCTTCAGCGAGGAATCTGGCGGAGTGGGGCTTCCATGGACCCGGCGCGATCCGGTACCGGCCGGCTCAGGCCGATGGTTTGAGGATCACGACAACTGTAAAAGATACCCGGGTGGCCGGGGCGCCCGGCATCGGCGTCTCGGGCGCGCCGAGACGGGCAATACGGGCAGAGGCCACTTCCTTCTGCCCGGCGAGCGCCGCCGTGTAAGCGACGATGTCAAACCCGGACCCCGCCTCGCCGGTCATCTCAATAGTGTCGCCGGCGGCGTTGATATTGCTGAAATATGCGGCCGGCGGGAGAAGTTGTGAAAACAGACGGAGAGGAAGCTCGAACCGCGCGCGCTGGGCGAGGATATCCTTCTGTTCCTGCTCCAGGTTATCCGCCTCGGCCCTGGCGGCCTTCGCCTGCTCCGCTAACTCGCGGTTGGCCTCACTCTCCAGCCTTGCCTGTCTCAGCATCTGAGAGAAGACCGCCGCCTGGCTTTCGAACATGATAAGCTCATCCCTTATACTCTGTGCCCGATTATAGGTAGTATAAGCCAGCACCAGCGCTACGATGGTCACAGCGGGAAGGATGAAGGACTTGAGTGAAATACCAGCCCGCCTGGGACCATACTGGTTGACGGCAATATCGACATCAACATCCAGATACGCCGGCCCCTGTACTCTTGCCGGCCTTCGGCCGAGCGTTATCAGCGCCAATCCGAAGCAGACGGAATACTCATCCGGAGATATCCCGGCGGGTGTAACTAATAAGGCAGCGAAGGCTTCAACCGGATGCTCGGTGCCGCCCCTGACCAGCTCCTTTTCCGCGGCACCGCTGACTAGGTCACCCGAAAGGAAGAGCGGTGTCGCCGGTTCCACCGGATGGGCCGGGCGGGACGAGTTGTAGAACATCACCGTCTTACCTAACTCTTCCAGGAAGCGGCGGATGTTATCTTCAGCGGTAGCGCCGGGACGCGGCGCTACCGAGTGCAGAACCACCGGCATTCCGCCGGCAACGATAACGATCTCAATGCTGTCCAGGCCAACATCAGCAATAATGGCCTGCCCAGCACCTGCCCGCCGGGCCAGCGCCAGCGGTCTGAGGTCCATCTGGAACGACTTAATCCCGGCGTTCCGGAGGGTGAGCAGAACCGCACTGATGACATTGCGTGGGACACCGATAACAAAATATTCAAGCTCACCCGCCGTCTGGCGGAGTAATTGCCATGATAGATAAAGCTCCTCAATCGGCACCGGCATTTCCCGCCGCGCCGCCCGGCCGATAGCCTCCTCCCGCTGTGACGGTTTCATCCTGGGCAAAGTAATGACGCGGTAGCTGTAAGGCACACCGGTGACGCTAAGGACTACCCGGTCTTTCGGTATACCGGAATTCTTGAGAAGTTCAGCTATAGCCGCTCCCACCACCGCTGGCTGGAGGATCAGGCCGTCACGTATCAAGCCGGGCATCAGCGGCCCCTGGACTGCTTTCAGTACCTTCGAACCGCTGAAGCTGACCGCTTTAATCCCGGCAGGGCTGATGTCAAGAGCGACGGTCACTTAACCGGCCCTCCTTGCGGCACGGCACTGCCCTGTACCCTCGAGTAAATAACTATCTCCAGGACGGCCGTTACCGGGATTTCGCCATAAGGGGCGGCCGCGGCTTCAGCCGGGGTACCGCGGGTCACCGTCACGGAATCGATTATTACTGCCTTCTCAATACCGTCAAGCGCCCGGACGAAGTCCAGCACTTTACGGTAATAGCCTTTAGCCGTGACGCTCAGATTGAGGGCACCGTAGTGGTGCCTGCCGACTTCCGCCACGCCCGGCGCGTCGACAACAAGCGGCACTATCACCAGGGCGTTCTGATTACCCAGTTCGAGGATGCGCCTGACAATATCCGTACTGTTCGGGGCGGGCGGCAGGGTCTGCTTCGCTTTATCGATGCGCTCTTGGGCGTCGGCAAGTTCCTTCTTCGGGTCGCCTTCCGGCGCTGGCACCTCGGCCAATACCCGCCGCAGTTCGGAGACCTGGGAAATGATCGCCGACTGGGCCGCCTCATCACTGCGGTACCGGGACCAATTAAAAAAGGAAAAGACAAGGAAAAGGACGGTGCAGAAAGTAAGAATGGTAAGGATTATCTGGCGTCTCACCGCGCCGACTCCGGATACGCTGGCATTACGTAAATCAATTCAAGACTCCGGTTCTGGGGGTTGATCCTACCCTGCCAGGACGCCATATTCCCACTATTCTACCAGCCACGAATTGATAGTAATAGTACCGGTAATTATATCTACAGTACAACGGACTGTGGTCACACAGTCAGTCGCCGTTGACCTGATATCATAGATGTTAGCCGCGCTGTAGGTAAGCACCAGGGTAATAGTGCCTGGGCCGCTATAGCCGGGAGTGCGCACCTCCATTACCCAGCTACCGGCTGAAGGAACGTTATATGTGGTCGTGTAGGGCGGACTGCTGAAGCTCCGCTGGTCGCCGTTGAATCGGAAGCGTACCACGCCGGTAGGCCCGTTGGACACAGTCACGGTGACGGTGCAGGCGTCGGTAGTTGTGAACGGATAGCTCTTCCAGTTAGTGCCGGACTGCCACGCCGGGGTCAGGGTTTCCGTTGTCCCGGTGCTACCAACGAACTTAATCTCCGTAGTCGGAAAGGAATCATCATTTATTTTGCTGGGAAACGGCGTTAGCGGAGACGATGTATAGGTGGTGCTGGTAGTAAGGCTTGGGTCGAGCTTGACCCGCCACAGCCCCCACTCAACGCCGGCATCGGTGGAGTACCGGTCGACTGTCACTACATGATAGTGGCGCCCGGCAATTAGCCCGGTGGAAAGATGCCCCAGGAAAGGCGCAATGACTAGCATACCCGCCCCGAGGGCCAGCATGGCCAGAATCGTCGCCTGCCCGCTTTCGCCTTTAATCACAGCGTCGGCCTCATGTTGAAGATATATGTACCCTGGGCCTCCGCTCCAGAGCGCCCGGGCGGAGTCGAGGTCAGGTCCACCGTAACCAGCCGGCCTGACACCGAAAAGGTCGCCGCGCTGATATTGCGGGCAATGGTATTCACCGTACTGCCGGAGGTACGGGTCAGGTCCGTCCCTGATTTCGCATAAGTAATGATAGAGGCATCGGGCATGGTAAGCGTGAGCTGTGAGCCGCCGGCGGCGGTCTTTGCCTCGACGGCATCTCCCTGCATCCAGGCGGCGGCGTTCTGAAGCTCATTTCGGGCGGTAATCTGGGCACTTCCAAACTCCTCGACCTGAAAGGTCTGGAAGACCATGAAACCTAAAAAGCTTACAACAACGGCAGTAATGACTGCCCCAAGGAGCAATTCCACCAGGGTAAAGCCGCGTTCGTCCTTCACCGGTTCACCTTATAGTCTTCCAGCGTCAGAATAGTAACGCCACTGCGTGTTACTGTGACCGTGACTTTCTGAATGTCAGGATTACCTGAAGCCTGGGGGATAGCGCTCCTCTCAGCGCTTACAGCCCAACCGGAAGGGACAGGGATTGACGGATACGAGCCGCTCCCGGACACATAGGCCAGGTTTTTGACATATTCAAGCTGGCTCATGGCGATGCCCTGGGCAATGCCCTGCTGGTCGGCTTCGCCGGCGCCGGCGGCGCCAGTTGAGAGGGCCATGGTGAAGGCCACCACCACCACCCCTAGAATGAATACAGATATCATGGCATCGACCATACTGAAGCCACGCTCTCCCCTGTTAGAACGGATTAAGCAATTAAGCGGTCGTCTCATCGGGCGCTGAGCGACCTCATAATCGAATAGAGCGGGCTGATAAGCGACATGACGATGAAGGCCACGCCAAGGCCCACCACTACGGTCATCACCGGCTCGAGCAGGGAGACCAGCCGGGCGATACGCTGGTCAACCGAACGCTCGTAATAGTCGGCCACGCTCTCCAGCGCCCCCTCGAGGTCGCCAGTCTTCTCGCCAACGGCCACCATACCGACCATCATCGGCGGGAAGATGCTGTCCACGGCCATAACCCGGGAAAGGCTCTGCCCCTGAAGTATTTCCCGTCCAACCGTCTCCAGCGACTGACGCACCAGCAGATTGGGGATGGTCCGGGAAACAATGGATATTATTTCCGGCAAGCGCAGGCCGGCACGCAGTAGCATGGCTGAACTACGGCAGAACTGCCCCAGATTTCGCTGGTGGTTAGCCGGGCCGATGCCAGGAAAGGTAAGCACTAATCGGCTCGTAAACACCTTGCTCGCCGGCATTCTCAGGAAGCCAGCCGCGGCGACGACGAACAGGAGCAACACGGCTGCTATCTGGAGCCAGTAAGCGCCCAGAAATCCGAAGACTCCGACGAGTATCCTAGTCTGTAGAGGAAGCTCAACGTTAAGAGTGGCAAACAGGTTCATCAGCGGCGGCATGGCCACCACCATCAGAACGATGACAATAATTACGGCCATACCTACAATCAGCGCCGGGTAAGTCAGGGCGCTGACGACTTTCTTAGCCAAGACCGATTGCTTCTCCATATAGACAGCCATCTGGTTAAGACCTGCTTCAAGATTGCCTGCCTGCTCGGTGGCACGCACCACCTGGCAGTAAGTATGAGAGAAAACGTCTGGGTAGCGTCCGGCGGCCTCGGAGAACGACTTGCCGTCTCCAATCTGCTTGATAAGCCCGGCAATGACCGTCCGCAGGGCCGCTTTCCTGGCCTGACCCTGAAGCAGTTCCAGTGCCGAGAGCACAGTTATTCCGGAACGGACCAGTGTGGCCATCTCGCTGGAGAAGTCGATAATGTCCTGGGGCCTGACGCCGGCCAGCGCCGGCAAATAGCGCTCCATGAACGTGCCGGCCGCCATCGCTTTCAGTGTTAGGACATTGCGGTAGCCGGACTGGTATAGCGCCTGCTCGGCGGCCTCTTCCGAGACGGCATCGATAACCCCCTCCGCCACCTTCCTGTCTTCGGTATAAGCCCGGAACGCATACGGCATACTCGATCCTCCCCAACTCTCATCCAATAGCAAAAGCGGTGCGGAGCACTTCGCCCAGCGTGGTAATACCCTCACTGGCTTTGACCATACCGTTGTGGCGCATGGTCGTCATGCCATCCTCGACAGCCTGAGCCTTAATTTCAACAGCGCCGGCATTTTTCAGGACCATGTCCCGGATGCGGTCGGTCATGACCAGTACTTCATAAAGGCCAGTGCGGCCGCGGAAGCCGGTGTTTCCGCAGAGATTGCACCCGGCCCCAACAAAAAAGGCCCCGGCCTTCTCCTTCATTTCTTCCTCATAGGCCGCTCTCTCCTCAGCGGTTGGCTCGTACGCCGTCCGGCAGTACGGGCAGATGCGCCTCAGCATACGCTGGGCGACGACGCCCACCAGGGTCGAGGTAATGAGATAGCGCTCGACGCCAAGATCAAGCAAGCGGAAGAGGACGCCGGGGGCGTCGTTGGCATGGATGGATGAAAGCACCAGGTGACCGGTCAGGGCCGCCTGGACAGCCGTGGTCACGGTGTCTTTGTCACGGATTTCACCGACCAGTATGACATCGGGGTTATGCCTCATAGCGGCGCGCAGACCGCTGGCAAAGGTTATCCCCGCTTTAGGATTCACCTGGGTCTGGCTGATGTTCTCAAATCTGTACTCGATCGGGTCCTCAATGGTAATGATGTTCCTCTGGATGCGGTCAAGAGTATTGATAGAAGCGTAGAGGGTGGTCGTCTTGCCCGAGCCAGTTGGGCCGCTCACCAGGAGCAAGCCGAATGGACTCCTGAGGATAGAACGGTAGCGTTCCAGGGCGTCCGGCGTGAAGCCCAGGTCGGCCAGTGGGATGATAGACAGCGACTTGTCCAGTATTCTCAGCGTGACCCGTTCTCCATAGGCTGATTCCATGGTCGCCGCCCGGATATCGATATCCTTTTCGCCAATCTTCATTGAGAACTGACCGTCCTGAGGCCGGCGTTGCTCGGCGATGTCCATGCCGCCCAGCACCTTAACGCGTGAGACCAACGGCGCATTAGCGGAAAGGGGCAATGAGAATGCGTCACGGAGGACGCCATCGACGCGGTAGCGCACACGGAGATGCTCCGCCTGGGGTTCGATATGCACATCCGAGGCACGGTCTCTAACCGCCTGAGTGATGATTAGTTCCAGACTCTGCGCCACCGGCGTCCGGGCAATGATATCCGAGGTGACTATTGCCTTGTCCTCAACAGCCGGCGCGAATTGACTAACCTGCCTGGTAATCTCGCCGACCGAGCGGTAATTGAGGTCAATCGCCTGCTGGATATCGGCAGGGATTCCCAGCGCCACCTCAACACGCCGGCCGGCACGGGCCCGTATATCCTCGATGGTGCGGACATCGCCCGGGTTGGCCATGACCACCATCAGCGAATCTCCAATGACATCCATCGGGATCAGGTTGTGTCTGCGGGCCATCTCCTCCGGAATAAGTTTGATGGCGTCAGGCTGGATGACGTGACGCTTGAGGTCGATGAACGGGACATTGAGAAGCACGCTCTGGACAACAGCCAATTCCTCAGACTTGACATAGCCTTCACGCACCAATATCTCCGCCAGGGCACCGCCACGAGAGCGCTGTATTTCGGTGGCCCGGGCAAGCTGTTCCGGGGTCACCAGCTTCTCATCGAGAAGCATTTCCCCGAGGTCTTTCTTAGCTGGTTTCTCAGCCAAGTCCTTAGCTCCTTACCGGCTGGGCGGCGGGCCGCCGGTTTTACGCGCCAGCAGCTCAGCGATACGCTGGCTGATAACGGCAGGGTCGGCCGGTTTGATGATGTAATCATCAGCACCAACCTTCAGGCCGGTGGCTTTGTCCACCTCACGGGCCTTGGCCGACATCATAAGGATAGGCATCCTGGTCGTGGCCTCTTGGGCGCGCAGGCGGGTCGCAATCTCAAAGCCATCGATACCTGGAAGCATCACGTCCAGCACGAGCAGGTCCGGCGACTCACTCACAGCCTTCCTCAGGCCCTCCAGTCCATTGCTGGCGGTGATGACATCGTACCCCTCTTGCTGGAGCGTGTACTGCACCAGTCTGAGGGCGGCTGGGTCATCATCAACGACAAGAATCTTCTTAGTCACTGGCTAATTCGGCCCTCGGTTCACATAAACGCCGTATAAACAAGGAACGGCAACACCGCCGTATCTGTCCCTCGCCAGCGGTGTTGCCGAACCACTTCATAAGCTCAAGCATCCGGCGGGATACCGGGAAATTCAGCTCAGCCGCTCTAGTAACCGGTGGTCACCTGAGTGACCTGGCCGGAGGTAGTGCAGGTATAAGTACCCTTGGTGGTAGCAGTGCGGAGATAGTTCGGATACAGCGGGTGGACACCATCCGGAAAACTGGCCATATTACTCGTCGCCACGACCACAGCCGTCACCGAAGTCTGTTTCTCCTTGATCATCATAACGTCCATGGCCGTCTGCACCTGGTTAAGCTCAGCCTTGGCCGCTTCCGTCTGGCCCGAGCCGACCAGGCCGGTAACGTTGGTCAACACTACCGCGGCCAAGACGCCCAGGATAGCTACCACAATCAAGAGTTCCACCAGGGTAAAGCCACGATTATCCTTGAATACTCGCTTCAAGAATCGTGCCATTCTTACCTCCTTACGGATTCAAACGCGATTCAGTCTTGTACGGTCACATGCCCCGTGAAGGCGTTATTACTCCGATGCTTTGAGTGTATGCCAGCGATGTTGTAAAAGTCAATAGTCGGTTCTTTATGTCTGGAATGCCACACAAACGCCGTTCTCAAGGGACATACGGAGTCGTCCTCTCGGCAAGACGGGCATCAAGCTCACGGCGCAGGGGCAGGAGGTTCATCACATCTTCCTTGTTATATTTGAGGAGTGTTTCCATCGCTTTAAGGTCACGCTTCCTCTTGTACCTCAGCCACAGCATGACGGCATCAAACCCATTGATGCCTTTAAGCTCACGGTCAATGCCGATACGGCTCTCCACCGCTTTAAGACCGCCGTTCAGTCCCAACCGCCAGCAGTCGAACATAAGGTCGCGGTGTTGGTGCATCGCTTCAAGGTCCACACCCAGCCACGCTTTGATAAAAGGCAGGTCGAATCGGCGGCCATTATAAGTGTGCAGGAGAGTTACGCCTTCGAGCGCCTTGAGTAAATCGCTGCTGGTAAGCCGCTCATTGTAAAGCTGGATAAACTCGCCACCTCTGCCCCACCACCGGTAGACGCCGATAACGGTAATACGGCAGTCGCGCGATGACAGCCCGGTGGTCTCGATATCAAGATATGCTTCCAAGCTCATTACTTCCCGTCTCTACAGTACATATTCACCATGCGGCTGGCTGCCTGAACTACCCGGTCGCGCAATGATGCCGGCTCCAGCACCTCGACATCCTCTCCCCATCCCAGGACAAAGTTGACCAGCTCGGCGGTCACTGGCACGTTCAACGTAACGATGGCGCTATCGCCCGGTTCGGGTACGGTCGTCTGGGACCGATGCCACCTCGTCTCCCTGGCCACCCGCGCCAGGGCCTTTGAGAACTTTAATTTGACCGTCTGCTTTTGACCGTAGGCAGTTATTCCCCAGACAGAGCTCAGGTACTCGTTAGGGTCGAAGTCCAGGTTGATGCGGTACTTCTCGTCTTCCAGCACCTTGATATCCTCGATACGCTCGACCTTGTAGGTGCGGATTCCCCGGTTCTTGCGGCAGTACCCGATGACATAATTGGCATGTTCCAGCGCTGCAGGCTGGACGAAGTAAGGCTCGATCACACGGTCTTCCGCCATGGCTGCTTCCAGGCTCCGGTAGCGTATCTTCACTGGATGCCGCTTGAGCCAGGCATCGGTCAGCCGGTCCATGATATGAATGAAGTGGTCATCACGTTTCTGCCGGCTCATCCAGTCCAGCGTCTGCCGGATATAGTCCTTGAGCACCGGGTCCTCAATGGCGATACAAAGGCGGGAGAAGGCGCTCTGTACATTCGGATTGAACGAGTTGCTGTAGCTGAGGAGCAGTCTCACCGCCAAGAAAAGCGCCATCACCTCGGGCCGCGTGAAGTGGATTGGCGGCAGGAAGTGTCCTTCGACCACACGGTACCGGCCGTCTTCCTGATAGACCGGCACCGGTATCTGCTCGAGCACCTCGAGGTCGCGGCGGATAGTCCTTTCACTGACACCGCACTCTTCAGCCATCTCCTCGAGCGTCACGCCCCTGGGGTTCTTACAGAGGAGATTCTGCAAAGCTACCAGCCTGAGCACCCGGTCTTGCTCGCGCTTATCCATTATGCCCTCCGGCACACCATCACTGTCTTATCTTTGAGGAAACATTATAACACCCGCCCGATGCAGGATTTGTGATAAGATACCTCCGCCGTTGTTAATGGCACAGGGCAAAGTCAACCACTACAGATGAGGTCTCAAATGAGCAAGCTGGTTGAAAAACTTAAAAGCCTTAACCGCGAAGCCGCACCCATGGGCTTCCGCCCTGCTGAAGCACGCAGTCAGCGGCCGCCCCTGCTCATCATCGGGCGGTTGCCAGCGCTGCCGGCGGACTCTTCCAACTCCCCTACCGGGGCCATGACAGGGCTAGATGCCGCTTTCATCCCCGGGAAAGGTCTCACCACGGAGGCGCTCAAGCAGTCCGGCAAAGCAGTACTGGGACTCCCGTTCGGCTTTTCTGCCGAAGGTGTTGACCCGGCCGGCTTCACCGGGCTGGCTGAGGTCGGGGCCGACTTCATTGTCTTCGGCCTCAAAGCCGCGGCGCCGGTGCTGGAATTAGAAAAACTTGGCAAGTTCCTCGAACTCCCCGTCGACACCGAGGCCGCCGATGTGATGACGGCCAGCGAGCTGGCGGCAATGGTCGACGGCGTTGTCATCAGCAGTGGTGCCGATACAGCCATAACCCTGGAGTACCTGCTGGCTTGCCGGCGGGCGGTACAACTTTTCGGAGTGCCGGTACTCGCTGAAGTGCCCGCGTCCGTTACCACAGCCGAACTCAAATGGCTCTGGGAGGCCGGCGTTGATGGAATCGTCATCGGGGATACCGAAGCAATAACCAGCATCAAGAAAGTGGTGGAGTCCCTGCCCGTAAGAGGACGGCGTCAATGGGGAAGTAAGCCGCGTCCGGTGCTCCCACGGCTCAGCGAGAGCGTACCGTCGGAGGAAGAAGAAGACGCGTCATTTCGGGCGTCTTCTTTCTTGCCATTCCGAGCGAATGTGAGGAATCTGGCGGGGTGGGGACAACACCAGCCACCCCAGATTCCTCAATCACTCCGCTCTTTCGGAATGACATCGTAGCGTATCTACCAAACCGTGACCGAAATCGATGAAATGGGCAAACTACTAATACTGGCCGGACTTTTCCTGGTGGTGGCCGGCCTTATTTTCACTTACTGGCAGAAGATACCCTTCCTCGGCAAACTCCCCGGCGACATCGTTATCCAGAGGGAGGGCTTCTCCTTCTTCTTTCCGCTGGTCAGCTCAATCGTTATCAGCCTGGTCCTGACTATTGTCCTTAACCTTGTGCTGAGGCTGTTCAGTAAGTAACAACGGGGACAAGATGAAAAAAGAACTGGTCAAAATCCTGGTCTGCCCGGTATGCAAAGAGCCTCTCAAGCTCGAGGTGACCGAGGAGAAGAACGACGAGGTGGTATCCGGCTCACTGTACTGCGGCAAATGCCGCCACCGCTATCCCATCGTGGATACCATCCCCAACCTCCTCCCACCAGAACCCGCCGACAAGCGATAGCTACGGACTGTAAACAGCGCGGCTCTGCGGCGATTCCCAGACCTCGACCGAGGCCAGCGTAACCCCATCGCCGTGAAAATGGGGCTTGAGCCAGTTATAAATAGTCCGGGCGATGTTCTCCGAAGACGGGTTGATGCGGTCGAATGGCGGGACTTCGTTCAGGCACTTGTGGTCGAGCTTCGCCAGCACCGGCTCAAGCAGGCGTTTGAGTCCGGTGAAGTCATAAACAATCCCAATCTTATTCAGACGCCTGCCGGCCAGGGTAACCACTACTCGGAAGCGGTGCCCGTGCATGTTCTCGCACTTGCCGCCGTAGCCACGCAGGTAGTGCGCGGCATCAAATTCTCGCTCAACACTCACAAAATACATGCTATCCCCCTTGTCCCCTTTCCTCTTGCAAGGAAAGAGCTTATAAAGGGACTGTGTCCCTCTATGACTCCCCTTTGTAAAGGGAGAGTTTATTAAGGGACTATGTCCCTCGATAACTCACCCTATCTGGCAAAGGAAGGAGAAATATTTTCTCAAGAGGGCCAAGCCCTCTTCAACTCCTCCACGGGGCAACCCCGACTACCGGCCCAAGACCGGCAAGCAGGTCAGCGGCCGTCCGGCGCAGCACCGGATGAAACGCTTCCGGCGCGATTTCCGCCAGCGGCACCAGCACGAAGGCTCGTTCGCTCATACCGGGATGCGGCACTGTTAGCTCCGGCATGTCCATCACAACGTCATCGTAAAGAAGGATGTCAATATCAATCTCGCGGGGCGCGTTGCGGAAGCTCTGTCTCCGCCCCAGTTCCATCTCAATGTCCTTGATGATATAGAGCAGTTCCAGAGGCTCCAATTTCGTATCGACTTTACAAACAGCATTAAGAAAACGCGGCTGGGACAGGAACCCGACCGGCTCTGTCTCATAGACGGAAGACACCCTGACCACCTTCGCCTTCACGGCAAGCGCTTCAAGGGCGCGCTTCAGGTTGGCTTCACGGTCGCCGAGGTTAGAACCAAGTCCCAGGTACACCGTAGTCATGCCGGGCGGCTCCAGTTGCCCCGGACGATGGCATCGCCCATTTTGACCAGAAGGCTCATTTCGGCGGTATCGTGGACACGGACGATATCGGCACCGCGGGCAATACCGATTGCCGTCGAAGCCGCTGTCCCGGCCAGCCTTTCCTGAGGCGGCCGGTCCAGGACAGCGCCGATAAATGACTTGCGCGATGTACCGAGCAATACCGGTCTCTGGAACCATCCCCTTATTTCTCCGAGCCGGTCAATCAGTTCCAGGTTTTGCTCGACCGTCTTGCCGAAGCCGATGCCCGGGTCAATGATGATATTCTCCCGGGGCACGCCTGTGGAGAGAAGAGACTTCATTGCCCTATCCAGATGCGCCAGCACTGCACCCAGGATGCTGGCGACCTGCTGTCCCCTCTGATTGGCGGCAATAATAACTGGCACATGGCGCTCTGCCGCCAGTCCGGCAAGCTGCGGCTCCTGCCGCAGTCCCCAGACATCATTTAGCATGCACGCTCCAGCGTCGAGCGCTCTCTTCGCCACCTCGATTTTATAAGTGTCAATACTGATCGGGACTTTAATACTGGAAGCCAGCCGGCTGATAACCGGCACAACCCGCTTTATCTCTTCTTCAACTGGCACAGGCGCATAGTCGGGCCGGGTGGACTCGCCGCCGACGTCAATCATATCGGCGCCTTCGGCAACCATGCGCTCCGCCTGCTCCAGCGCCGCTTCAGGACTGGCGACGCCATCGCCGGAAAACGAGTCCGGCGAGGCATTAATGATGCCCATTATGTAGGTGCGCCGGCCCCACTCGAAAGCGGCGCCGCCGATAACGGTCTTACCAAGCAGTGCAAAAGCCAATCCTGCCTCCCAAAGCGGGGCGTATTCTAACATGAATCGTCATTGTGCTAGAATACATCATTACGTTCGCCGGACGGCGGGCGAATCCAGTTCGGCCGGTACGCCGGCTGACTCAGGAACCACATGAGCATTGAGGATAGACTTAACGAACTTGCCAGGATGCGGGAGCAGGCGGCGGCCGGAGGCGGCCCTAAGCGCATCGAGTCCCAGCACGCCAAAGGCAAGCTGACTGCCCGCGAGCGCATCGCCCTACTCCTCGATAAGGACTCCTTTCAAGAACTCGACCCCTTCGTCACCCACCGCTGTACCGAGTTCGGTCTCGAGAAGGAGCGCTACCCCGGCGACTCGGTCGTAACCGGGCACGGTAAAATCAACGAGCGGCGGTGCTTTGTCTTCGCCCAGGACTTCACCATCCTCGGCGGCTCACTCTCTCGCGCCGCCGCCGATAAAATCTGTAAAATCATGGACCTTGCCGCCAGCACCGGCGCGCCTATTATCGGCCTGCTCGATTCCGGCGGTGCCCGCATCCAGGAAGGCGTGGAAAGCCTCGACGGCTACGGCGATATCTTTACCCGCAACACACTCTATTCCGGCATCGTTCCCCAGATTTCGGTTATCATGGGGCCGACCGCCGGCGGTGCCGTCTACTCCCCTGCCCTGACCGATTTCATCTTCATGGTCAAAGGCACCGGCCAGATGTATATCACCGGTCCTGAAGTAATTAAAGCAGTCACCGGCGGTGAAATCACCTTTGAACAGCTCGGCGGCGCCAACACCCATGCCGCCAAATCCGGCGTCTGTCATTTCACTGCGGATAATGAGCCGGACTGCTTGAATATGGTGCGCCGGCTTCTCAGCTTCCTACCTCAGAGTAGTCGTGAACTGCCGCTATCCGTAGAACCTGTTGATGACCCAAATCGCACTGCGGAGGACCTGCTTGCAGTCGTTCCGGTTGACCAGACCAAGCCCTATGACGTCAAAATGGTGATACGGTACATCGTCGACAGCGGTGACTTCATGGAAGTCCACCAGAAGTTCGCTCCGAACCTGGTAGTCGGCTTCGCCCGTATGGACGGCCGCAGTGTCGGCATCGTAGCGCAACAACCATCGCACCTCGCCGGCGTTATTGATGTCGATGCCGCCGAAAAGGGCGCCCGGTTCGTCCGCTTCTGCGATTGCTACAACATCCCCATTGTCACCCTGGTTGATGTACCCGGCTTCATGCCCGGCGTCGACCAGGAGCACCGCGGTATCATCCGTCACGGCGCCAAGTTTATCTACGCCTATGCCGCCGCTACTGTCCCCAAGGTCAGCGTCATCCTGCGTAAGGCTTACGGCGGCGCCTACATTGTCATGTCCAGCAAATCGCTGAAGGGCGATATCTGCTATGCCTGGCCGACGGCTGAAATAGCCGTCATGGGGCCGGACGGCGCCGTCAATATTATCTTCCGCGAGGAAATCAATAAGTCGGCCAATCCTAAAGAGACCAGGGAAAAGCTTATCGAAGAGTACCGGGCCAGAGTCGCCAACCCGTACGTGGCGGCCAAGCTCGGCCTGATTGACGATATCATCGACCCTCGTGAGACACGGCCCCGGATCATCCGGGCGCTGGAGATGCTCCAGGACAAGCGCGAGGTCAACCCGCCGAGAAGGCACGGAAATATACCGCTATAATGGGAAAAACACTCGCCGAGAAGCTACTGAGCGCGAAGTCGGGCGCGGGTGCCCGTGCCGGCGATATCGTCATCAGCAAAGTTGACTTCGCTTTCGTTCAGGACACCACCGGGCCCCTTACCTTGCGGCAGTTCCGGGAAGGCGGCTTCCCTAAACCGTCCAGCCCCAAGACCTGCGCCATTTTTATGGACCATGCCGCCCCCAGCCCCAACCGCGAGCAGGCTAATGACCACCTCTTCCTGCGCAAATTCGCTGAAGAGACTGGATGTCAGCTTTTCGAGGTCGGACAGGGCGTCTGCCACCAGATTGTCGCCGAGCAGTTCGCCTGCCCCGGCGACGTTATCATCGGCGCTGACTCCCACACTGTAACCGGCGGTGCCCTCGGCGCTTTTGCCACCGGCATGGGCTCAAGCGATGTCGCCATCGCTATGGCCCTGGGCAAAAACTGGTTCCGCGTACCCGAAACGTTCAGCATCAACGTGACCGGGCGATTCCCGAAGGCCGTGGGCGTTAAGGACCTTATACTCTATCTTATCGGCAAAATCGGCGCTGATGGCGCCAACTACAAGGCCCTTGAGTTCACCGGCCCTGCGGTCGACCGCATGACCGTATCGCAGCGGCTGACCATCGCCAACATGGCCGTCGAAGCCGGCGCCAAGGTCGGCCTTTTCCCATCCGATGAAGTCACCAGGGCTTATCTCGAAGCCCAGGGCCGCGGTGCGAAATACCAGCTGCTACAGCCCGATACCGACGCCGCCTATGAGAAGGTTATCGAAATCAACGTCGACCGGCTCGTGCCGATGGTCGCCAAACCCCACACCGTCGACAATACGGCCACGGCCGCCGAGCTAAAAGGGACCAGAATACAGCAGGTGTTCATCGGCACCTGCACCAACGGGCGGCTCGAAGACCTGGCCATGGCGGCACGTATCCTCAAGGGTAAACAAAAGCACCATGGCGTCAGACTGCTGATTGCCCCGGCTTCCCATGCAGTCCTGGAAGCCGCCCTGCGGGCGGGCTACATCAGGACTTTGATCAGGGCCGGCGCCATCATCCTGCCTGCCGGATGCGCCGCCTGTCTCGGCGTCCATCAGGGCGTGCTCGGCGATGGCGAAGCCTGCCTCTCAACCGCTAACCGCAACTTCAAGGGTCGCATGGGTAACCCCGACAGCTTTATTTACCTGGCCAGTCCGGCTACAGCGGCCGCCTCAGCCCTCACCGGCGAAATCACCGACCCCCGGGAGGTGCTCTAATGGCCCGGACGATACTCAAGGGCAAGGTCCATAAATTCGGCGATGATATTTCCACCGACCTCATCATCCCCGGCCGCTATGCCCGACTCCGGAGCAACCCGCCGGAGCTGGCCAAACATGTACTCGAAGACGCCGACCCCAATTTCGTCAACAAGGTCAAACCCGGCGACTTCGTGGTTGGCGGCAGTAACTTCGGCCAGGGCTCCAGCCGCGAGCACGCGCCGCTCGTCATTAAAATGTCTGGCGTTTCCGCCATCCTGGCCAAATCGGTAGCGCGCATTTTCTTCCGCAACGCCATCAACCAGGGCGTACCGGTACTGATTTGTGACACCGGCAAAATCAACGATGGAGATGAGCTTGAGATTGACCTGCTCGCCGGAACGATTAAGGACCTGACAAATGGGGCCGTCCTTACCTCCGGCAAGATGCCGCAGGTCATGGTCAACATCCTGAACGAAGGCGGGCTGATACCGTATATAAAGAAACACGGGGACTTGAAATTATAGGATGTGGAGGGTGTGAAAGTCATACTGGAACACTTCTTTTCGTGTCATCCCGAAGCGGTAGCGAGGGATCTGGTGAGGAGGAGAGGTTTCCCCACCCCAGATTCCTCAGCCTCCTTCGGATGGCTTCGGAATGACATAAAATGGGGGTACTCCTTCGGAATGACACTGGAGGAACCATGCCGCACACCCATAAAATAACCCTCATCCCCGGCGATGGCGTCGGGCCGGAGGTAGTCGAAGCCGCCCGGCGCGTTCTTGAGGCCACCGACGTCAGATTTTACTGGGATGTTGTCAACATCGGCGCCAGTGCCCAGGAGCGGTTTGGCAGTGTCCTGCCGGATAAAGCGCTGGACTCGATCCGACTTAGTAAAGTTGCCCTTAAAGGCCCGGTGACGACACCGGTCGGCTACGGTTTCCGCAGTGTCAACGTCGCCCTGCGTAAAATCCTCGACCTTTACGCCTGCCTCCGGCCGTGCAAGATTTACCCCGGCGCGCCGACGATGTTCAAAAACGTTGACATCGTCATCGTCCGCGAGAATACCGAGGACCTCTACGCCGGCATTGAGTTCGCCCGCGACAGTGCTGAGGCGCTCCGTTTTGTTGACTTCATCAGGGACGCTACCGGCGACGAAGTCAGAAGAGACTCAGGCTTTTCCATCAAGGCTATCTCCGAGACCGGCACCCGCAGAATAGTAAAGTTCGCCTTCGACTACGCCCGCGCCAACAAGCGCCGCAAGGTCACCGCCGTCCACAAAGCCAACATCATGAAGTACTCCGACGGCCTGTTCCAATCAGTAGCGAAAGAGGTCGCCAGCGGCTATCCCGACATCGAGTTTGAAGACATGCTCGTCGATGCTCTTTGTATGCGGCTGGTCGTCCGTCCCCAGCAGTTCGATGTCCTGGTGCTCCCCAATTTATACGGGGACATCGTTTCCGAGCTCTGCGCCGGTCTCATTGGCGGACTCGGTTTTGCCCCGGGAGCCAACATCAGTGATGAAATTGCTGTCTTCGAGGCCACACACGGAAGCGCTCCCAAGCACGCCGGCAAGAACAAGGTGAACCCGATGGCCATGATGCTCTCCGGCGTGCTGATGCTCCGGCACCTTGGTGAAACGAAGGCCGCTGACCGTCTGGAAAAAGCCATCGCCGAGGTTATTGCCGAAGGCAAGTCGGTAACCTATGATGTTAAAGCCGACCCCGATGACCCCACCGCCGCCGGCACCAGCCAGGTAGCTGATGCCGTGATTACCAGGCTTAAGAGGTAAAGTTAAAGAGTCATTCCGAAAGAGCAGTTCCCCACTATATCATTCCGAAGCCATCCGAAGGAGGCTGAGGAATCTGGCGGTGGGGTGACCACCCCGCCAGCTCTCTCACTGCGTTCGAGATGACATGGTTGATTTGAGGTGATGCCATGCGCTTTAAGGTGACCGTTGTCGGTGCCGGCAATGTCGGGGCGACGCTTGCCCAGCGTATCGCCGAAAAGGGATATGCCGATGTCGCCCTGGTGGACGTCATCGAGGGCCTGCCGCAGGGCAAGGCGCTGGACATACTCCAGTGCGGCCCTATCATCGGCTCGGATGCCAGGGTCACCGGCAGTAACAGCTACGAGATTACCGAAGGTTCGGATATCGTTGTCATCACCTCCGGTGTCGCGCGCCGTCCGGGCATGAGCCGCGACGACCTGGTGCTGACCAATATGAATATTGTCAGGTCAGTCATCGAACGCGCCATCCGGCATTCGCCCAACTGCATCATTGTTTTGGTAGCCAACCCGGTGGATGCTATGACCCAGCTCGCTCTGAACGTCAGCCGCTACCCACGGACGCGGGTCTTCGGTCAGTCCGGTGTGCTCGACGGCGCCCGCTTCCGCACCTTTATCGCCGAGGAGTTGAAGGTTTCGGTTAACGATGTTTCTGCCTGCGTCCTCGGCGGCCACGGTGATTCTATGGTGCCGGTGCCGCGCCTTACTACCGTCGGCGGCGTACCACTCACCGAGCTCTTGCCTGAAGCCGCCATCAATCGGCTCGTCGAGCGCACTATCAAAGGCGGCGGCGAGATTGTTGCCCTTCTCAAGACCGGTAGTGCCTATTACGCGCCGGCCACGGCCACGGCACGGATGGTCGAAGCTGTCCTCTTCGATAAAAAAGAGATCATGCCCTGCGCCGTTTACCTCGAAGGCGAGTACGGTATTAACGGCACCGTTGTCGGCGTCCCCTGCAAGCTGGGCAGTCAGGGTATCGAACAGATTATCGAGCTCAAGTTGACCGGAGACGAGCTGGCCGCGCTCAGCAAATCAGCCGAGTCCGTCCGTGAGCTTACCCGCGTCATGAAACTGGAGTAACGTGTTAAGGGAAATCAAGGCTGGCAAAATCACCGCCGCTGTGGCCCGCCTGCTCAAAGAAGCGGCTTTTGAACTTCCCGGAGATGTACTTAAGGCGCTTAGGTCGGCGCAGAAGAGCGAGCCTTCGCCGTTGGGCCGAGAGACACTGGAGCGCCTCATCGAAAACGCCGCCATCGCCCGTCAGGAGAAACTGCCGCTCTGCCAGGACTGCGGTATGGTCACGGTGTTTCTGGAAATAGGTCAGGATGTCCATATCACCGGCGGCGACCTTGCTGAAGCCGTCCAGGCCGGAGTCAGGAAAGCTTACGATGAAGAGTTCCTCCGCAAGTCAGTGGTGCGCCAGCCGTTCTCCGCCAGAGTTAACACTGGCGATAACACCCCGGCTGTTATCCACACTGAACTTGTACCCGGCGACCGGCTCAGGATAACCGTCATGCCCAAGGGCGGCGGCAGTAAGAACATGACACGTCTCTTCATGCTGACGCCAGCCGAAGGGCGTAAGGGCATCATCGAGTCCGTAGTCAGAGCCGTCGATGAAGCAGGAAGCAACCCCTGCCCGCCGGTCATCGTCGGTGTCGGTATCGGTGGGAGCGCCGAAAAGGCATTACTCATGTCAAAGATGGCTCTCCTTCGGCCCATCGGCCAGCCGAGTCCCGACCCGGAGGACGCCGCGCTGGAAAAGGAATTGCTGGAAAAGGTCAACGCTCTTGGCATCGGGCCGGAGGGTTTTGGCGGCCGGACGACTGCCCTGGCCGTCCACGTCGAGACCTTCCCCACGCACCTCGCCAGCCTGCCGCTGGCAGTGAGCCTCCTCTGCCACGCCGCAAGGCATAAAGAAACGGTTATCTGATACCCCCACCCCGGATTCCTCAGTCGTTTCACTCCTACGGAATGACACGCTTGCCCGTGTCCATTTCGAGCGCCAGCGAGAAATCCGGCGGGGCGGTATTTTCCTGCCTGACTTTGAAAATCCGGCTGTCCTGCGTTAACATAACTATTGCAATTGTTTTGATAAAACCTATTATTGCCACTCAATCTGGCCAACCGGAGACACACCGCTTGGTCAGACCCCACTCTATCCGGTGACTCCGGTTGCGACGGGAGGTGCGCTGTGGCGCAAGAAAATGAACGCAGTCAGGGAATGCCGCAGTTGTCCCTGGCCCTGAGCGCCGCGCTCGAAGGTCTCAAGCCGCATGACCACCTGTGCCTCATTTATGAGACCTGGGAGGAATGGCGCGAAGCGGTCGTCCCCTTCATCGCCATCGGGCTCAAGCGCGGTGAGAAGTGCATCTATATCGCTGATACCAGCACCGCCGAACAGGTCAAGGGCTACCTCAGCCAGGAAGGCATCGACTCTGCCGCCGCCGAGCAGAAGGGCCAGCTTGTCGTCCTCAGCCACACCGAAGCCTACACGCGCGAAGGCTCCTTCGACCCCGACCGTATGATTTCCCTGCTGATTGAGGCTACCAAGCAGGCCGTAGCCGAAGGCTACCCGGCCCTGCGCGCCACCGGCGAGATGACCTGGGCGCTCCGCGGCCTGCCTGGCTCGGAGAAGCTGATAGAGTACGAATCAAAGCTGAACCACGATGTCTTCCCTCACTACCCATGCCTGGCTATCTGCCAGTATGACCGCTGGAAATTCGACCCCGAGGTCATCAAGGGCGTGTTGATGACCCACCCGATGATTGTCCGCGGCGCCCGTATCTACCGCAATTTCTATTACATCCCGCCGGAGGAGTTTGTCCATCACAAGCGCGTCGAGCGCGAAGTCCAGCACCTGCTCAACAACCTGGAACGCGAGCGCATGTCACAGGAGCGCGTCCGGTTCTTCGCCAACCTTCTTAATATGTCCTCCCAGCCGGTAGTCGTCTCCGACCCCAACCGACGCCTGCTCATGTGGAACTCGGCCTTCGCCCGGCTTATCCGCTACACCGACGAGGAATTGTGTCAGGTTTCGTCCTACCTGCGGCTGACGCCGCCGGAGTGGCAGGGGACCGATGAAAAGGCTGTCGATGAAATCAAGCGGACCGGCCAGCCCCAGCGTTACGAAAAAGAGTACCTCCGGCGTGATGGTTCTCGGCTGCCGGTCGAGATATTTCGTCATGTGGTGCGGGACGCCGCCGGCAATATTGAGTATTTCTTCTCCTTCATCACCGACATTACCGACCGTCGGCTGGCCCAGCGGGAACTCAGACTGTCTGAAGCACGTTACCGCGAGCTTTTTGAAAACATGTCCAACTGCGTGGCGGTTTACGAGGCAAGGGATAACGGCAATGACTTTATCTTTATCGGCTTCAACCGCACTGCTGAGCGGGTAGAACAAATCAGGCGTGAGGAAGTGCTCGGCCGGAGCGTCCTCGAGGTCTTCCCGGGAGTCAAGGACTTCGGGCTCTTCGATGTTTTCCAGCGGGTCTGGCGGACCGGGGCCCCGGAGTACCACCCGGCCGCTGAATATAAAGACCAGCGGATTACCGGCTGGCGGGAGAACTACGTCTATCGCCTGCCCTCCGGTGAAGTGGTGGCCATCTACGAGGATGTGACGAAACGTAAGCAGACAGAAGAGACGTTGAAGGAGAGTGAAGAGCGATATCGCTCGGTGGTGGAGAATGCCAATGACGCCATTATCTCCTGGGACACCGGTGACCGAATCGTCGCCTGGAATAAAGCCGCGGAGCGGATGTACGGTTATACCGCCGCCGAAGCCATCGGGCTTTTCGAATCGCAGATGATTGCCGAAAGCCACCGGAAGCTGCACCAGGAAGGCCTGCGCCGGGCTGTGACCACGGGCAAGCTCACCATTGGCGTCCGCACTACGTCCGGTATGTCCCTGAAAAAAGACGGCACCGAGTTCCCGGTGGAGATCGGCATTACTCTCACCCGTATCGGCGGCAGACCCGTCTTCACCGGCATTGTCCGCGACATCACCGAGCGCAAACGCGCCGAAGACCAGATTCGCTATCAGGCTAGTCTACTCGACCAGGTCTCAGACGCCATCGTTTCCGCCGACCTGGAAGGAAGAATCCAGAGCTGGAATAAGGGCGCGGAAAGGATGTTCGGCTGGCTGGCTCAGGAAGTAATAGGCAAGACCGGCCCGGAAGCTCTGGGCACTGAATATATTGGGATAACGCGCGATGAAGCAATCCGCCGGACCATGGCCGACGGGGTCTGGGACGGCGAAATCATCTACCATCACCGCAACGGGTCAAGAATACATACCCAGGTTTCGCGCTCGCTTGTCAGGGACCAGACCGGAAAGCCGATAAGCTGGGTGGGCGTCGTCCGCGATATCACCACTCTCAAGCAGGCCGAGGAACGCCTGCGCCACGCCGCCGAGCAGTGGCAGAGTACCTTCGACTCGGTTAACGATGGCATCTGCCTTATGAACTCGGAGAGCGTAATACTCCGATGTAACCGGGCCATGTCCCGCATCACCGGCAAGGATGAAAGCCAGCTCGTAGGGCATCATTACTGGGAAGTCGTGCACGACACCAGCAAACGGCCGGAACTCTGCCCCTTCATACCCATGCTCAAGTCCCGGGCGAGGGAGACAGCGCAATGGCAATTCACGGGAAGATGGTACGAGGTAACGGTTGACCCGATCCTCGACCCCGATGGCAACCTGGTCGGCGCGGTCCACATTATGAGCAATATCACCGAGCGCAAGAAGCTGGCTGATACGCTGGCCAGAAGCGAGGCCCACTTCCGCGGCTTGATTGAGACCGCCGGCGCCGGCGTGGCCACAGCCGACCTGGAGGGCAACCTGACCCTGGTCAACGATACCACGTGCCGCATGCTCGGATACTCCAGGCGGGAACTGCTGGGCAAACCGTTTGCCGACTTCATCCACCCCGACGACGTATCGAAGATACTTCAGGTCTTCCGTGGCGGTGTCAGCGACACCCGCACCAGCCCGCACCTGGAGTTTCGCGCCATCCGAAAAGACGGCGGCACGGTATGGTGGTACACCAGCCCGATGCCGCTAACCGAAAGCGGCAGGACTGTTGGCATCGCCGCCATCCTCCAGGACATCACCCAGCGCAGGCAGGCCGAAGATGCTCTGCGGGCCAGCGAGGAGCGCCTCAACGCCGTCATTAATTCCGCTTCCGATGCCATCGTCACCTTCGACAGCGACGGCATCATCATGTCCTGGAACCAGGCAGCGGAAAGGCTCTTTGGCTATACCGCCGATGAGATTATCGGCCAGAAGTTCGCTGTAATTATCCTGCCAAGGCGCCTGAGCGCCGAGGAAAACTGGCGGAAGATGAAGGAGGCAGTGCGCCAGGGCCGGCTTCTGGAGATAGCCGGACGGTCGGTTGAAGCCACCGGCCGGCACAAGGATGGCAATGAGTTCCCGGCCGAGCATTCGCTATCGCTGTGGAAAGCCGCCAGGCAGACATTCTTCACCGCCATCATCCGCGATATCACCCAGCGCAAGAAGGCCAAGGAGCTATTCCGCCTGCTGGCGGAGAAGGCACCGGTCGGCGTCTGGATAGCCATCCGCCGCCAGTATCGCTATGTCAATTCCATGCTCGTCGAGTACACCGGCTACAGCGAAGCGGAACTTCTCCGGACGAAACGCAAAGACCTCATCTGGCCTGAAGACCACGACCGTGTGATGTTGTGGAGCCATGATGTTTCCCACGGGAAGACCAGTCTCCCAATAGAGTACCGGCTCAAGCGTAAGGACGGCGGCTTCCGCTGGGTGCTGGAGATGTGCGGCAGGATTAATTATGATGGCAAGCCGGCGACGCGCGGCACGTGCATAGATATAACTCAGTACCGGGAGGCCGAGCGCCGGGCAATAGAGTACGAACAAATCGCCAGGACCCGGGGTGAGGTCCTGTCCCTGGTCTCCCACGAGCTCCGGACGCCGCTGGCCGCCATCAAGGGTTACTCCACCATGCTGCTTGATTACGAAAAAAAGCTCAGCGCCCGGGAAAAGCGCGAGCAGTTGGTGCTGATTGACCAATCGGCCAACCGCCTCAAGGACATGGTGGACTTACTGCTCGACACCTCGAGACTCGAGGCGGGATTAATGACTCTGAACAAGCGGTCTGCGGATATCGGGCAGATTATCAAAGAAGCGGTATCGGAAATACAGCTTTCGGTTAAGGGCCGCCGTTTCCCGGTGCGCACCGGGGCCCGCCCCTTGCAGGTTGAAATCGACCAGAAGCGCATCCGCCAGGTGCTGGACAACCTGCTCGATAACGCGGTGAAATACTCCGAAAAGGGTACCGAAGTCACCATCACCGCCCACCGGAAGGGCGATGAGGTCGTCGTCAGCGTCGCCGACCGCGGTCAGGGCATACCCGCCGAAGAATTGCCCCACCTGTTCGACCGCGCCCACGGACTCAAGAAACGGCTCAGCCCCGGCACCGCCGGGCTGGGCCTGGGGCTTAACCTGTGCAAAGGACTGGTCGAGGCCCATGGGGGGCGTATCTGGGCGGAGAGCAAGCTGGGCAAGGGAAGCACCTTCCACTTCGCTTTGCCGGTGAAGGGAACGTAAAGGGGCTATCCCCCACCCCGGATTCCTCACATGCGTTCGGAATGACACAACTCCGTATGTCACTCTGAGGGAGCGCCCTTCCTTTTGTCATTCTGAGGGAGCGTTAGCGACCGTGAGAATCCGGTGGGGCGGCGCATCCATCCATCCATCCATTCCCCAGATTCCTCGGAACTGAACCCTCGGAATGACACCCTAACTTTCCCAGCTATCCTCCAAATCATCTTGCCGTTATACTATACGGCACGGGATAATTCCCGGGGGAGTTGTCACGTGCACGACGAAGAGAGCCTCGTCCGGCGGGCGCAAGACCGGGACCCGGAAGCCCTCGACCAGCTTTACGAGGCCCACTTCGAAAAGGTCTATCGCTATGTGGCGATGAGGCTGGGCAACGAAATGGAAGCTGAGGACGTAACCCAGGAGGTCTTCCTGAAGGCTCTCGGCTCGATTTCGTCGTTCCAGTGGAAGGGCGTACCCTTCCTCGCCTGGCTCTACCGCATTGCGCGGAACCAGGTGATCGACCATTACCGGAAAAGACCGAAAACGCCGCCGGTCTCCATCAATGGCCTGCAGGTACCGGAAGAAGGCGACCCGGTGGAGATAGCCGAGCAGAAAAGCGAATTTGAAAGGATAATGAGAGCGGCCAGGAAGCTGACCGAAGCCCAGCAGGAGGTCATCGCCCTGCGGTTTGTTTCGGAGCTGTCAATCGCGGAAACAGCGCAGGTAATGGAGCGCAGCGAGGGGGCAGTAAAAGCCCTCCAGCACAGCGCTCTAATAGCGTTACGCAGAGTCATCGCAGTCAGTGAAACATGAAGCCAGGCGATAAGTTCAACGAAATATTAAATGAGTGTCTCGAGTCGCTGGTCAGCGGCCAGTCTATTGAGACTTGCCTCGAAAAGCACCCGGAGCAGGCGGAGGCCCTCCGGCCGCTTCTGGAAATAGCTCTCTCAGCGCGGCGGGCTTCAGCAATAAGTCCCCGGCCCGGCTTCCGGGAAAAGGCCCGGCTCCAATTCCGCACCGCTGTCCGCGGTTCACCATCCGCGAAGGAGACCCGCCGTTTCCATCTCAGGTTCGGCATGGCAGGGGCTGTATCGCTAGCTCTGGTGATACTGATTTCCGGCATCAGCACGGTGGCGGTAGCCGGCAGCAGCATGCCTGACCAGCCGCTTTATCCGGTGAAGCTCGCGACCGAGGAGACCAAAGTCGCCCTGGCACCATCGCCAATCAAGAAGGCGGAGGTCCACGTCAGGCTGGCCGATTTCCGCGTCGACGAGATTGTTTACGTAGCTGTCAAGGGCGAGCCGCGCTGGGTAGACACGGTAACCCAGCGCCTGAGGGAACACCTGGATATGGTGGCCGCTCTAGCCGCCATCAGGGCAAACGGAAGAACGCCGCCCCAACCCGGCACCATCGCACCCAGACCACCAACCACAACCGCTCAGCCGGCGAGGGGGCAGGACAACCGCGCCAGGCTAAAGGTCCTGATCCAGCAGAAAGCAGTGAGGAACACCGAGAAGCTCAAGGAGACGCTTAACAGGGCACCGCTGGTGGTCAAACCTAATCTTAACAGGACTATTACTCAGGCCTCGGCCAGCTACCAGCGGGCACTGCTGAGCATCGAGCGCTCACCGGAGCAAAACGGCGGTTAACCAAATAGTCTCCACAGAAAACACATAACCCGGGCGCTAACCCCACTACCCGAAACGGCGTTTATTAGTTTGTGACAACCACAGGAAGGGAGAGAAATATGAAGCACTTTTTGAGAATCGGCCTGCCCCTGCTGGTCCTCGCCGGTCTTATCGCCGGGCTGGCACTGCCGGTTGCCGCCGCCGACCAACCGCAAGCGCCAGTTACCGCCAAGTGGAAAGCCCCGGTTAATACCGTCGGGGGCGAGGTCACCGCTATTGCCGCCGACAAAACATCTTTCACCGTTAAACCGAGGGCCGGCGACCCCGTAACTATCAAGGTTGATGCCAACACCAAGTACTACAAGACAAACCCACCAGCACTACCGCAGAACCTGGAACAGCTTAAAGAGCGTGGCCAGCAAAGGGCCGAAGCCATGAAGGAAAAGGCAATGGCCCGGCTTGACGCTTTGAAGGAGCGCATTAAGAACCTGCCCAACCAGAGGGGTCTCGGCAACAAGGGACAGACACCAGCGCCCCAGGCTACACCAACACCCGCCGATTTAGACGCAGCTTTCCTGGCGCGTATTGAGAAGACCACCCAGCCAGCCAGTTTCGGCGATATCGCAGTCGGCGATATTGTACTGGTCAAAACCATGCCCAATGAGAACCTGGCCAAGTACGTCGTCATTACCAAGAGACTACCGATTGCCCGGGTTGAGGGGACCATCACCGCTGTTTCCGCCAACACTATCACCATCACCCCGACCGGTGGCCAGCCGCTGGTGCTGAACTGGGACAAGGACACCCGGTTCACCCTCCAGGGAGCCATCACCATCCAGGCCGGCCAGACCGCCACTGCGGTCTACAACACCGAGACCATGAAGGCCTCGGTCATCTCGGTTAAGGTCGCCTAGGCAGACCGACGGGTATAGCTGCCTATATATGAAGGGCGGGGCCGCAACGCCAAACGGTCCCGCTCTTTTGTTAGGTAAGTGGCCACCCCTCCGGATTTCTCGCTGGCGCTCGAAATGGGCATAGGTAAGACATGCCATTCCGAAGGAGTGAAACGACTGAGGGATCCGGTGAGGCACGAGCAAAAACCACCCTACCAGATCTCTCACTGCGTTCGAGATGACAGCTTTCTCCTCGTGTCATTCCGAGGAAGCGTCAGCGACCGAGGAATCCGGCGGCAGGGGGTCACCCCGCCCTCATTCCTGCCCTGACCAGTTCCTTCTCAAACACGTCACGGCTCAGCGGGCCGCCGACAATCGCCGACGATACTTTGCCGTCAGCGTCAATGAAATAGGTGGTGGGGAAGTACATGACCTGATAAGCAAGGGAGACCTCGCTGGTGGGGTCGGCGACAAAGGTCCAGCTATAGCCGCGCGCCCTGACGAACTCCCGGACGTCAGCGGCTGAGTCAGCCGGGGTGATGCCGATAAACGCCGCCTGACCGCGGTACTTCTGGTAAGCCGCTTCAATCTCAGGCATTTCGTAGCGGCATGGCGGGCACGAGATTGACCAGAAGTTGAGCATAACCGGTTTGCCGCGCAGGGAACTGAGCTTCACCTGCGCTCCGTTGACATCAGTCAGCGTAAAGTCCGGCGCCGTCTGCCCGCGTTTGAGACCTATCGGGCTTTCAGCGGCCCCAGCGGCGCAGGCCTGCAGTACCGTAGAAAGGATAACCAGGACCGCCGCGGCGGCAGTCCACCTCCAGAGGGTCCTATTACTGATTCGGGCTGGTCTCACGCCGCATTCCTCTAGGGCCTACCCGGCTTCAACGTGTTCTGATAGGCAGTCATCAGGTCTGACCCCTTCATAACCAGCTTGCCAGCGTTCACAATGAACGGCACGGCGGCCTTAGGATAGTCGATGCACGGGCCGGCAACGCCATCACCAGTCTTCGCGCTGAAGGTCGTCTGGCAACTGTCGCAGACAAGTATATCACCCTGCAAAGAGAAGCTCCGCGACCGGCACGGCGGGCAGATGCTTGACCGCACCTGAAAATCATTACCCAGCTTGTAGGCCATAAAGACAAGCTCCGTGCCGCCGGAAGCCAGCCGGAAATGGGCCATGCCCGCCTTTTCCACCTCGGCTGCTGATACGGAAACAGTATCCTGGCCAATATCAGCATTTATCCAGTTGGGCCTTATTCGCACATCACTGCGGCTTCCGCAGGCCGCAAGCCCGAGTAAAACCGCCAGCACAACTATAACCAGCCCCGGAACCAATTTTCTACTGACAACGCCGTTCATCGATAAGCTCCCCGTCATTCATAACGATTACCCGCCTTGCTTGCTCTGCTAATTCGGGGTTATGGGTCACCATAAGAATCGTCCGCCCGCCGTAATTCAGGTCATGAAATAACCGCATAATGCCTTCACCAGCCTTGTGGTCAACGTTCCCGGTCGGCTCGTCAGCCAGGACAAGTGAAGGGCCGCTGATTAGCGCCCGGGCAATGGCGACTCTTTGCTGTTCACCGCCGCTCAACTGACCGGGCCGGTGCCTGGCCCGTTTCTCCAGACCAACTTTCCGGAGCATCTCCAAACCGCGTTCCAGCGCACCTTCACCACCGGTACCGGCGAAGGTCAGCGGCATAACGACATTTTCCAACGCGTTAAGAGACGGAATGAGGTGGTACTGCTGGAAAACGTAGGCCACTGTTTTGCGGCGGAAATCGACCAGATCTCCCTCAGAAAGATGGTCGATGCGCCGGCCGTCCCACCACACCTCGCCGGAAGATGGCGTGTCGAGACAGCCGACGATGTTCAACAGGGTCGATTTACCGCTTCCGGAAGGCCCGGTTATGGCCACGAAATCACCATCGGGAACATTAAACGAAACGTTTCGGAGCGCTGCGGTACGTGCTCCGCCTTCTCCATACGTCTTGAATATGTTTCTGACTTCGAGCAACTGCTTCTCCCCTCAGAGCGACCGCAACGATTCAGCCACCGGCACTCTGGTCGCCCGGGCAGCGGGGTAAGCGCTTGACCCTACCCCAACACCAAGAGCCAAAATCAGCGCCACCGCCGTATACGACCAGACCGGCAGGGCCACGGTACCGTCAAAGACGATAGGGCTGAGTAAATAGGCAAGCAAGCTCCCGCCAATATATCCCAGGACACCTCCGATGACGCCTACCAGAGCACCCTCATAGACCAGCACCCTCCCGACCTGACCACGCGAGGCGCCGACCGCCCTCATAATGCCGATATCTTTACGGCGCTCGTGCACCGAAGTCAGCATGGTATTCACCACGCCGAAGCCGCCGACCAGCAGGGTTACCACTGCCAGTGCCAGCAGGAAGCGCCCAAGCTTGCTGACCACATCCATCTCATTATCAGCAATTTGTTTCACAGCAACCGCCCTGACGCCGGCAATATTCTGATTTATGGAGTCGGCGATGGTCTCCACCGGGCAGGCGTTGCATAGTGCCCGTATGTCCACTGCTGATACCATCCCCGGCTTGCCGAAGGAGTCCTGCACCGTCCCGAGCGGAGCAAAGACCTGGTAATCGTCAGCCGACCCGGTCTCAGCCAGAACGCCAACAACTACTATTCTGCCCGAGCCAAGCGTGAGCCAGTCGCCGACTGAGGCGGGCAAGATTTCCGCCAGCCGGGAGCCGATAAGCGCCTCGCCAGGCTTCTCCAGAAAACGCCCGCTTGACGTCCTCCACCAGACCTTCAACTTTCTCTCTTCCAGAGGGTCGACGCCAACGGCGGTAACTGTGCGGCCGCTGACCGAGGCATTCAGAAACAACCGGGGCGCCACTACCGCCGGGCCGGTCTCATCCTTTATGCCCAGGGCCATCTCAATCTCATTGTTAGCGATATCCCGCATTCGGATAACCTTGTCCTCGGAGATGTAGTTCTCGCCGACCGTCAGTGTGCCAATGGTCAGATCGCCTAATTTCTGGTCGAGACTACTCACTGCTGGCGAGACTGTCAGGTTGGCGCCGTACTTATCAAGCTGACGGTAGATGCGCTCCTGGGCTGCCGAGGACATGGTGAGCACACCCACGAAGGTCATAATGCCAAGGACAACGCCGAGCGCGGCGTAGAGCACACGACGACGACGCCTCATCACGTCTTTCAAGACAAGTTGATACAGCCTCATCGCTGGTCCTGCTTCCTTCCGTCTATTTATCCCGCGATTATCGTGTACCCGAACTGCACATAATAGCGTCCAGTTAGTTGACTATTGTGCTCAAGATAGTCTATAATACTAGCCCGATACCCCCAGGGGTGTCAAATCCATCGTGCTTGACTTTGGCGGCCTGGACTCCTAAAGTATAGCCCGCCGAAAAATAGACCACGAAGAATTCGTCAATCACAGGGAGGAAATTTGAGATACCTGCGGGAGGTATTCGGTGACTGGCTGATGCGGGCAGCATTCATCGTATTCGTCCTCATCGTGGCCTCAACCATCTTCAATATCTACTCCCATCTGCCCGAGCAGTACCCACTTTTCGGCGTCTTTAACTATGCCCTGGTGCCGGTGCTTTTCATCGCCGGGGGTATTATTTTTGTACTGGCTATCCTTAGAAACTAGATGACTGAAGAGAGCATCAAGTACCGCCGCGGCAAACTGGCTTTTCTGATGACAGCAGGCGCTATTGGCATCGTCCTGTTGGTCATCAGCACTTACCAGTTGGTAGAATTCACCGACTCCACCGCCTTTTGCGGCCGTCTCTGTCACGGGGTGATGTACCCCGAATATACCGCACACCAGGCTTCACCACATTCGCGCGTCACCTGCTCCCAGTGCCACGTCGGTTCCGGTGCCGGCTACCTTGTGAAATCGAAAGTCAGCGGCGTACCGCTGATCATCGCCACCGTCTTCAACACCTACGAACGTCCCATCCCTACCCCGGTGCATGACCTGCGGCCAGCACGTGAGACCTGCGAGCAGTGTCACCGGCCGGAGAGATTCGCCGGCGACCTCGTCCGCGTACATACTACCTACGGCATCGACGAGACCAATACCGAGAAGGTTGACACCCGGATACTCCGGGTCGGCGGCGGCGAGGCCAAGATAGCCCGTGATATCCACTGGCACGTAGCCGCTAAGGTATGGTACGTCGCTACCGATGACAAACGGCAGGAAATCGCCTGGGTCGGGGTTGAAAAACCCGATACCCCGCCCGCCGAGTATATTGACCCACGGCCTGGCTTCCAGGTTACGACTGAGAAGATTACAACTGACAAACGGCTCATGGACTGCATGGACTGCCACAATCGGGCCACCCACATCTTTAGCTCGCCTGAAGAGTTGATTGACGAGGCTATAGCACAGGGTAGAATCAACAAGACTCTTCCCTTCATCAAGCGTGAGGGACTGAGCGCCCTCAACCCACCGAGCCCCAGTCTTGAGCAAGCCTATAACAGGATTGAAAAGGTCAAGGACTTCTACCGCACCTCCTATCCGAAAGTCTATCAGGAGAAGGGTGCGGCCATAGACAAGGCGCTGGCAGAGCTGAAGGAAATCGCCCGCCTCACAACCTTCCCCTTCATGAATGTAACGTGGAAGAGCTATTTCGATAATGCCGGCCACATCGAATCGCCGGGGTGCTTCCGGTGCCACGGCAAACTGGTGGTTAAAGACGGCGACCAAAAGGGCAAAACAATCGACGCCGGATGTAACTCGTGTCATAGTCTCCAGCTTCCACAGGTCTCCGGAGGAGCAGGTTAACCAGTGTTGAAACAGAAAAAATTTCTTATCGGCGGCATCATCATCTTTCTAGCTATAGGCTATCTGGCCTATACAGGCTTCCAGAGTTCGGCTACCTATTATTACACCATCAACGAACTACTGGCGCAGAAAAACACCATCCAGAGCAGCAATGTACGCGTCACCGGTCAGGTGGCCAGCGATTCGGTGGAGACGGAGACAGCCACCTTGACAATGAAGTTCACCATTACAGACGGTCCGTCGAGCCTGCCGGTCGTATACAAGGGCGCCGTACCTGATACTTTCAAAGCCGGCATCGATGTTGTGGTTGAAGGCCGCCTCGAAAAGGATGGCGTCTTCCGCGCCAGCACCATCCTGACTAAATGCCCGTCCAAGTACGAGCCCGCCGGTAGCTCGTAATTCGTGGATAGCGCATGGCCTTCATAGGAAGCATAGCCCTCGTCCTGGCGCTTGTTGCCGCAGTCTATTCGATAATCGCCTACGCTATTAGCGGCAGGCGCGGGACAGCATCTGCCAGTGCCCGGTTTAGCCTGATAGCCGTCTGCGGGCTGGTCTCTGTTTCGACGCTCGTCCTTCTTTTGGCACTCGTCACCCACGATTTCCGGCTGGAATATGTCGCTTCCTACACCAGCCACACCCTGCCCCTGCCATATCTCATCAGTGCTCTCTGGGCCGGAAACGACGGGTCATTACTCTTCTGGGCATGGCTGCTGGCTGTTTTCGCCGCGATAGCGATGTTCCCGAAGCGAACCGCCGGCAGGGAACTGGTGCCCTACGCTTCAGCAATCGTTATGGCGGCGGAGGTCTTCTTCATCATCCTTATCCTGGCAACTTCCAACCCGTTCACCGAATTGCCGGCCGCGCCAGCCGACGGACGAGGACTCAACCCCCTGCTGGAGAACATCGGAATGGTCCTCCACCCGCCGGCATTGCTGGCCGGTTACGTGGGGCTGACCATACCATTCGCCTTCGCCATCGCCGCCTTGCTCCTCCGGCGCCAGAACGACGCCTGGCTAGGGCCGGCAAGAACATGGACCCTCCTTTCCTGGCTACTCTTGGGGGCGGGCAATATCATCGGGGCCTGGTGGGCCTACGTTGAACTCGGCTGGGGAGGCTACTGGGCATGGGACCCGGTGGAGAACGCCGGTCTGATGCCCTGGCTGGTGTCAACCGCCTTCTTTCATTCCATCATGATGCAGAGACGGCGGGGCATGTTCAAGGTCTGGAACCAGGCGCTTATTGTCCTGGCCTTCAACCTGGCTATCTTCGGCACCTTCCTTACCCGGAGTGGCATGTTGTCTTCACTCCACACCTTCGGCGAGTCCAGCATGGGACCGTTTTTCATCGGCTTTCTCTTTGTCTCCTTCTTCGGCCCGATGTGCCTGCTTTACCTCCGCCGTCGTGACCTCAAAGATGAAGCCGAGGTCGGGTCGCTCGCCTCACGCGAGTTCACCTTCCAGCTCAATAACCTGCTGCTCATCGGCTCGGTCGTAGTCATCTTCTTCGGCACGGTCTTCCCAGCGATATCCGAGGCAGTCCGCGGCGTCAAAATAGAGGTCGGCAAGGCTTTCTTCAACCAGGTCGATGGCCCGGTCCTGCTGGCAATTCTGCTCCTCATCGGGGTCTGTACCCTCATCGGCTGGCGAGTATCATCCAACCGGGACCTGACCAGGAACCTTCTCTGGGCGCTTGCCGCCGGAGCCGTTACCGCAGCCGCATTTTTTATCCTTGGCATCCGCGTGTGGTATGCCATTGCCGCTTTCGCCATCTGCTCCTTCGTCCTATTCGGGGTTATCTACCAGTGGATCCGTGAAACGATGGCACGAAAGCGGACACGTGGCGAGAACAGCGGCAGAGCTTTCTGGAAGCTACTGCGCATCAACCGGCCGCGCTACGGCGGCTACATCGTCCACATCGCCATGGCGATAATGGCCATCGGCGTCATCGGCTCCTCGGCCTTTACCACAGAGAATGAGGCCGGGCTTAAGCCGGGACAATCAATAACCGTCAATAATTACATTCTGACCTACGATACTATTTCCATGGACGAGTCGGGGGACAAATTTACGGTCAGCGCCACTGTCAGCGTTGCCAGCGGTGGCAAGCCAATCGGCAAGATGACGCCGGAGATGTACTTCCACCGGAGCTACGAACAACCCGTTACCGAAGTGGCCATCCGGAGCACGCCGTTTGAGGATCTCTATGTAATCCTTGCTGGCTGGGACAAGGACGGCACCGCCGCGCTCAAGGTCGTGGTCAACCCTCTAGTAAGCTGGATATGGGCCGGTGGCGGTATACTGGCAGTAGGAGGCCTTATCGCTTTCTGGCCCGGCCGCAAGCCGGCAGAACCGGATGAAGCCGCTTAAACCGGCCAGACTGGTCAGGATCACCAAGCACGAATAGGATAGGACAGCATTGGTCAAGCATGGATAGACCTGCGCCCGGCACTCAAGATTCGGCCATAGAAGTACGGCGACTGACCAAGTCCTTCGGCGACCACTTCGCATTGAAAGGTCTCGACCTGGACGTCAGGCGTGGAGAGTCCTTGGCCATTTTCGGCCCCAACGGCGCCGGCAAAACGACCCTCATTAAAATCCTGGCCGCGATAATGAACCCATCGTCGGGCGAAGTCCTGATTGACGGACTGAGCACCAAAGATTCGACCCATAAGGTCCAGCGCAGGATAGGCGTCGTCAGCCATCACACTTTCCTCTATGCCAACCTCACCGCTTACGAAAATCTGAAGTTTTACAGCCGGATGTACGACGTCCCCACAGTCGATGAGCGCATCCGCGAGGTAGTAGAAATGGTGGGGATGACATCCCGTCTTAACGACCAGGTAGGCACATTCTCCCGCGGCATGCAGCAAAGACTGTCCATCGCCCGCTCCCTGCTCCACAGACCGTCAATCATGCTCCTCGATGAACCGGAAACCGGCCTGGACCAGCAGGCGACCTCGATCCTCTGGAAGGTAATGCGTCCGGCCGGCGGTGAAGAGCGGACAATAGTCTTCAGCACCCATAGTCTGGAGCGGGGCTGGGAGCTTGCTGACCGGTTCATCGTCCTGAATAAAGGCTGGATTGTGTTCGAGAATACGAAGCATGGGCTGGGACAGGATGGTCTGAGGGAAGCCTACCAGCGGACTACGGGGGCCAGCGTATGAGCTTCTGGAACAAAGCGCTGACCATCGCCTGGAAAGACGTTATCTCTGAGACGCGGACCCGGGAGATTGTTTTCTCGGTGCTGGTCTTCGCCATTCTGGTTATTGTCGTTTTCAACTTCGCCTTCGGTGAGACCCAGGAGATGCTAACGGCGGTAGCTCCGGGTATATTATGGGTTACCTTCGCTTTTTCCGGTGTTCTCAGCCTCAACCGCGCCTTCGTCGCCGAGAAGGAAGACGGCTGTCTCGAGGGACTGATGGCCTGCCCGATAGGACGGGAGGTCATCTACGCCGGCAAACTGATGGGGAGCCTCCTTTTCATGCTGGTAGTCGAGGCTATTGCCCTACCCGTTTTTATGGTGCTTTTCAACCTGCCTGTGCTTTCTATCGAGCTAATAGCCGTCACCGTACTGGCCACCATCGGATTCGCGGCTCTCGGCACCCTTTTTTCCGCTCTGGCAACAAACACCAGAGCGAGGGAGATGGTTCTGCCGATACTATTCCTGCCCCTAGTTGTCCCGGTCATCATCGCGGCAGTCAAAGCCACCGGGCTGGCGCTTGCCGGCCAGTCATGGAGCGCCATGTCAACCTGGCTCTCCATGATTATAGCTTTTGACATCGTTTTCCTGGTCGTTTCTTATCTGGTCTTCCCATTCGTCATTGAAGAGTAGGAGGTAAAGTAATGAATGTGCGGAATGTCCTGCTGGGATGCGCCACCGTCCTGATGGTGGCATCATTGTACCTGGTCTTTATCTACGTACCCACTGAAGCGACCATGGGCGTCGTCCAGCGGATTTTCTATTTCCATGTCCCGCTGGCCTGGGTCGCCTTCCTCGCCTTCTTTGTCGTGTTCGCGTTCAGCATCCTGTACCTCTGGAAGCGGGCGGAGAAATGGGATATCCTGGCCAGCGCCTCGGCTGAGGTGGGCACGGTGTTCACCACGCTGTTCCTGGCTACCGGTTCCATCTGGGCCAAGCCGATCTGGGGGGTATGGTGGACCTGGGACCCCAGGCTCACATCAGCCCTGATATTGTGGATTATTTACATCGCTTATCACCTGGTCCGCACTTACGCCGGCGGCGGTTCACGCAGCCCGCGCCTCGCGGCGGTGGTTGGCATTGTCGGCTTCATCGATGTACCCATCGTCGCCCTAGCAATCACCCTGTGGCGGACACAGCATCCCGGGCCGGCTATCTTCCAGGGCGGTCTGGCGCCATCCATGATGCTGACCCTGATGGTCTGCCTCGTCACGTTCACTGTCCTTTACGCCCTTCTAATGCTTATCCGGATTGCCATGAAGAACGATGAAATCGAGATAAGAAGACTGAAGCTGACCGGAATTTAACTTAAAGGAGGCAACTGGAATGGAAAACATCGGGTACCTGTTCGCGGCTTATACTATAATCTGGCTGGTAGTTTTCGGCTACGTGCTGTCCCTTTCCAGTCGGCAGAACAAACTGAGGCGAGAGCTTGACTCGCTGAAGGCGACTCTTAAAGAGCAACAGACCAAGTAGAACTAACGTCTGCGGCGTTACCGCAGGCTTGTTGATAACCCGGCCGCAGATTCGCTGTCTTAAATAAAGAGCGGGGCAGAGTGACTTTGCCCCGCTCTTTTGCATACTAACCAGCAGGCTTCAGGATGCTATCTTGGTATGACAGGTGAGACACATTGCGTTAGTGGTAAATCCGGAATGTTCTTTCGGTAAAGGCTTACCAACATAGCTGGACCAGCTGGTCACGTGACACCCCACGCAGTTGGCCTCAAGACCTCCGAAGGTATTATGATAGGCGGTTAGTACTTTAGGTGTTGGTGCCGGGGCGGGGGTGGGTGTTGGTGAGGGCTCCGGCTTTGGAGCAGGTGTCGGGGTAGGTGTTGGCGTTGGCGAGGGCTTCGGTGACGGAGCAGGTGTCGGGGTAGGTGTTGGCGTTGGCGAGGGCTTCGGTGACGGAGCAGGTGTCGGGGTAGGTGTTGGCAACGGTGTTGGAGAGGGTTTCGGTGACGGTGCAGGTGATGGTGCAGGAGCCGGTGCAGGCTTGGGTGCCGGGGCGGGGGCTGGCGCAGGTGCGGGTGCCGAAGTCGGCGCCGAGCAGGCCGCCAGGACCAGAACAGCCAGCATAACCGACAGGAGAACCATCCCGATAGTCAATTTCCTTTTCAAGTGCTCAACCTCCTTTAGTTTGCAATAGACTCAGTATATCACTCAAGAAGAAGGGGAGACCAACCTCGCGGCCAGCCTCCCCTTTACTCCCCTTACAGAAGAAATTACTTCAGTGCCGCGATGGATGCCTTGATTACGTTGAAGGTAAAAGTCGGGTTATGAATGCCGCCGCTGCCATCGCCGTGAATCAGGAAGTAATTCCAGCCGGCTTTGACCAGCGGGTCAGTCAGCGGGATAACCTGAATCTTGCCGTCGGTGGTAATGTCACCAAGCTGAACCTCTGCTTCCGTTACCTGAACGGTATGCGTTTCGCCAGTTGCCGGCTTGTAGGTAAGGGATACAGGATTCTTAAACTTGAAAAGGAAGCCCTGCTGGCCATGCGGCTCGGTTGGTTCAATCGATGCAATGTTAGTCTTGTCGATGACCACCGGGGCACTCTTAAGGTCGTAGTCCTTATTGTTGTATTTGTGCGGTGTATAGTCAAGAATGGTGAACTGCACCGGAAGCTTCTTGGTCAGATAAGCCGCCATGGCCGCGCCAAGCTCGTGAAGCTCTTCCTCATGGCTTTCCTTGAGAGCTTCGCCGCTGACAGCCTTGGTGTGGCATTCGCCGCAGGAGGTGATGCTGGCTTCGAAAGCGTGGTTGGTGCCTGATAATTGGTAGCTGAACTCTGCCGGAGGCGGGGACTTCTCCATGTGGCAGGTGGCGCAGGTGTCCTCAATCCAGGAATGGGACGTCCGGTTGCCGACAGCTACAAAGTAGGCATTCTGCCCCATCAGGACATCCGTCTGGGCGGCAGTGTGCGGCGCCGAGTAGTTGTTCGGCGGGACAGCGTCGTTATGCAGGCCGTTCCGTGTATTGTGACAGGTCATGCAGATGGCGCCGCGCCCAGCGGCGACGACCGCAAAGCCGGCCGGAAGCTTGGGGGTATTCCCAGAAATCCGAACGGTAGCTGTATTCGGCTCGCCGGAAGCACTGCCCGGGTTGTGCGGGTCATGGCAGGCGACACAGGTGACCGGTTGCACCTGGTCAGCCGTCAGTCCCCAGGACCTGAGCTCATCCACTGTGGCATTACCCTTGGCTCCCTGTATCAGCTTGGTCAGGTCGCCCTGGGCAATCCATTTCAGGAAGCCCTGGGTGGAATGGCACCGGCCGCAGTGTGCGGCGGTACCGGCGCGCATTTCAACCGTAGCTTCGATAATAGCCGGGTCGAAATCGCCGTGACCGCTCTCTTCCCATTGCTGGAAACGCCCATGCCGCGGCGGTTCGGCATGGCATGAAGCGCAAACATCAGCTGAAATGCTGATACGTTCGGGGTCAATCTTACCATTGGCATGCAGTACACTCTGCGTCGGCCCATGACAATTATCGCACTGGATGTTGGCCAGAGATGCCGTCTTAGGGAACTTGGACAGTATGGTGGTCCAGTTGTTCGGGCCTACCTTATGGAAAAGGTCGGCCTGGAAGAAGGCGGCATAGTCATCGGCCTCATCAATACCGCCATTCTTAGCGCCTTTATCGAACCCGACAGTGTGGCAAAGAAGACACGACTCACTGTAATGGGTGCTGGTGTTGATTTGAGTGGTGAATATCTCAGCGTGACCGGACTTACGCCAGTCGGTGAAGTTATCGGGCGCAATCTTCCCATTATGGCAGGTGGAACAGGCAGCCGTTAGCGGCAGGCCTTTGTCGTCCTTGCCGGTAATAGCGCCGGCATAGGTTCCAGCATAAACGTTGATAGACACGTTGCTGTTCTTTTCGGTAAGTGTGTACTTACCCGGCACGTCCGGAGTGAAGGCCGGGTCCTGGTCGGAGGCGCTATCAAGTGCCGCCTTTGAATTGGCGGCCGGGATAAGCGTCCAACTATAAGCATTCTGGTTCTTACCATGGATGACAACCGGCACGCCGACCGGGACATTGGCAAGGCCGGTAGTAATTTGGTAGGGTAAATCAATGGCGACATTAGTAGTTGCTGAATACTTGCCGCTGGAGGTGGTGGCGGTAACGCGGAAAACCGCCGTCTTGGCGCCGCTGACCACGTGCGGGTCAAGCGCCTGGACCGAGAACCGGTTCTCCAGCTCGATAGTCTTCATCATGTAGGTTTTGCTTTCAGCGGCACCGGCCAGGGTAGCCGATGTGGTAGCCGATGTTGCAGAAGCGATTTTGGCTGGAGGGCCGGAGACCTGCTTCCACTCGTATCCGGTCACCTGCGAGCCGTCGAATGACTCTACCGTGGCGGCGAGATTAACACTCGCTCCGGGAGCCGCAGGCTTCACCGCGCCGATGCTCACCAGGACCGGCGCATTCGGTTTAAGGGTGACATTTGAGGTTGTCTTCTGACCGGCAACGACAATCATATTCTGTTTAAGGGCGGCGAAGCCGGTCTTACTGAAGCTCACCTCGTAGATACCGGTCGGTACATCGACGGTGAAGGCACCGCTGGCATCGGTTACTGGTTTAGCCTGTACTGCTGGAACAAACGCCAGACTGACACCCGCCACCGGAGCCTTGTTCATAGTGTTGGTGACAGTACCGGAGAGTGTCCCGGTTGCCGGGGCGGCTGGCGTCGTGGTGGCCGGCTTTGGCGCGGCACATGCCCAGACCGTCGCCAGAGCAAGCACAAGCACCACCACGAAAGCCGCCCATGCCCATCCCTTGGTCATAACTCTTCGCATAATTGATGGTCCCCCTTTCCTGGTATATGGTTTTTCAACAACGCCGGACTCACGATGCGCGGTTTGCGGAGCCCGCGGAAAATCCACATGCACACGAAATGTCAGCAACCTGTAGGAATCCAAAAGGGGCCGCAGATAAAGTCATTGTCAACTGTCATACTCAGCTTAATCGTAATCTTACGTCGCCACCAGATATCCTGTCAATACCCCACCCCAATATCCATTCGCAAAAGGGCGCTGGTTTGGCGCCATTCATACACAGCCTGCCCCTTCCCCCCTGGGGTATAAGCGATTTATTAGTATAAACAATATCGAGGAATTTGCAATACCCCCCTTGACTTCAGCTACTGCCGTGTATACAATACCCCTACCTCCAGCCGATAATTGAAAGCCGATTCGTAGTAGTTTTCACTTAGGTAATAGTTGACTTATGGACTCACGATTGTTGTATAATTTCCGCCATAATTTTAAACACCACAACGCGAAAGTGAGCACCCGAATAATGGTCAGAACAGCTATCGGCTTTGGGGTTGGACTTCTTGCCGTCCTCTGTTCATGGCTGTTTTACAGCGGTGCCTATGCACTCGACGAGAACGGGTGTCTCACATGCCATGGCCAGCCTGGCATGTCCAAGGTAACACCGGACGGGCGCCGGGTCTCACTTTATGTCAGCGAACAACTAGTCAACACCGCCGCTCACCGCTACATCGACTGCATGGCCTGCCACACCCAACCCCACAATAGTCCTACACCGCTGACAAAGCAATCGCTCGCTGAGAAATGCGGCACCTGCCACGCCTACCAGTACAAGCTCCACCTTGCCAGCATCCACGGCCAGCAACTGGCCAGAGGCAACCCGGACGTGGCAACCTGTGTTGATTGCCACAGTGCCGAGAGCAACCCGCATAGCGTCATCCGCGTCCTGGAGTACAAAGCGCCGACCTACAAGAAGAACATCGCTGCCACCTGCGATAAATGCCACGGACGCGAGATACTGATGCAGAGCTATGGCAGAGTCGAGCGCGTCTACGAATCGTACATGCGCAATTTCCATGGCAAAGCCCTGGAACTGAGCGACCCGCAAATAGCCCAATTAAGTACCGCAACCTGCACCAACTGCCACGGTGACCACGATATTAAAAGCACCAAAGACCCGAGCTCACCTGTAGCCGGGCTGGACAACCTGGCCAAGATATGCGACCAGTGTCACCCCGGCGGCGGCATCAATTTTGCTTCCAGTTTCATCGGGCACAAGGAGGCGACGGCAGAGAACATCGCCCCGGTTTACTACACTGAACTCGGCTTCAAAATATTCCTGTGGTCGGTGGTAGCACTGGGAGTCGTCATCCTGATTGGCGGTATCGTAGCCATGTCAACCAATAGATGGAGAAAGAAAGTATGGAAATCACCGCCGAGCGATTGATAGCGCAGGCCAAAGAAGAGGAAATCGTCCGCTTCGATATTCACCAGCGGGTCCAGCACTTTTTGATGATGACCAGCGTCTTCCTGCTGGCTGTGACCGGTCTCCCGTTGAAGTTCGCCGACCTGGGCATCAGCCAGTGGTGGATAGGCGTCTGGGGGGGTATAGATGTGACCAGATGGGTCCACCATTTCTTCGCCTGGGTCATGGTACTCGACTGCATCTACCACCTTATCTACGTCGGATACACCACGATTGCTCTGAAACGGCCCTTCTCGCTCAAGATAATACCAACCCCGAAGGACTTCTTTGACTTCTACGGTGACATGGCTTATTTCTTCGGCTTTGCCAAAGAGCGCCCTAAATATGACCGGTTCAACTGGCGGGAGAAGTTCGACTACTGGGCCATCTTCTGGGGCATGTTCATTATTGGCGGCTCCGGGGCTATTCTGATGTTCCCGGTGCTGGCGTCCAAGTTCTTGCCCGGCTGGTCCATACCTGCCGCCCTTATTGCCCACGGCGATGAGGCGATGCTGGCGGTCATCTGGATATTCATCGTCCACATCTTCTTTAATCACTTCACCCCTGACTACTTCCCGCTGAACAAGTCTATTTTCACGGGCAAGCTTACCAGAAACCAGTACCAGCACGAGCATCCGCTCGACTATGAGAGATTGGGGGTTCAACCCGAGCCGGCACCGGCAAAGACGGAAGACGGCGGCCCTCCCATGGACGGTGGAAGCATTCCCCATCGGGACGATTAGAAAGCACAAAAGCGCCCTGGCGAGTAAGTACAGTTCAGATTGCCCGGAGACTGCCCAGCCTCAGGCCTGGCTGTTCCCTGTCTTTTCCACCGGAGCACCTGCTGCTGTCTCTTCCTCCCGCGCCTCTGCCTTAACGAACCGGCGCTCATATTCGGCAGGGTGCTCTTCAAGCAGTTCTTCCCGTGTTATCTTACCGGTGAAAATGCTCTTGTCGAAAGGAAACTTGCCCGGAGCCAGATGCGTACCATAAAGATGCCAGATGACGATAATGGACAGGGCCAGTAATGCTTCCCAACCATGCATCTCTTTGGCGGCCGGGACCAGCTCCCCGGGAAGGAAGCCTGTAAAGAACACAGGGTAGGCCAGAATGAAGCCGGTGACAATCATAATGACGGCCCCGAAGACCACACCCCAGTATTCAAACTTCTGGCGGTAGCTGAACCGGTCGTACCTGGGCTTTTCGTCAGTCAGCCCGAATGAGTACCTGGTCATGGTGATAGCATCGCGGACATCCCGCATACTTGCCAGCATCGAAGGCTGCTCCCGGCGGACATAAACAACATAAATGACGTAAGCGAGGTGGTACAGCGCTTCCAGGGTAAACATCGCCCCGAAGAAGCGGTGGATAAGCCTGGTCGTCTCGATACCGCCGAAATGCAGTATCATCCAGCTCGCCCAGCCAAACTCATGGAAGCGCTGGGGGATGCCGGTCACGACCAGCGCCAGAAAAGAAATCATAAGCACCCAGTGCTCCACACGCTGGGAGACCCGGAACCTGACGACCCACTGCGGCTCTTTTCGTTTCCCTGACTTCACTTCACTGGACATAACGTCACCACGATTCTGCTACTTCCTGCCGGAGAGGACACGGTAAAGGTCCACCAGCACGTTCATGACTATTCCGCCGACCATGAATGGTATAAATATCTTGTAGAAGATATCGACCAACCAGACCAGCGGCGCTTGGCTCAGGCTCGGCTCGTAGTGAGACAACCAGGCCGCCGGAAAGTTTTCCGTAGCGTCCGGATGGCACTGGCGGCACGTTTTGACCAGATTCTGGCGGATGACGGGGGAATCCGGGGCATCAGTCCTGGCGATGTTATGAATCCCATGGCAATCGGTACACACCGGCTGTTTGATGAAGGCCACTGACGACTGCTCGGCGAGAAGCGTCGTGGTTACGCCATGGAAGTCCTCCAGGTAGGTCTTGGTTACCGCGGTTGAAAGACCATATTTAGACATTAGCTTCTCGTCACCGTGGCACCTGTCGCACAGGGCAGGGATGTTCAGATGAAATGCAACCGTGCGTGGGTCGTAAATGTTGTGCACACCATGGCAATCGGTGCAGACCGGCACATCATTATTGCCTTCCTTGACCAGCGCCGCCCCATGCACGCTCTCACGATACTCCCGGTAAATATCGTCATGACATTTGGCGCAGGTCTGCGAAATACCCCCACGAGACTCACTGGGCCTGGTGACATAATGGGCGCTGTGGCAATCGGTGCATAGCGCTGACTTAGGATTGCCGGCCTCGAGCACCTTGTAATGAATGCTGTCCAGTGTCCGGGTGTAGTTGGCGAAGTGGCACCGCTTGCAGATCTCATAGTTATCACCGGCATAGTCACGCCGGTCCTGGCTGAAGACCGGCCCGTGCGGTGCCGTCCCATAGCCTCGATGACAATCGGTACAGGTCAGCTTGCCGCCATGCACGGAACTCAGGTAGCGCTCCTGGTCCAGGTCGAGGTCCAGCTTTTCGCCGCCGGAGAATGCTAAAACCAACCCCCGGGAGGCATGGCAAACAAGACATGCCTTCTCCCCGTCATCCGGAGGCGGTGCTGCCTGAATATAAGGCTCACTCGCAGGCGGACTTGACACTGTCATCGCGGCGGCAGCTAACCCGAACAACAGGCTGGCCATGATGGCTATGGCCCCACCGATCACAAAGAGGAGACCGCGATTACCCGCAAGTCTCCTCCAGACAGTTTTCCCTATATTTGAAAACGACATTCTATGTTATCCCGATTACCTCATCTCCTCACAACCCTCGAACCCAGCACCCCTGCAGATAAGATACCACGGAAGGGTACCAGTCTGAAATTGTACCTTTCTCTCGGCAGAATAACAAACATCACAAGGTTCTGGACTTGAGCGCCAGACGCGTTCAGGACCGGTGTTTCAATTCGCCGGGCGTCGCCTCTTCTGTTCGCCGCACAGCCCCACGCACTACCAGCCAACCCTTGCGAACCATCAGACTGCCGCCCAGAACGAAGCCGACCAGCGGCAGGAAGATCAAGTAGGCAAGCCCGAGGAACGGTGCGGCAACCCCCGCCACCGGCATGCTCAAGTAACTCCTCTTGCTCTCCCCCGGCAGAATGCCTCCTTGCTTAGGGATACGCACCCACTCACCGGTGGCAAGCCCGACATAGGTTCCTTCCTTAACCTTCTGACCACCACGATGCACTAACATTATTGTTACCCCCTTTCCATCCCTTCTACCCCCTCATCTACCAGCCACATTCTAGACCACGTCCACTCGTCGCAGAATAGGTAAACCGCCCTGTTGAACAAGGGTAAACCGCCCTGTTTCAGGGCGCTGTAGCCCGTGGAGCCGGTGAAGTCCTGCCTGCCGATTACTCTACCCGTATCAGCCCGCGCTTAATGGCGTATTTAATAAGCTCGGTCCGGCTGTGGATGCCGAGCTTTTCCATGACATTCTCGCGGTGCCCCATGACTGTCTTCACGCTCAGTGAAAGCATGCTGGCGATGTCTGAGTTGCTGTACCCTTCGGCCACCAGCTTGAGCACCTGCTTCTCACGGTCGGTAAGCCTTTCATAAGCGTCTTCAGCCTCTGTCAGCTCCTGCCCTTTCAGGTAACCCTCAATGACCGTCCCGGCTATCTGCGGTGAAAGGAAGGAACTCCCCCTCTGAACCGCCCGAATAGCCGCCACCAGCTCGGTGCCCGCCACTTTCTTGAGCACATAGCCGGAAACACCCGCCTTAAGGAAACGGTGGACGTACTCAGGGTCATCATACTGCGTCAGCACCAGCACCTTGGTATCGGGACTGCGCTTGCGTATTTCCAGCGTCGCCTCCAGCCCACCAAGACCAGGCATGGCAATATCCATGAGCACAATATCCGGAGAAAGCTGGACAACTTTCTCCACAGCCTCCCAACCATCCCCGGCCTCCCCTACCACCTCGATGTCGTCGTACATCTTGAGAAGACTGCGGATGCCCTCGCGGAGGATAGTGTGGTCGTCGGCTATCAGCACCCTGATTGCGCTCATCCCGGATCCGTACCTCCCGTTACCGGCACGCGGACTTTTATCGCCGTGCCGCCTCCCGGTCTAGAGTCTATGGAAAACTTGCCGTTGAGTAAAGACACTCTTTCCTTCATTCCAAGAAGCCCCAACCCCTGGCCTTTCTCCGATGGTTTAGCCACCTCGAGCGGGTCAAAGCCTTTCCCATCGTCTTCAACATCGACGGCAACCTCGGAAGTCCCGCACTCAATGCTAAGGACTACGTTTTCCGCCTCAGCGTGCTTGGCGATATTCGTAATCGCCTCCTGGACCACCCTGAACAGCGATGTTTCCACCTGCGGCGGCAGTCTTTGGTCACTGCCGCTGGACTCTACCCGCACCCTGACTCCAAGCGGCTTAAGTCTCTGTTCCGCGTACCACTTCAAAGCCGGCACCAGCCCCAGGTCATCGAGCAGGGCCGGGCGCAGGTCATAAATCATCTGCCGGACGCTGTCGAGCAGTCCGACTGTGACACTCTTCATGAAGGCCAGCCTGGACTTCAGTTTTTCGTCCAGGTTTACCGTCATAGACGCTGTATCAAGCGATACTACCAACGCCGTGAGCGCCTGGCTGGTCTCGTCGTGCAGTTCCCGGGCGATTCTCCTCCGCTCATCCTCCTGAGCAGTGATAACCCGATGGAGGAGTTCGCCCTCCATGGCATGCGCCTCCTCAAGCTCACGCGTCCTTTCCCTGACTGTCTGCTCGAGTTCCCAGTTCCATTGCTGAATCCTTTCAAGGGAAGCTCTCAACTGCTGTCTCATTATGTCGAAATTACGTGCCAGCTCACCAAGTTCGCCCTCCCCGGGAACGGGCACCGGATCGTTAAATCTGCCGGCGGCGATTTTCCGTGCCGAATCGGTAAGCTGGACTACCGGCCGTACGATACTGCGTGCCAGCCCCCAGGTGAAGATAAGACCAACGACAAGTATGGAAATGCCCACCAGGTAGAACTGGCGCTGAAGCGTCTGCGCCGGTACCAACGCCTCGCTCTCGAGTTGACGCACTGCTACACCCCACGGTACCAGAAAGACGAATCGTGAGAGCGGGAAGAAAGCAACGATTTCAGCACCAGAAGAGGCCGCACCTTCAACTATCCGCCTCTCGGTCTCCTGTCTTGCAATCAATGCCGCGAACTCTTCACCCTGCTTGCTCTCCTGAAGGACACGCTCCCGTTTGGTGCTGGCGATAATCACACCCCGACTATCCACCAGGTCGGCATACTCGCCACTGCTCCCAAGAGTCGGCAACTGGATGGCCGATTGGAACGAAGGACTTGTCAGGTCGATGTTGCCGACAACCATACCCCCCAACCTCCCACCCCTGGCCCACGGCATCGCCACCGATACCAGCGGCTCACCGGTCGGCTCCAGGCGATAATATCCCGAGACCACAGGCCGCCGCGTGGCAATTGCCTCCCGTATATGTGAATATCCTGTCATGTCCGGCGGCAAGTTCGGACGAGATGGCTCGCTAAGCACCAGTCTGCCGCTCTCATCAAGGAGAAGAATGCCGCCGCTGAACGGTGTCTGAAGATACAGGTCATGGACCATACCCTTCAGTTCGGAATCAGTATACTGGCCGGAAGCCAGCGTCAATCCGACCTCATTCAAGTTCTCAAGGGCGTCCTGAAGTACGTACTGGACATGTCCGGCGGTCGTTTCGGCAAGCCGTAACTGCTGCTGGAGGATATCGTCAACCCGCTCTTTGACAGATAGTGTGCCGAATATCCCCAGCGACAGCAACATCAACACCATAGCCGCCATCACCAGAGAAAAGAGCCTTCCCTGCAGACCAAATCTCAATTGCTCCCCCCATCTGTCATCGTGGCCCAATTGTAAGTTGTCACCCGTAAGGCGTCAAAGCAGGGCGAATATTGCGCTCACCCATCCCGACAATTCCATAAAATTCGGCTGGTACATGACCTAAGTCATATTTCTCCAGGCCGTACAGCTTTAGAATGGGCGCAGAAAAAGTTTGGAGGCCCGGTGAAATGAAATCCTGTTCCGGAGAAAAAGCCAGACTGCGGCTGGGACTGTACCGCTGTCCGGTCTGCGGCGTACGATTGCAGATATTCTCCGATGAGTCGAGTGTAACCTGTCATAACTGCGGGATCGCCGTCATCCGGGAACAGGCTGGATGCTGTATGGAATGGTGCGCCTCAGTCCGGGAGTGCCTAGATGAGCGCCAACCCGCAGCATCAAGAACAGACAAGAGTTAAGGAGGCAAGAAATGTTCGATAAGTGCCCGGGGTCGGGACTGGTAAAGACCCCGACCATCAAGCTCAAGACCTGCCCCCAGTGCGGGGAAAAAATCGAAATGTTCTCCAACGAACTGCAGGCGCAGTGCCCTAAATGCGGGCTGACCGTTTTTGACGACCTGACCTCATGCGTCCAGTGGTGCAAATGGGCCGAAGAATGCGTTGGCCCTGAAATGTACCAGAAACTCAAGAAGCAGGCGGCAGAGAAAGCCCAGGCAGAGTCAAAGGGGAAAATTCATAGCTAATAAGGAGACCTGCAAATGACGAAAACAGCTACTGCTAAAAAGACGACCCGGAAGATCGTCCATATTGATGAAGAGAAATGTAATGGTTGCGGTGCTTGCATTATTGCCTGCGCCGAAGGCGCCCTCAAGATTATCGACGGAAAAGCCCGCCTGGTCAGCGATATCTATTGCGACGGCCTGGGAGCCTGTCTCGGTAAGTGCCCTGAGGACGCCATCACTATCGATGAGAGACCGGCTGAAGAGTTCGATGAAGATGCCGTGAAGCACCATCTGGCCGAGGAGCAAAAGGCGGAGGCCAATCTGCCCTGCGGCTGTCCCTCAACTGCCGTCCACGAGTTTGACCGCCGCAGTGAAGCTGCTCAACATACCATCCATCACGAGCGCCAGGAATCACGGCTGGCCAACTGGCCGATCCAGTTGAGGCTGGTGCCGCCGACAGCGCCATTTCTCCAGGGGGCTGACGTACTCCTGGCGGCGCACTGCGCTGCCTTCGCTCACCCGAATTTCCACTCAGACCTGCTTGACGGGCATGCCCTGCTTATCGCCTGCCCCAAACTCGACGACTTCGAAGGCCACCTGGCCAAGCTCACCCAGGTGCTCAAGCAATCGGACGTCAGGAGCGTTACCGTAGCCCATATGGAGGTGCCCTGCTGTTCCGGCCTGGTGCACCTGGCCAAACAGGCAGCTAAGGCCAGCGGCAAGGACATCCCGGTCGACGACATCACTATCGGCGTGGAAGGCGAGGTTCTCTGACACCTCGCTCCACTCTATATATCTGAAGGTGCCGCTTCCTTCTGCCACCCGGAAGCGGCACCAGTGTTTTGTCACGCCGAGCACCCTCACTATGTCACCCCACACACCTTTTCCCCCGTACAGCAACTCGGCGTTTCGCACTGCACCGGTTTTTACGCTTCAGTGCAACTGGCGCAAGAGTTTGGCGACCGCTTCTTCCTCAACAATTCCGGCATCACTATCACCCTGCCCTGACGTGAAAACCACCGCTTGTGGGCCTATAATAGTGTGGCTTCTAGTCTATTGTTTGTTAAACCCAAGGAGGCAAACATGTCTCCGCTCAAGCTAAGTGTTGAAGAAATCAAAGCGGCGCGCATCGTCGGCTACAAAATGCAGATCGTAGCCACCGCTTATGGACAGTACGACGACCGGCCTGTGTTCATCACGCCGGAGTGCGTGACCTTTAACCAGCTTGAGCGCGAGATAACCAGAATGCAGGACGATTTAAAGAATATACTTGAAGAAGCACGGTCAAAGTTCGACCATCAAGGACAGGACAACCTGCTATGAGGAGTACCAACCAAATAGGGCACGGCCCTCTTAATAATGATTTATTCCCCTTCACCGGTTATTAACAATGGAGTCCGAGAGGGGCAGGTCCCCTCTTATTAAACCATATTCCCCTTCCCTTGCAACGGAAGGGGACAAAGGAGATCAGGTATGACTGCTTATTTCAATAACCCGGGCAAGGAGAACACCGCCGAAGCGCTCCGCATTGCTAAGGAGCGGGCAACGCAACTCGGCATCAAGAAAATCATCGTGTCCTCAACCACCGGTCCCACGGCACTGGCGGCTATGGAAGCGCTAAAGGGCTTCCAGGTTATCATTGTAACCCACGAAGCCGGCTTCAAAGAACCGAACACCAGTGAGTTCCCTGAGGATATTCGCCGACAGGTCCAGGAAAAGGGCGGCACTGTCATTACTGTCACCCATGCCTTTGGCGGGCTGAGCATGGCCATGCGTAAGAAATTCAATACCCATGTTATCGGCGACATCATTGCCAACACGCTCCGGATATTCGGCCAGGGTATGAAGGTCGCCTGCGAAATATTGCTCATGGCGGCTGATGCCGGCGCTGTCCGTACCGACGAGCAGGTTATCTCGATGGGCGGCAGTAACAGTGGCGTAGACACCGCCATCGTCTGCAGGCCGGTCAATGCCCAGCGTTTCTTCGAGCTAAGGATTCAGGAAATCCTATGCAAGCCGCATTTTATGTAGCTCATACCAGTGGAGGAATACCATGCCGATTGAAGGCAGAATCGTTTACTTTGAGAAACCGGGCAGACGCAATACTGACGATGTATTGAAAATTGCCAGAAAGCGCGCCGATGAGCTCGGCATCAAAACAGCCGTTATTGCCTCGGTCACCGGCTACACCGCCGAAAAGGCGCTTGACATCTTCGATGGCATTAACGCCGTTATCGTCACCGCCCATACCGGCTTCAGCAAGCCGGACCAGCAGTCATTCTCAGAGGACGTCCGGAGGAAGGCGCTCGCCAAAGGCTGGAAGATACTCACCTCTCCCCACGTCTTCGGCGGCCTGAGCTACGCCATGCGCGACTTATACGGTACGGCCACTCTAGGCGTAGATATGGGCAATACCCTGCGCATTCTGGGTCAGGGAATGAAAGTGGTCTGCGAATGTCCCATGGCCGCCGCCGACGCCGGCCTGGTGCGCACCGACGAGGAGATTGTTTCCATCGGCGGCACCGACCAGGGCGCCGACACTGCCGTGGTGTTGAAACCGGTCAACGTCAGGGACTTCTTCAGCCTGCGGGTCAAGGAAATTCTCTGCAAGCCGAGGTTGTAGTAATTAGCCCCACCCTGCCAGATTCCTCAGTAGTTGTGCTCCTTCGGGGTGACAACCAGTCTTGTCTGCTTTGATTTTCACCCTTGTCAGCTTTATAATGTAGCTGTTAAAAAGCCCTTTTTAAGGGCTTTGCGGAGGCTTCAGAAACATAATGGAAACCGGTAGCTGGAAAGTTAAGGTCGGCCTGGCGCAAATGCTCAAGGGCGGCGTCATCATGGACGTCGTCACCCCGGAGCACGCCCGTATTGCTGAAGACGCCGGCGCCTGTGCCGTTATGGCGCTTGAGCGTGTGCCGGCCGATATCCGCGCCGCCGGCGGTGTTGCCCGCATGGCCGACCCGACCATAATCGAGAACATCAAAAAAACCGTCTCCATCCCGGTCATGGCCAAATGCCGCATCGGTCACTTCGTCGAAGCCCAGGTCCTCCAGGCGCTGGGCGTTGACTACATCGACGAGTCCGAGGTGCTGACCCCGGCCGACGAGTCTCATCATGTCTGGAAACACGCCTTCAAAGTGCCGTTCGTGTGTGGCTGTCGCGACCTTGGCGAGGCCCTGCGCCGCATCGCTGAAGGCGCCGCCATGATACGCACCAAGGGCGAGGCCGGCACCGGCAATATTGTCGAAGCCGTGCGCCACATGCGCGCCGTTCAAGACGGCATTCGCCGTCTCAAGTCCCTGCCCGAAGACGAACTGTCTGCCGAGGCCAAGGCGCTCGGCGCACCGATGGAAATAGTCCTCGAAGTCCACAAGCAGGGAAAACTTACCGTGGTGAACTTCGCCGCCGGCGGTGTGGCCACCCCGGCTGACGCTGCCTTAATGATGCAATTGGGCGCTGAGGGCGTCTTCGTCGGTTCCGGCATTTTTAAGTCATCCGACCCCGAGGTACGCGCTCGGGCTATCGTTAAAGCGACTACGCACTACCAGGACCCGGCCGTCATCGCCGAAGTCTCCAAAGGGCTGGGCGAGGCTATGCCCGGTCTCGACGTCAAGACGATGAAGCCCGACCAACTGCTTGCCACGCGAGGCTGGTAGCGAATGAGAATCGGTGTCCTGGCTCTTCAGGGAGCCTTCGCCGAGCATATCGCCATCCTCTCCCGACTCGGTGTCGAAACCCTTGAAGTCCGCCTACCCAAGCACCTGGCCAACCTTGACGGTCTTATCATCCCCGGGGGTGAAAGCACCACCATCAGCCGCCTGATGTGGGAGTACCAGATGGCTGGCCCTATCACCAAGCTCGCCCTGAACGGTATGGCGGTCATGGGGACCTGCGCTGGCATGATTGTCATGGCCGCCAGCGCGGACTCCCTCGACCGGCCAACTCTCGGCTTGATTAACGTCGCTATAAAGCGCAATGCCTTCGGCCGGCAGGTCGACAGTTTTGAAACCGACCTCAACATCCCGGCTCTCGGTGCCGAGCCATTCAAGGGTGTCTTTATCCGTGCTCCGGTTGTCACATCGGTTGGACCTGATGTTGAGGTACTGTGCCGGCTATCGACCGGTGATATTGTGGCAGTGCGTCAGGGAAAACACCTCGCTATGGCTTTCCACCCCGAACTTACGGACGATACCCGATTCCACCGCTATTTCATGAACGTGGTCTCAGGAGCTCTTATTGCAGAAAGTAGTCGTTGACGACCTCGAAGCTCTGCTTCACGTCCTGCCGCCGCATATCCGCGAACCACTCTCACAGGACCCGCGGGAGCACGACCTGATTGAAGTCATCCTCGACCTGGGCCGCCCGCCAGAGGCGCGCTATCCCGACCAGGAAGCCAGCCTCGGCACTCATGAGGTTAGCCAGAACGATATTGACTATGTCGTTTCACGCATCGGCAGTTTCGGCGAAGACAACCGTGCCGGCATACCGAGGACACTGCACCGCATCTCGGCCATACGCAACCGCAGCGGCCAGATAGTCGGCCTTACCTGCCGGGTCGGCCGCGCCGTCCAGGGGACCGTCGACATCATCCGCGACCTGGTCGAGTCCGGCAAAAGCGTCCTCCTCCTGGGACGGCCCGGCATCGGCAAGACAACCGTCCTGCGTGAGGTCGCCCGGGTCCTGGCCGAAGACCTGAAGAAGCGCGTCATTGTCGTCGATACTTCCAACGAGATTGCCGGCGACGGCGACATCCCTCACCCCGCCATCGGCCACGCCCGTCGCATGCAGGTGCGAACGCCGGAGAAACAACATGCAGTGATGATTGAAGCGGTGGAAAACCACATGCCCCAGGCAATTATCATTGATGAAATCGGCACCGACCTAGAAGCCCAGGCGGCCCGTACCATCGCCGAGCGCGGTGTCCAGCTTGTCGGGACCGCACACGGCAACACTCTCGATAACCTGATGATGAACCCGACGCTCTCTGACCTCGTCGGCGGTATCCAATCGGTGACGCTCAGCGACGAGGAAGCCCGGCGGCGAAAAACACAGAAATCGATACTCGAACGCAAGGCGCCGCCGACCTTCGACATCGTCGTTGAAATCCAGGACCGCTGGAAGGTCATCGTCCATCCCAATGTGAGCGAAGCTATCGATGCCATTCTGCGTGGTCAGGTGCCGCAGGCGGAAACGCGCTGGATGGATGATGAAGGCGTTCACCGGGCCACGGTCACCACCAAGCGGGAGGAACCGGTGCGGGTGGAGACAAAAGAGCCGCCGCGGATATATCTTTTCGGCGTCAACCGCGACCGCCTGGAAGACGCCGCCCGGGAGCGCAACATACCGATTGAGATTGTAAGCGACTTGCATGAGGCAAATATTTTGCTGACGACACGCGGCTTTTACCGGCGAAAACCGCAGAAGATACGGGATGCCGAAGCAGCACAGATTCCCATCTATGTTTTGAGAAACAATAACGTGCCGCAGATGCGGCAGTGCCTGGCCAGCCTGTATCCGTCAGCGAAACGCGCCTACGGAGTGGAAGATGCCCTGGCCGAAGCGGAGGAAGCGGCACAGCGGGTCAGGAACGGCGAGCCTGCTGTTGAGCTGAGCCCGCAGGCCAGCTATATCCGGCGCCTCCAGCACACATTGGCTGATAAGTACGGAATCACATCCCGCAGTGCCGGCAAAGACCCCAACCGGCGCGTCGCCTTTATGACCCGGCAGCAATAACTCAGGTGTGAACAAAATAGTCTTGCCCCCTCGTGTGTTTCATCCCTTTGGAAGAGCTTTACTCACATAGTCTCTATAAGCAGTTTTACCCTTTTAGCAACTGCCGATTCTGCCCGAAACGTCAATATCACACCAAACTCATAAATAAAGTGAATCGAGCCATATTATATTTGGCACTGAACCTTGATATGATATTAGACAGATGGAGCGTCTGCTTATGAAGGGCAAGGATAATGGGTGCAGATTGGCTTAGATATAGACATCCGACGGAGAGAACTTAGATGGTTACCGAAATAAGGGAGCACTCAGAGATTAGCAAAGCTGAAAAGCCGGGAGGCACATGTGGGGAATTAGAGACTGATCGTATTTACTGCGGTGATTGCGTTGACTTGATGAAGCGGATAGCGCCAAACAGTATTGACTTGGTTGTCACTAGCCCACCATATGACACACTGAGAAATTACAACGGATTCTCATTTACTTTCGAGAAAATAGCCGCCGAATTGCTTCGAGTGCTAAAGGAACACGGAGTTATTGTCTGGGTGGTTGGTGACAAGATAGATAATGGCAACAAAAGCCTTACCAGTTTTCGGCAGGCTATTTACTTTCAAGAACACGGCTTCAAAATACATGACATCATGATATATGAGAAAAGGAACACGCCTTTTATGCGTTCTAACGCCTATACAAATTGCTACGAACTAATGATTGTCCTTTCTAAGAAAGGGCCAAAAATTTTCAACCCTATCATGGTTAAAACGAGACGTAAAGGCTATGAGATGCTCCCTCACAACAAACTAGCGGATGGCATCAATAAGAAAATTCTCGGCAAACTTAACGAGACAAAGGTCAGGAACAACATCTGGCAATATGCAGTTGGGTTAGGGGGAAGTACAAGAGACAAGGTAGCCTTCGCCCATCCAGCAATCTTTCCCGAGCGACTCGCAGAGGACCACATACTATCCTGGACAAATGAAGGAGATATTGTCCTTGACCCAATGTGCGGCAGTGGTACAACTTGCAAAATGGCTATGGTAAACAATCGCCGATACATTGGGATTGATATAAGCGAAGAGTATTGTGAGATTGCCAGAAAGAGATTGGTCACCGCGACAAAAAGGATGGCGAAACTGCAATGACGGATAATGAAGACATTGGCTACACAGAGTATCTCAAGAATGGTAGTGGGATAAAGCGCTACAGAACTACCAAGCTGGTGAGAGCTTGGCAGTTCGGACGCTCTCAGAAAGCCTTAAAAGAACTAGAAGCCGAAATGGGGAATCTTGATTATCCCGGGCTGTATATCCTGTTTGAAGGCGACCGGAAAGTCTATGTAGGTGAGGCTAAAGCCATTTGCAGGCGTCTCGAAACTCACACAAAGACACCCGAAGACAAGATAAAGAATTGGAGCACTGTAATTTGCCTTAATGACGGCCGGCCAGCTACACAATCTGATTTCAATGATGAAGTCGTGAGAAAAGCATTGGAACTCTACCTTATCAACCTATTCAAGACTAATAGATACACTGTCGTTTCGCAGGGAGAACCGCAAAACCTAAACCCCATGCAGAAACAGTTAGTAAACTCACTAAAAAATGAGCTTCTGTTCTTTTTCATGAAGGCTACCCTTGTAGACAAGGATGTCGAGAGTAGAGAGGAGCGAGAGGTTTTTTCCGATGAAGTGCAAGCAATCTTAAAGAAGCGCGGGATAACCATCAACCACTGGAAAGAAAAAGACGCCATAATCGATGGCAAACCTACTTTTGTGCGGCAAGGCAGCAAGAAGGATAAAGGCTATCAAATCACCATCAGAGGCAGGAAGCCGGGCAGCTTCATTGACTGTTTAAAGTCTCGAAAAGGTAACTTGTTGGTGCGTAGAGATGGTGTCCTATTGATCCCGTTAACGAAAATCCGTGATGTAATTAAGGATGATTCAGCCCTAGAGCAAGATACAGTTGATATCTATATCACATTCAAGGATGAAAAGGCATCCCTAACTTACAAGACCAATATGATTGATGTCACTGAATACAAATTATCAACTGGATGACTTTTAAGGCAACTTATTGACTTTTTGGGGTAAATAACAACTGTGAGGCAAAGCCCTTCCGGAAAGGCCGGGGGATAGGTTGAAAAGACTCTTCATTACCTTCGAGGGAGGTGAGGGCTGCGGCAAGAGCACCCAGGCCAGGGCTCTCTATACTCACCTCAAGCGCCAAGGAATCCCTGTCCTGCTGACACAGGAACCCGGAGGGACAGACCTCGGACGGCATATCCGCGACCTGCTCAAGCGGCAGGTAAGCACCAGCATCTCACCCGAAGCCGAACTCCTGTTGTTCAACGCCTCCCGCGCCCAACTGGTCAGTGAAGTCATTAAGCCGGCCCTCAAAAAGGGGATGGTCGTCATCTGTGACCGTTTCTACGATTCGACCACCGCCTACCAGGGCTATGGGCGCGGGCTGGATTTGACTGCGGTCAAAGCGGTCAACGATTTTGGCGCCGGCGGGTTGAAGCCTGACCTCACCATTCTGCTGGATATCCCTCCCGAGCGCGGCCTTGACCGTAAAGGGCGCAGTGTCGAAGACCGGTACGAGCAGGAAGCAGTACGCTTTCACAAACGCGTCCGTGCCGGCTACCTCAAGCTGGCCAGGATGGAGCCGGAGCGATGGCTGGTCATTGACGGCCGGCTCAAAAGACGCGAAATCGCCGACCGCATCTGGGAACGCATCGGCCAGATGGTCAAACGCTAACTCCCTTCCCTTCGAAGGGAAGGGGGCAAGGGGATAGGTTGAGCTTACGAGTAGTGGCCGCGATGAGCGGCGGCGTTGACTCCTCGGTAGCCGCCGCTCTCCTCAAAAATTCCGGCTACGAGGTCACCGGCATCTACCTGCGCCTCTGGCCGGGCGGGACGACTGCCCCCGGCAACCGCTGTTGTTCCGACGAAGCGCTTGAGGATGCCCGCCGTGTCTGCCAGGCCATCAGCATTCCATTCTACGTTCTCAACTTCGAGGACGAGTTCCGCAACTACGTTGTTGAATATTACACCACCGAGTCCGCTCGGGGACGCACGCCGAACCCCTGCATCGTCTGCAACCGGCATCTCAAGTTCGGCTTCTTGATGAGCCACGCCGTCGCTCTGAAAGCCGACTTTCTGGCCACCGGCCACTACGCCCGGATAACTCAGAACGAATCCGGCTACCATCTCCTCAAAGGCAAACACCACGATAAGGACCAGTCATACGTCCTGTACACTCTTGACCAGACCAGCCTGGCCCGCATCCTGTTCCCACTTGGAGAAATGACCAAGGCTGAGGTCAGAGAGATTGCACAGGTCAAGAGTCTTCCAGTAAGCGACAAACCGGAAAGCCAGGACCTCTGCTTCCTCTATGCCGAATCTGGTTACGTTCCGACGGGGGCCGGCGACACACCCGGTGAAATTGTGGATACCCGGGGCAAGATACTCGGCAAACACCGAGGCATCGCCCATTACACCATCGGCCAGAGGCACGGCCTTAACGTCACTGTGGGACACCCCGTCTATGTCATCCGCATTGACGCCGGTGTCAACCGTGTCATTGTTGGCGGAGAGCGCGACCTGCTTCACAAGCGACTCATCGCCAGCCAGCTTAGCTGGGTATCAGGCAGGCCGCCTCAAGTCCCTGTTAGCATCACTGCCAAGATACGCTACAAGTCACCAGAAGCGCCGGCCACGCTGAAAGTCAACGGTGATACCACTGAGGTCACTTTTAACGAACCACAGCGGGCTATTACCCCCGGCCAAGCGGTGGTCTTCTACCAGGGGGAAGAGGTGCTGGGCGGCGGCGCCATCGAGACTGTCACCGAGTCTTGACACCAGGTGCTAGGATAAATGCCAGCCATGTCGAAACCAATCCCCAACACCGACTATGAGACGGCCTTCAACTCCCGTGGCTACACCCTCATCGCCGGGGTTGATGAGGCGGGACGCGGCGCACTGGCCGGGCCGGTAGTAGCCAGCGCCGTTATCCTGCCCGGGAATGCCCCCTATCCATGGCTAGCCGATGTCAGGGACAGCAAGCAGTTAACTCCAAAAAAACGCGAGGAATTGGCTCCACTTATTCAGGACGCAGCGATTGCCTGGAGCACCGGCATCGTACCTCCGGAAGTCATCGACATGATCGGCATCGCCGCCGCGACCTTCGATGCCATGCGCCAGGCAGTAAAACAGCTTTCAAGACGGCCGGAATACGTACTCGTTGACTATTTCACCATCCCGCGCCTCGGCATACCGCAAAAGGGCGTGGTCAATGGCGATGACTCCTGCCTGTCAATCGCCTGCGCCTCAATCATCGCCAAGGTAACGCGCGACCGGATAATGTGCGAACTAGACGGGGATTACCCCGGCTATGGTTTCACCCGGCACAAGGGCTACGGAACGGCCGGCCATCTTGAATGTCTCCAGAAATTTGGCCCCTGCCGCATCCACAGGACTTCATTCGCCCATGTCCTGGGCGATGAGTACGAGTAGATTGAAACGACAGGAGCTTGGTGCCGCCGGCGAGAAAGTCGCACGGGACTTCCTCAGGAAAAAAGGCTATAAAATCATCGAGACCAACTTCCGGTGCCGCCACGGCGAAATCGACATCATCACCAGGAAGGGCGGCTCGGTCGTTTTCGTCGAAGTCCGCACCAAAAGCAGTGACGCCTTCGGGACTCCCGAGGAATCGGTGACACGCCAGAAGCGGGAGAGACTCGTCGCCACCGCCCTCACCTACTTGATCAGTCATCCTGGTCTTCCTGAGAATTGGCGCATCGATTTGCTGGCAATTGAAACCGACCGTGATGGCAAAACCCAGCGCGTCTCGCTCATCGAAAACGCCGTGAGTTGACTCACATGCTCCACCTATTGCCAGACCTGCTAAAATAGCACCAACCGGACGAGCATGCCCGGCGACCGGCCGGGGGGAGGTGAAACCATGCCGCTCTACGTGATGTTGACCAACCTGACTGAAGAAGGGCGCAAGACCATCAAGGAAAAACCGGAGAGAATTAAAGAGGTGAACAAAGAGGTGGAGGCGATGGGCGTCAAGATTCTCAACCAGTGGGCACTGCTCGGCCCCTATGACTTCCTCAATATCCTGGACGCGCCGAATAACGAGGCCATCGCCAGAGTAGCCGTTGAGCTAAGCGCCCGCGGTACACTATCCACCCAGACCATGCCCGCTATCAGCGTGGATATGCTGATGGCTACGCTGAAGCCTAAAAAGTAAGAGGGATACCACCCCACCAGACCTCTCACTTCGTTCGAGGTGGCGTGTCGAATTCGCATCATTCTGGAAGGCATAAGGCGACGAAGAACCCGGCGGTGTATCGCCCGCCCCACCAGACTCCTCGCTACGCCGGGATGGCATGTAATACTAAGGCGTGATTATCTGAAACGCCGCCACATCAACCAGCCCCTTATCAGTCAGCTTTAATTCCGGAATGACCGGCAGGGCCAGGAAAGAAAGCAGGGCGAATGGCGAAGGCGGTAAAGTTCCCAGGCCGGCAGCGGCTTTTTCCACCTGGTTAAACTTCCGCACTACCTGCTTAAGCGGCTCAGGCGAAAGCAAGCCGGCGACAGGGAGAGGCAGACTGGCCAGCACTTTGCCTTGGGAGCAGACAACAAGGCCGCCTTCCATCCGCTGGATTTCCTTAACCGCCGTAATGATATCGTCATCCATCACGCCGACCGCCACGATATTATGCGAATCATGGGCGACCGATGAAGCTATCGCGCCATGTTTCAGACCAAAGCCTTTGACCAGCGCCACACCAACATTTCCGGTCGCCTTATGCCTTTCCACCACTACCAGCTTCAGCAAATCCTTGAAAGCATCGGGCTGGGCGACGCCGTTATCAATAGCAATCTTGACCATCCGCTTCTTGGTCACTATCTGGCCAGGTACCACCTGTATAACAGGGTAATAGTCGCTCCTGGTCCGCAATTGCAGGGCATCTTCAGTCAACCGCTTTATTTTCACCGTCCCTGTCAGCTCCACTGCCATAACAGCCGGCATGGGTATGACCAGCGACCCACCATCGGCAACGAGCCGCCCGTAATGAAAGACTTTCTTTATTTCAAGCCGTTCGAGACTGCCCATGGTAATCAGGTTTGCCATATAGCCGGGAGCCACCGCACCCCGGTCGTGAAGCCGGAAATACTCCGCGGTGTTGATGGTAGCCAACTGTATCGCCCGCACCGGGTCGAGGCCAAGCTTGATGGCCTTACGTACTACCCCATCAATATCGCCATCGCTCAGTAAATCGGAGCAACTGCGGTCATCGACCACAAACATGCACCGCTTATACGTCTTATCGGTCACAAGCGGCAGTAGCTCCTGAAGGTTCTTTTCCGAAGACCCTTCCCGGATCATGATATACATTCCTCGGCGTAGTTTCTCGCTGGCCTCAGCCAACTTGGTGCACTCGTGGTCGGAGCGAATTCCGGCAACAATGTAGGCGCTTAGTTCCTTGCCGGAAACACCCAGGGCGTGGCCGTCAATTACCCGACTGGACATGGCCGTTATCTTCGCCAGGACATCTTCAGAACCCCCGATAACGCCGGGAAAATTCATCATTTCCCCCAGGCCAATAACGCGGTGCATCCGCTTCAGCATGGCTATCTGGGACACGCCGATCTCTGCCCCGGATGTCTCGAGATGGGTGGCAGGGACACATGAAGGCAGCATGAAGAACATGTCCAGCGGCAGTTCATCCGCCCAGTGGTCGATAAACTTTATACCGCTGATACCGCATACATTGGCTATCTCATGGAGGTCGGTGACGACAGCAGTCGTCCCGCGCGGCACAACCGCCTCGGCATAGCGCAGGGGATGAAGCATCGAGCTTTCGATATGGGTATGGCCGTTAATCAATCCGGGCGCAACGTAATCGCCCTTCAAATCAATAATGTTTCGACCCTTCTTATGGTCCCCGACTCCGGCGATCCGGCCCTCACAAACGGCGATATTGGCGTACTCGATATCACCATTAAAAACGTTAACGATACGTGCATTGGCAAGAAGCAAATCGGGAACTCCATCCCCCCTGCCCACGGCAACCATTTCTGAAAGTCCCATGAGCCTCCTCCTCTATTAGTGTGGCACCTGATACAAGATAGCACAGGTCGCGGTAGTTTGTAAGACCTGCCCCGCCTGCTATGTTGCCTTACCCCCATGACATCTGGCTGTATTCGCAAGTTAACAAATAATTAATATTTGTGTGATAAAATGAGCACATTGAAAGCTTACCGGAGATAGAACCGGTGACTCATTTCTCGTCTGACACCTGGAGGTAACAACTCCCATGCTGAACCATCGGCATATGCGGCAGGTCATAAGCGCCATCAGTATCATTACCCTGTTAACATTAAGCCTGCTGTTATCGAGTCCGACATCTGCGGCGGCAACCATCAATGTATCCCCCGCCAGCGGTACCGTCGGAACAAGCGTGACGGTAACTGGAACCGTCGATGCTAACGGAAACACCTTTGAAATACAGTGGGACGGGGCGGCTATTACCAGCGGATCCGCTCCGTCAGGAAGCACCAACATCACCTCTACCTTCAGCATCCCGAACACCACGGGAGGCGTGCATACCGTTACCCTGAAAGACACGGCAACACAGGTCACAGCATCAACAACCGTCACGGTCAACCCGGCAATAACAGTAACCCCTGCAACCGGCTCGGTGGGCACGATTATCACTGTTAATGGCTCGGGGTTCAACGCCAGCGAGACCGGTGTTACCATCAACTACGACGGAACGCCCACAAATGCTGTTGTAACCGTCAGCTCTTCAGGGAGCTGGTCCACTACTTTCAACATCCCGGACAGCCCATCCAGCCTAACCCACTCTGTCAGCATCACACGCACTATTATGCCCAGCAATACGGCACGGCGTGGTCTATGCATCCAGCCTAACCCACTCTGTCAGCATCACACGCACAGCTACCGGCGCCAGCATACCTCCCAGCCAGAACCTGACCGTCACCCCCAGCTTTACCATTACTCCAACTACCGGAGTTGTCGGCACCAGCATCACCGCCACAGGTAAAGGCTTCGCCGCCAATGAAACTGGCATCAACGTATCCATCAACGGCGAAAGTGTTAAAACCGGCCTTACCGCAGACACCAACGGAAGCTGGCAAAGCACCTTCGCCTTACCCGATAGCCCCGGCGGCACATGCAGCATCGGCGTTTATGGTTCGACAACGGGCTCTGGTGCTATAACACCCCACGCTTTCACAGTCGTTCCTCAAGTCACGATGAGTCCGAGTTCCGGCAGCGCCGGTACCCAGGTTACGGTAACCGGCACCGGCTTCGGAGCCGGGGAGACCGGCATCACCGTAATGTTTGGCAACATCGCTGTAGGCCAGGGGATTACCGCAAACACGAAAGGAAGATGGACCACCACATTCATCGTACCGATAGGAAGCGGCGGAGGGCAGGTTGTAAACGCCTACGGAAGTATTACCAGCGCTTCTCAGGTCGCGGGGTTAAGTTTCAATGTCACAGCGCGCATCGCAGTCAGCCAGAACTCAGGAACGGTCGGCGACACGGTAAATGTCACCGGCCAGAGCTTCGGCGCTAACGAGACTGGCATCAGCATCCTCTACGACGGCTCCCCGGTCGCCAGCAATCTCACCGCCAGCGCCACCGGCGACTGGACCGCTACCTTTACCATCCCACCAAGCACCACTGGTAATCACCGTATCGGCGCCTCCGGCGCCTTCACCGCCGCCGCTTCAGTGCCCGAGCAGGGATTCTCGGTCACCCCCAAGCTCTCCATCACCCCGGCTACCGGCGCCGTCGGCACCCAGATAACCATAACCGGCACCGGCTTCGCCGCCACCAGACCAGTGACCCTCTCTTACGATAACCAGCCTGTTACCCCAACCTCCGGTACCACCCAAAGCACGGCTCAGGGCAACATCACCGCTACTTTCAACGCCCCCAAGAGCAAGGGCGGCGTCCATAAAATCATAGTCAGCGACGGCACCAACCAGCGCGACAGCGACTGGACCATGGAAAGCACCCCACCTCCACTACCTGCCCTCTCCAAACCTTCCAACGGCGAACTCATCGGCTGGTTCGGCGATGACCCTGTCACCTTCAAATGGTCCGAGATCCAGGACCCCTCCGGTGTCTCCTATACCCTTCACGTCTCAACCGATGCCTCCTTCTCTACCCTGGCTATTAAACAAGAGGGCCTTACCAAACCCGAATTTACCACCAGCCCGCTCCCGCTGGGCGTCTACCACTGGCGCGTCAGGGCTATCGACGGCGCCGATAATACCTCCGACTGGACGCCGGTCATGTCCGTCCGCGTCGGCATTATGCCCTTGTGGGCCTTCATCGCTATCGCAGCAGCGCTTATATGCGTCATGGCGATAGTCATTTTTACACTGATGCGCCGCCGCTCATCAGCACCTTGGTAGAGAACTACACAGGGTTTATTCCAACCGGTCAGGACCGGTGAGCCGATGCTCTCCACCTTAAACCACAGCACCAGCCAGCCTTTTCAGGGAAACTGTCATTTCTCCGGCACCGCCCGCGAACTGGCAGAAATCACTGAACCATCCGCTGAGCTATCCGTTATTAGTGGTAGAATAATGTCAATAACGTTGACCGGAATCAGTATCGTCTGGTTCGCCTCACCATAGTCTGGGAGGACAACATCATGCGGAATATAAAAACCACCTGGGCCAGGCTGATAGCCAGTCTGGTTCTAGCCGCAATTGCCACAGCGCCTCTGCTCTTCACGGCGCCGACGCAAGCGGTAACAATCATGATTTCACCGACCAGCGGCCCCGTCGGCACTACGGTGACGGTGACCGGTGCGGTCGATGGTAATGGGAACTCCTATGATGTGTTGTGGGATAATGTAGTTGTCCAAAACGGGACGGCTGCGGCGAGCAGTGTTATTGTATCTACCGCCATCACCGTGCCGGTGACAAATGGCGGCACGCACACCGTCGCGCTGAGAGATGCCTTAACTCTAAACTCTGTTTCGACAACCTTCACTGTTACCCCGACCATCACAATAACACCGACCAGCGGCACCGTCGGCACCACCATAACCATGAATGGTACCGGCTTTGATAACGGTGAGACCGGTATCTCGATTACCTATAATGCCAACACAATCAAGAGCAATATTTCTGCAGATACCACAGGGAGCTGGTCAACTACCTTCAACATCCCGGACAGCCCTTCCGGTGCGACACACGTTGTCGGCGTATCACGTACTGCCACCGGAGCTACTGCTCCAACCAGTCAGAACCTGACAGTCGTACCCAGTTTCACAGTAACCCCGACCAGCGGCACAATCAGCACCAGCATTACTGTCACTGGCAAGGGTTTCGCCGCCAGTGAAACCATAACTATAACAATCGACGATGAGAGCGCAAAGACTGGAATTGCCACAGACACCAACGGTAGCTGGCTGAGTACCTTTGCCTTCCCCGACAGCCCGGGCGGCGTACACAACATCGGCGTCTACGGCTCGACCACGAGCACCGGCACTGTGACTGATAAGACCTTCACCGTAAGTCCCGGCATCACGGTAACCCCCAGCACCGGCACGGTCGGCACCCAGGTTACGGTAACCGGCACCGGCTTCGGAGCCGGGGAGACCGGCATCGTTGTAACTTTCAATGCTATGTCTGTCAGCTCCGGTATTACCGCCTCAACCAAAGGCCGATGGACGACAACCTTCCAGGTGCCGTCTGGCGCCGGCGGTGCACACAGCATATCGGCCTACGGCAACACGACGCCGGCCTCGGGATTAGCAACGGCGACCTTTGGCATAGTCGCCCGCATCACCGTTAACCCTGCCAGTGGAGTAGTCGGCGACACAGTGAATGTCACCGGCCAGAGCTTCGGCGCTAACGAGACTGGCATCAGCATCCTCTACGACGGCTCCCCGGTCGCCAGCAATCTCACCGCCAGCGCCACCGGCGACTGGACCGCTACCTTTACTATCCCTCCAAGCACCACCGGTAATCACCGCATCGGCGCCTCCGGCGCCTTCACCGCCGCCGCCTCAGTGCCCGAACAGGGATTCTCTGTCACCCCCAAACTCTCCATCACCCCGGCTACCGGCGCCGTCGGCACCCAGATAACCATAACCGGCACCGGCTTCGCCGCCGCCAGACCAGTGACCATCTCTTACGATAACCAGCCTGTTACCCCAACCTCCGGTACCGCCCAAAGCACCGCTCAGGGCAACATCACCGCCACCTTAAACGCCCCCAAGAGCAAGGGCGGCGTACACAAAATCACAGTCAGTGACGGCACCAGCCAGCGCGACAGTGACTGGACCATGGAAAACACCCCACCTCCACTACCTGCCCTCTCCAAACCTTCCAACGGCGAACTCATCGGCTGGTTCGGCGATGACCCTGTCACCTTCAAATGGTCCGAGGTCCAGGACCCCTCCGGTGTCTCCTATACCCTTCACGTCTCGACCGATGCTTCCTTCTCTACCCTGGCTATTAAACAAGAAGGCCTCACCAAACCCGAATTTACCAGCGGCCCGCTCCCACTGGGCGCTTACCACTGGCGCGTCAAGGCTATCGACGGCGCCGATAATGCCTCCGACTGGACGCCGGTCATGTCCGTCCGCGTCGGCATCATGCCCTTGTGGGCCTTCATCGCTATCGCAGCCCTGGTCTTCGCTATTCTTGGCGCCGTTATTTTCCTCCTCGTCGGCCGGAAAGGCCGGAGCGTACCAAGAGCGAAGCGGGAAAAGTTACCGAAGGCAAAACCCAGGCGCATAAGCGAACCGGAGTTAGAGGCTGAACTGAGGCCTGTAGAGGAAGCGGAGGAGGTGAGTGAAGGAGAACCCGAACCAACGCCACCACCGCCGCCACCACCCAGAGCGGTGCCTAAGACACCAGCCAAGGCTGTACCACCCCACACGACTGCGCCTCAGCCATCTCCTGCTCCATCACCTCAACCCGAGATAGAGCCCGACCAGGCTGAGACCGAAGAAATCGTAATCAAAGCGGTATCCGGACTCACCGATACCGATATCAGCCTTCTCGCCCAGCGTGAAGACCTGCGGCAGCGCGGGCTCACCCTGGCCAAACTCTATAGAATCTGTTCCCGTCTTGAGCGAGAGGGTAGACTCGTCCGCGACCGGAACGACCGCTATCAGCCATCGGGCATACCGGCCGGTGGTAAACCAACCCCACCAGAACCACCGCTGGCAAAAGCGCCGGTACCACCACACGAGGGGATTGTCGCCGAAGAGCCAACCAGGCCGCCGTCGAAGCCAAAGCCGGTGGCCCGGCCGGCGCCATCCGTGGAAAGTCCACCCGGACTGGTGAAGAAGGCGCCGCCGCCAGAAGAGCCATCACTGCCGCCACCACAGGCTGACACGTTAGACCCGGAGACCGAACAACTGGTAGCCGACTCCGTAATCGGCATGAGCGATGCCGATATAACTCAGGTCGCCCAGTCCGAACTTATCCGCTCACGCGGACTAACCCTAGCCAGGGTCTACAAGATTGTCGGCCGGCTGGAGAAAGGCGGCCAACTGGTCCGTGACGATAATGGCCGCTATCAAAAGGCAGCAGGCAAAGCCATACCGAAACCACCAGCTAAAGAAGAGACCTTCCCAACCTGGGAGAAACCCGGTGCGGAGGAGAATGAAGCGATTGAAACGGTTGGCTTGGAAGACTACAGGCCGCTTGAGAAACCACCAACCGCTAAGGAAACCAAGCCACAGCTAAAACCAGCCGGCACAACTGAGGAAATTTTCGATGTCGTGATCGAGGCGATAGTTAACCAGACCGATGCCGACATACCACAGATCGCCCAGCAACCTGAACTCAGGTCACGCGGCCTGAACCTGGCCAAAATATATCAGATAACCAGCCGGCTGGAGAAAGATGGCAGAATAATCCGTGACGACGCCGGTTATTACCGGCGGGCAACCGGTAAACCCGAGAAGACAGAACCCCCAAAACGCTTCACTACTATCGAATGGACAGGCAAACTGCCCTGGCAACAATGGTCGCAGTTCTACGCCCAGGTGCTATCAGCATACCTTACTGAAGACGTGCTGAGTATCGACGTCTACTTCAAAGTAGGTCCCGAAGCCAGTATATCCAGCGAAAAGCTTGAAGAAACCCGAGCGGCGCTCAGAGAACTCAAACTGAGCGACGAAATGACAGCGGAACGCCGAGCAGACGCGCCAGCGCGGCTCTCAAGAGTCGAACGGTCAGGAAACCTGCCGTGGCAGAGCTGGGAGGCTTTCTTCGCCAAAGTGCTCTCGCGGTTCCTGTCCGAGACCACTCTCTCTATCTCTGTCAGCGTGAAGGCAGTCTCGAAGGCCGGCTTCAATCAGGCCCGGGTTGATGGGACTACCGCCGCTCTAAAAGGCCTGGCCCTTACCCCTGACCTCAAGGTTTCTTAAGAGACAGACCTAAGGGGCAGCGACCCTTCGAAACTCAACACCCCTTTTCCCCTCAGAGAGAGGTGGCCGGAGGTGTGGGCTCTTCTATGCAGCGTATGTCCGACAGGTAGCGATACTTCTCATCGTAGTCTAACCCATAACCCACGACGAACTTATTGGGCACACGGAAGCCGCGGTAATCTACAACAACCGGCACTTTCCGCCTTAGTTCCTTATCCAGCAAAACACATAGCTTCAACGAGGCTGGCCGCCGCTGGCGGAGGTAATCGAGAAGATAGCTTACGGTGTAGCCGGAGTCAATGATATCCTCTACCACCAGCACGTGACGTCCTTTAATAGTGGTATGGACACCCTTGGCCATCCGTACCTTACCGGCACTTTCAGTCTCACTGCCATAGCTGGAAAGCACCACAAATTCCACCTCCACCGGCATAGCTAGCTCCCGTATCAGGTCAGCAATGAACATGAATGAGCCTTTGAGGATGCCGATAATCACCGGATTTTTACCCTGATAGTCGTGCCTTATCTCAGACGCCAGGCGACCGACGGCTTCAACAATCTGCTCGCGGGCGTACAGGACTACCGGCTCTTTTTCATCGGTCATAGGCGATTACGGCCTCCGGCCGGCTTAGAGTTTACCAAATATCTCCGGATGCAGGAACTTCGCTGCCTGTTCCAGGGCCAGCACCAGCCTTGGCCCGGCCCGTTCTATGATGGCCGAATCCATCTCATAGACCTGACCCTTAACCCTGGCTTCGATACCGCTAAGACGCGCTTCCGACATTATAGCGTTGTAAGTCTTCTTACGGTTGTCACCCATGCCGCTAACGATGATGACCTGGGGATTCCGGTCTATTATGGTTTCCAGAGAAATCGTACTATACCCGGACAAATCGGTGGCTACATTATCACCGCCCGCCTTCGCAATAAGGTCGTCGGCAAAAGTATCACTCCCCGCTATTTTAATCGGGTCGGCCCAGTTTATGTAAAGGACCCTTGGATACTTCCCCGGGGGGAGACCGCCGGTCTTGGACACCACCGCCGCTATGCGGGTTTTCAACTCCCCGGTCAACCTCTCTGCGGCAGATACCTGACCGGTTATTTTACCCGTCAGCGTAATGCTCTCCAGTACCGCGTCAACCGTCTTCGGGCTAAGCCCGAAGACTTTCAAGCCCACCCTTTCCAGCGCCGGTATTACCTCCTTTTGGTGAATCCTGGTTGCCAGAACCAGGTCGGGAGATAGGGAAACAATCTTTTCGATATCGGCAGTAGAGAAGCCGCCTATTTTCGGTTTGCTCTTAGCTTCCTCGGGAAAGTCGCAGTACTGGGTTACCCCGACTAATCTATCTCCAATCCCGAGAGCAAACAGGATTTCGGTGTTGCTAGGCGCCAGTGAGACTAGTTTCTCTGGCATCATTTCCAACTTAACCTGGCGGCCGAGCATATCAGTCACCATCATCGGAAAACTACCCTGCGGCGGGATGTTTACTGAAGCAACAGGAGAAGCGGCTGGAGAGGCTGAAGGGTTTGCCGGACCCGGTGCGCATCCAGACAGCAACAACATTACCGCAACAACCAATGATAATGCGGCACCAAACAACTTTTTACTCATCAGTTTTCCCCTTCAGTTTGAGCGGCATACTAGCAACCATGAAATAGACCTCATCGGCCCGGCGTGCTACCGCCTGGTTGGCTTCGCCAAGAAGGTCACGATACAAACGACCCAGGGGATTATCCGGCACGAGACCAAGGCCAACTTCGTTAGAAACGATAACAAAAGTCGCATTAGTGCCGTCCAGGCACCTGAGCAACGAGCTAATCTCTCGCTGGACGCGGCGTCCGGCCTCTTCACCACTGCCGCCCCGGCCAACCAGATTCGAGACCAGCAGGGTAAGACAATCGATAATCACCACTCCGGCATCATCTGCATGTTCCGGAATACGGCGACCGAGACCCTTTGTTAGCTCAAGCGTTCGCCATTCTGCCGGCCGTGCCTTACGGTGCGCCTCGATCCGCACCCGCATCTCATCATCCAGCGCCTGTGCCGTAGCCACGAAAAGCACATCACCGCCGTGACTTAACGCCAGCTTCTGAGCATAGTCGCTTTTACCACTCCGGGCACCGCCGATTATCAGAATGCACTTGTTCGCCAATTCATACTCCTCACTCGTATTCCAGCACCTCAAGGAACCATCGCCCGTCTCTGAGCACCCGCTCTGTCCTCTTGACTGTTACCGGCCTCCGGAATAATGGGCCATCGATAACGAAGGTGTGGTACTCACCCGATTCGCCGCATGGATGAAATCCGGTACTTTCCTGAAGGCCCCTGAACTTATCAAGCACATCCCTAGTAATCTCCCTACCCAGCCACTCTTTACCCAGGATATCGGCTTTAGTCGCTACGATGATCGTCCTGAAGCCAGCACTGGTGAACCCGTTAAGAATCGCCCATGGAGGCCATTGCCACAGTGGCAACAGTAGTTCCATGCCAGCTTCAGCGCAGACCTTTTCCAGCCAGTCGCGGTGTTCTCGAAGCTCCAGGTCGCCCGCTACAACGCCGGTGATACCTTGTGAGACCCTCAATTCCTGGAAGGTTGCCTTGAAGGTCTTCTCATAAGCACCTCGGTCAGTCACCGGCTGTACCACAGGCAGTCCGATTGACTCTGCCTGATAGGCCAGAAGCGCCGCCGGCAGACCGTGGGAGCGCGACCATCCATCCTCACCGGCAAAATTGACTAGGCATGAGACCTCAAGGCCGGCGCGCATCGCGCAATAGCCGGCATAGCAGCTATCCTTGCCACCGCTCCACAAACATGCGTACTTCGTCATTTACAGCCACCTCATTAAAGCTATTACCAGTACCAGGATCAGAACTTCAGACACTTCGATAATCGCTCCATAGCTGTCGCCGGTAAGCCCCCCGAGTTTCGACTTCAACAGGGCGGCAACACCATACGCGATAGCCCAAACGAGCAACATGATAGCGATGCCTGCCAACCAGAACGTCGCCAATGATGCCGCCAGGGCGATTACAGTAGCGATAAGGAAGTGATACCAGCGTACGCCCTGCTTATACGGTGTCCCCATGCCCGAAGCGCGGGCATAGGGAAAAACAAGAATAGCCCCAACCACTACCCAGCGGCTTAGCACCGGCATCAACAGCACGGCGGCTCTGTCGCCGACAGAATAAAGAGCCGCGAACTTGAGAAGCAGGATGACACAGATACCGGTAGCCCCGAAGGCGCCAATGCCGCTTCTTGTCATCAACTCAAGGCGCTCATCTGGCGTCTTGCCGCTCACAAGGCCGTCGCAGGTATCTGCCAGCCCGTCAAGATGGTGCCCGCCGTTGAGCACCGCCAGCACCAGAACTATAACCGCGGCAGTTACGCCCGGCGGGAAGAGATAGCTAAGGCCCCAGTCAAGCCCGAACAGAATGAACCCCAGCAGAAGCCCGACTACCGGAAAGCACGACAGTGAAGCGCCCAGTTTGCTTGCGTCTACCTCACCCGTCTTCGGCACCGGGATAATAGTCAGGAATTGTAATGCCAGCCAGAAAGACATCTATGATTTCTCGATATCAGAAACTCCGGCTTCCTTAAAGGTCGCCATCTCCGTCAGCGTCTTGACCGCCGCTTCAGCCAGAAACATCGCCAGCACTCCGCCTGTCCCCTCACCCAACCTCATCCCGAGGTCAAGCAGAGGTGTAAGCCCGAGATGTTTCAGCATCAGTCCGTGACCGGTCTCAGCCGAAAGGTGCGCCGCAATCAGATACTCTCTCACTTGCGGACACAGACCAACCGCTGCCATCGCCGCCGCCCCGGAGACAAAGCCGTCAATGACCACGGGAATCCGCCGCGCCGCGGCGCCAAGGATAACACCGACCAGCCCGCCAATCTCAAACCCGCCGACCTTAGCCAGCACATCCAGTGCGTCACGGCGGTCCGGCTTGTTGACTTTAAGCGCCTGCTCAATAACTTGAACCTTGTGGCGAAGCTGGGCATCATCGAGTCCGGCGCCCCTGCCAGCTACCATAGCCGCCGGCTCACCACTGAACACGGCGCAAATGGCGGCGCTGGCGGTGGTATTGCCAATACCCATATCACCGGTGCCGACGATGTCCAGCCCCACAGCGGTTTCCCCTTCAAGAATCTCGATGCCAGCCTCCACCGCATCCACGGCTTGCGTTCGTGTCATCGCCGGGCCATTGGCCATGTCCTTCGTCCCGAAGTCAATCATCTTACAGACCAGCCCCGGCGTCGGTGGAAAACCACCGACGACCCCCATGTCAACCACAGTGACTCTTACCCCGACGAGCTTGGCCAGGACGTTGATGCCGGCGCCGCCGCGGACGAAGTTGAGCACCATCTCCCGTGTCACCGCCTGCGGATAAAGACTTACCCCTTCGGCGACGACACCGTGGTCGGCGGCCATAGTGACAATCACCTTCCGGCCCAGCTTCGGCAACGGATTACCGGTGATACCGGCAATCTGAATTGAAAGCTCCTCCAGTCTGCCAAGGGCGCCCCTTGGTTTAGTAAGCCATTGCTGACGCTCCCGCGCTGCCGCCATCGCTGATCTATCCAGCGGCTTGATTAACTTGATAACACGCTCCAGAGAATCCGCCATGTAGTTAGCCTTTCCTTTGTTGATTTAAAACTCAATGCCGCGCCGGGCAGAAAGCCCTTGAGCAAACGGGTGCTTGATCGCCAGCATTTCCGTGACCAGGTCGGCCGCCTTGACCACCTCCGGTGGTGCGTTGCGGCCGGTCAGCACCAGTTCCACCTTCTCCGGTCTCTTCCTGATAAGTTCCATCACCTGCACCCCGTCAAGCAGGCCGTCCCTGACCGCCACCAGCACTTCATCGAGTATCACCACGTCATACTGCCCGCCAGTGAGGGCCTTTTCGGCAAAGGCGAAAGTTTCTGCCGCCTCCCGTTGCAACTGCTCCTTAGGAGTAGAGAAAACATCGCTCTGATGAAGTTGGACCAGCTCGAACGGATGATACTTCTCCACGAAGCGGTGCTCCCCGCAGTTCGGGTCGCCCTTCATAAACTGAATAAAAATAACCTTCAGCCCCTGCCCCACGGCGCGCATCGCCAGACCCAGCGCCGCCGTTGTTTTCCCCTTACCGTCGCCGGTATATACCTGCATCAACCCTTTCGAAAGATTGCCGTTGTCAGACATCATCGCCTCCCGAAAACGATTTCATAGACACGCCCCATATCAAGGTTCTCTCTCACCAGCCGCGCCAGCCGGTTATAACGGTCGTCGTGCACTCTCCCCTGATACAGCAAAGCGTCCGGCTTCCTGAGCCGCCGCACGTTCTCCAGAAAGCGTCGCGCGAACTCCGCGTTGTGGAACAGCCCGTGAATATACGTGCCGAAGACCAGACCGGAGCCGCTGACACGGCCGTCAGGATAATCAGTACTACCCTGCGGTGTGGCGGTCACGCGGAATAAGGGCCGACCGTCCCCGGAACTGACACCCATATGTATCTCGTAGCCACCGACCTCCATCCCCCCAAGACCAGCAAAAAGCCCGGTATCACAGACAACGCGTGCTTCCACCTGCACCGTGCGTTTTTCCGGCCGGAAGACTGTATCTATATCGAGCAGGCCCAACCCCGGCACACTGCCGGGAATGCCCTCCACCCCGCCGGGGTCACTGACAACGCGGCCAAGCATCTGATAGCCGCCGCAGATACCGACCACCGGCGTGCCGGCCTCCGCCAGGGACATGATCGCCCTGTCCAGCCCCTGATGCCGCACATACTCAAGGTCAGCCATGGTGCTTTTGGTGCCGGGGAGGATAACCATATCGGGCATACCTAATTCATCAGCGACCCGGACATAGCGCACACTGCATCCGGCCTCTTCCAGCGGGTCAAAATCATCATAGTTGGCCACCCGGGGCAGACGGATGACCACGACATCTAGGCCGCCATTTACTGAAGACCGACGACGCTCATCAAGATAGACCGAGTCCTCCTGGGCCACCGCAACGTCACGCGAATAAGGGATGACGCCCAGGACTGGCTTACCCGTCCTCTGCTCCAGAAAGTCCAGCCCGGGCCGGAGCAGGTCCAGATTACCGCGGAACTTGTTGATGACGAAGCCTTTAATCAGCTCTCTGTCTTCAGGTCCGAGCAGTTCTAGCGTTCCCACCAGCGAGGCGAAGACGCCGCCGCGGTCAATATCACCCACCAGCAGGACCGGCGTCTGCCGGAGATAGGCGATGCGCATGTTGGCAATCTCCTGTTCTTTCAGGTTGACCTCGGCGGGGCTGCCGGCGCCCTCAATAACAATTACATCGTAAACAGCACATAAGCGGTCGAGCGCCCCCACCACCACCTTCAGCAAATCCGGAGTATGCTCGTAATACTCTTCAGCTTTGAGCTTACCGGCCACCTTACCCAGCACGATAACCTGCGACATGGCATCGGCTTCCGGCTTGAGCAAGACAGGGTTCATATCAACTGTAGCCTCAATACCCGCAGCCTCGGCCTGGACCGCCTGGGCGCGGCCGATTTCGCCTCCCTCCCTGGTCACAAAGGAATTGAGGGCCATGTTTTGAGACTTGAATGGAGCTACCCGGTACCCCCTCTGATGGAAGATTCGGCACAGAGCGGCGGCAATGATACTCTTGCCCGCCGATGATGCCGTGCCCTGCACCATAACCGTCCGCGCCGTCATTGCTTCAATACCCCGCTGGACTTAATAGCCTCAATGAGCTTGCGGCACTCGGGCACCGTCCTGACTCCAAGCCTTATATATTCCGGCAGTCCGAAAGATGCACAGTCACGGACCAGGAAACCACAGCGGAGCAGACCACGGCGGAACTGCGTCGCGTTACCGACCCTTACCAGAAAGAAATTAGCCGCCGAAGGCAACGGCCTCAACCCGAGAAGCTTCAGTTCTCGGATAAGAAACCCCTTAGCTTTCTTGATACGTCTCCGGCACTTCTCCAGATACCCGGCTGCCTCAAGCGCCGCCAGACCGGCTGACTGGGCCGCCGAGCTGACACTCCAGGGAGACTGTACCCGTTCCAGCACATGGATAATCGGTTGATGGGCCAGTGCGTATCCCAACCTCAGCCCGGCTAGAGCATAGTCTTTGGTCATGGAACGTACAACCAGCAGATTGCGTCTGTCCAGGAGCGCTTCAGAAGACCAGCGTTCCGCCACAAAAGACGCATATGCCTCATCAAGCACCACCAGCGTTTCCAGGGATGCGCCAAGGACTGACTCGACATCCTGCCGCGAGAAATACTGGCCGGTCGGATTGTTGGGATTGCACAGGAAGAGCAATCGCGGCTGGCGGCGTTTCAAGACCGAAACGATTTCTGGCAGGTCAAGCTGCAGGTCATTACCACCGGCGCGGGGTCGATCGACTACTGAAGCGCCGCTCAAACGGCAGGCTATCTCATAATCGCCGTAGGCTGGTTGTGGAATCACAACAGTATCGCCGGGCCCGGTATAAGCCAGCGCCGCCATACGGATGAGGTCGGTGGAGCCGCTGGACACCAACACATTCCCTTCTTCCACCCCAGAATACGCCGCCAGCGCCCGCCGGAGCACGGTACTGCGCGAGTCGGGGTAACATTCTAGCTTCGCATGTTGCAATGCTTTCCGGGCGTAAGGAGGCGGCACGAATGGATTGGTGCAAACGCTGAAATCGACAACTTTGTCCGGCTCGACCCCCAGCTTCTCCAACTCAGCGTAATCAATGCCGCCGTGGACGCCGGCAACAAGTTTACCGATATACGGCTTAGGTGAAGGCGGCACGTAAGACCTCCAGAATAAGGCACAGACCCGTCCAGATAATCGCCTGACCGTTCAGCAGGGACAGCGAGGCGTCAATCGCCGCCTCGGTCGGCGCCGCCCCGGCATCCCCGAGGCGGTAGTACCCGACTTTTTCCAGCGTCAGCCCGAGGGCGCCGGCGACGGCGCCCATCGTCCAGCCGGCATTCGGGCTTTCCGTAAGCCGGTGGTCACGCCGCATAATGCGCCAAGCTCCGGCCAGGTTCTGTCGCGTGACTCCGGCGGCAAACGTCAGTAAAAGCGCACTTATCCTGGCCGGGATGTAGTTTGCGGCATCGTCCAGCCGCGCCGCAAACTTACCCGGGTACTCCCACTCACCGTGATGTCCGATCATGGCGTCGAAGGTATTGATAACGCGGTAGGCAACCGCTCCGGGCACGCCGAACAGGATGAAATAGAAAAGCGGCGCAATAAAGCTGTCGCAACTATTTTCGGCCACCGACTCGACCACCGCTGAAGCCATCTGAGAACGGTCAAGCCCGGCGGTGTCCCGCCCCACTAAGACCCTCAGTTCAAACCGTGCCTGGTCGTCTTTCCGGGCCGAGAGAAGCCTCTTTGCCGAAACCGCCGCCGACCTCAACCCGCGCAGGGAGAACGACGCCTTCAGGAGTAAGGCCGCGGCTATGACATAGGCTATGATGCTCACTTCATAGAGATTAACCAGCAAAAAGTAGACTCCTGCCGCAGCCGCGACGGTAACCAGTGACACAACGAGCAGCCCATAAACGAACTGCCGCCGCTTGCCGGACCGGAGCGCCGGCCGCATTACCAGCGCTATCAGCCGCCCCAGCCAGGCGACCGGATGAAAAGCGTTTGGTGGGTCGCCAAAGGCAAGGTCGATTGCCAGAGCCAGCAGCAAGACAGCTACGTTTTCCATAGCATCCGTTCCCGCTCCTCGACCTTGCGTCCGTCCGGAGTAACCGTCACCAGCGGCAGACCATTCACCGGATGGGGCTGGATATGGACATCCACGCCGTATACTTCACGGATGCTGGCCGTGGTGATAACTTCCTCCGGCCTGCCCTGAGTATGAACGCCGCCGCTGGCAATCATCACCAGCCGGTCGCAGTACTGGGCGGCTAGATTCAGGTCATGGAACGCCGCCAACACCGCCAACCCCCGATTGCGGCAGAGTGCCCGGACCAGGTCAAGCGTTTCCGCCTGATGATTGATGTCAAGATGCACCGTTGGCTCATCAAGAAGGAGCACCTTCGGCTCCTGGGCCAGGGCGCGGGCGATGCATAGCCGCTGTCTTTCGCCGCCGGAAAACTCTCCAACCCTGCGTTCCGCTAGCCCCAACGTGTCCGTAGCCTCCATTGCCTGCCAGGCGATGGCGAAATCCCGGGCGCTTTCGTGGTGGAAGCGGCCGAGATGCGGCGTCCGGCCCATCATCACTACCTCAAGGGCAGTGAACAGTTCGGGCAGGGATGCGTTCTGAGGGACGACCGCCACGGTCCGGGCCAGGCTCTCACGGCTTAACTGGCGTATTTCCCGGCCGACAAGAAATATCTTACCACCATGTAAAGCAACAAGCCGGGTAATTCCCCGGATCAGCGTCGTCTTGCCACTGCCGTTCGGCCCAATCAGACCCAGCATCTCCCCCGACGCCACCTCCAGGGTCACGTTGCGCAGCACCACACGCTCACCGTAACCAATGGTCATTCCTTCAAGCCGCAATTGAAACTCGCTCATATTAAAAGACCGCCTTCTTCTTACGTCTCAAAAGATACAGGAAGAACGGCGCGCCCAGGAACGCCGTGATGACCCCGACCGGCATTTCCGCCGGCGCCGTCAGCGTCCGCGCCGCAGTATCCGCCAGAATGAGAAAACTGGCTCCAGCCAGTGCTGAAAGCGGCAGGAGAAAGCGGTGGTCCGGCCCCCATACCAGCCGCACCGCATGGGGGACGATGATGCCGACAAAGCCGATAATACCGCAGAAAGAGACAGCCGAAGCGGTGATAAGGGTAGCAACACCCAGCAGGACAAGTTTGACGCGCTCGACATTGATGCCCAGTTGCTGGGCCTGTTCCTCGTCCAACTGCATCACATTGAGCGGTCTGGCATATAACGAGATAACTGCGACCCCGGCAATCACATAGGGCGCGACGATAGCTACCTGCGCCCAGTTGCTCACCGAAAACCGCCCCAATATCCAGGCGATTATCCCGTGAAGACGGTCGCCGGAAATCACAATGAGATACGAGGTAATCGACGCCAGGAAAGCTCCCAGCGCCACACCGGCCAGAATCAGGGTCGTCACTGGCAGGGTCTTGCCGACACGGGCGATAGCGTAGACGACGGCCACGGCGCCGATGCCGCCGGCAAAAGCCAGGACTGGAATCAGACCAAGCATGGCGGCGTCGGCCATAACCGGCAGGAGAAAGCCGGCGGCCGCACCCAGCGCCGCACCCTGCGAGACGCCGATGAGGTAAGGGTCGGCCAGCGGATTGCGGAACAGCCCCTGATAGGTCGCCCCGGCTACTGCCAGTGCCATGCCGACCAGCCCGGCCAGGAGCACCCGCGGCAGTCTGATATCAAAGATAATCGTCTGCAAAGCCGTGGAGACTTCTGCCGCTTCTATGAAAGGCAAGCGGGACAACCATGCCTTAGCCAGGTCACCCAGCGGTATCTGGGTGCTTCCCACTGCCGTCGCCAAGAAGACCACCAGCGCCAGCAAGATAGCCAGCCCGGCCATAGCATAGACGCGCCGCCGCCACGGAAGGTAGAGGACCAGGTCAACCTGTCTGACGGTATCCGTCTGTTTTACCGAAACAGCTTTCACCGAAAAAAATCCCCTTGCCACCCGAGCAAGGGGATTTCACGACTTACGCTTGGTCTTGCGGACCTTTCCCGAATCAGCCCGCTACAAACAATAAGTCCCGCCCCCTTACTCCGCGGAGGCAGAAAACTCTGGCTGGGGCTGACGTCCTGGCTATACAGTAGGCGGGACTGCGCCGGAATCACACCGGCTTGCCGTCCAATTAAGCCCCTCGGTCGCCCGGGGGCGCCCCATTTGCACTATTCAGTTGTCTAAAAGGTAACAGAGAAACGGGACAAAGTCAACACCCACCACGCCATTTAGATGTACCAGTTGATGGTCGCGTCACTTGCCAGAGGTAGGAACGTAGCCAGTCCCATGGTACCATCAACTTCCGAACGCAGGTCACTCCGGGCAATATTAAGTGCCGCCATTGCATTCGGGCAAGCGTATATCTTCAACCCGAGAACCCTGGCATCTGCCAACTGCGTTTCCAGTGTCTGGATGCCGCCTGTCGCCAATCCACGCTGAATACGTTCCTTAGTCAACGGCGAAGTCTCGTCACCCATTTGCATCAGACGGTTGCCAACAAAACGGCCTAAAGCCCCGTAAGTAAGGAGGACATATACTTCCATACCGGACGCAAGCGCCACCTGCGCCAGAGACAGGGCGTAACTCACCCTGTCGTAAGCTTCACTGTGGAGAATGATAGCAACCCGCTTTCCCTCAGTGCGGGCCCCCATAGTCACTGTCTTAGTTTCGCCTATTCCGAATAGTATCGGCCCAGCGCAGTAGCGGTACACCGGCGCCCCGGGACTCAGCGTAATGCGTCCCGAGATCATCTAGTTGGCCCGGTGATAACCGTTCGGTAAGTATGTTGAGACCGTCGCAGTTACTCACATGCACCAGCAGTGCCCTGGCCGCCTTAGACACCGCCTTCCTTTCTTCTCCAGAAAGCGTTGACTGGGACAGCAGTCTGGCCGCCGTCTTGGCAGTCTCGATGGCTCCATCATGTTCGCCTATGAGGGTGTCCACATAATCACCCAGAAATTCCCGCAGGGTCGGATAGAGGGATTCCTCTTCATAGCGAAAATGGGGGCCAACCAGCGTATCAATGTCGCCTAGAATTTTACGGGCTTTATCCAGGTCCCCGACCTCGGCGGCCCCGGCCAGATTCAAAAGGCCGTCACGAACCTTCCGGTGATCCTCCCGGAATTCGACGATTGGGTCAAGCTTTGCCATCTTCCTTCCTCCTTATTTCGTTTTCTTAATTTTCACTATCCAGTCCTGCGGGCCTTTCTGCTCGTACTCCCACTGATAAGCGTCCTTATATTCGGCCTCAAACTGGTAGTGGAGCGGTTTGGGGTCGTGGTCGTTAATAATCCTCAACGTTTCGCCAGGCCTCAAGGCATCCCAGTTCTCAAATATCTTGTCATGCCGCAGGAAAGGCGGCAGGCTCCTCAAGTCCAGTGTAACCACCTTAGGTCCCTCCTCATGATGTTCTTTCCCCGGTGTAAAACAACAATATCCAATCCGATCGCACGCCTTCTTAATCTCTGCCCATTCTCCATCGGACAGCACCTGAAGCGCTATCTGATAGAGGATGTTATCCTCCTTGAAAATATGACCCTCAAGCTCCTGAGTGAGGAATTCCCCGGCATCTATAACCCGTGTTTTGAATTCGCTGAATGGAGTATCCTCAGCGTTGTGGCTGGCCCCGTATAGTTCCTTTTTCTTCTGCCGCAGGTCCACATGCTCTGCTTTCATAATTTGCGGCGGCTCGACCACGTCGTGCTTCTCCAGCACCGGGAACAGTACCTCTTCCTCGCGCTGGTGATGACTTTCGGCTTCAACTAGGTGATGAGCGATGTCCTTCAGCCTTTCCAGATCACCGCCCAGGTCGGCAAGGTTGTCCTTATCCTTCAACCCCTCCACAATGGTCTTGAGCTCAGACAAATTGCGCAGGATGACCTTATGCTCCTCCATAAAAGTATGGATCGGGTGCCCTGGCGGCGCTTCAAGTTTCTGGGCCACCAGGCTCTCCCTCATGATATCCAGGTGGACATCGCACAGGCTTTTCCTGATATCCTCGTGAGAAACCCCTTCCCGGATTAACTCCTGCTCCAGCCGTCCCAGCGTCCCAGCGTCCACCGTTTCCAGCAACTTCCTGGCCTTGTTCTTAGCTTCCTGAGAGACCTGTCCCTCTTTCAACTCCTTAAGTAATTGCCTGAACTGCGCCTTCTTCTCGTCCTCCGGGCCGGTACCGGTTCGGACTACCTTCAAAATCCACTCGTCCGGACCCTCTTTCTCGTATGTTACACTGAATTCACCCCGGGCCTTGAGCATATAGACCAGCGGCACCGGATTAAACTCCACGACAATTCTCAAGGTTTCGCCTTCAGCCAGTTCCTCGATGGCCGGGAAAATAACCTGTTCTCTCTGACCATGCTCCAGCTTTCTTACATCAACTGTTCTTGCCGTATTAGTCGTAGTCATCTTCCTCTCCTCCTTTCAAGTTTTCACGCGGACATGTTAGTCCTTCTCAACATCGCCGGATACGACTATTGTCGTACTAAACTTTCCTCCGTAAATCAGACCCAAGCTACCAGTTCTTAGAGTTCTTCGCTGCGATAAGGAAGCTCACCCTGGTGTAAGGGTATTGGTCCAGCGTCTCAGTAGCTAAATCAGTCCAAGACGGACCGGGGTGATGGCGTTAGCAATCTTAAAGAGAAGGGGCCTAGCTCTACCGCAAGGCCCCTTAACAGATTCCTAGTGACCCATGACCGGTTTGCCACTGCTGTCCGGCGGCGCTTCGCGCGGGCCCTTGTAGATTTCAGGATTGTCCAGACCCGATACTTTAAGTATGCCGAGCGCCCCTTTATCCATGGCACGGGATATAGCGTGATCAACAAGAACGAAGTCCCCGGGCACTTCTAACTTCAAATCCACTACCACCGCACCACCCGGCGGCACCAGTGTCGTTTGGATACCCTGCTGGGGTGAAGATATGAGGTCTCCCATGAGGTACACGCGGTCGAAGATTTCCCCGATGATATGAAAGGACGAAATCAGGTTAGGCCCACCGACTCCAAAATAGATGCGGATAGTCTCACCAACATTAGCTTTGAGGGCGTGATCCCCGGTCAATCCATGGAACCTTCCATTGAACAAGACGTAAGTCGGCTTCTCGTCCTTGACCGCCTCCGTATCGAAAATCTGATGCCCCTTGGTTCCGGCTGGCCACTTGGTGTAAAAATCTCCCTGCATCACATAGAACTCTTTATCGACTGGAGGTAGTCCTCCCTTCGGCTCCACCAGTATCAGCCCGTATAGGCCGTTGGCAATGTGCCAGGCGACATTAGGGATAGCACAATGGTATATGTAGAGCCCGGGGGAAAGGGCTTTGAATTCGAAGCTGGTTTCTTGCCCTGGTGGGGTTCTGGTTGCCACAGCACCACCGCCAGGACCGGTAACGGCGTGGAAATCAACATCGTGGTTCTGCGGGTTAGACGCTGCGTTCTTAAAGTTCACCTTGACTGTATCGCCTACCATAACACGGAAAAACGGCCCGGGAACCTGCCCGTTAAACGTCCAGTAGGTGTAGGTAGTGCCATCCTCTATCTCGGCGACGAGTTCTTTAGCTTCCAGGCTAATCTCAACCCTTGTCGGCGTGGTCCGTTTCAACGGCGGTGGAAGGTCAGTCACAGACCTTGAAATGTATGGTACGTCAACTTGCCTGGCTGGCCCGGGCTTCTCCGTTCTGGCCACAGTAATCGAAGCCGGCGAGAATAAGCCGCCCAGTAAAATGCCGGTAATTATGCCCACCAGGGCAACTGCAATTGCAGTATAAACAAGTCTTCTTCTTTCACTGATCGCCATGTTTTCCTCCTTAAATGGCCGCCGAAAGCGCCCAGACGGCCGCCATAGTCATGATAAATATGAAAGTCCCTATGGGAAGAAAGGCTCTAAAAGCCGTTTCTCTATCCGGCAGGAGCCGCAATGCCAGCTTGTATGCCGCAAAGATACTGAACACGAACCCGACCGTGACCATGAGCATTTGCATGATGTATGTCTGGTCGGCGCTCATGAGCTGCTGGACAGTGATCCCTTCCGGGATGACGCGGTTGAAGGGGAAATCCTGGGCCAGTGCCCGAATAACATCAAACACCGCCCCCCACGTACGGAATACATGGTCAAGAATATCGGCAAGGAATTTCATCCCGGCCAGCGGTAGTAAAGCATAACCAAAGTGAATAAAGAATTCCTTTACTGTCTTGTTTTTCATTCCACTGAACAGTTTTGAAAGATAGCTGAACCCGAATCCCAAACCAAGAGTCGCTGATATGCCTCCCAGGTATAACGCAATCACGCTCACAACACGAGGCCAGTCGTTGGGAGGTTCGCCAGCAGGCAGGACAAGCTTCAACACCGACCTTAAAGGCGACATGTAAAGCACCAGCAGTAGCGAGACAATGGTGACCAGTGACGTGATGATGAGCGAGGCTACCGATTCATCCAGCTTGGCCGTAGTCCTCCCCCATAGGTCCAGCCCTGGTTTCCGGAACCCTATTTTCAGATTATAGTTGGGACATGCCTTAATACACTCGGTGCAGAGGATGCAGTTCAGATTCCGATCAACGCGCTCAGCGAACGGAGAATAACCACAATTCCAACAGCGTCCGCTTTCTAAAACCGCCGCGGCGTCATCCAGTCCTTTTTCAACTTCCCGGAACGACGTCTGACGTACGTTTGCTTCGAGCAAAGGCATGATTGTCCTGGCTTTGAACTCAGCCGCCATTGCTGTCCCAGCACCGTCGTAACTGGCTGAAGTCCTGCCTTTCCTCAGGTCCATCCCTCTTAGATACCGTTCAATCGAAACCGCCGCCTCTCTCCCGTCAGATATCGCATGGACAACATCGGCCGGCCCTCTTACCGCATCACCCCCGGCGAAGACGCCCGGCATATCGGTTTGCATCGTCAGCATATCAACTGAGAGGTACCCCGGTTCAGTGTATTTAAGTTCCGTCGCCAACCCCCGACCGTCTACTGATTGCCTGATAGCAACAATAACGTTATCAACCTCAATTGCAAAGTCAGACACACTAACTGGCGTGAGACGCCGCTGATCATCCGCTTCCGGCTCACCAGCTTTCACATTAATACACTCAATACCAGTCACCCGATTGCCGTTCGATAGTATGTTAATCGGCGCCGCTAGGTAATAGAACTTAATCCCTTCTGCCTCGGCGGCCTGTATCTCAGAAGCCAGCGCAGACAAGTCTTCACGTGACTGGCGGCTTATTACCGCGACTTCACCCGCGCCAAGCCGCCGCGCAACCCGGGCGGAGTGAATCGCAGCGTTCCCACTGCCAATGATACCCACTCGTCTTCCAATCTCGATAGTTCCGTTTACATTGACATCCCGGAGGAAATCTAGAGCGTTAATAACACCGGTATTCTCCTCACCCGGAATACCTGGCTTCTGGCTGACCCCAGCGCCGATCCCCACGAAAACGGCCCGGTAGCCCTGCTGGAATAACGCCCCGATATCTTTAACCGGGGAACCAGTCTTGATTTCCACCCCCAAGCGCTTGATGTATTTTATCTCTCCATCGAGGATGTTCTTGGGCAGTCGGTAGCCTGGTATGCCGTACCGGAGGAGACCACCGGCTTCCGGCGCGGCTTCGAAGACCGTGACCGGGTAGCCCCGCTTAACCAGGTCATAAGCGCAGGTTAGCCCCGCTGGCCCGGACCCGACGACGGCCACCCGGTCGGAATGCTTTGCTCTCACCGGTTTGACCTTCTCTTCCCCCATCGCTAGGAACTGGTCTGCCATGTAGCGCTTAATATCGCGGATGGTCACGTTCCCATCAACCTTCGCCCTCTCACATCCGATTTCACAGGGATGAGTGCAGACTCGTCCCAGCGTGCCTACCAGGGCCGTGGTCTTACGATGAAGTTCCACACCCTCGCGGTACCTGCCCTGCGCCGCAAGCTGAATGTAGCCAGCGCTGTCCACACCGGCAGGGCATGTCGCCTGACATAAGGGATACCCTTTCGAATCGATGGTGAAATCGCAGTGCCGGAGCATCATCGGGCAACCATAAGCCTGCTCGCTGCCGTTTATGCAAGCCTTCGCCTTACACTTGCGGCAGACTATCTCGCGCTTCCTACGGACTTCGAACGGAGCGGCCATCGAACTCATGCCAATAAAGACGGTCAGCGGACAAAGGTATAAACAAAAGGTCCGCCTTTCAAAGAAGAGATTTATCCAGACCGGCCCGAGTATCATTACCGTAATCAACCCGGCGGTCAAAGCCGGGCTATTAGAAATACCGTAGCCGGTATCAAGAAAAATGAAGACCACAAAGAATACGATGCCTATCCACAGGTTGCGCAGGCGCCGAGGGTACTTAAAGTTGAATCCCAGCCCCCATTTCCTCTTCCACCACAGGCTCAGCCTCTGAAACCACTCGCCGGCAACTCCGAAGGGACACATTATGCACCAACCCCGACCCACCAAAATGAAGAGCACGATGAGGAGTCCCCACCACACCACCCAGGTAAAAACGGTACCGAAGTTGAAGGCCGGGTTGGAAACCCCCCAGAAGAGGGAGGCCGCGGCGATGATAAAAACTAAAAACGCCGGCGCCACCAGCAGAAACTGGAAATAGCGGCGGGTAATAAGAAACTTCAGGGCACGCGCTTCAAGCAGGTTGGTAAGAATAACCTGTAGTTTTTTCATCTTATCCAGCGCCGCGCAACGGCAGTGAAACCGCCGAAAACGACGACAACCAGCGCCGCGCTGGCAAATGGCAGGTATTTAGTCATCCCACCACCGGCTTCCCCGATTATAAGATGCGCCTTCATGTAGGGATGGCCGATACCGCAAAACACCGTGCAGTACATCGCGTATGTCCCCTCGGAAATATCGGCCGGTATCGTGACGCGGCGCGTTATCTTCTCCCCTGGCGGCAGATCCATGTTGATACCCAGTTCATTAATCGCAAAACCGTGGGTGATATCCTCGCTCTGAAGCGTCAGCATAATATTTTCCCCACGGTTTACCTTGATGGCCCTGGGTTCAAATTCCCATTGCTGAGCCTTCAGTTCAAACTCCCTGACCCCATTAACCATCCTACCTTCCGATATGCTCACGGCGGCCACATTATGGACGCCATACGCCATACCGAAGGTGATCAGGATGCCGATAACCGCGACTATAGCAGCAATAAGCGGCACTTTGTTGAAGACGCCGCTGCTGTTCGAAACCATCTGTGGGTCAGCCCCGCTGTTGGTCATCTTTACAAATATCCACATACCTTTATTTTCTCAACCCGATTGAACGACCATCCTGGTTAACATAATGGAATATCTGACCTGTTCATAGGACTTTTGTCGTAATTCTAAAACCTGGTGGCGCCGAAGCCTTTTGGGACAAAAGTCGTAGCCGCAAATCAAATAACCGCGTATCGTACGGAACACCAAGCCTTTCGAAGAGGAGTACCGTAAAGTGGATATCAGGAAAGCTCTGACAGATGCCATGGAAGAATATTTCAATGGCGATACGAAGAGAATAAACCATGCCCGCAAAGTGACCGAATATGCCGAGAAACTAATCGACCTGGAAAAAGGAGACGGTGTAATTGTGCTGGGAGCATCAGTCCTCCACGACATCGGCATTCACGAGGCGGAGAGGAAATATAACAGCACCGCCGGGAAATACCAGGAAATTGAGGGGCCGCCTATCGCTCGCAGCATATTAAATAGACTCGGATTCCAGCCCGAGCAAATCGATGAAATATGCAACATCATTGCTCATCACCACAGCCCCGGAATAATCAATACCCAAAACTTCAAGATACTCTATGACGCTGACTGGCTGGTGAATTTAAGAGATGAATACGATATCAAGGACCGGCAAAAGCTGACGAACATCATTGATCGCGTCTTCCTAACCGATACCGGCAAGTCCATGGCGCGGGCGATATACCTGGGAAAACACTGACAACAGACGAACTACGGGTAAAGCCACAAATTCGTACCGACAAGTATACTGCCTGCACCTAAATCCCATAGGATTGAAGACCATCGGACATAGCGAAATAAAAGGCGGCCTCGGCATGAATTCTGGCTGTGTCGAGTACCGGGATACCAATCGAATCTTGAGTCATCACCATCGGCAACTCGGTACACCCGAGTATCAGAGCCTGTATCTCTTTCTCTTTCGCCATTACCCTTGCGAGACTGCATAATCCCTGTCGCGTTTCCTCAACAATGACGCCGCTCACCAATTCCGACATGATCTTGTGGTGAATATAATCCTGCTCTGGCTCTTCAGGGGTAACCACGGCTATCCCATACCTAGTCGAAAGTACTCTGTTATAGAAGCCAGCCTTCATCGTGAAGTTTGTACCGAAGAGTCCAACCCTGCTATACCCAAGACCCTTTGCCACCCGGCCGGTCTCCTCTACTATACTCAGCAAGGGGACTGGTGAGCTGGCAGCCACATCGTCGAATACCACATGTGGTGTATTTGAAGCCAATAAAGCGAATTCCGCCCCAGCTCTGTGAAGAGACCTGATAGCACCGACCAGCAGGTGGGCTAGGCCTGATAAATCCCGGGCGGCGAGAAGACCAACCATCTCCTCAAAGTTCAAGCTATAAACGAGTACTTCCGGATAGAAGTACTCCTTGCCTTTTCGTGGACCAAGGCGCGTTATGGTGCGATAGTATTCGATGGTTGACTCCGGAGCCATCCCTCCGACGATACCTATCTTTTTCATCGTCCACCACTTAGGAATATCGTGATTCCCGGCAGTCTATGTTTTCTGTTCTCAGGCTAACAACCATGCCAACCTACTTTCGTACGGGGCGTTGCTTTTCCAGCTTTTGAAATACCCGAAGAATCTTCTCATTCTGGTTTTTATCCAGATGCATATTGGCCATCATAAAAAGGATATGATCCTCCTTCTCTATGTGCTGACGCAACGTTGAAATGATGTGCTGTCCCTCGTACTTGACCACCTCTCTTGCATTACCATCGTTAGAGTTCTTGATTACACGAGCCAGGGCATCCTGGAACCTGTCATTGCTTGCCCGCAGGTACTCATGCTCCGCCAACATAACTCCTATGGGTCCACTGTCCCTGGGTAAAAACTTCTCTATCTCAGGGAACAACCCCTCCTCTTCCTTGATGAAATGAGTCCATATCTCATCCTTAAAGAACTTACCGTATCCCTGAAGACGTGAAATATCAGCCTTGATGTTCATCCTGTCAAGAACTTCGTCAAGACCATCCAGTATTTTCAACACCTCCCGATGCTCCTCGCTCAAGATATCAGTCGGTTTAAATTGTGTGTCCATTTTCTACTTTTATTCCTCTTCCTCGATTATCCCCTTCCAAGAGCCGGTGTGGTTATAACCTCGTTGGAAAATATAGTTAACCTTCCCCCGACTAAACAACGACATAAGTCACACTGCACCTAACAATATCCAGCGGGCGGCTATCAATGGCAGAGGGATAAAGCGCCAGATATCGTCAAGTACTAGAAGTTACCTCCGCTAGTGATGTTCCCAATCCGGAAAACTACAAATGTTACGGGAAACAGCCAAGCTGACACCTGACAATCTTTATCTTCAACATGGTGGCGGTGTCGCCGATCTCCTTCAGACTGACCCCGAGTTCCGTCCTTAACTTGAATGCTTTTGCACAGGGGAGACTTCCATTGACGAGAGAGCCTTTCACTGCCTCAGCCATGACATCGCTAATGCTTGCCTTGTCGAGGTCGTCATGCGTCGCCTTTTTTACGGCGAAGCATCCCAGCTGGCAATCTCTGATGCGTACTCCCATCTCATCTGCCGCATCCCCGATAGTTTTTGGCACCACTTTTAATTTTCCCGCTAATTCAAGAGCGCTGGAGCAGGGAAGATAGCCACCAACCAGAGAGGCTTTTATTTCATCCTTCAATGTCGTCGCCATGCTTAATACCCTCCAGAAATATCCTGTTTATTGTCGGACATTCGCCAAGAAGCCGTAAATGACTTTTGTCGGGATTCTATGGTAGTATTTCGATAGCCATACATAACTTTCGAGATTCTTACTGATGCCTCCAACAATTAATTTCTTAAAATCACTACCCTACTTCGCCGCCTTGCGGCCAGCCACACTAGACAACATTGCCAGGACGGCGACGGAGCTTTCCTTCGCCAGGGGCGAGGTCGTCATACTGGAGGGAGAGCCCTGCCGCGGCTTATACATCGTCAGGATGGGGCGAGTGCGCATCTTCAAAAGTTCGGCTGAGGGACGGGAGCAAGTGCTGTACATCGCTGGCCCGGGCGATACCTTTAACGACGTCCCGGTCTTCGATGACGGCGCCAACCCGGCCAGCGCTTCGGCACTAGAACCAGCCACCATCTACCTCATTCCCAGGCAGACAATGACCTACCTGGCAACCGACAGCCAGACGGCCCAGGCAATTATCAAGGTCTTCGCCACCCGCCTCCGCCACCTGACTACGATAGCTGAAGATCTCTCTTTCCGCAGTGTCCCCAGCCGGCTGGCCAAGCTGCTACTAAAGCTGGCCGTGGTCGAAGGCGGCGAAGCGCCAATCCCACAATTAACCCAGGACGAGATGGCGGCCATGGTCGGCTCGGTCAGGGATGTCGTCGGTCGGTCGCTTAGAACCATGACAGGCATGGGAGTTATCGAAATAAAGGGGAAGCGCATTACTATTACCGATCCCGATAAGCTTAAGGACATAAGTTGAGTCTGCGACAAAAGTCGTATCACCATTGCCGCCCCTTGCCTACAATCACCCTGTCGCTTGACAAGGCAGGGGCTTGGTATAAATAAATAGAGGACTAATGAAGACGGCCATACCCGAAGTTGACAGCGAAAAGTGCACCGGATGCGGGGACTGTGTCGAACAATGTCCCACCGATGCGGTTGAGGTGATTGATGGCAAGGCTGTCATCGTCAGGCCCGGCGACTGCACCTACTGCACCGACTGTGAAGCCTACTGCCCTGCCCACGCGATCCGATGCCCGTATGAAATCGTCCTCCTTCCGGCAGGAACCAGAAAACGTACTCCGGTGAGGAGGTCACACGGCAAAAGAGCAGATGGCACGCACACAAAGACACGCACATTCCGAAGGTAGCGAAAATCCAGCCGCCAACCCTGTACCATCAGGGTGGCTGAAAACTTCCCGAAGTCGGCTCCGTTTCGAATTAGCTGGCCTGGCCTTTGCCTGTCGCCACGGCTTTGCCCCGGAGGACTACGCCCATCACCTGTGGAGCCGCGGTGCGGCGGCGTGGATGGGCAAGGAAAATCCCGACGCCGCCGAATACTTGCGTAAAGAAGCCGGAGCCTGCCGGGAGTTCTACCCCGAAGTAGCTATGTCCCTGATAAAGGCCCGCCCCGGGATGGCCGAACTTGTCTTCACCCGGGGCTGTCTCGGGGGATGGGGAGACGACCAGTGGGCACTGGCCAGAAGTCTGGGACTGAACAAGAAACGCATCTGTGCCTACTGTCAGGAATCTTTCCGTGTCTGGACAAAGCAGTTAGGACTGGCATCACATATCGGCCCGTCAACGGATGGTCACTGCCACCTGCTGGTAGTAATAGATGGCGATTCGTTAGCGCCTCCAGGCGCTGACTGCAACAAATAAAAGGAGGTATGGCTTATGTACGTAACCGATTACATTTTCTGGGCTTACACCACCTTCCTGGTGGCGGCTGCGGTCTTCATGGCCGTCTTCGTCTCCCTGGTGCGGAAGAAGAGGGAGTAACATGGAAAAACACGAACGAGTCTGGCTGGGAATCCTGTGTGTCGTCTTTATCATCGTCAACGCCATCACCATCTCACCGCTGGTCCCCTGGCAGGAGTGGCAGGTCTGGTCAAAACCAGTCCCGGAAAAGATAATCCCGGTCGAGGTGGAAAATTACCGCTTCAAGCTCCCTCCACAGGGAATCGAGGCCAAAGCCAACCAGTACGTGGAGTTCGTCGCCACATCGAAGGACGTGACCTACGGTTTCGGGGTTTTCCGGCAGGATGGCTCCCTGGTTTTCCAGATGCAGGTCATACCCGGCCGTGAGAGCCGGCTTGCCTGGAAATTTGACGCCCCCGGCGTCTACGATGTCCGCTCCACCGAATACTCCGGGCCAAGACATCCGGAGATGTTCGTCAAGAACGCCATCCGGGTAACGGCATAGAGGAGACACTGAAATGCTGAAATTAGGCTGGCAAGAGAAATGGACACTAAGGTACGCAGTGGTCGCCCTCTTATTCTTAGCCCTGGCCGGTATCGAAGGCGTCATGATGCGTTCGCAATTAATATCGCCAACTTCACTGGAGAGCCTGGAAACGACACTGGCGGCACTCCGTGGCGGCAGTCAGTCGGGGCCGGCTGAGCTGTTTTACTCCGTCCTGACCGCCCACCCCATCGTCGGCATCTACGGCTTCGCCTACATGGCCGTCTTCGGCGCTTTTTACTTCCTGGTGCCATTCCTGCTGAACAAGCCAGTCCGCCACAAGCGCCTGGTTCCGGTCAATTTCTGGCTCCAGATTGCCGGTGTGCTGGTCTGCTGGGGAGCCGGTTTCTTCGCCCTGTTCAATGCCACCTACACCCTCTACTGGCCCTTGCCGGTAGCCTACGACCGGGTGCCGCTAATAGGCAGTATCGTCTTCGGCTTCGGCCTTGCCTTAATTGAAGCTAACGTCCTGCTCTTCGTTTTCAATGTTTTCAGCACCGTACTCAGCAAAAGCAACCCGCATCCTTACAGCTTCCGCCAATTCCTTGCCTCGGCTTTCGGCATACCCCGCCTGTTAAAGCTGTTCGGCAGGAAACCGGCCAACGGCGGCGAGGTCAACTATAACGACCTTCCTGTCTTCGTCGTCGCTGTCGGGCGCGGGTCTATTGATACCGTTATTAACGCCATCGTTCTGCTGACCGCCGGTGTGCTCATGCTGGTCTATGGCCTACCCGCCCTTATCCAGGGCATCATGCTCAACTCCGGCGCTGTGGACGCCCTCATTTATAAGAACTTCTTCTGGTGGGGGCTGGACATGATTGCCGATGGCAACGTTCTCATGTACGCCGCCGGCACCTGGTACCTGTTGGTCCCTCTATTGGTGGGCCGCAAGCTCTACGGCGAATCCGTGGTAAGAACCGTCATCCTGGCCGACCTGCTGGTGTCCATGGGCGTCTGGAGTCACCATCTGCTGGCCGACCAACCCCAACCCTTCGGCCTCCGCCTCATCTCCGGCCAGTTCATCACCTGGGGTGAGTTCTTCACCATGGGTCTGACCATGTTCGCCATCCTGATGACCATCTGGCTGGCCAGACCGGTCAAGTTCACCGCGCCGCTTAAGTTCGTCCTCGCCTCGGTCTTCGGATTTGCCGTCGGCGGTATCGCCGGCATCACCCAGGCCAACGTCGGCCTTAACGTCGTTCTCCACAACACCCAGTGGGTTATCGGCACCCACGGCCACATGATGCTGTTAGGAGGGCTAGCATCACTGCTGTTCGCTGTGATTTATGCCCTTATCCCGATGCTGACCAAAGCCGAAATCTGGAGCCAGAAGCTGGTCAGCGTCCACCTAGGGCTGTGGCTGCCCGGCGCCGTCCTCATGGCTGACTCCATGGGGCTGGCTGGCATCGAGGGCATGTTGAGGCGGACGCTCTACTCGGGCGGCGAGTACCAGTTGCACATGATTGTCGCTACTCTTGGCGGCATCCTAATGGCCGCTGGTTTTACCGTTTTCCTGGTCAACGTCATCAAGACGCTGGGGCTGAAGAATGTGCTCGGACTGGTCTTACCGGAACAGTGGCTGATGCCAAAGCCAGCCGTAGCGGCAGGCGTTATCCCGGCTACTGGATTGCCTGAACCAGCGCCGGTTCCTGTGACTGTAATCCAGAACATCCAAAGATAAGACCAGAACGTTAACGGCAGAGATGCGGCGATTAGTACCAGTCGCCGCATCTCTATACATATTGAACCACCAAGCAAAGCGTGATAGCATCAAAGCCAATGGAACATAAAGAGCGCCGTACCCTGCTGGAACTTCTGGAACCAGACACCCGGGAGAAACTGCAGAGCATAACCCAGAAGAAGTCCTTTACTGCCGGGGAACAAATATTTCCCCAGGGCTCACCGCCAACAGCTATCTATTTCATAACCTGCGGACAGGTCAAGGTAGCGCGTACCACGCCCGATGGGCATGAGATTATCCTGTGTATGCCCGGCCCTGGCGATTCTTTCTGCCCGGTGACTTTACTTGACGGCGGGCCGCAACTGGGCATGGCCCAGGCCGTGACCGATACCGAGGTAATGCGGGTCGACAGCCGCCAATTCCTCGCCCTCTGCCGCGAGCGCCCGCAACTGCAGGCCTCGGTACAGCAGGCGTGCCTGGGCGAGGTGCGGCGACTCGTCCAGCGCATGGAACTGCTCTCTTTCCGCACTTTGAGACAGCGGCTGTCTACCGTCCTGCGGCATACCATCCGACGCCAGCGGTCCGGTCCGTGCCAGCCAGCAGAAATACGCATTACCCAGCAGGAACTGGCCCAACTGGCCGGAGGCTCCCGGGAAAGCACCTCGCGGCTCCTCGCCATGTGGCAGCGGGAAGGCATCGTATCGCTCGGCCGGGGCCGCATCACCATTCTCGACCCAGACCGGCTTGAATCCCTATCTCGCGAGTAGCCTGACGGTGTCATCGGTTGGACTAACGACATGCGGCGTTGTGTGACAAACCTCACAGACATATGGTAATACCTGTTACGATAATATGCTGTAATTAATCAGATGTGAGGAGGACTCGAAGATGCTTGACCAGATTATTCTGCTGGCGACGGGGCTAACGGCTATCTATCTCATCTGGCGGTTCGTCCAGGACTACCGACGCAAGGGAAAACCGGCACATGACATCGCCTATATTGTAGCTTTTGCCGTACTCCTGATAGCCGGGCTTCTGCTTATCGGCTTCGGATACGGCGTCCTCGGGTCGCCTCTGGTCGTGACCGTAGCTGTCCTAATCCCGGCTGGCATTGCCCTGGGGCTGGTTTCGGAATACACGACTAAATGGCGGCTTGCCTATCTTATCTTCGCCATTGTTGGGCTTGTGGCTATCGCTGTTACCCGCTTCACCGGACCGGCCCTGGTTGCCACCATCATCCTTGTCATCGTCCACTCCGTCAGTGGTCTGCTTATCTTCGCCCTACCCATAGTTGCCGTCAACAAAGGCACGGCTCCCAGTGGTTTCATCGGCGTCACTGTCGGCGGTGCCCTTATCGGCATCGGCGGCATTGCCATGGCGGCACTCAAGACCGGCGGCCAGCTTCTCTTCTTCAGCGCACCGGTGGTCTTTGCTATCTTAGCACCGCTTCTGCTGCTAATGACCCTGGCCTTTACCTGGGGCTTTGTCAAGAAAATCAAAGCGGCTTAGACTGACTTCATACCGGTATCCCAGCAACGGAAAGTATTGATATGCAGGCTCTTGCCAGCAGGTTCGATTATCTCTTCCACTCAACCAGGGGCCTGGCGCTGGTGGCCATTGCTCTCATCGGTCTCGTCACCGCCGTCTTCGGTACACTCTCCGGACCGATGGCCGACCTCGGCCTCAAAGACATCTCCGTCCGCATCTTCGGCATGCAGTTGGTCGAGGCCGAGCGTGAGGCGCGCATCATCATGCTCTACCACACCATCGCCATGGCGGTAATCGCTATCGAGACCTATTTCATCACCGCCATCGTCCCGATGAAGAAGAGCCAGCAGGCTAATATCAACGCCACTATAACCGTCGGCTACATCACGTCGCTTGTCTTTGGTCTGCTCTTCGCCTACTTCGGCGGCAACTTCATCTTCCACGGCCTTTTTATCTTCGGACAGTCTCTGGTCTTCTTCGCCGGCCTCCTGCTGGCCAAAGCCCTCTGGCCCTGGAGCAAGGAGTACCGCCAGCCAAATCGCGACTACGCCCGCACCCGCGGTGGCATTGACCTGGAGCGCGCCGCCTTCTTCACCATGGCCGTCTGTACGCTCGGTTCGGCGCTGTTCGGGGCGATACCCGGCTCGATGTTCGGCACCGGCTTTGAATCTTTCCTGGCCGAAGACATCGTACGCGAGCCGCACAAAACGACCCTTCAACTCTCGGTCATCGGCCACCTCCATATCATGCTGACGCTTATCGCCGTTGCCCTGTCCCTTATCCTTGTCCGGTGGATAGACTTCAAGGGCTGGATGCACAAAGTATCCATGCCGCTTATCATCGCCGGTTCCATCGTTGTTACCCTGGGCGTCTGGCTGGTGGTCCCATTCGAGGCCATCGCCCACTACATCATCTACGCCGGCTCGGTCATCGTCATGCCGGCGGCGCTTTTTCTGGTGATATTCGCCTGGCGCAAGCTCATCCGTAACCGTTTTGCACAGTTAAACATCAAGAACTGGACCTTCTGGCAGGGAGTAAGCGCCCTGCTCCACGACCCGCTCAAGTTCGGCACCTTCTGGCAGGTCGTCTACATGAACTTCGTCGTCACCTTCGTCGGCATCTTCATGGCCATCCGGCTCGACAAAGTGATGCGCATGATGCCGCTCCGCGAGGAGCGAATCACCCTGACTGGCCACTGGCACATCCTGGCCGGCATTATCGCCACCATTCTTCTGCTCTACTACGCCGACCTCTCCGGCCTCAAAGGCAAGGTGAGGCAGTGGTTCGGCTGGCTGGTCATCGTCGGCTCCGACCTCGCTTTTGCCGCAGTCACACTATTCGAGACCAAACGTCTCTACGTAGCCGAGTCTGCCCAACAGCCTCTGGTGAACATCACCATGCTGTTGACCGACGTCGGCCTGATTCTGGTCCTGCTGATCCTGGCGGCTTTCTTGGTCTACCGGCTGGTGGATCTCTTCCATAGCAAAGGCAGGTGGACTAAGGAGCTCGCCGTGGCCGAACCGCCGGAGGTGCGGCGATGAAGGGCGCTGTCATCCTGCTGATTGCAGTGACCCTGCTCGCAGTTGGCTGCTCCACCCCGGCGGCAACGACCCCGCCGCAGTTCGAGACCGGCGTTGACCCGGCCTCGTGGGCACGGGTACCCATCGGCGATTTCCTGATGGGACAACATGAACATAAGACCTCTGTCAACTACGATTACGAAATCATGGTGACGCCGGTAAGCAACGCCCAGTTTGCCCGGTACCTCAACTCGGCGTTGGCGGCAAGTAAGGTCAAGATTTCCGGCAACTTCGTTGTCGGCTACTACCCCGGAGACACGTTCCACGGCTACCGGCATGAGATGAGAATCGACCCCGGCGACTATCCTCATTTCCCACTCAGTGACCGTGACTCCCGGATGTCCTTCGATGGCAAGACTTTCACCGTCAAGCCTGGCTATGAGAACCACCCGGTGACCACAGTCACCTGGTTCGGCGCCAAGGCATACTGCGAGTCTATTGGAGGACGCCTTCCCACCGAAGCCGAATGGGAAAAGGCCGCCCGCGGCACCGATGCCCGGCCTTTCCCCTGGGGCAACGGTATCACCCCGGCCAACGCCAACTACTACAACAGCCATGACCCGTTCGAGAAAGGCATCGGTGCTATCGGCAATACCACGCCAGTCGGCTTCTACAACGGCAAGGCCTATGATGGTTTCGCTACTGTCGACTCCCCAAGCCCCTACGGCCTGTACGATATGGCCGGCAACGTCTGGCAATGGACGGCGGATATTTATGAGGGTGTACACTATCGCTATCTCCGCGGCGGCAGTCACGCCGATTACGGTTATAATCTGCGTGCATGGACGCGCAATAGCGTCCGTCCCGACTACTATGGCCCGAGCATCGGCTTCCGCGCCGTTCGGGACGTGAAGAAATAATCATGGCAGTTTACTCTATGCCAGGACAGTTCGGGAGAAGGCTCAGGGCTTACTGGAGCCTGACCAAGAGCCTGCAGACGGCCCTCCTGCTGGCGACCGGCATTGCCGGCTATCTGAGCGCCCGCTGTCCTGTCTTTGCCTGGCAGACTGTGCTGGCCCTGGCCGCTAGCCTGTTCCTGGCCATCGCCGGCAGTACCGTACTCAACATGGTCTATGACCGCGATATCGACTTCGCCATGTCCCGCACCTGCCGTCGTCCTTTACCTTCCAGACTGGTTTCACTCAGAGAAACGCTGACGGTGGGCCTATTGCTGTCATTTGCCGGTGTTGCCTGGGCCTTTGTGATGAGCCCGCTTTATGGCACTATCGTTCTTGCCGGGGTCTTCTTCGACGTGGTTATTTATACTCTGTGGCTCAAGCGTCGGACGCCCTGGTCAATCGTCTGGGGCGGGCTGGCTGGAGGTATGCCCATCCTGGCCGGGCGCGCCCTCGGCACCGGACAAATCGACCTGGCCGGATTGACGCTGGCCGTAGCGGTGCTTTTCTGGATACCGACGCACATCGTCACCTTCAGCATCAAGTACGCCGATGACTATAGAAACGCCGGAGTGCCGGTAATACCCAACGCTTACGGGCTAAAGGCGGCGCGGCTGGTGATTGCTGTTTCGACCTGTCTGGCGGCGGCCGCCATGCTGGCATCGGGGTGGCTCATCGGCATCCGCTGGGGATTCCTCTACGCCGTGTCCGGCCTTGGCGCGGTGCTCGTCGCTCTTGCTCTGGTCACCGTCATCAGGGCTTCCCCGAAGCTGAACTTTGCCCTTTTCAAGATGGCTTCGGTCTATATGCTGGCTTCGACGGCGGTCATCGCCGCCGGCGCCTGACAATAAATGCGAATAAAATCAAGGGAGGTTGACGAGATATGAAATCGAAAACCGGTATGGTGCTGCGCATTGTGGCTATTGTCCTCATGGGCATGGCAACGGTGTTCACACTTTTAGGCGGACTTGGTACCGTCTGTATTGCATGGAACGCCGACAAGTACCCAGCGGCGGCATTTGGTGTATTCGTGCCTTTTATGCCCGTTTACCAGACATTCGTCTACACTAAAGTCATCACCGCCCTGATCATGTCGGCCGTTGTCTATGCCCTGGTGAAAGGCGATAAGTGGGCTTACTGGGGCGCGGTCGGGACGCTCGTCGTCGGTCTCGCCGCGGCCGCACTTCAGATGTTCTATACCAGCACCCTGAAAGGCGTTTCTTTCTTCCAGACGCCGCCGACCAATGTCCGCTTCTACATTACTCTGCTAACTTTGGTCTTCTTCCTGATTCTACTTATCCCCGGTATTAAAGAGCGGGCCTCAATGAGCGGGCCGTGGAAGTCGAAGGGGACTGGTGCTATGACCGGCGGCGTGACTGCCATCGTCACCGGCATCATCGCCCTGACCACACCCTTCTGGACCGCGGAATCACACACCGTCGATGGCAATAACCTGGTCTATGTCTTCGAAACACCACTGATGGTCTTCGGCTGGGTGGTACTCTTCACCGGCATCGTTCTGGTTACTTATGTCATCCTCGGCCCAAGCCGTGAGGCAGTAATCGCCTCACTAAAGAAATGGTTAAGGATAGCACCAGCGGCATCTTAGACTTAAAGCGGATATTAGCGTAACCACCCTATAACCATTTCGAGCGTAACGAGAAATCTGGCGGGGCGAGGCCGGCTCTTAAGACCCTTTCAGTATCGCTACTCGAACCGGTTATTCCTTACCCCTACCACCATCTGGGCGATGTACATAGCATCGAAGATGTCCAGCTTGTCATTGCCGGTGTCATGCTTGACGCAGGCGGCATTGACAGCATTGATTTGAGAAGCCGGCCGCACCCCGACAACATACTGGGCAATGAACATGGCATCAAAAACATCCACCGTGCCATTGCCGTTGGTATCACCGCGCCTGAAAGTCACCGTCTTGGCGCTGTCCTCGGGGACGTTGCCTCCGCCAGTGGCGGCAGTTATTGACTGGAAGGCGACGGTAAAGGTATAGGCGGTGTCCTTGTCGCCGTTGAGTTTCATCAGCAGTTTCACCACGGTGGAGTTATTGGGCTGCTCCGGCGAGGCGACATTGCTGACGCCGAAAACGCCGGTGGTGGCGTTGAAAGTGGGGTTAAGGTAGGGAGTGACCTCCCCAACACCGGTGAACTCCATTCCGGAGAAACCGCCTATCATTCCAGTAGCCTGGGCTGACGAGGCGGTAGCCGAGTATGCCCCGATACCTCCAGCGATGGTGGCCGTGTTACCCGTAGCCGGATCCTTGATGCGGTTGATTTTCACGCTGACAACAGCAATGTCGCCGGCATCGATCCCCTGAATCAGTGCCGTCTCAGCGACCATCTGGCCGGCGGCGTAAGTATCGAAAGACAGGGTTGTGCCGTAGCCGATACCGCTTACCCCGCCGTCAGCTTTGGCAAAGAAATAGTATCTTTTAGGCCCAGCAAGCCCGGTCAGGTTGGCGCTGAAAGCGCCGGTTGCTGTTTTCGTTTCGAGAGCGGTATAAGTAGGAATAAGGGGCCACGAAATCCCGTATCCGAAACTGACGTTCACTGATGTCGCCGAGCCGAGCGAGGTGAGATTGCCATTAAGCGTGGCTGTATTAACCGCCACATTGGTCGCCGCCAGCGTCGTTACCGCCGGGGCTACAATTGCCGCTAGGGTGGTAAAAGACGTGTCATCCCCGTAGGCAATGCCGGCGGTGCCGCCGTCAACTCTGGCGCGATTGTGGTATAAAGTGCTGACGCTAAGGCTTGTGATAGCGGCGCTGAACGGACCGGTAACAGTCCTGGCCTGAGATGGCGTCGTTATGCCATAAGCAGTAGTCGTCCCGTATTCGAACGACACGTTGACTGTCGTTGCCAGGCCGAGCGAAGCGAGGTTGCCATTGAGGGTTGCGGTGATGTCACGAATGTCGCTGGCGCTGCCGGTGGTCACGGCAAGCGCTAAAGGAGCGTAGTGGAGGATAGTACCCCATCGGCCAACAGCAAAGACATCGGATGCGGAGCTACCCCAAATCCCCATGAGGTTATTGGAAGGGCTGCCGCCGGACATCGTGGCCCAGGCGCTGCCGTTGTAGTGAAGAATAATGCCACCGTCCCCAACCGCAAAGACGTCGGAGCCGGAACTGCCCCAGACCCCCCAGAGAATGCTGGTTACGCCGGAAGTCATGGCGCTCCAGGCAGTGCCGTTGTAGTGGAGGATGGTGCCGCCTGCGCCCACGGCGAAGACATCAGAGGCGGAACTACCCCAAACGCCATAAAGCAGGTTGTTAGTGCCGCTGGTCATGGCATTCCAAGAACTGCCGTTATAACGGATGATAGTGCCGTTAGCTCCGACGGCGAAGATGTCTGAAGCCGAGCTTCCCCATATGCCATAAAGATTGTTCCCTGTACTGCTGGCCACAGCGCTGAAAGCGCTGCCGTTGTAGCGAAGGATAGAGCCACTGTCCCCGGCAATATAGATGTCCGAAGCGGAACTTCCCCAGATACCATAGTAGTTCCCGAAGGTTCCGGTATTGATGTAGCTCCAGGAACTACCGTTGTAGCGCAGAATGACGGCGGCTCCGCCCGAGGGGACGGTGGCGAAGATATTGGAGGCGGAAGCGCCCCAGATTCCATAAGGCGTCCAACCATAGCTGTAGCCGGTCATGGCGCTCCAGGCAGTGCCGTTGTAATGGAGGATGGCACCGCTGTCTCCCACGGCGAAGACATCTGTGGCTGAGCAGCCCCAGACACCCTTCAGCCAGTTGGCGGTGCCGGTAGCCATGTCGCTCCAGGCAGTGCCGTTGTAGTGCACAATCATGCCGCCGTCACCCACCGCGAAGATGTCCGAGGCGGATGTTCCCCAGATGCCGTTCAGATGGTAGCTCTTACCGCCGAATGCGTAATTCCAGGCGCTGCCGTCATAGCGGTAGATATTCGCGTTCCACCCGGCAGCGTAAACGTTGCTACCGGAGCTTCCCCAGACCCCTAGGTAGATGAGGCCAGTGCCGGAGGTCATAACGCTCCAAGTATTACCGTTGTAATGGAGAATCGTGCCGGCCCCACCCACCGCGAAAACATCGGATGCCGAATTGCCCCAAACACCGTACAGGAAACTTTCGGTACCGGAGGTCATGGCGCTCCAGACACTGCCGTCGTAATGGTATATTTTCCCGCTATACCCAACAGCGAAGACATCCGAAGCGGAACTGCCCCAGACGCTGTTGAAATCGTACCAGATGGCACCGCTCGTCATAGTGGTCCAGGACGTGCCGTTGTAGCGGAGTATGACGCCGCCGTTCCCCACAGCAAAGACATTTGTTGACGAACTGCCCCAGATGCCGTTGAGGTTTTGCGTGGTGCCGGAGGTCATGGCACTCCAGGCAGTGCCGTCGTAGTGGAGGATGGTACCGCCGGACCCGACGGCGAAGACATCAGATGCGGAACTGCCCCAGACCCCGGTCAGGTCCGCGATCGTCCCGCTGGTCATGGCACTCCAGGCAGTGCCGTTATAGTGGACGATAGTACCGTGCTGACCCACGGCGAAAACGTTCGAAGACGAACTGCCCCAGACTGCCTGTAATCCGTATCCCTGCGTCAGGGGGTTCTGCCACTGCCATGACATGGGGAAAGCCATGTCAGAGCCATAAACCGTGCCGGCAGCGCCAGCCTCGGCCTTTGCCCGGTAGTGGTAGGCTGGCCCAGTTGCCAGGCCGGTAAGGCCGGCGCTGAAGGGGCCGGTGGCGGTCCTTGCCTGTGGGGTCGTAGTGCTCCCATAGTTTGTGGTTTGCCCGTACTCAAAAGAGACATTGACAGTAGTGGATGAACCGAGCGAAGTCAGGTTGCCATTCAGGGTTGCCGAGGTGGCCGTCACGTCGGTGGCCGTTACTGTCGCCACGGCCGGCGGTGTCGCCGTTGTAAAGGATATATCAGTACCGTTGGCGATGCCCGCGATGCCGCCATCAGCCTTGGCCCGGGCATGGTAGCCAGTGCCGTTGGCGAGTCCGGTCACGTCCTGGCTAAAGGTACCGGTAGCGGTCTTGGCCTGCGGCGGCGTCGGCGTGCCGTAGCTGGTAGTCGTACCGTACTCAAAATAGACATTGACGCTGGTAGCCGAGCCGAGCGATGTCAGGTTGCCGTTCAGGGTTGCCGAGTTAGAAGTTACCGCGCTGGCGGCGGATGTTTCGACAGTCGGGGCTACAATGGGCACCCCTACCCGGGCGCGCAGGCACACATTCAGGCCGCCGGCATAGCCGCTACCGTCCGTCCACGCACCAGAGTTACCCGCCCGGACAAATGATACTCCTGTCTGTAGCGTGGGATTACAGTAACCTTCCCAGTAGTGCTCCACCGGTATCGGGTAGTTGTAACCGGGGGTAGTCATCTTCACCGCTATTGTGAACTGCTGGCCGGCAGTGAAGTTAATGGCAGTGGTCAAGGGAATCGAGTAGTAGCCTGCCTCGGCACAGGTGCCCGACTGGGAAGTCAGTTGCGCGCCAAAGGAGCCGTTGTAAACGTAGGCCTGGTACTGGGCGTTGTTGCTGGTGGTCCAGAACTCCACCCGGCTAAGGCCGCAGGCCGAATCCGCAGTAAAGACGCTGGCCATCCAGCCTGACGTCGGCGTCGCACCACCGAAGCCAAGCGAGTTTACCCACCCCGCCTCGTCCCAGTAGTACAGCTTGTCGCTAGCACCGGGGGTGATGTAGCCATTACTACCGTGGTACGACCCGACGGAGCTGAGATTGGCCGAGCCGTAGCACAGGTAGAAGTAGCCGCTGTTGGCCCAGGCCGTGCCCCAGCTGTTCTTGACAATCCAGGCGCCGGTTCCGCCGCCAGCGGGGTGGGCCACAGCATCATCCCAGCCGACGATGGTGACGGCATGGTTGGTACTCTGCGTGCAGTTGGGCCAGTAGTAGATATTGCCGGTATACAACTTTGAGTTGTCATGACGGTACGAGACCCTCAACGGGCCGTAGGTGTAAAGAGCGTTCTTGATTTCGGTGGTCTGGCTGGCGGAACTAGCCACGATGCGCAGGTCGGTCACATTAACCACGGTGGTGCAGGTATCGTTGCAGGCCTGGCTGTTGATAGTACTGGTGTTGTAGGGATTGCATGATTCCAGCCGCGCTCCCTTCTTGATGAGGGTCTCGGTGCTCATGATGATGTTGCCGCCGCCGTTGCACCGGTTCCCCACCAAGAAGTAGTACGCCGGGTCGGTACAGCAGGCGAGGTTCTGCTCGGAGAAGTCGTAGGTTGTCCCGTCAACGATGGCAATTCGTGACTCCAGTGAAGCCAGCGCGGCGAAGGTCCAGCAGGTGCCGCACGGGTTCTGGTCTTTGACCGGCGTCACTTTGCTCTGCGTCCTCCAGTCAAAGGTGTTGGGCAGTGCCTCACGGCGGACCGAGGCCGACGAGGTCGTCACGGGTATCTGCTTGAGGTGATTCAAGTCCATAGGAAGGGGAATATCGCCATACTGCGGCCCGGCCTGGAGGCGGTCGGCACTGCGTGATTTCTGCCATTCCTCGAACTGGGGGTTCAGCGGGGCGAGCTGGAACTGGCCCTGCGGGTCAGCCGCAGCAAGCCATGATGGCTTCGGGAGAGGCATGGGGCTGAATGAGGCGGCCAGAACAATGAGCACGGCCATGACGGAGATAGCTGCCCTGGCGATTGACATCACCCGCCGCTTCTTTTCACCAGTTAGCGGGATGTTCCCGGGTTGGCGTTTGAGCAGGCAGGCCAGTACCATGCCCAGCATGATGATGTTGAGCGTGAGCGACTGCCAGTGGCCGAGAGGGATGGCGTTCCCGAAGCAGCCGCAATCGCTTTGGGTGCCGGCGAGCAGGGCCTGGATGTTAGCGGTGATAAAGGCAAGCACCAGCACCAGCGCCAGGGCGGCGCCAGCGGCTGGCTGTCTCATCGGGCCGAGGAATAGCGCCAGCCCAACTGCGATTTCAAGCCAGGGCAGGATGGGGACAAGCGCCCCGGCGGGGGCAGGCAATGCACTGAGGAAAGCGGCAATGGCGTCCGGGGCCTGCTGACCCGACGTCAGCTTAAGTACTCCCGCGGAAAGGAAGAGCACCCCGAGGATGTAGCTAAATATCTTTACCATGGACATATCTCAACGTCCCGAGAATGTCAGAGCTTTCTTTCACAGCTCCAGGTATTCCATATGTAATGATGTAATGCGGGCTTCACAACCCGCGTTAGCGTCGCCACCAGTGGTTATGAGAATAATTTCAGCGTCTGGCACCCGCTTTATCTCTGTTTGGTCAGGATATAGGCCTTAGGGTCGCACTGGTTGGGCAAGTTGGAAGTGAAATGGCCGCTCATCAGGTCGGAGGTGAAGGTGAACTCCCACCGCCAGTTGTCTACCCTGAAATATAAGCGCGTATCGCCTGCTTGACCATCCCTGATCTGGTCTGGCCCGAAGTTCTGCGCCGGGAATCTGGCGGGAGTCAGGTCCTCATGTTTTATATCTATCATCGTCAATGTACCCTGGGGGACATTGCCGTTGACTGCGGCTATGTTGAGGGTTGCACGATAGGTGACTTTGGTTACCCGCTGCCCGTTATTCCCATCTACTATGTAACTTGTTCCGGTTCCTTGCCACGTCCCCACCAGTTCACGGGACGGTTCCAGAACCAGCGTTGCCCTTGGCGTTGGAGAGGCTGGAACCGGCGCCGGGGCTTGCGGTGCTGGGGCTTGAGGTGCTGGAATTGGCGCTGGTGCCGGTGCTGGCGCTGGCGACGGTGGTGATGGACGCGGTTCGATCAGGGACTGTGGAGGAGCAGGCGAAGAACATGATGTAAATGAAATCGCCAGAACCAGAATAACAGTGAACAGGGTTGCTGCCCTGCTTGGCATCATTTACCCACCTGCTTTTATCAGGCGCGGGCCTGCATTACGGTTCGTAACGCAACTCTGGCTTCACTCTACTCCGGATTGAAAAGCTTGTCAATCTCAGTCACCACTTTCAGCTCCATTAGCTACAAACTGATTCTACCCCCCAGATCGCTCGTCAACTGGTTATGGTATACCCACCCCAGGCTCCTCACATCCATAGAACCTGTTAACAGGGTCCACTCACCACCAGATGCTTCCCTTCGCTCCAGCATGACATGATTTTTACCTTGAAACACCCCACCCCTTATGTTATATTTCGCGCCGTCAGAAACCCTCTTTTTCGGCACCGGTTGGAGGGATCGCATAGTGGTCTAGTGCGGCCGCCTGCTAAGCGGTTACACGAGGTTAAAACTCGTGTCACGGGTTCGAATCCCGTTCCCTCCGCCACTTAAAACCCATCTCGCCAGATTCCTCAGGGACAGTGCCCGTTTACCACCCCACCAGATTCTCACGCGCTCCTTTGGATGCGCTCAGAATAACATAGGCGAGATTCTCACGGCCGGCGCCGCTTCAACCAGTCAAGCAGAGGCACAAAGACCTGATCCCTGGCTTTCTCCCCGAGCAAGATGTCAATATGGCCGAATCCCTCCAGGAGATGGTACTCAGTATCCCTTGACCTGACCATCACCGTTCCCATCTCCCGCCACCAGCCGACCATCCCCATGGCATCCTTCCATTCGCCCGAGGCGAAGGCGATGACCGGTACGTCAATCTGACAGAGTTTCTCATGATAGCTATATTCCGCCCGGGGCGCCTTACCCCTCCAGTTGCCGATATAGACATCATCAAGATAATCTGCTATCGGCCAATAGGGGTCGGAGGCCTTAAGGGCGAAGTTCAACAGCATATCTATTGACGCATACCCACCAAGCGGGTTACTGAATTGTCCCGAACCCCAGAGGTCCTGAAACTGCGAGGCGATGTAATCGCTGACCGTGCTGTATCCCTTGACCGGGCTTGGCGCTTTCGGCCCCTGCTCGTAGTAGACGCGTATCGCCATGGGAAACTCCGGGGCAAAGTCAGAAATACCGCCAACCTCGTAGTAGCCAGGGCCGGACGTTACCTCCCAGCTCTTGAACAGAGCGCGGTTGGCCGGCGTATCACCCTCTTTTAACGCCCGGTTGACCTGGTCGATATCAAGCGTGTAGGCCGAGCCATCCGGGCCATCCGTTTCCCAAGGGGAACCGTCAAGTGGTATCAGGCCGACGACGTCTTCCCGCCACCGCAGAGCACCGTAAAGATAGACATAGCGAGCGCCAGTGCTGTGCCCAGAAAGAAAGACCTTGCTGAAGCCGCTCTTCTGCTTGGCCAAAGCCACCGCTGCCTCAATGTCGCCGAGGAACACCCGCGTGTTCCATCCCGCCATACTGGACAAGTCCTTCTCTTCAGCCGGGATAAAGCTGGCCCGGTAATCAAGGCTGTAAATCTCGTAGCCGCGGTTGGCGAGGAATAAACGGAAATCGTGATCCTCGGATGATGTATACAGTCGGGCGCTGGTGACCGAGGACGGAATGAAAAAGATAATCCCCAAAGTCGGACCAAGTGAGGTTGACTTCAAGCGCCTGACGCCGACTTTGTCATACTTCGCTTGGGGAGGCCTTTCGGTTTCCCAGACCGTTTCTAACAGGCCGGGCTGGCCTTCAACCGGTTTGGATGACACCTCGGTCCATGCCGCCTGCCCACCAGAACCAGCGGATGAAACACAACCGGTTATCACCACGGACGCCAGCATAACCGCAACCGTCAATGCTAGTAAGGCCTTTTTCATTCGTATCCGCCTTTCAGCTTGAGTTACTCAAGTGCGGCGCTTCAAGAGCCTGCAGCCATTCTCGCATGCCAGCGAACGTCAGTGCAATACGCGTGATTGATGATTCTGCGTCAGACAAGGCAATCAACTATAATTAGCCGCTATGCCCAAATACCATATCTGGACCATCGGCTGTCAGATGAACAAGGCAGAGACCAGGGAAATCTCCGACTACCTGGAGATGCTCAACTATACGCCAGCAGTCAAACCCGATGATGCTGACCTGGTAATCCTCAACACCTGCGTCGTCCGCCAGAGCGCCGAGAGCAAAGTCATCGGCACCCTCGGCTACCTGAAGGGGCTGAAAAGACCCAGCCAGGCCATCATGGTCACCGGCTGTTTCGTCGATTCCGATATACCCGGCCTCAGGAAGCGCTACCCCCAGGTTGACCTTTTCTTCAGGCCCGGGGAGCTTGATGTCCTGCGGCAGTGGATGGCGGAAAGCGGCGAAAGCGTGATTTCGGAACTGCCGCCCACGGCCACCGAAGTCACCGCCTACGTGCCCATCATCCAGGGCTGTAACAACTTCTGCTCCTACTGCATCGTCCCGTTCCGCCGCGGACGGGAAAAGAGCCGTCCTCCCGATGAAATTATCTACGAAGTCGAGCGGCTGGCACAGCGCGGCATGAGAGAAGTCACTCTGGTCGGCCAGAACGTCGATTCCTACGGCCACGACCTGCCCGGCAAGCCAGACCTGGCCGGATTACTCCGAGAATTGAACAGCATCGATGGTCTGTGGCGTATCCGCTTCCTGACCAACCACCCCAAAGATATGAGCGACCTCCTTATCGACGCTATGGCGGCGCTAGACAAAGTCTGCGAGCAAATCAACCTGCCGGCGCAGGCCGGCGATAACGATATTTTGAAAGCCATGCGCCGCGGCTATACCATCGAACAGTACCGCGCCCTGGTCGCCCGCACCCGTGAAAAAGTGCCGGGCATCGCCCTAAGTACCGACCTCATCGTTGGCTTCCCCGGCGAGACCGATGAGCAGTTCCAGCATACCCTTGAGCTGGTGCGCAATGTCCGCTTCGATAACGTCTTCTGCGCCATGTACTCGCCGCGTCCGGAGACCCTGGCGGCGCGGCAGTATGAGGACAACGTCCCCCGTGACGCCAAAGAAAGCCGCCACAAGGCAATTGAAGACCTTCAGACGCGAATTGCCACTGAAATCAACGCCGGTCTGCTTGGCAAGACGGTCGAAGTCCTCGTCGAAAGCAGAAAGTCGGGCAAGTGGTTCGGGCGCACCCGCACTAACAAGCTGGTGTTCTTCAGTGGCGAAACCAACCATACCGGCAGGCTGGTCAATATCGAAGTCACTCACACCAGCCCGTGGCACCTCAGCGGGCGCGAGACAGGATAATGCCGGACTCGCCCGGCCACCCCATCAGATTCCGCAGGGCCGGCCTGCGGAATGACACAATCGGGATTCGCTCCAGGCAACACCAGCGAAACCCGGGGACTAATCCCCGCGTTTTGAGAGGAGGCGTCGTATGAAATCGCGTCTAATTACTGCTGTTGTCATCTCTATTCTGCTATTGTTTGTAGCAGTTGGCTGTGCCTTGAGCCCCGGCCAGGGACCCGGTACTACTACCGAGAAAGGAGCACCAAAACCGGTGGAAGACCTGCTGAAATTCGTTTTCAACGACCCCCAGTACTCCTTCCAGGCCATGCGGGCCGCGGCTGTGGCACCGTTCGGCGGAGCCGACATCGGCGAATGCCTTTCAACCAGCTACCTCATCACGGAAGGCGATGATGAAAGCTGGTACCGGGAATGGCTGAAGCTGGCCCAGCGGATTGATAAAAAAGGCCAGGACTTCGAAGCCACAAAGGACACCGTCAGCGCGCAGGAGTGCTACTTCCGCGCTTCTAACTACTACCGAACCGCCGAATTCTTCCTCCATGCCAATCCGCAGGACACGCGTATTCTCCAGACCTGGGGCAAGAGCCGCGAGACCTTTCTCAAGGCGGCGTCACTATCAAACGGCCTCATCCGGCCGGTGGAAATCCCCTTTGAAGGAACGACTTTACCCGGCTATTACTGCCAAGTCGATAAGACCGGAGCCAAACGGCCCCTGCTTATAATTCATTCCGGCTTTGACGGGACCGCTGAAGAGCTTTACCTTGCCAATACCGTCCCCGCCCTGAAGCGCGGCTTCAACTGCCTGCTCTTCGAAGGGCCAGGCCAGGGCCGCGTCATCCGCGAGCAAAAAATATTCTTCCGCTACAACTGGGAGACAGTGGTGACGCCGGTGGTCGACTACGCGGTTAAACTGCCTGAGGTGGATGCCGGCCGCATCGCCCTGCTCGGCATCAGCCTCGGCGGCTACCTGGCACCGCGCGCGGTTGCCTTCGAACCCCGCATCAAAGTCTGCATCCCCAACGGCGGAGTCTATGACTTCCATGCCAACCTCATGCGTCAGATGCCCATGTTTACCGAGGCGATGCTTGACAATCCCCAGGCCTGCGCCGAAATTGATAAGACCATCTTCGGAGAGATGAAGACCAACCCCAATATACGCTGGGTCTTCAATGACGGCATGTGGAAATTCGGAGCTAAGACCCCGACCGAGTGGGTAAAGGCGACACGCCCCTGGACGCTCAAGGACGTGGTCAGCCGAATCAAATGTCAAGTGCTGGTGGTCGATTCCGAAAACGATAAGGACATGCCCGGCCAGGCGAAGCAGTTATTCGACGCGCTTACCTGCCCGAAAGAGTTTATGCTTTTTACCGCCGAGGAAGGCGCCGGCGAGCACTGCCAGATAGGCGCCCTGGTCATTTCCGCAGAACGCATTTACGGATGGCTCCAGCGCGCCTTATAGCCAGCGGGTGGTCTAAGGAAGGTTGCTAAACCCTCCGGCTCTGGACTATCATTCCCTCATGGTAACCGCTCGTTCTGAAGCTGAAATCGCTCCGCTTCGGGAGCGCATCGCCGACCTGAAGCGAAAGTTGGGCGCGGTAATCGTCGCTCACAACTACCAGCGTCCCGAAGTACAGGACATCGCCGATTTCGTCGGCGACTCGCTGGAACTGGCCCGAATCTGCGCCACACAGAAAGCCGAGACTATCGTTTTCTGCGGCGTTGACTTCATGGCGGAAACGGCCAAAATCCTGAACCCTTCGGCAACCGTCCTGCTGGCCCACGCCACCGCCTGCTGTCCCATGGCTATGATGATCGACGCCGAAGACCTACGCGAGTGGAAAACCAGATATCCGAAGGCACTGGTCGTTTCCTACGTCAACACCATGGCCGCCATTAAGGCAGAGAGCTACATTTGCTGTACTTCGGCCAACGGGCTGAAGGTGGTCGAGGCTACGCCGTCCGATGAAATCCTCTTCGTGCCCGACCAGAACCTCGGCCGCTGGATTTCAACCAGGACAGCGAAGAAAATGGCCCTCTACCCGGGCTTCTGCATCACCCATGCCCAACTCAAGCCGGAGGAGGTCAAGGCCGCCAAAGAACGCTATCCAGAGGCCAAAGTGCTCGTACACCCGGAGGTGGACATCGAGGTCGCCAGACTGGCCGATGCCGTCATCAGCACCTCGCAGATACTCCGCTATGCTAAAGAAAGCCCGGCTACAACTTTCCTTATCGGCACCGAGGAGGGCATCCTCCATCGCCTGCATAAGGAGAACCCGGGCAAGACTTTTTACCTGCTTTCCAGCAGTCTCATCTGCCCCAACATGAAGAAGACCCGCCTGGAAAACGTGATCGACGTCATGGAGCACCGGCGCAACGCCATAAACATTCCGGAGGACATCCGGCTCAAGGCCAAGGAAGCCCTTTACCGTATGCTGGCTGTAGCCTAGACAACGCCTATGAACAGCTACGATTACGTCATTGTCGGCAGCGGCATCGCCGGCCTTTACACGGCCCTGCTGGCCAAAGAGCACGGCTCGGTACTAATACTGACCAAGGGCAGTATCGAAGATACCAACACCCGATATGCCCAGGGCGGTATCGCCGCCGCTATCGGCGAGAACGACTCCGCCGAATTGCACTACAAGGACACTATTACCGCCGGCGCTGGCCTTTGCGACCCCGAAGCTGTCCGCATTCTGGTCGAAGAAGCGCCGGACCGTATCGCCGACCTCATCAAGTTCGGCGTTCCGTTCGATACTATGGAAGGCGAGATTGCACTTACCAAAGAGGCGGCCCACAGCGTACCGCGCGTCCTCCATGCTGGCGGCGACGCCACCGGCGAGCACATCGAGGTCACCCTGAGCCGCCAGGTCCGCCAGTCACGCATCAAGGTGCTGGAATACACGCTGGCCACCGAAATCATCATCGAAGGCAACCAGGCCACGGGCGTCCGCACTCTGGACTGCCGCACCGGCTCCACCGATGAATACGGCTGTCACTGTCTCATCCTGGCCACCGGCGGCGCCGGCAAACTCTTCAAGTACACTACCAACCAGGATGTCGCCACCGGCGACGGCATCGCACTCGCCTACCACGCCGGTGCTGAAATCGCCGATATCGAATTCATCCAGTTCCACCCCACCGCCATCCGCCTTCCGGGCGTTCACCCTTTCCTGATATCCGAGGCAGTCCGTGGCGAGGGCGGCCTTTTACGCAACGCCGAAGGCAGCCGCTTCATGCCGGGTTATACACGGGAGGCCGAGCTGGCCCCGCGGGACGTCGTCGCCCGGAGCATTGTCCATGAGATGCGCAAGACCGGGACCGACCGGGTGTTCCTCGACGTCACTCACCTGCCGCCTTATCTGGTAACCACCAGGTTCCCGCACATCTACCGCTTCTGCCTCGACCACGGAATCGACATCACCCGGGGACTGATACCGGTGGCCCCGGCGGCGCACTACATGATGGGCGGTGTCAGGGTCAACCCGTGGGGCGAGACTAACATCGCCGGACTTTTCGCCGCCGGCGAGACCGCCTCCACCGGCGTTCACGGCGCCAACCGTCTGGCCTCGAACTCCCTCCTTGAGACCATCGTCTTCAGCAAGCGCATCATCGACCGTACCAAGAACAACGCCAGGAACACGCCAACCCGCGAGTCTAAGAGTACGCGCCATCTTGACCGGCGTCCCCATCCGGCCCGGGTGCCACACCTCAGCCTGCTCGGTCTCCAATCGCTGATGTGGGACGAGGTCGGTATAATCCGGTCCGGACAGAGCCTGGCCGAAGCCGCGGCCGTCCTCGCCACCTGGGAGGAAGCCCTACCGCCGCCGGTAGACCGTCCATCGTATGAACTGAATAACCTGGTATTGAACGCTAGGCTGATGACTGAAGCGGCGCTGATACGAGAGGAGAGCCGCGGCGCCCACTTCCGCACCGACTGCCCGGAGCCGTCACCGGCCTGGGAGAAGCACATCATTTTCCGCAAAGAAAAGTGATATTCGTGGTAAGTACGCCTCTCCAGTCGCAGGTACGAATTACGGGAGGTGAAATGGCAAAATGATTGCTCAGCCACGGAAATTCCTGTCGGTACTGGCCATCTCTTTAATGACCGTTGCCGCGGTGGTGTCTCTGCGCGGCCTGCCCATGCTGGCCAAGGAAGGGCTAGCGATGCTCTTCTATATCGGCTTCAGCACCATCTTTTTCCTCTTGCCGGCTTCGTTCGTTGCCGCGGAACTGGGCAGCGCTTTCTCCAATAGTAAGGGTGGCGTTTATACCTGGGTCAAAGCGGCGTTCGGGGCCCGATGGGGTTTCCTTGCGATATGGTTGCAGTGGATACAGAACGTCGTCTGGTACCCGGTAACGCTGGCTTTCGCGGCCGGTTCCATAGCCTATCTTCTATTCGAGCCTGCCCTGGCTGATGCCGGATGGTACAACGCCTTTATCATTATCGCTGTCTACTGGCTCAGCACCCTATTAACTCTTCGCGGCGTGCATATCCAGGCCAAAGTCACCAACTGGCTCCTTATTAGGGGCACCATCTTACCCGGCGCTATTATCATCGGTCTGGGGATAGCCTGGATTGCCGGCGGTAACCCGGTTCAACTGCTCACCGCGAAAAGCAGCGCCGCCGCGGGCGGCTTCCTTCCTGACTTTACCAGCCTGAGCAGCCTGTCTTTCCTGGCCGGGATACTCCTCCTGTTCGCTGGCGTGGAGGTACAGGCAGTTCACGCCTCCGAGATGAAGAACCCGCAAAGCGGCTTCGCTCGCGCAATGTTCCTGGCACTGGCAATTATTATTGTCCTTTTTACCCTCGGCACTTTAGCCGTAGCGGTGGTGGTGCCGGCCAGCGAAATCAGCCTGGCCGCCGGGTTGATGCAGGCTTTCCAGTCCCTTCTTAAAAGGTTCGGTTTGGAAGCCTTGCTCCCGGTCATGGGCCTGCTGACTGCCATGGGAGCGGTTGGCGGGGTCATGGCCTGGATCGGCGGTCCCAGCCGGGGCCTTCTGCAGACTGCCCAGGACGGCGACCTGCCACCCTTTTTTAGCCGGACCAACCGCCACGGCATTCAGCGCAATATACTCTTAATCCAGGGATCAATCGTTACTCTACTGGCGTCGCTCTACCTGATCATGAGTAACGTAAGCGCCGCTATGTATGCCATTTCAGCGATGACCATCTCCCTTTACCTGGTCATGTATGTGCTCATGTACGCGGCGGCAATCCGTCTCCGTTACAGCCGGCCTGACCTTGAGCGGAAATATCGAGTACCCGGAGGGTTGGCAGGCATGTGGATTATCGCTGGCATCGGTCTGCTGGCCGTACTCTTCTCCCTCGTCCTGAGCTTCGTCCCCCCCAACGTCCTCCAGATGGGAGGCCCAGCCACCTACGTTTCTATGGTCGCTACTGGCCTGATAGTCTTCATCGGCATCGCACTCCTAATCTTCAGCCGCCGCAAGCCGAACTGGGTCAGACCGCCATCGGACTAGGCGCAATAAGCTAATCGTGCTGGAATCGTAGCGAACCATATTTCAGGAGGTATGAAAATGGCACTGCATGAAAAGGCGACAGTCCGCCAAACGTTAATGGACGACATTTACGCTTCGGATGACGCCGATGCCAGGATACCTAAGTACCGGATACCGGAAAAAGAACACCTGCCGCGTCATATTCAGAGTCTGATCCTCGATGAGTTACTGCTCGATGGAAACTCGCGCCAGAACTTGGCTACTTTCTGCACCACCTGGGTGGAACCGGAAGTCCAGGTGATTATGAACCAGTGCATCGACAAGAATATGATTGACAAGGACGAGTACCCGCAGGCGGCCGAGATTGAAAGCCGGTGCGTCCATATGATCGCCGCCCTGTGGAACTCCCCGGATACGGATAATACCATCGGCTGTTCCACCACAGGCTCCAGTGAGGCCGCCATGCTTGGCGGTCTCGCCCTAAAATGGCAGTGGCGGGAACGCCGTCGCCGCCAGGGCAAACCATTCAACCAGCCTAATATCGTTACCGGACCTGTCCAAATATGCTGGCATAAATTCGCCCGCTACTGGGACATCGAAATGCGGGAAATACCGATGGAGCGGGGCCGTTTCATCATGTCCCCCGAAGAGGTTCTGAAACGGGTTGATGAAAACACTATCGCTGTTGTTCCCACTCTGGGTGTTACCTTCACCCTGCAATACGAGCCGGTTAAAGCGGTAAGCGATGCCCTGGATGATTTACAGAAGCGAACCGGCCTGGATATACCGCTTCATGTCGATGGCGCTAGCGGCGGTTTCCTGGCGCCTTTCATTCAACCCGATCTGGTCTGGGATTTCCGTCTCCCAAGAGTGAAGTCAATAAACGCTTCCGGCCATAAGTTCGGTCTATCGCCGCTCGGAGTCGGCTGGGTGGTCTGGCGAGACCGCAAGGAACTGCCGCACGAACTTATCTTCAATGTCAACTACCTCGGAGGCACGATGCCAACCTTCGCCCTCAACTTCTCCCGCCCCGGCGGCGAGATAGTAGCGCAGTATTACAATTTCCTTCGCCTTGGCAAGGAGGGTTACCGACGCGTCCATCAGGTCTGCTACGACGTGGCGCAGTACCTCGCTAACTCTATTGAGAAAATTGGTCCATTTGAAATCATCTATCATGGCGTCGGGGGCATACCAGGTGTCTGCTGGACGTTGAAAAAGGGGGTGGATCCTGGTTTCAACCTCTACGAACTGGCGGACAGGTTGCGGGCGCGCGGATGGCTTGTCCCTGCTTACTCACTGCCCCCTAATACAACCGACCTGGTCATCCAGCGCATTCTGGTGCGCCATGGTTTCAGCCGGGATATCGCCAGCCTGCTTATGGATGATATCAAGAGGTCAGTCGAACACCTCCGCAAGCATCCATCCCAAGTGAACCTGAAGGCTGAAGAGGCTTCGAGCTTTAACCATACCGGAAGGTGACGCCGGAAAGACTGCCGCTTCCCGTCCTGGAGCTTGATGGTAGAATACTAGCATGAGTGCATCTGATTTCGGCCTAGTTGAACTGGCCATTGCGGAAGACATCGGCCGCGGGGACGTCACCACCACCGCCTTGATCCCGGCGGACTTGCAAGGAGAGGCGGCGATACTGGTGAAAGCCAATGGCGTACTGTCCGGCACCCGCGCTTTCAAGACTGTCTACCGCCGGATAGACCAGTCCGTCAGGGTAACCTTCAAGCGACGTGACGGTGACAGGGTCAGGTCAGGTGATATCGTGGGCACTGTCCGGGGCTCTTATGCCTCCATCCTGTGCGGAGAGCGCACCGCGTTGAACTTCCTTCAGCACCTGAGCGGTATTGCGACCGCCACTTCAGAGTACGTTGAGGCAGTGAGCGGTCTACCGACCAAGATACTAGATACACGTAAGACCTCCCCGGGAATGAGGGCGCTGGAGAAGGCAGCAGTCAAGGCCGGCGGCGGCGTCAACCACCGGATGGGGCTGTACGATGCCCTTCTTATCAAGGACAATCACCTTTCTGTCCTGCGCCGCCAGGGGTTGTCCATCGCCCGGATATTACATAAGGCCAGAGCCGCCCATCCCTGTCTAATGCTGGAAATCGAAGTAAGGTCGGCCCGCGAAGCCCGGGCTGCGGCGGATGCCGGTGCTGACATCATCATGCTCGATAACATGAGCCTGACCGACATGCGCAAGGCAGTAAAGGCTGTCAGGGGAAAAGCGCTTATCGAGGCCTCCGGCGGCATGACGCTCGACCGCGTCCGCGCCGTGGCCAAGACCGGCGTCGATTTTATCTCCATCGGCGCCATCACCCACTCTGCCAAAGCTCTTGATATAAGCCTCGAAGTGGAACTGGTTAAATAAGGAGGTACTACCATGCCAAGAGTAGTCCATTTTGAAATCCATGCCGACCAGCCGGAACGGGCGGTCAAGTTCTATTCCAGCGTCTTCGGCTGGAAGATAGATACGTGGGGCGGACCGGTACCCTACTGGCTCATCACCACCGGCCCCGATGGCGAGCCGGGCATCAACGGCGCAATCAAAGACAGAGTCGAGAAACTGACCACGGTAAATACCGTCAGCGTGCCTTCGGTTGACGATTTCCTGAAGAATATAACCACTGCCGGAGGGAAAGCCCTGACGCAGAAAATGGCTATCCCGGGAATCGGCTACCACGCTTACTGCGAAGATACCGAAGGCAACGTCTTCGGCATCATGCAGGACGACCCATCAGCTAAATGAGGGAGGGGCAGGAACTATGAACAAGTACGTTATGCCGGTATTCTGGGCGCTGGTCGGCGTTTCCATCGTGCTGGTGAGCGCTGTATTCTCAAAATTTCCAACTGCCATAAAGGGACCATTGCTTTTCACTATTCAGTTCGCCTTTATCGCCCTGGCTGTTTTGGCCGTAGTCCTTACCGTTCATGGCGGCCAGAACGCGCCCTCATAACAGACACCGACTCTTCCTCCTGCTGACCGGCTCAGCCGGCATCGCGCTTGTCGCCAGCCTGGTACTGCACAATCTGGTATTCGCGGCTCTCATCTATTTATTCGGCGAGGATTTCTGGATCGAAACCGGCACTTCAGACGAGCCGTTCTTCTTCATCCTGGCAGTGATTGTCTGCCCGCTCGCCTTCATCGTTGGAGCGGTTGGCAGTATCACCATCTGGGCTAAAAGCAAGCTAAAGCGTTGATTGCCACTGTAGCGTCCCCGGTTTACGCAAGATAATTACCAGGGCTGCGACGATTGATACCGCCAGGATGCCCAGTGCCACCAACTGCGCCTGCTGGAGGCCGAGCCAGAACCCGGTCTCCTGTCGGACAAACGTAAATCCAAAACGGCCAATCGCATACAAGGCCAAGTAGATGACAAATAGCAACCCGGGCTTTCCAATTCGGCCTCGCACAGCCAGAAGCACCCCCAGGACAGCGCCATTCCAGAGCATCTCATAGACGGGATAGGGATGAGTCGGGACGCCTACCAGCGCCGCCGGAACCAGGGCATCCGGATGGACATAAATAAATCCCCACGGCAGTGAAGTCGGCCCGCCCCAGGCATCCCCGTTAACGATGCATCCGAACCGGCCTACTATCTGCGCCGCGAGCAACGCCGGCACTAAGACATCAGCGAAAAGCAACACCGGAAGCCGCCGTTTCAGGCAGTAGACCAGAAGAGCAACTCCTCCCCCGACAACAGCCCCCCATATCGCCAGGCCGCCCTGCTGGAGCATAACGATACCGAGAGGATTGGCGGCATAGTACTGCCAGCGGTCTATCACATGAAAGAGTCTAGCGCCGACAATGCCTCCAAGCAGCACCCACGGCGTGACGCCAATGACCTCCGCAGTCGGAAACCCCACCCGCTTCGCCTCACGGAACGCTACCACCACCGCTATAACGATGGCCGCGGTAATAGCTATGCCATACCACCTGAGTTCCAGCGCACCCGCTCGGAAGAGTACCGGATCGATACTAATGACGATGCCGTTCATGGTTCAATGCTCGGACAAAGGCTCCTCATCACACCTGCATCTTAAGCCTTTCAGGAGTTACGACAGTTCCTTCATGCCGATGAAAGCCCCGTGCCATGAGTGGTACCAGACCTGGCCGGTATAGCCGCTCACGCTAAGCATGCCTTCCACCTCACCGTCGTTAAGGGTATGCAGGGTGTAGTAGCCATAGAAGGTTTCTGGCTCACCCGCAGTCAGACCGCGCATATTGGCGTCGAGGAACTGCTGTGCCAAGGACCTCGCCTGGTCGGGGCTTACAGGCATATCTGCGGAAGGCGAGTCACTCCAGTAGTTACCCATCATACCTCTCATAGGGCTGTACTTGGTATTCCACATCATGTTCGGCCCCGGCTCGGGAGAGACGCGCCCGGTATACCTGTCCACCAGGATCTCCATCACGTGAATACCGGTGCTCTCCTCCTCCACTTCGGCATAGAAATTCAAGGTGAATTCCATGACCTCAACAACTTCCAGCCCACCCCCGTAGGCGCTTATGTACTTCTCAACCGCCCTCGCGGCTTCGTCAATGGAGATGGGTGTGCCCTGAGGAGCATAGTACCCTCCTGGCCCACCCATCATGCCCGGCCCCATCATCCCCGGTCCTACACCTCTACCGGGGCCGTATGAACCGGGTCCCTGAGAGCCAGGCCCCTGAAAACCAGGACCCCAGCCATATGGCGCACAAGCCGCAGTAGCAACTACTACAACCAGCAGAACCACAGCAACTGCCAGAACTGTCCGCTTCATGGTTTCAAGCTCCCTTCAGACAACCATGGCCGTTCTCAGGCCAGGTCCTTTTTCCTGGCCTCGAACTCTTCCCTGGTTATCTCGCCCTTCGCGTAGCGCTGTTTTAAGATTTCGAGCGATGAACCGGTGGATGCCGGGGTCCGGGAATAGTGCCTGACAAGCTCGACGATACCCCAGATAACCAGGCCCCAGAAGACCAACGGCCCCAGAATCATGAACGGGAAAAACCCGAAGCCGCCCATCATCCCGGGACCCATCATGCCCCAGCCGCTCCCCGGCCAGCCACCATACCCGCCAAACACTGACCCGAGAATCGACGGGAGTATTGACAACAACACCAGAACAACGCCGCCCACGATCAAACCTATTTTAAGCTCCTTGCTCATTACTAATCCCCCTTCAATAGAAATCATAGCCGCATACTTGGCTACAGCTTTAATTATAATAATGACTATTGTATTAGTCAACATAATATTGTGAAGATTCCGTGGGATATTCGTGGACACCCTCAGGCGGAGCTATGCTATCATTCCTCACATGCCACGCGGCGATGAAAAGCACAACCTTATTCTCCAGGAACTGACGAATATTCTCGGGAAAAACTATGTTTCCGATGACCCATCAGTACTGCTTGCCTACAGCCGTGAGTCCCAGACGCCGACTTTCCGTACCCGGCTCCTGCCCGAGTTCATCGTCCTCCCCGGCTCTACCAATGACATCCAGTAGATAATGCGGCTGGCCAACCGGTTTAAATTCCCGGTCTGCGCCGCTGTCACCGCCCTGTGGTTCCTCACCATCGCTCCGGCCAGGCCTTACTGGTGCCACATCGACTTAAGACGCATGGACCGGCTCGAAATCGATAAGAAGAACATGTACGCTGTCATCGAGCCCGGCGTCACCCACGCCCAACTCCAGGCAGAAGCTATGAAAGTCGGCCTCATCAACGGCACCCCCGAGGCCGGCGCCCAGACCTCGAGCCTGGCCAACCATGTCTTTGCCGGTATGCAGGGGACAGCCCACCGCACCGGCTACGCGCCGCGCAATATCCTCAGTCTGGAGTGGGTACTGCCAACCGGCGAGTTATTGCGCACCGGGTCGCTGGCCAACGCTGACAGCCACTTCTGGGGAGAAGGCCCAGGGCCGGATGTCCGCGCCATCCTGCGCGGGCTCACCGGCAGTTTTACTGCCCTCGGCGTGGTTACCAGAATGGCAGTTAAACTCTACCCGTGGCCGGGGCCGGCGGTCTTTCCGAGCACTGGAATCACACCGGAGAAACGCAGCGAACTGCCGCCGGACACCTTCAGATGGCACCTGTTCACCTACCCGTCCCTGAACGCCGCGGTCGAAGCGATGCGCGAAATCGGCCGCTCTGAAATCGGGGCACTTCTCCACTGCTGGCCGCCGGCCTACTATAACTGGTGGTGGGCTAAATCACGGGAAGAATACTGGGAAGCCTGGACGTCTGAGCATTGGCAGAAAAACGTCAAGAACTGCGTGGCGGTATGTCTCTGGGGATACGCTTCATCACGCCAGGTCAGATACGAGGAGAAAGCCCTGCGGCAAATTGCCGCCGAGACTGGCGGCACACACATCCCCCCAAAGATAGCCCGAAGGTGGTTGACCAGCGCCGCTAACAACTGGATACGAGATACCAACGGCCCACGCATGATGCGCACCGGGGGCTATCTTATTCTGGGAGCCATGTTTGGGACTTATGAAGACGCCCTCGACTATCTGCCAGGCGCCTGGGAGGTTGAGGACAAGTACACACCGCCTTTCCTGGACGGCGGCCACCCCGCGTGGGTAGCCAGCTACGACCTCGGACGCTTTGCCCTGGTCGAAATTGACGTCCCGCGTGAGAAGACCGACGAAGCCGACCTTATCTGGGGAGAGGCGCTCAAGGACGTAAGCTCAAGGCGCGTGAAGGAAAGAATTACCGATGCCATGACCGCTCCCATCCCCGCTGACCGCATCGGACCGCTCTACGCCAACTACCACCTGCCCCTGGGCAAAATCAAGCGGGCGCTTGATCCTAACCACATTGCCAACCCGACCAGGCTGATAGACCCGGACAATGCGAATACTGCCAAGGATGCTACCTGATTGACGTTTTTCCGCTGGAGCCCTCCAACATGTCCGGCAACTCAAGGCGATTCGGACCCAAGCTCACACCATTGCTCTTGGCCGCTCCTAGCCACTCGTCATCCGGTAGCCCTTGCCCGGGACGTTGAGGATAAGCCGCGGCGGCTCGTCACCGATGCGCAGGCGCAGGCGCTTGACGTAGGTCCTCAGCAGGTTAATGTCGGCCGCCTCGCCCCACATCTTGCGCATCAGGTCGTCGCTCCTGACCGTCTTGTCGAAGTCCTTCATCAGGTAAAAGAGCAGCCGGGCTTCGGTGGGGCTGAGGTGGAAGGTGCCATCGTGTACGGTAACCTCGTTGGTCACCAGGTCCAGGTTAATGCCGCTGCGGCGGATAGAGGTGGGCAGTTCCTCGGCCCGGAAATCATGCTCCCGCCGTAAGAGAGCATTCACCCGCGGCAGGAAATCACCATGACCTATGATGCCCTCAACCGGCTAACACTCAAGGACTACCCGCAGGGTATGGGGACCGATGTCACCTACACTTACGACTCGACCTCCGGCAACAACTACGGCAAGGGCAAGAGGACGGGGATGAGCGACGCCTTTACGCCGGACCATGACACACCACCCGTTCCCGGGACGACCTACAAATACGACGAACGCGGACGATTGATACAGGAAAGCCGGACTATTCCTGACAACGGCACTTACACGACATCCTTCACCTACGATGGGGCCGACCGGATAGTCACCATCACCTACCCCACCGGCGAGAC
>JBFMDU010000006.1:0-52438 GCA_040753815.1 Chloroflexota bacterium
CCTTAAGTGCCTGGATGATCTGCTCCTCGGTGTACCTCTTGCGTACCATGTCGAGTCCTCCTGTCATACGTAATTCTATCGGAGAACTCTAATTGGGAGTGATACTGTTTACGGGGGAAACGTCAAGAGTTATTCCAGCTGAGGGATTACGTTTACACTATCAAATATATACTATCCCTTATGGTGATCCATCACCTCTAGTGTGCCAACTGGATCATGGATATCTCCCTAGTCAACGATGGCCTCCGAACACCATTCAAGAAACAACTTCTTCAAGAGAATCATTTGCGGACCCCGTCAAGGCGGCTAACGACTTTGTATTTGAACATGTTCGGAAGATAGTCGAAAAAAAGGCACTGCCTATAAGTGGTCATATCCTATCTTCAGACATCCTGTTTGCTTTCGTTGATTTATACAACCGCTGCCTTAATATCAAACCCGAACAAGACCACTATTCGGTTAAAGACTTGGAATACGCTTTCAATCTATACTTGATTCAGATTTGTGCAGCTTTTGTAAGTAGAATACCTAAAGGCGATAGTCGAGTTCTGGTAGACTTGGATTCTCTTTCACATTACCTGTCCACGACGCCGATAAAGCCTGTTGCACCAGTTACAACGACTTCAAACTTCGGTATCATATCAAGATCATTTCCCATCAAGGCCGCATTCGACGCCCTACGCTACCTCCTGGCAAATCAAATCACTAGCATTGAGCGTCCTTTCGGAAGGAGAGATGTTCCGTTATCTAATGGACGTAATTGGATATGGTCAGGTTACTCACGTAAAAATGAGATTGAGAGTATCACTCGCATTCTTGATGAAGCTTTCAAGGAGTATTCGGAATTTGTTACCTATAACAAATTCCGATTTCCCAATAGCCCATACCTCGATTCAGATACCTCGGTAATTCTTGAATATGAACCTGTAGGTACGACAAAGTATGGTGGGCCTGGTTTGAACGAATACCACATAGATAACACTCGTCATACTCTTCCTAAGAACCAGGTTATCATAGGAGACCCAGAACACCCTCGTCTTGACTTGATTAAATTCCCCATTGTCGAATTTGATGGTAAACAGCACACCCTTCACTCATCATCTCTTAGCGTTGCCACCTTCTTGTTTAGTCGCCCCCCAGTTCTTAATCTTGTTTATAGAATGCTGATAAATGATTTGTCGCGGCATTACAAAATGACCTTATCATCAACCATCTTTTATTAGTTTTTCCACATCAACCCACAGGGCTACTCGACATCCTTATGGCTTTTCCGACGCCCTATTAGTAAGGTTTGACGTCGTGTGGCGGCGTCAGCAATACCGGCCTGCTGAACTTAGCGCCCCGGTTCTTTCACACTGGAAATCGGGGCCATCACGTCAACCATCAACCACATCCCCGTATGCTTTACGGCATACTTGTGTATAGAAGTGGGAGACTATTATTACCACACGGGGGGCCGAACCAACGACAACAGCCGTCTACGGTGGAACAATACCCAGGTCCCGGCAGACCTTCTTGACCAAGAAGTCGTTTATTTCCTGATGGCGCGGTACCGTGGACACTTTATTACCTACAGGATTGTAGAATACGGTATGTTTGCCGCCTTCGCGGTGAATGCGGCATCCTTGACTCAGAAGATACTGCACAAATAGTCTTCGCTTCACCAGCTAGACTTCCACTAGTATCTTCCGCTGGATCACTTTCTCCGGCGGGTTTGTCTCGGCCAACTCCTGCTGTGTTTCTAAGACCAGAGACACCGCCTCCTCAAGGTTCTCCTCCACCTCACGAATAGTGCGTCCCTGGGTATTGGCACCGGGTACACTATCAACCCAACCCACATACCACTTGCCCCGCCTCTCAATCGTGGCCGTGAACTCTTTCTTCATGCACCTATTCCTGTTCGAACTCAAGCCAATTATAGCATGAGAATAACGGAGTTACCCCAAAACAAAGAGGGCAAGCCCTTGCGAGCCTGCCCTCTTGACTACCTTGGTAGCGGGGGTTGGATTTGAACCAACGACCTTCGGGTTATGAGCCCGACGAGCTACCGCTGCTCCACCCCGCGATGTATGAATAAGTCCTGTGTTCAGCGAGTTATAGATTAAAGCCTCGACCATTAGTACGGCTTAGCTCAAGACATTACTGCCCTTACACTTGCCGCCTATCAAGCAGGTAGTCTACCTGCGGTCTTACCTCGGCCTTGCGGCCTCGTGAGAGATCTCATCTTGGAGAGGGCTTCGTACTTAGATGCTTTCAGCACTTATCCCGGCCAGACATAGCTACCCAGCACTGCCGCTGGCGCGACAACTGGTACACCAGAGGTCTGTCCCTCCTGGTCCTCTCGTACTAAGGAGGGGCCTCCTCAAATCTCTTGCGCCCACCACGGATAGAGACCGACCTGTCTCACGACGGTCTGAACCCAGCTCGCGTGCCGCTTTAACCGGCGAACAGCCGGACCCTTGGGACCTGCTTCAGCCCCAGGATGCGACGAGCCGACATCGAGGTGCCAAACCTTCCCGTCGATGTGAACTCTTGGGGAAGATCAGCCTGTTATCCCCGGGGTAGCTTTTATCCGCTAAGCCACGGCCCTTCCACACAGTGCCGTAGGATCACTTTGCCCGACTTTCGTCCCTGCTCGACTTGTAGGTCTCACAGTCAAGCTCCCTTATGCCAATACACTCAACGCACGGTTTCCATTCGTGCTGAGGGAACCTTTGGACGCCTCCGTTACCTTTTGGGAGGCGACCGCCCCAGTCAAACTGCCCACCTGGCATTGTCCCAGACCTGGGCCCGGTTAGAACTAGAACCAGACAAGAGTGGTATTTCACCGTTGGCTCTGCCGAGACTAGCGCCCCGGCTTCTCAGCCTCCCACCTATCCTACACATGCCCAGTCCGAATTCAATGCCAGGATACAGTAAAGCTCCACGGGGTCTTTTTGTCCAGTGGCGGGAAGAGGGCATCTTCACCCCCATTTCAATTTCACCGAGCCCCTCGTTGAGACAGCGCCCATGTTGTTACACCTTTCGTGCGGGTCGGAACTTACCCGACAAGGGACTTCGCTACCTTAGGACCGTTATAGTTACGGCCGCCGCTTACCGGGGCTTCAGATCAAGGCTTTGCCTTGCGGCTAACCTCTCCCTTTAACCTTCCGGCGCTGGGCAGGTGTCGGCCCCTATACATCGGCTTTCGCCTTAGCAGAGACCTGTGTTTTTGTTAAACAGCCACATGGGCCAATTTTGTGCCCCCGCCCTCGCGGGCGGGCCCCCTTCTCCCGAAGTTACGGGGTCAAATTGCCGAGTTCCTTAACGAGGGTTGTCTCGATCACCTTGGGACATTTATCCCCGCCTACCAGTGGCGGATTGCGGTACGGTCGCCAGGCACTTTAGCAACGAGGATTTTCTTGACAGCGTAGGCTCAGTTGAATCGTCTCAGGTTGCCCCTCAACTTCCCCCTCTCCCCAGCTTAACGCCGGAGCGGATTTGCCTACTCCAGCACGCCTCAGATCGGGGACGCACCATGTCCATTGGGTGCGCTCAACCTACCTTCCTGTGTCCCCCCTTTGCCGTAACAAGCGCCCAGCGGTGCAGGAATGTTGACCTGCTGTCCATCGCCATTCCCCTTAGGGTACGACTTAGGGCCGACTAACCCTACGCGGATTAACCTTGCGTAGGAAACCTTAGGCTTACGGTGGACGTGTTTCTCACACGCCTTTACGCTACTCATACCGACATTCTCACTTGCCGAAGCTCCAGCCCGGCTCACACCGGACCTTCACCGCCGCGGCAACGCTCCCCTACCTTTGCTTACGCAAAACACAGCTTCGGTGGCAGACTTGAGCCCCGTTGTATTATCGGCGCGGCGCCACTCGACCAGTGAGCTGTTACGCACTCTTTAAAGGATGGCTGCTTCTGAGCCAACCTCCTGGCTGTCTGAGCGACACCACTTCCTTTCCCACTTAGACTGCACTTTGGGACCTTAGCTGGTGTTCTGGGTTGTTCCCCTCTCGCCAGTGAAGCTTTCCCCCACTGACCCACTCCCGGGGTGCAACTTACGGCATTTGTGGTTTAGTTGGGTTTGGTAACCTTATGGCCCCTAGCCCATCCAGAGCCCTACCTCCGCAAGTCATCCCCCGAGGCTGCACCTAGATGCATTTCGGGGAGTACGAGCTATCTCCGAGTTCGTTTGGCATATTACCCCTAACCACAGCTCATCTCAGAGCTTTGCCACGCTCACTAGTTCGGACCTCCACCCAAGTTTAGTTGGGTTTCATCCTGGCCATGGTTAGCTCACCCGGTTTCGCGTCTGCTCCGTGCGACAAAATCGCCCTATTCGGACTCGCTTTCGCTACGGCTCCATGGCTCCAGCCACTTAACCAAGCCACACAGAAGCAACTCGTCGGTTCATTCTTCGATAGGCACGCCATCACTCGACTAAATCGAGCTCTGACTGCTTGTAGGCACAGGGTTTCAGATTCTATTTCACTCCCCTCTCGGGGTGCTTTTCACCTTTCCCTCACGGTACTGGTTCACTATCGGTCATCAGCAGTATTTAGCCTTGGAGTGTGGTCACCCCGGATTCCCACAGGGTTCCTCGTGCCCCGTGGTACTTAAGAACGCAAGCGAAGCCGCTCCCGTTTCGCCTACAGGACTTTCACCCGCTACGGTGGCCCTTTCCAGGGACCTTCGGCTACGAAAGCGGTTTGTCACTTCGTTACAGGCCATGGGACCTGCCCTTGCGTCTTACAACACCCGGACGACATAGGACCCACGTCCACTGAGTCGCCCGAGTTTAGGCTGTTCCCTTTTCGCTCGCCACTACTCAGGGAATCTCGGTGATGTCTCTTCCTCGAGGTACTAAGATGTTTCAGTTCCCCCGGTTGCCTCCCGCTTGCGCGGGTGCCTGGGTTTTACCCAGGCGGGTTATCCCATTAGGGCATCTCCGGATTGCTTGCTAGACAGCACCCCGGAGCTTATCGCAGTCTTGCCACGCCCGTCATCGGCTGCTGATGCCAAGGCATCCACCCTGCGCCCTTGCTACTTTAGTCTATGTCCCGCTGAACACAAGACCTTATTCACATGTTAAGGTAAAAAAGCCTGCCGCTAGGGCAGGTCATAGTAGTATATAAAATCGTTATAAACATGTCAATACCCGTTTACCTTGCGGTTCAAGGGTAATCCATTCAGAGACCTGCACCCGTTTTGCGTCAGGCGCTCCGCCTCCCCATACCCCCATACCGGAAGAGCAAGACCAGCACTGCCACCAGAGCCAGCAGGGCAAACCCGGAGGAAGCTGGGAAAACCCAGTTCAATCCCGCCTGGTCTGCCACATATCCCAACATCCCAGCCGAGAAAGAGCCAAGGCCGAAATTACAGAAGAAGGAGAACCCGAATACTCGCCCACGCCACTTTACCAGGCTGTAATCCGAAACCAGCACATTGAATACCGGCTGGCCCATGAAGTGAAATACGGCGAAAACACAGGTGATAACCACCAGCACCAGCCCATAGCTGACGCCCACAGCAATCAGGAGAGGGAATGACCCCAGGCAGACGACCAGCGCCAGTATCTCGGGTCTGATACGCTCTGACAGATACCCACCGAAAAACTGGCCGCCTACCCCGAAAAGCAGTACCACCGTGGTCACCGAGCCCGCCAGGAATATCAGCCCGCCTTCACTGGAAACCTGACCAACACTCTGACCGAGATAAAGTGGCAGGAAGGTAACCACGCCACGATAAATAAAGCCGTTCAATAACTGCGCGGCCAGAATCAACGCCAGGGAAACGACGGTCGCCTGACGTTCGGATGTCCTGACAGCACCGCTCCGAGAAGCTTCCCGCTCCGCAGGCCGAACACCCCGCAGTCCGAAGGCAAAGACCGCCGCCAGCAAGACCATCGGGACAGCCAGGACGATATAGGCCGCTCGCCAGTTGGAGACCGCGGCGATACTTCCCGCCAGCACCGGCGCCAGGGCGATCCCGAGGTTGCCGCCAACTCCAAGATAGCCAAAGGCCATGCCGGTACGCCGGCTCGTCTTAGCCACAAAGGCGGCTCCGGCCGGATGATAAAGTCCCAGCGCCAGACCCAGGGCCAGCAGGGCCGCTCCAAGCACGTAGACATTTGTTGACAGCCCTACACCAACCGCAGCAATGCCGCTCACGAGACAGCAGACGGCCAGAAGACGCTTCTCACCGATGCGGTCAGCCAGAAAACCCGAAGGCAGCGCCGTGAAACCAAAGGCTAGGCCGAATATATTGGCCAGCACCCCCATGATAAAAAGGCTGGCCCCGAACTCAATAGCTATCCCGGCCAGCATGACGCCATAGGCAAGCTCCAGGACATGGACCAGGCCATGGCAGGTCGCAGTACAGGTCAGGGCTTTTGTTTCAGAACTCACCTCAGCGACTCCCGGTTCCGAGCCAACGATATGTCCGGCGAGTATACCACAGGCCGCACTAACTTAACTTGACACTGCCGGGACGAACCCATATATTTTATTTACCTGACTTTACTTACTCTTACCATACTCCATCCCGGTAACCCGTATGCCGCAGGCCCTGACCGCTCAAGCGAGCAGTTCCAGCAATTAGAATAGTCGATTTCGACAGGTGAAATCGACCACGGAGGCCGAAATGCCGGGCATCGAATCATACTTCGTGGCCGTAATTCAGGCAGAAAAAACCGCTGTCCGCGCCGGCGGCATGGAGAAGTTCCACGAAAACATCCAGAAGAACCTGGACCGCTTCTGCGGACTGATTGATTATTGCTGTGCCGGCAATCTGGCCGGACGCGACGGCTTTGCCATCGCCGGCCCGGTCAAGCTAATCACCTTCGGCGAGTTCGCTATCACCGGCCTCTATTCTCCGGCCATCCCCGGCGACCACCGCTTCGGCAACGCCGAAATCAATAAATATCTGGCCATCAGCATCCCGGGGCCGGAGACTGACATACTCGCCGCCAAGGCCCGGCAATACCAGGTGTATATCGCCGCCGCCAACATCGAAGCCGACCCTGACTGGCCTGACTTCCATTTCAACACCGGCTTTATCATCAACCCCGAAGGTAAAATTATCCTCAAGTACCGCAAGACCCTGACCAACAACCCGGTGGAAATCGCCTGCTCCGCCCATGACATCATGGACAGATACCGCAATCCAGTCACAGGTAAATATGACCCCTTCCCGGTGGTCGATACTAAAATCGGCCGCCTGGCGCTGATGATTTGCGCCGACCTCGCCTCTCCCGAAATCCCGAGAATCTACTCCATAAAAGGCGCCGAGGTAGTCATGCACCTGACCTCAGGCAACAGCTACGCTGCCGGTGGGCCACGCCCCATCGGTGTCGTTGAGGCTATTAAGCGCGTCCGCGCCGCCGATAACGCCATCTACTTCATCAACTCCAACTGGGGCCCGGAGCTTGGCGCTATCTACCCAAGGTCTCGAATCGCCGGGCACTCTGCCATCGTCAGCTATACCGGGGAGGTTCTGGCTGAAGCCGAAGACTCCAGTGAAATTGTGGTGCGCGCCAGGCTCAATATCGACGCCCTGCGCCGGTTCCGGCAGCAGTACTATAAAAACCCTGTCACCCAGGTGAGGTCAGAACTGTACGCGCCTTACTATTCCAGGCCAATCTACCCGCCAAACACTTTCCTGAAAGGCGGCCCCATCCAGGCGACCCTGGACAAGCGCCAGCAGGAGCTTTTCAGCGAAGCCGTCGAGAATTTCCTCAAATGCGAGGACTTCTACAGCGAAAATGACATCAAGAATGAGGGGGCTACGTGGCGTCAATCCAGCCCTTCTTCGTAGCTGTCTGCCAGGCGGAAAAGACAGCGGTACGCTCCGGTGGCCCGGCCAAGTACCGCGAGAATATTGAGAAGAACCTGGACCGCTTCTGCGGGCTGATTGATTATTGCTGTGCCGGCAATCTGGCCGGACGCGACAGCTTTGCCATCGCCGGCCCGGTCAAGCTAATCACCTTCGGCGAGTTCGCCATCACCGGCGCCTACATGGCGGCTAACCCTGGCGAGCGGCGCTTCAACAACCGTGATGTCATCAAGCACCTGGCCATACGAATGCCCGGACCGGAAACAGATGTCCTCGCCGGAAAAGCAAAACAGTACGGGGTTTACATCGCCGCAGTCAATTTTGAAGCTGATCCCGACTGGCCCGACTTCCATTTCAACACCGGCTTCATCATCAACCCCGAAGGCAGGATAATCCTCAAGTACCGCAAGACGCTGACCAACCAGCCGGTCGAGATTTCCTGCAGTCCTCACGACATTATGGACCGCTATAAGAACCCCATCACTGGCAAGTTCGACCCTTTCCCCGTGGTTGAAACCTCCATCGGGCGCCTCGCCGTAATGGTCTGCAACGACCTCAATGCCCCGGAGATACCGCGTATCTACTCCATGAAAGGCGCCGAGGTGGTCATGCACCTGACTTCCGGCCTGAGTTCTTCAGCGGCCGGTTGGCACCCACGCGGCGTCATCGAGGCGCTCAAACGCGCCCGTGCCTACGACAATGCTGTCTATTTCGTTGTTTCCGACTGGGGGCCGGAGACCGGCGCTACTTTCCCGCGCTGCCGCAATCAGAGCCGCTCAGCAGTCTTCGACTATACCGGCAAAGAACTGGCCCGTGCCGAGGACTCGAACGAAATCGTCGTCCGTGCCAGCCTCAATATCGAGGCCGCCCGGCAGTACCGCAGTCAGTTCTATAAGAACCCACTGAGCATGGTGAGGTCAGAGCTTTATGCTCCCTATTTCAGCAAGACCATTTATCCACCCAACACATTCCTCAAGCACGGCCCGGTCGAGGAGACATTGAATGAAGTCCAGTGCGGCTATTTCAATCAAGCGGTCGAGAACCTGAATAATTGCCAGGATTACTACAGCGAGAGGGCCGTGCCATGAGATAGCGATAGACATCAGCCTTGAAGTATTATACGATGTTGCTTCAATACGCTAATGAAAGGAGAGAGGAATGGTATCTAGGAATCTCAGACTAATGGTCACCTCGACGCTTGCGGCAGTGCTTCTTCTTGTCACCCTTTTTGCCGCCTGCACCCCCAGCCAGCCGGCGCCTGCTCCTGCCCCAGCCCCGGCTCCAGCCCCAGCGCCATACAAGTGGCCTAATGGCTTCAGCGTTGGCTCACCAAGCACCACCTCCGCCGCTTACGCCGCCATGGCCGCCTGGACTGCGGAACTCGAGAATGCGGTCGGCGTCAAGGCCCGTCTCGTTCCCGAAGACAACACCCAGCTTCAGGCCCAGTGGCTTGGCAAGGGCGAGATTGACTTCATGGACCAGAATGAGACCTCTATGGCCGATATCATCGCCGCCATCAACTGGAGACCTGAGTTCCAGACCCGCCAGGGCGGCCCGTTCGAGTTGAGGCGCGTCGGCCTGCGCCAGCCGACATGGTTCGTTTACTTTGTCGCCGCCGATACCGGCATCAAGACCATCAAGGACATCAAGCCCGGCTTGCGCATGGCCCAGTTCACCAATAACCCGCACTGGGCAAAGGCTCTTATCGCTTTAATCGGGATGAAGGAAAGCGATTTCAAACTCATCCCCTACAGCTCGTATCCCGCGTCGGTAAACGCGGTCAAAGACGGCCAGGCTGACCTGTCTGTTGTCGCTCCGGCGGCGTCGACCGCTATCCAGGCCGAAGCATCCAAGCGCGGCGCTGTTTTCCTGAATCTGCCGACTATGGCTGAAGACCCGGCTGCCATCAAACGCTTCTCCAGCCTCTGGGCGGCGCCTTTCGGTAAGGTCCTTTCAGGCGCTAAGAGCGCCATCGGTGTTAACACCGTTCAGAACTCCGGCGGCTTCTGGGGCACCGACAAGACCAGTGCCGACCTGGCGTACAACATCCTCAAGTGGCAGGACCAGAACTACGCCAAGTTCAAGGACAAGACCAGCGAGACTGAGTACATCAGCATGGCCTTCTTCCGGGCCTATCTGGACACGGCCATGGTCCCCACCCACCCGGGTGCCATCAAGTACATGAAGGAAATCGGCAAATGGACACCGGCTGATGACAACCGCCAGAAGTTCAACGAGTGGCGCCTTGCGAGATACGTCGAGGCCTACAAGAAGGCCATTGCTGATGCTGACAGCAAGAAGATTGATGTCGATCCCAAGAATACTGCCTGGCTGGACCTCTGGAAGAAGTACGTTGATGAAGTCTACAAACTGCCCCCGTTCGTCATCATGAGCGACTCGGACATCAAAGATGAACTGGCCAAGATAAAGTAATCGAGACTGTAATGTGGGCGCACTAACTCAATAGTGCGCCCACATTTTTCTGCGTTATACTACCGGCAATTTACCCCAGGAGGTAGATTTGGAGAAGCCACGGCTGAAAATCGAGGACGTTGATACCACGCGTTACTCGAGGCTCCCCAGGCCGATGCAAATTGTATTTGTAATCATGACCCTTATAGGCTGTGCCGCCGCCATCTTCCATATCCTGGTCCTGATGCCTGAATACCAGATGCTGGATATCACCTACTTTTTCCTTATATTCGCACTTTTTGAAGGACCGGTGTTCCTGCTCCTGAAGGCGCGGCAGGCTGACCGCACCAGGATTCCCTGGTATGACTATGTCCTTGCTTTTCTGGCTTTTAGTATCCCTATCTTCTATGTCATCAATTCCTGGGAGATTGACCGCATAGGCTGGATCCCTCCGCACAATTTCCTCCAGGTGGCGACCGCCGCTGTTTTTAGCGCCCTCATCGTTGAAGGCGGACGTCGTATTGCCGGCTGGGTATTTCTGGCGGTCTGCATCGTCTTTGCCATTTACCCGATGGTGGCTGATTATATGCCCGGCGTCTTCTGGGGAAAAAGTTACACCATCCCCTGGGCTATTTCAATGTACGTCTACAGCCCGGTCGGCGTACTGGGACTGCCCGGTCAGATAATGGGCAACCTGCTTATGGGCTTCCTGATATTTGCCGCTGTCCTGATGGCCTCGGGCGCCGGCGAGTTCTTCCTTAACCTGGCTATCGGTTTACTCGGTCGATTCCGCGGCGGCCCGGCCAAGGTCGCAGTCGTAGCCAGCGCCTTTTTCGGCATGCTTAGCGGAAGCGCTGCCGCCAACGTCGTTTCAACCGGCAGTTTCACCATCCCCACTATGAAGCGCATCGGCTACCCCCCGCACTACGCCGGAGCTATCGAGGCCTGTGCGTCCACCGGCGGAATCTTCATGCCGCCGGTCATGGGCACTATCGCTTTCATCATGGCAGCTTTTCTTGGCATTCCTTATGCCTTGGTAATGATAGCGGCGGCACTTCCAGCGATACTTTACTACTACGGCCTGCTCATGGGCGCCGATGCCTACGCGGCGAAAGTCGGGCTGGCCGGACTGAGCCAAGCCGACCTCCCATCTATCAGGGAGACCTTAAAACGAGGATGGCCCTTTATTGCCGTCTTAATCTTTCTGACCTGGGGCCTTGTCGCCATGGACTGGGAAATGAAATCTCCGATTTACGCCACCGGTCTCATGATTCTTTTATCATTCACCAGCAGACGTACCATGCTGACACCGAAGAGACTATTCAATCTAATAGCCACCTCAGGCAAGCTAATCTGCCAGGCAATGGTGATGATTTTGCCCCTGGGCATCATTATCGCCGGCCTTACATCAACCGGTTCGGTTATGGCAATGACCAACGCGATAATTACCCTCGCCGGAGACAGTACCTTCCTTCTGCTTGTGGCTGGAGCGATTACCTGCTACATCCTGGGAATGGTTGGGCTTGGGGTGCCGTCCTATATCTTCCTGGCAGTTACCATGGCGCCAGCCGTCATCCGTGCCAGCGAACTGAATGAAATCGCTGTCCACCTTTTTATTGCCTATTACACGATACTTTCATTGATTACCCTGCCGGTCGCCGCCGCCGCCTTCCTGGGAGCGACCGTTGCCGGCGCCAATCCTATGAAAACATCAGTTACCGCTATGCGGCTTGGCATCGTCGTCTATTTCGTGCCATTCTTCTTCGTCTATAATCCCGCCCTGATACTTCAGTTTCCGGAGGGGGACCCTCTATGGTTTAGTTTATGGAATTCGTTCTACCTCTTTCTGTTCTGTATTGTTGGCATCACCTTAATCGCCGGTTCCCTGGAAGGCTACATCTGGGGTATAGGACGTATGCCTGTATGGATGCGTCCCCTACTCGCCGGTGCCGGGTTCCTCATTGGCATCCCTAACTGGGAAACCGCCTTCTACGGAGCACTGCTCGCTATTCCACTCCTGATATTGCTCTGGTTTATCAACCGGCGCAAACGCCGGGCGGCTCTAAGACACGCTCCGACCTGAAGCTCGCCAAACTAACCGCAGGGGATACGTCATGACCACTCCTGATAACACCACTCCCACGGCCATCCCGGTCGAAAACGGCGCCGAGGCCTTTCTGGAACTGCTAAACGCCAACGGCGTTAAATATATTTTCATCAACCCCGGAAGCGATATCCTCCCCATTCTGGAGGCAGCGTCCAAATTCAAGCACCTCGGCAAGACGTCACCGGAACTGGTATTGTGCCAGCACGAATCGCTGGCCATGACCACCGCCCAAGGCTACTTCATGGCCTCTGGCAAGCCTCAGGTGGTGCTGGTCCATCTCGACCTCGGCACTCTCCAGGTCGGCGGCGCTCTCCACAACGCCCAGCGCGGCAACGCCGGCATTGTCCTCTGCGCCGGGAGACCGCCGTGGACATTCGAAGGGGAACTCCCCGGCGGCCGCAGTATCCTGGTTGACTTCCGTACCGAGCAGTTCGACCAGGCAGCCCCGGTCCGCCAGTATGTTAAATGGGACTATGACCTGCGCTGTAACGAGAATATCCAGCACGTCGTCCAGCGTGCTTTCCAGGTAGCGAGCACCGAGCCCTGTGGACCGGTTTACTTGACCTTCGCCCGGGAATTGCTGATGCAGAAAATGACATCAGTCCGGCCTCTGCCACAGGCTCAATATGGCCCGGCCAGAACGCCCCAGGCCGACCCGGCGGCGCTGGAAGAAGCCGCCCGCCTTCTAGCAAACGCCTGCAACCCGCTATTCATCACCGGTCAGGTCGGCCGTCACACCGAAGCCGTCGCCCCTTTTATTAAACTGGCCGAGGCGGTTGCCGCCAGGGTCGTCGCCCCGGGCACACGTATGAATTTCCCCAATACCCACCCGTTATGGGGAGAAAGCTCGGCCAATCCATATCTAAAAGATGCCGATGTCATCCTTCTGGTTGATTCCACTGTACCCTACGCTCCTATCCAGGCACGGCCATCCCCCAGCGCGAAAATAATCTGCATCGATATCGACCCCATTAAAGCCGACATGCCGACTTATAGCTTCCCCGCTAACATCCGTATCCAGGCCGATTCCAGCAAAGCTATTCCAGCCCTGCTGGATGCGGTGACAGGACTAATGGATAAAAACCTACGGGCCAGAGCACAGGAACGCCTTGATAATCTCAAGGAGGCAGACCTGGTACGCCGGGAGAAATGGCGGAGGTCAGCCGAGAGTAAGGCCGGCCAGCGACCGATTTCTGGCGAGTGGCTGGCGTACTGTCTCGGACGCGAAATCGATGAAAAAACGGTGATGGTGCATGAAGCCATCAGCTACTGGAACGATACCGGTCACCACGTAGTCAGGTCAGTACCGGGGACCGAATTCCGAGCTGATGGTTCAAGCCTTGGCTGGGGACTTGGAGGTGCCCTTGGTGTCAAGCTGGCCCTCAAGAATTCCACTGTAGTCTGCCTGACCGGCGATGGCTGCTTTCTTTACGGATACCCGACTCATGCTCTCTGGGCTGCCGCCAACTATGGCGCGCCATTTCTTAATATTGTATGCAACAATGGTGGTTATGCGACCATGGACCGCATTGTGGACAATACCTACGGTCCCAACAGCTTTTCGTCAAAACTGCCGAAGCGGCTGGCGACCTCGTTCTTGCCATGCCCTGACTACGCCATGATTGCCCACGCCAGCGGCGCATGGGCAGAAAAAGTGGAAGACCCGGCCCGCATACCAGCAGCCATCAAAGAAGGCTTGAAACATATCCACGAAGGTCAGCCAGCCGTCCTTGACGTGGTGCTGGCAAGGGCATAGACTCACACCACCGGAGAACCACGAAATGTCATCCTCGAGCGATGCGAAGAGGATCCCCTGCTTCTAAAGCGCTATGTCATGCTGGAGCGCCCTTATAATGTCATCTCGAGCGAAGCAAGAGATCTGGTGGGCAGTCGTCTAAATACCCAAGCCGTGCTGGAGCGCCCTTCCAATGTCATCTCGAGCGAAGCGAGAGACCTGGTGGGGTGGCCGTCTGAATACCCCACCGTGCTGGAGCGAAGAGAAGCATCTGGAGGAGCTTCTACGGCGGAGGTAAGTCAGGAGGTATTTGCGAAGCTGTCGCTAGCTTAATCATCTTGATCGTCTCGTCCACGCTTGCTAGGCTGAGCGAGAATCCCATCTGCTTAAGTTCGGAGTAGCCCAACCCCTTGTAAAGACGCTGTCCCGCTACCAGGGCCATTTCGTCGTAAAGTGCCGGCCATCGGTTACCACGTCTTTCAACACAGAAAAGGATAAAGTCACGCAAGCGTGGGTCAAGAGAATTCATCGTCGCTCCCGTCCTGAACATTCCTGTGGATTTGGGGGGCCGCCACAGACGACGAGCGGGAAGTTTAGGCCGCTGACGACAGTGAATCAAGCCCGTCCAGGGGTGGTGAAACCGCGTCTTCTGCCTTATTTATGCCTTATGGAAAGTCTTACCCCATCTTGCGACCTCATCCGGCAGGATTACAAAGCTAAGAAAATTTTCTTGGAGTTTTTCGGTGGAAAAATGACGGGCCAAGCGGATGTGTAAGCCGAGTTCTGTGCCCTCGCGGGTGGTGACCATCCATCTAGGCCTGACGTTGCCGTCAGGCTCAAGCGACCAACCCGGGGAATGAGGCCGGGTGTCCTCGCACCCCCTATTGGGTCTTGCTCCGGGCGGGGTTTGCCCGGCCGGCCGGTCACCCGGCCGCCGGTGAGCTCTTACCTCACCATTTCACCCTTACTCTCGCGGGCGGTATGTTTCTGTTGCACTCTCCGTAGGGTCACCCCTCCTGGGTGTTACCCAGCGCCCTACCCGGTGGAGCTCGGACTTTCCTCCCCGAACCAGCACCTTTAAGGAAGGCACCGGCCCGCGGCGGTCACCCCATCCGCTTGGCCCAACCGCAATCTACACTAACGTTGAGGAAAGGTCAAACAACTAAGCCGGCTGGTAGCGGATCATTTTGAAAGGCGATGTTATCCCTATGTTAAGTACCTGGGAACTGAACAGATTTCCAATCAAAACCGAAAACGCGGTTCTTCATTGTTTGGAAATCAGCTTCTCTTAATGGTTCGCCATTTGGCGTGTAACCACTCCCGGGTCGACGAGTTATGCTGTTGACAACAATGGCATTGAGATGTGGTAGAGATGGGTGCTGTGCCTCACACCATTGCCAAATCGCATAGAGCCGACCAGGTACTTGTCGCCAGTGGAGGCCGGTCTCAACCCCAACTTCCTTATACGTGATGAGCTTTTGTGCCTCAGCAGCTTTGGCAACGACCTTGAAGACTTTCGCGGTGTTCGTTGGCATCCCTTTGCTAGTGGTCATGTGCAACCCCTTTCCATCGTGCCTCTTATGTCGAGAGCTTCACACTCCGTTATAGAAATGGCTGACTATTATGGATTCGAACCACAGACCCCAGTCTTATCAGCTAGCCTGCGAGCGAAACCAGACCACAGTCTTGAGGGTTTTTCACTATCCCTTGACGGCACTATTTGTCCTTACGCTTTTATATACACCTTACCATGAAGCCATAGTCTCTTAGGGTCAGGCCGCCCGCTGGCACCTAGCGTTCCATCTGGCTTAAGATATTGATGCACTTCAACCACTAACTTACCTCCACGTTCTCTGTACCTTATTATTTGTGAGCGAGTCCCTGGCGGCCCGATACTAACATCTGGGTTGGTCAGTTTATGGTCCCTTACATATTCAACCCTGAACCGCCCTTCGTTAATCAATCGGGGGATTTGACTTTCATTGAATAGGCATTGTAAAGTTTCAGCAGATACTTTTACTACCTCATTATCAGGCGGAGGAGATGGCATGCTCAGCGAACTCCTGAAGCAAATTGAATGTACATTGAATGGTGAAATATCACTTTCTGCTCTAGAAGACTGGCTGGTTTCCCATCTTCAGTCTATTCTTGATTCCGGCGATGCCCAGGCTATTGAGATTGCTAATGGTATTGATGCCGATCTGATTGAGTATCGCGAGCGTATCCTTGATATTGAGGAGATACTGAATCGTTTGCAAGCATTTCTTGCCAGGGGCTCCACTATTGTTGTTGAATTTGGTGATGTACCTACCAGCAAAACCCTCACTGCTTCACAAGACATTCCTGTAAGAACCAAGCCGATCGTCATCTCAGATCTACCACATGTAATTGAGATGACTATGGAATACGTATAACTTTCGGCTGGTAAAACACACGTAGTGGCATCCGGGTCAGTTCAACGTCATCAAGAGTGACGTGGAACCAATATAAACCAGGCATATCAAGTCTGATTTCAATATCTGTCTTCAATTCGACTCCCCTGTCGTCTTCCCCTTCAAAATTGATAACGTTTGGTAGTCCAGCAACCCTTGTCCCGTTCGGCTTTTCAAGGGGTACACGTAAAGTCATTGGCCCCCTAGCACGGCCCGATTTGAAGAGGATAAGAAGAGAGCCTTTCCAATTAAATGCAGGCATAGTTGCTGGGGGATTTGGCCCAACCTCGTAATGAGTAAGGCGATCGATAATCCGGATAGCAGAGGTTACACCATCCCTTTCCGTAAGCAGTTTTTCGCAAATCAGGGCTGCGATCAAGAACGGCCCCTCCCGAAATGGTGCGGCTGGTGTGGTCATTACAGTTAACCTCCTGGTTAGTCAGCGAATTGAACTTCACTCACAGCTTTCTACGTCATTCTACCACTGTCCCCCGGATTTACCACTCCTCCAGATAAAACGTAGTACATCCTAGGAACCATCGCGATAGGCCCGTTCCAAGATTTCTTGACACGCTACCTGGCCTATGCTAGCTTTGCCGGCACAATATACCGGCTGTTGGTGCTATCACGAGCCACAGGAAACCCCCGCGCAAATACACTCAGGAGCACCAGATGGAGACCGGGCTGGCTGGCAAATCAGTCATTGTGACCGGCGGAGCATCCAATATCGGCCGCGGCATCGCCCTCGCCTTCGCCAAAGAAGGCGCCAGCGTCACCATCGCCGATATTGACGAAGCCCAGGGAGAGAAGACCGCAGCCTTGGCAACGCAGTCAGGCGGCAAGGGGTCTTTCGTGAAGTGCGATGTAACACATCCCAAAGAAGCAAAGGCAATGACGGACGCCTGCATCTCGCACTTCGGACAGATTGATGTCCTGGTGAATAATGTGGGGAGGCCGGTAGACGGCCCCCTGACCACCCAGAGCCGGGAATCGATAAGCCGCCAAATAGACCTCAACCTGATAGGCATGGTCAACTGCATCCAGGCGGTCTTGCCGCACATGATAAGCCGGAAATACGGCCGCATCGTCAACATAGGCTCTGAGGCCGGTCGCATCGGTGACCCCAAGCGCCCGATATATTCGGCCTGCAAAGGGGCGGTTATCTCCCTTACCAAATCGGTCGCCTGGGAAGTCGGAGAGCACGGAATTACTGTCAACGTCGTCTGCCCCCACACGGTCTTTCCGGCAAACATCGAAGAAGAAGCCGGCAAGGGGAGCATGTTCAACCCCGAGACCGGAATCTACGGCCGCCGCATTTTGAAGTTCGTGCAGTCGCCTGAGGCTCAGCAGTCCTACCTGACCGGGCACGTCATCAAGCGCTTCGGCACGCCGGAAGATATCGCCTATGCCGTCGTTTTTCTGGCATCAAGCGGGGCAAGCTATATCACCGGGCAAACACTCAGTGTCAACGGCGGCCACTCCATGCTCTAGGCAGGACCGGCAATAGAGCTGATTTCTTCGTAAATGCCGCCCTCGCCAAGGTCAAGAAGCTCGCTCCCCCGCCCCATGCGGTCGAGCCGGACAGTCTCGCGTCTTAAGTAAGAAATGGCCGGGGCCAGCTCATCGGCCTCCACTTCATAAACTGAAAGAAACGCCGGCTGTTCCCCGGAACGGCGCGCATTCTTGTAGAGCCGCGCCGCCCTGATTGGCCCGCCCTTTATTAAATCGGGTTGCCGCACCTGCGTGTACCACTGAACGAACTCGGCCTCCCGCCGAGGGTCTTTACAGTTCGAAAAGCCGAAGACAAGCCATTTCTTCATCGTAAGCTCCGTTCATGCCTCAGGAATAGAAGCCGACGCCCAACAACGGACCTGAAGCACAGGTGACAAGTGGTGAATATTCCGACATATACAACTCGGCGCACTTCAGGTGGCGCGATATGAGACGCTTCAGGCGTTCCCCCTCATCACGGTTGTTGGAGAAATGTACAATAGCATGGACCATCTGCCTCTCACTGACCATCTCCACCACCATCTCCCCGAGTGCCTTCACGCGATCTTCATCCTGATTAAGCTTGCGGAGAAGCTGTACCCGTCCCGTCTCCATGTCCAGGCCGGTTATCTGCCTGACATCGAGCGATTCCGTGGCCGTCGCTGATGCCCGACCCATCCTCATCAGATATCTCAGCGTCTCGCGGATGCACATGTATTTGACCCGGGGCACAAGAGCCTCGGCTTCTTGGACAACCTCTTTCAACGTTCCCCCGCCGGCGGCCCGGCGGGCCGCTTCCAACGCCACGAATCCCATGGCCCCACAGGAAGTACGGCTGTCGACCACCTCAACTTGTGCGCCGGGGTTATCGCTCCTGACCATCTCTGCGGCGCGCTGAGCACATTCGTAAGTGGCACTGAGCGCCTGCGATACCGATACGTAAAGCACCGCTCGTGACGCGGCGGCCAGTTCCGAGAAGACTTGCGCGAACTCGCCAGGGTTAATGGCGCTCGTCGTCGGTGGTTTCCCACCCTCGGCCAGTAGCTGGTACACCTCTTTCGGGCTGATGTCGATCCGGTCGCGAAGGTCCCTGCCATTCAGCAGGAGGTGTAGAGGTATAACCCGTATTGAATACCTTTCGAGCAATTCATCAGGCAGGCAACTGGTGCTGTCAGTAACAACGGTCACCGGCTGTAGGCCGCTGGTATCAGTCACAATTACTTACCGTCATGTATTTTTCTTACTGTTTCACACGGGTACCGTGCAGAGCGGCCTGGGCAAGGGCGTGGGCCTCATGGTTGCCCTCATGCCCGACGTGGACCAGCTTGAACCGGGCTTTTTTAAGAAGCGCCGCCGCTTCAACGTACAAGGGACGGACCGATGGGCTTTTGACACGATATTGCCCGGATAGTTGCCGCATTGCAAGTTCAGAATCGAGTCGGATCGTCCCTGAGGTTACGCCCAGTTCCACCGCCTTTTTGAGCGCCTCAATCAGCGCGCGGTATTCCGCCTGGTTGTTGGTGGCCTCGCCGATGGCCTGCGAGATAGTTACCAGCACCGTCCCCTGCCGGTCCTTAATGACCGCGCCGATAGCGGCGGGGCCAGGGTTACCATGGGATGCACCGTCAACCTGAATATCGAGGTACATGTTACTCTAAATACAGTATCCGGCCACAGTTCGAGCACCGTACTACCGTACCGGTTCGCGCCCGCTGAAGCTCGGCTATCGAGAGCGAAATGCGGCATCCCTGACAGCGCCCCCGGTCTATTTTGACCACCGCCGCGCCCTTAGTTAACCTGGCCGCGCGGTACAACTCAAGCATATCCGGGCTTAAATTGGCCGCCGCTGTGGCGCGCTGTTTCTCCAGGTCATCAAGCTGGAACGTTACTATCGTCTCCTGCTGCCGGAGACTTTCCTGGTCTTTACGCCAGCCAGCCTCAACCTCCTCAAGTCCCTTCACATCATCGGCCAGCCTAGCCTGGTACTTCTCGATCTCCGACATCAGGTCTAGCAGGGAATCTTCCTTCGTCTTGACCGTCGCGGCGACCAATTTCGCCTCCTGCTCAAACCCCATCAGTTCCTTTGGGTTCTTTATCTTCCCGTCATAGAGCTTCTCGTTGAGGCGTTTCAGCTTTTCCCTGAGGTCGTCCACCTCGGCATCGAGTTCTCTCTGCTGTTTCTCAAGGGCCGCCAGGCGCTCTTTGTCCTCAGCCAGCCGGACGCGGGCAGCAAGGAGAAGGTCGCTCTCTTTAAGCTCACTGCGGATGCGCTCGAGCTCGGCGCGTTTCGACTCGAGTTCAAGGTCGATTTGCTGAAGCTCCCACAGGCGTCTGGCGTTCATTGTTATGTCACATCCGTCCTGCGGCCTTCAGCCCGGGTGAGGGCCGCCTCACTTCTGGGGATAGGCAAGCACGATTATTTGTGTACCGTTGGTTGGGAGGGTAGCGCGGTGGACCGTGAGCTTTGGCATGACTTCCCTGCTACCAACGCCGGTCTCCTTGAGGAACTTATCAAGCGGCTCCAACTGCCGCTTAATGGCGGGCGTACGATAGTGCATGGGAATAACGATTTTAGGAGAAATATGCCTCATAATCTGGGCGGCCACTGCTACCGAAACACCCCGTCCTCCGCCAACCGGTAAAAGCAGGACGTCAACACTGCTCGCCTCCGGCATCGCTTCCCATGCCGGAATATGGCCGATATCGCCCATATGCAGGATGCGGACGCCGTCAACCTCAATATGGAAAACAATGTTACGTCCGCGCTCCTTGCCTTGCACTTCATCGTGCCAGGTGCCCCAGCCAATAGCCAGTACGTCGCGCACCTCGTACTCTCCGGGCTTGTCCAGCACCTTGCCACTCACCGTCACCGCCTGGACATAGCTGTGTCCGGGGTGAGCATGGCTCACCGTGACCACATCGGCCTGCTGCTTGCCAATGGCATAGCCCGTTTCCGGCGGACACGGGTCGGTAATGACTGTGCTTTCCTTACCTTTAAGACGGAAGCAGGAATGACCGAGCCAGGTTATTTCCAATGCAGGCCTACCTTCAGGAAATTGTGCTCTTGAAATGTCCCAGCAGACGCCAGCCAGCCGGCAGGGCCAGGGCCGCCAGGGCAATCTTGATGGCATCACCGATAACGAACGGGTATAAGCCAGCTTTAAGCACCGCATCACCGGGAACAAAACGGGAAAGCCATAGTAGCCCAAAGATATATATGACGATGCTGCCGATAGCCATGGCCACACCAGCCTTCCAGATACGCCGGTCCCAGCCTCGCTCCGCCAGCCACCCAACAACAAAAGCCGCGACGACAAACCCGATAAGATAACCACCGGTTGGGCCGGCAATCCGGGCGATCCCGACCGGACCGCCGAGGGCGAACCAGAATGGCACACCGGTAGCGCCGACGGCCAGATAGGTCAACTGGCTGAGCGCCCCGAGCCGGCTGCCAAGCATAGCGCCGCACAGAAGGACGGCAAAGGTCTGACCGGTAATCGGCACCGGACCTATCCAGATACTAAACTGGGAGAAAAGCGCCGTGACCAGGCTGAAGCCCACTACCAGCACGGCATTATAAAGCACGCCCTTTCGGGGCAAAGCCGTTTCCATGAATGTAAGCCGGTTGCTCGCTGACCTCATGACTAACCTGACCTCCTGGAACTAACTGTCGATGAATACAAATTGACGGGTATTATAACATAGCCCGCAGAAGCCATGTAAACCATCCCATACGCACCCGTCTGCCCTTCTCTCCTCTCGTTTGTCCACACATATCTCCTGAGCTATAATGACCCTGCCATACAGCACAATATTACGGCCGAACAGGTGGCCAGGATTGGAGACGGCCTCGTAATGCAGACTTCCAGATACGAACTTCCCATCGAAAAACTGCGCTGGCGTTGTGACCCCACTCAGCTTAGCTTCGAGTGTACTGAGAACCTGACCCCTCTAAAGGACTTCATCGGTCAGGATCGCGCCATCGGCTCATTGAAGTTTGGACTTGAAGTCAAACGACCCGGCTACAACATCTATGTAGCCGGCCTTACCGGAACCGGCAAGACCACTGTCGTCAGAGAGCACATTCAAAGGGTCATTAAAGAGCAGGCCGACCATGAAGGAACCTTCCAGCCAGACGACTGGTGCTACGTCTACAACTTCGTCGACCCTGACCGCCCCCAAATCGTCCGCCTTCCCCGAGGCAGTGGCCGGAAGCTTAACAGCCAGGTTACGGCTCTCCTCCAGCGTCTACGTGAAGACTTAGGTAAGGTTTTTTCCAGCGATGAGTACCGGGCAGAAAAGAAACGCATCGTCGATGAGGGACAAGCGCGGCAGGCTGCGATATTTGAACAGGTCGAGACTGAAGCCCGCTCCCAAAGCTTTGTCCTCCAGATGACTCCGGTCGGGCCGATGGTCGTCCCGGTCGTTGACGGCAAGCCGATGTCCCAGCAGGACTACATGGCTCTCAAGGAAGAGAAACGCCGTGTCCTCGACGAGAAGCGTATGTCCCTTATGAAGCTCCTCGAGACCAGTTTCGAAAAAGCCCGCGAGGTAGAAAAGAACACCACTGAGGCAGTTCACCAGCTAGACCTTAGAGTCGGCAAGAGGTCTATCCACGTTCTCTTCACCGAACTGCTGGGGGACTTGCGCAGGTACCCGGACATTGACCGCTATCTTAACGAACTTGAGACGTACACGCTGGACAACCTCGAGGTTTTCAAAACGGCGGAACCACCGGCTCAGCCGTCACCCAGGCCAAGCACTATCCCTATCCTCGGGGACAAAGACCCCTTCCTTCCATTCCGTGTGAACGTTTTTGTCGACAACAGCGAGACTGATGGCCGGCCGGTAATCACCGAAAGCAATCCTACCTGGGGTAACCTCTTTGGCAAGGTTGAAAGGCGTTTCTTATTCGGCGGCTATCTCACCGACCACACCATGCTCAAAGCCGGCTCCCTCAACCGTGCCAACGGCGGCTATCTACTCCTCGATATCAAAGATGTCCTCACCAAACCCGGCGTCTGGGACGCGCTCAAGCGGGCCATCCGCACCAAGGAAGTGCGCATCGAGGACCCCTTCGAGCAGTTCGGACTCATTGCACCGGTAGGCATGCGCCCGGCGCCGATGCCGATGGACGTCAAGGTAATCGTCATTGGCGATGCCATAATTTACCAGCTTCTAGCCAATCTTGACGAGGAATTCTGGGAGCTTTTCCGCGTCAAAGCCGATTTTGACTTCGAAATGAATCGAAGCCCCGAGAATATGGAAGCCTATGCCTGCTTCATCGCCCGATGTTGCGACGATGAGAAACTGCTTCACTTCGATGCCTCAGGCGTGGCCAAAATCCTCGAGTATGCCGCGCGTGCTGTGGCCGACCAGGAGAAACTCTCCGCCCGGTTCGGTCAGATGAAGGAGGTCATGATTGAGTCCGACTACTGGGCGCGTAAGTCCGGGAGCCGTATTGTCTCAACCGAACACGTCCGGAAAGCCGTAGATGAGAAGGTCTTCCGGCACAACCTGATTGACCAGAAGATACGCGAGCTTATCGATTGTGGCACTATTAAAATTGACACTGCGGGGGCGGTTGCCGGCCAGGTGAACGGCCTCAGCATCTACAGCCTTGGCGACCTCGTTTTCGGCCGGCCGTCAAGAATAACCGCCAGGACTTTTTTGGGCCGGGGTGGTGTGGTCAACATCGAACGTGAGGCCCAGCTCAGCGGGCCGTCCCATAACAAAGGTGTTCTTATCCTGAGCGGCTATCTGGGGTGGAAATACGCTCAGAACAAACCGCTGTCACTTTCCGCCAGCCTTTGCTTCGAGCAATCGTATGAAGGTGTCGACGGCGACAGCGCCTCGTCAACGGAGCTTTACGCCATTCTTTCGGCGCTTTCCGGCGTCCTCATCAAACAGGGCATTGCTGTCACCGGCTCCATCAACCAGAACGGTGAAGTCCAGGCAATCGGCGGCGTCAACCATAAGATAGAGGGTTTCTTTCGAGTGTGCAAAGCCAAGGGCCTGACCGGCGACCAGGGCGTCATCATCCCAACCGCCAATATCCGCAACCTGATGCTCCATGAGGAAGTTACTGAGGCAGTTGCGCAGGGCAAGTTCCACATTTACGCGGTGAGTAACGTGGACGAGGGAATAGAACTGCTCACGGGCGTGCCAGCCGGTCAGCAACGTAGGGACGGCAAGTTCCCCAAAGACACCATCAATTACCTGGTCGACCGCCGTCTCAAAGAGATGTCCGATTCTCTCAAGGCCTATCAACCAGAGGCCCCGGATAAACACGCCGAGAAATAAGAACCACCGGATGAAACCCCAAACTGGTCTTCTACGGTTTAATGACAGCGCCCTTGGGAACGACAGTGACGCCGGACTCTGATACGGTACAGCCTCGAGCCAGGTCATTCTCTCGATCCCACCCGATTGAAGCCCTGGCCTCGATAACGACGTCTTTGTCTACGATGGCACGCTGTACCGAGGAGTTAGGCTCCACGATAACGCCATCAAAGATGACTGAGGACTTTATTACAGCACCCATTTCGACCACCACCAGCCGTGACAGTATTGACTCAATGACTGTACCACCGCTGATAATACAGCCGTTACAAATGATGGAATCCTGGATTCTAGCACCGTAGATGCACTTGGCAGGGGGACGCGGCATTTCATTGGTGCGGATCGGCCACTTTTCCGAGTAAAGGTTAAAAACCGGCGCTATCCCTATTAATTCCACACTCGCTTCGTAATACGAATCAATGGTGCCGACGTCTTTCCAGTATGAAGAGTCTAGAGACCGCTCTATCTCAACCTTATGCCGCCGTCCGTCTTCGAATTCAAACACTATATCTTCAATAACGTTCCTTTGCTGAAAGTCGTAAACGTAGATATCCACACCGCGTGCGATTAAGTCCGGGATTAATTCCTTACCGAAGTCATTTCCTTCCGAGCGCAATATGTCCTTAAGGACACGAGAGTTGAAAACATAGACACCCATCGAAGCCATGACTTCGTTCGGAGAATCAGGGATAGTCTTGGGCTCTGAAGGTTTCTCCTCGAAGCCGATAAGACGGTAATCGCGGCTCACCTGAAGCACTCCCAGCTTCCCTGCCGCCTCATCACGCGAAGTCCTTACTGCCGACAGGGTTATGGACGCCTTCTTTCTCCGGTGGTAGGTTACCATTTGCCCGTAGTCCATCTTGTAGACGTGGTCGCCAGAAAGTACGACCACCTGGTCGAATTGGTCTTCTTTGACCAGGTCCAGGTTATGCCTTATAGCATCAGCTGTACCCCGGTACCAGTCGGCACTGAGCTTATGCTGGGGGGGTACGCAGTAGATGTAATCGCCTAAGCCAGCGGATGAAATAGCCCACCCATCCTGAATATGCCGGGCCAGTGAACCGGACCGGTACTGAGTAAGAACATATATCTTACGAAGACCGGAATTAATGCAGTTGCTCAGAGTGAAATCAATCAGGCGGTACTTGCCAGCAAACGGGACTGCAGGCTTGGCACGTTTTTCTGTAAGAGGCTGGAGACGTTCGCCGGAACCACCCGCCATGACCATAGCCACTACTCTCTCCATACCCAATCACCTCCCAAAACACTGAAGTTACAATTCTAACCACAATATACTTATTATTGAAAACGAATTCAAATCAATACTTCATCCCAGTTCATGGAACAGGCGGGATATTGCAGCCGCGTCACCTCTGCCCAAGTGTACCCTGGCTACACGTCGTCCGGCGGTTCTGAGGGCGCGCAGGTCACCAATAGCTTGAGCGTCGGCCAGCAAGCTAAAGGAATACGGCCTGCCGGATATTGAAATATCACTCTCATGCTGAGCGGTAATGAGCAGATATAGCCCTGTGTTTGGCCCGCCCTTGTGGAGTTGTCCGGTCGAGTGAAGGTAGCGCGGCCCATAGCCAAACGTGGTTGCTAAAGAGAATTTGTCGACTATTCTGCGGCGGAATTCGGACATTACACCATCCAGTTGAGAAGTCTGTTGAACATACGCCAGGACCGCAAGGTAATTGTGACTTCTTGCTCCTGACAGCAATGAGGCAGGCAGGTCCATACCACCACTCTGGTGAATCTCTCCAGTATCTATATATTCCTTCAGAATATTCTCAGTCGCCTGCTTGGCTGATTGCACGTTCGGTTGATCGAAGGGGTGGACTCCCATAATCGCCCCTGCTATGGCGGTGGCGAACTCCCAATGAAAAAACTGGGCCCCCAGGTCATACCTGTCTTCCATATCCAGTAAAACCAGCGGACGTCCCGCTAATCTCAACTTACTTATCACGTGGTCAAGAGCCGAGTTGTCATCATTAGAAACACGCAGACACACAAAAAGCCGGTCTTCACCATACCTTTCAGTGTCTACAAAAGGTTCACCGGCAACCGGCACGATGCCTTTGCCATCCTTGCCGAGACTTTCCGCTATTAATTGCTCAATCCAAAGACCTAAGCTGCCAATCGACGGAGAGGTGAACAAGGTTAGCTTGTCCAGCCCCGATAAGGCCAGCTTCCCCATAACAGCTCCCAGCCCGGCGCCCGGGTTTGCCGACAATGAAATGGCTTCGTTGCATTCCTTCTGCATTCGCCCGGCCCGGTCAAGCAGTTTTGCTATATCGACCCCTATCAGAGATGCCGGCACGAGTCCAAAGTAAGACAAAACGGAGTATCGTCCACCTATATCAGGGGGATTTATAAAGGTACGGCGAAACCTTTTAGCGGAGGCCAGCTCTGCGAGCGATGTGCCGGGGTCAGTAATGGCGATAAAATTATTTCCTGTATTTTCTTTGCCCACCGCCGTCGCCACAAGACTCTCAAAGTACAGAAACAACGAGTTCGGCTCTATAGTGGTGCCGGATTTTGAAGATACCAGAAACAGCGTATGGGCCAGGTCAATAGAATCTGCCACCGTCATTATTCTGGACGGTACTGTGGAGTCCAGCACGATAAGCTCGGGATACCCGCCTGCACTGCCGAAAGTCTGCCGCAGCACTTCCGGTCCCAGACTGCTCCCGCCCATACCGAGCAGTACGACATGTCTGAAGCCGGATTCTCGCACTTCGCTTGCGAAAGATGTCAAAGCGTCTACCTGCCTTCGCATCTGTTGAATACAGGTAAGCCATCCCAGCCTGTTCGTTATTTCATCAGGTTCGGGCTTCCAGACGGTGTGGTCTTTCTTCCAAATACGCTCAACGACGTTGCGTTTTTTAAGGTCAGCCAGAGTCGCCTCGACATCACCGCTGTGCTTTCCCATATTAGTAATATTGGCAGTCATGTAACACCCCTCATCAAGCCGGCCGGTAATAAGCGCCGATAGATTGTACCACCCATCAGGCAGACTGTTTACATGAGGGAAAACCGAAGGATCAGCAGAGAGCCTACTGTTGACTCTCCAGCAGACATAATAGAGTTTGCTGGATGCAGTGTTCCTTGAAAAACCAGATAGTACAAGCTTAGATATCCAAACTTTACCGCATTGCCACCCGGTGAAGTATTGGGGTAGAATGCGGGTTCGTGGAGAGGTGACCGAGAGGCCGATGGTGCCGCTCTCGAAAAGCGGTGTGGCGATTTCGCCACCGCGGGTTCGAATCCCGCCCTCTCCGCCATAGAGTCATACTTTCGGCGGCTGGCGTATTTCGCGGAGAGGTGCTGGAGTGGTCTATCAGGCACGCCTGGAGAGCGTGTGTCGTCGCAAGGCGACCGCGGGTTCGAATCCCGCCCTCTCCGCCAGTCGAAAAAGCGCAACTTTGGCTCGCCAGCCGATTCAAGAGCAAATCAATGGATAAAATTTTCTATGAAATCTTCGAGGCCTTACCCAGACAGGGGCCAGGTGATGAGAAATCCACCAGAAAGGCCTTCAAAAAACTCGGCGAATTACCCGAGCATCCTGAAATACTGGATGTAGGATGCGGAACCGGTGCCCAGACGATGGCGCTGGCAAAGCTGACGCCAGGTAAAATTACCGCTTTGGACAACCACATTCCATTCATTGAGAAACTCAAACACGCCGCCCACCAAGCCAATTGCCCGGAGAGAATCCTTTGCATTGTCGGGGATATGGCATCAATGCCTTTTGATAAGGACAGTTTTGACCTGATATGGTCCGAGGGTGCGGCTAATATTATGGGATTCAAGAAGGCTCTCGATACATGGCGACCACTGCTACGCCAGCGGGGATATATGGTAGTCAGCGAGATGGTGTGGTTTGAAAAGGAAGCGCCTCAGGAAATAAGAGGCTATTTTACAGAACAATACCCGGATATGAAGCACTATGAACAAATATCCCTTACCATAGAGTCGGCCGGATACAGGATGATAGACTACTTTCCCTTGCCAAAAACGGTATGGTGGACAGGCTACTATAAACCAATTGAAAAAACGCTCGCCGAAATAAGACAAAAGTACCAAAACAACAAGGACGCGCAGGCAATTTTCGACTCTTTACAGCAGGAAATCGACATGTATAGAAAATATTCAAAATATTATGGATATGGTTTCTACATAATGCAGAAAAGGCAAGACCTGATTAGCTAAGTCACGCCTGCCCTCTACCTTGCCCCCATCTTTGCCTGTCTGTCCTCACTCTATGTTAGAATGCCTGTCAACCATGTCTCAAAACAACCAGCTTAAATACTGGGTCAGTTTCTCACGCATACCAGGCATCGGCCGGGTGCGGATGGCCCAGCTCCGCGACCGTTTCGGCGACCTTGCTTTAGCCTGGAAAGCCCCGACGGCCGAACTCAAACAGGCCGGACTCGACGCCAAGGTCACTACGGCAATTGACCACCTGCGATCCAAGATATCGCCTGACGAAGAACTAGAGAAACTGGCCCGCTACCAGGTGCGAGCGCTCACATGCGAGGACTTGGACTACCCGCCCCGTTTGAAAGAAATCTATGACTACCCGCCGGTACTCTATCTGAGAGGAAACGGCCCTGCACATGATGAATGTTCCGTCGCTATCGTGGGCACCCGCCGGGCGACTGTCTACGGACGGCAGGTCACTGAAGAAATCGTCCGCGACCTTGTTGTCAACCGGGTCACCATCGTCAGTGGCCTGGCCAAAGGTATTGACTCTATCGCCCACCGTACGGCTCTGGAAAACGGCGGACGCACCGTAGCCGTTTCCGCCTGCGGATTGGACATGGTCTATCCGGCTGAAAACGCCAAGCTCGCCCACTCGATAATGGAATGTGGCCTTCTCATCAGCGAATACCCCATCGGCACCAGACCTAAAGCTGATAACTTCCCCCGGCGCAACCGCATTATGAGCGGCATCAGCCTGGGAGTGCTCGTAGTTGAGGCTGGCGATTCCAGCGGCGCCCTTATTACCGCCATGCAGGCACTGGAACAGGATCGCGAGGTATTCGCCGTTCCCGGAAGCATCCTCTCACCGGCCAGCCACGGTGCCAACCGCCTCATCCAGCGCGGCGAAGCCAAGCTCGTCTTGACAGGCAATGATATTCTTGAGGAACTTAATTTGTCCATCGCGGCTCAACAGCTCGAAATGAAGGAGGCCCCGGTAGTTGACAAAGCCGAGGCACAGATACTAAGGAACCTTGAGGCGGAACCAGTACATATTGATGAAATCTGCCGGCGCAGCGGTCTACCGGCAGCAGCCGTCAACAGTACGCTGACCGTACTCGAACTCAAGGGAATGGTCAGGCAGTTTGGAAGCATGAGCTTCGCTCTCAGCCGGGAAGCACGAGAGAACCGCGGACAAGATGAAAAGAAGTACGGTGGAAAACGTTAGATATGACAGACAAAAGTAACGGCCATAAGCTCGTCGTCGTCGAATCGCCAGCCAAGGCGAGGACTATATCGCGTATTCTCAAAGGCGGCTACACCATCAAAGCCTCACTCGGACACGTCCGCGACCTCCCTGAGAAGCGCCTCGGCATCGATATCGAGCACGGTTTTACGCCTCAGTACGTGGTGCCGTACGGCAAAAAGAAAGTTGTCGAAGGAATCCGCAAAGCCTCTGAGAGCGCTTCGGCTATCTATCTGGCCACCGATCCCGACCGCGAGGGCGAGGCCATTTCCTGGCATCTCCTGCAAGCCACCAGAATCGAACGCAAGCCAATCCACCGTGTGGTCTTCCACGAAATCACTCCTGATGCTGTCACCGAGGCCTTTAAGCACCCACGCGGCATCGATATGAACCTGGTTGACGCTCAGCAGACCAGACGCGTCCTTGACCGGCTCGTCGGCTACAAACTTAGCCCACTGCTCTGGCGGAAGGTACAAAAGGGATTGTCCGCCGGGAGGGTGCAGTCCGCGGCGGTTAAGATGATCGTCGACCGCGAACGAGAGATACGGTCATTCAAACCAACCGAGTTCTGGACAATCGATGCTGAACTGATGAAAGCAGCCCGGCCCGACGGCGTCTTTCGGGCACGTTTTATCGGGCCAAAAGGCGGTGAAAAGCTAGCTATAGCCAACGAGGCCGAAGCCAACCGTCTTAAGAACCAGCTTAATCTGGCTGCATACTCGGTCGCCTCTATCCAGACTAAAGACATGCTGCGCAACCCGGCGCCACCATTTACCACCAGCACTTTGCAACAGGAAGCCTGGCGCAAGCTCCGCTTCACTACCGAACGCACTATGGCTATCGCCCAGCAGTTGTACGAGGGTGTCAACCTGGGGCATGAAGGCTCAACCGGCCTAATCACCTACATGCGCACCGATTCCACCCACATCGCCGAAAGCGCACTGGCTGAGACCAGAGCTTTCATCAAGGAAAAGTACGGGGCGCCATACTTACCGCCGCACGGCCGCGTCTTTGGCCGCAAGGGTAAATTTACCCAGGAAGCCCACGAAGCAATCCGACCCACTAAAATCTACCGCGAGCCTGACCGGGTGAAACCGTATCTCGACAGCTCCCAGCTAAAATTGTACGAGTTAATCTGGAAGCGCATGGTCGCCAGCCAGATGGCTGCGACGCGGCTTGAAAACACCACCGTTGATGTGGATGCCATGGCTAAGGAACCTAATATCACCTACCTGTTCCGTACCACAGTTTCACAAATGAAGTTCCCGGGATTTATGACTCTCTATGTCGAAGGCCGCGACGAGACGGAGCCGGAGACATCAGCTTCAACGCTCCCCACACTCTCTGCCGGAGAACCGCTTGTCCTCATCGCGCTCTTCCCTCAACAGAACTTTACCGAACCCCCACCACGGTACACAGAAGCAACACTCGTCAAGGCCATGGAGCAGAAGGGTATCGGACGTCCCAGCACTTACGCCGCCACCATCTCCACCGTCCAGAAGCGTGAGTACGTCCATAAAGAACAGGGGCGGTTCTTCGCTGACAAGCTGGGTATGGTAGTTACCGACCTTCTAGCCGAGCATTTCCCCCAGGTAGTCGACCTGGACTTCACCGCACGTGTGGAAAGCAAGCTTGACGAGATTGCCCGGGGCGAACTCAAGTGGGTGCCATCAATAAGGAGCTTCTGGGATAAGTTTCAAGAGAGACTCGAGAAAGCTCACACCAATATTCAGAAGCAGACGCTGGTCGAGGAGACCAACGAGGTCTGCCCAAACTGCAGCAAACCGATGGTGGTTAAAGTCGGTAAGTTCGGCCGCTTTCTGGCCTGCACCGGCTACCCTGAATGTAAAACGACAAAGCCGTTTTTGGCTACAATTGGCGTCAACTGCCCCGAATGCGGCAAACCGCTGGTACTGCGGCGCAGTAAGCAGAAAAAAACGGTATTCTACGGGTGCAGCGGCTATCCTGACTGCAAATTCCTGACCCGCAACCGTCCTCTTCCACAGCCTTGCCCAAAATGCGGCGGCTTTATGGTCGCCTGGGGCAAGTCCGGTACCAAATGTACCAAATGCAGCTACCGGGGCAAGACAAGCGAATCTGAAGTGGAGGCAATAGCGGTATGAAAATACTCGTAATCCACGGCCCAAATCTCAACGTCCTCGGCCGACGTGACCGCCGGTTCTATGGCAACAAAGCACTGGATGAAATCAACACGGCGCTGGAGAAGCTGGCAGAAAGGCTCAAGGTTGACCTCACCGTCTTCCAGTCCAACAGTGAAGGCGCCATCATTGACTTTATCCAAGAGAAAAGCGTGAAGGCCGATGGCATCATCATCAACCCCGGTGCTCTAAGCCACTACGGTCTGTCTCTGCGCGATGCACTGGCCGATACCAACCTGCCCATCATCGAGGTGCACCTGTCCAATATCTACGCCAGAGAAGACTGGCGAGCAAAGTCAGTCATCGCCCCCGTTTCACGGGGCCAGATATCTGGGCTCGGGTGGCGCGGTTACCTGCTGGCACTCGAAGCAATCGTCAGTGAAATCAAAGGCAAGGACTGATGCTCGCCCGGGTCGGAAAACTGCGCCGGGCGTTGTCAGACAACGGCCTTGATGGCTTCCTGGTCACTAACCTGACCAACTGTCGTTACCTCTCAGGCTTCACTGGCTCAACTGGATGGCTCCTCATCACCGCCGACCGTGCCGGCATCGCTGTTGATTCACGCTATGTTGAGCAAGCCAGGCACGAATGCCCTGAATTCGAACTGATACCTATTCGGGGCTACTTCCCGGACTGGTTCTTTACGCTTGCCGTGGACCTCCGTGCGGTGAGGTGGGGTATCGAGTCTCAGGCCATATCTCTGGCAGCCTACCACCAGACGACCGAAAAAATCGCCAGCGATCGTCTACCCCTTCAACTTGTTTCCACCAGCAACATGGTTGAATCAATCCGTACCATTAAAGAACCTGACGAGCTGGATAAGATGACTCAGGCGGCACGCCTTGCCGACCGCGCTTTTGAGCACGCTCTTTCCGTTGCTCGACCCGGCATAACCGAGCGACAGCTCGCCTGGGAGATTGAGAGGTTCATGCGTGAGAACGGCAGTGAGCCGGTATCTTTCGAAATCATCGTCGCCTCTGGACCAAACTCAGCCCTGCCCCACGCCCGGCCGTCAGAGAGAGTCATCGAGGCGGGCGAACCAATCTTGCTCGACTTCGGAGCACGCATCGCCGGCTACTGCAGTGATTTTACTCGGACTATCTGTCTCGGTGAACCAGACCCTACTCTCTTCAGAGTATACACTATCGTCCTCGGCGCTCAGCTCACAGCACTGGCCACCATGGAAGCTGGTATGACCGGAGAACAGGCTGACCAGCTTGCCCGAACAGTGATAGCCGAGGGCGGCTATGCTGAGACTTTCGGACACGGTCTTGGTCATGGTGTTGGTCTCGATGTCCACGAGTCGCCTCGCCTCGGCACCCGCTCGACCGATGTGCTCCAGCAGGGCGTGACCTTCACCATCGAACCGGGTGTTTATCTGCCGGGCTGGGGCGGCGTGCGAATTGAAGATACAGTTGTGATGGAGAACCAGCGCGTCCGTCCTTTAACAAACGCAAGGAAGACGCTCAAAGCCCATGCTCAAAGCTGACCTTCACATTCACACCCAATATTCATTCGACTGCAGTATGTCCTTTGATGAAGTAATTGCCTCCTGTCTCAAGCGCGGCATCAACTGTGTGGCCATCGCTGACCACGCCACCGCTGAAGGCGGGCTTAGTTTGAAACTGAAGGCTCCTTTTCACGTCATCGTCGCTGAGGAAGTACTGACGCCAGCCGGCGAAATCATGGGGATGTTCCTCAAAGAGACTATCCCCAGCCCTAACTCAGTTGATGAGACTATCGCCCGCATCCGGGACCAAGGCGGCCTGGTCTGCATCCCACATCCGTTCGACCGCCTGCGGCCGTCAGCATTCAGCAGGAGCAACCTCCTGCCAATCCTTTCCAAGGTTGATGTGATTGAGGCATTCAACTCCCGGAGCCTGATGCCAGGCGCATCATCCCGGTCGCGGCGGCTGGCACAGACATACGGCAAACCAGCCTCAGCCGGCAGTGACGCCCACACTCCTGGAGAAATCGGCAACGCCTACGTGGAAATGCCGGACTTCAACGGTCCCGCGGACTTCCTGAAATCGCTGGCGCAAGGTAAAATCATAGGGCAGCGGGCGGGCTTAACCGTCCACTTCGCCAGCACAGCTGCAAAGTTCGTCAAACATACCCCAAAGGAGTAGCGCCATGCTCGACTTCGGCTGGTTCTCCACCGGCAGGGATGAAGCGGCCAGACAGCTCCTTGAGACAGTGCATTCAAACCTAAAGAGCGGCGAAATCAAGGGACGAATCCAGTTCGTCTTCGTCAGCCGGGAACCCGGCGATTCACCGGAGAGTGATAAGTTCATCGCCCTGGCACAGAGCTACGGTCTTCCCGTAGTCACCTTCTCATTCGACAGGTTCAAGGCCAGGACGGCGCCAGAGACAACCGTGTCATCAGGCGGTTGGCCTGAGTGGCGAACCAGGTACGACCAGGAGGTTATAAAACGCCTGAAGGGATACTCGCCTCAGATATGCATCATGGCTGGCTACATGCTGATTCTCAGCGCCGAAATGTGCCGCCACTTCAACTTCCTCAACCTGCATCCCGCCGTTCCCAATGGCCCCACCGGCACCTGGCAGGAAGTGATGTGGAAGCTGATTGAATCTCGGTCTACCCATGCCGGGGCCATGATGCATCTGGTCACACCGGAACTCGACCGCGGTCCGGCCGTTACCTTCTTCAAGTTCCCGATTCAGGGAAGCCCCTTCGATACTGCCTGGAAAGAACTAGAAGGCCGCTCCTTCGGCGAAGTCAAGAAGCTGGAAGGCGAAAACAACCGGCTCTTCAAATTAATCCGTCACTACGAGCTTATCCGGGAGTTCCCTCTGATTGTTAAAACACTCAAAGCATTTGGTGACGGCCGAGTGGCAATTCATGACCGCGGAATAGTTGACGGCCATGGGCGACCTATTCGCCCGTATGACCTCAGTCATGAAATTAATAAGATTCTTGCCGAAGTCAAATGAAGCTCATCGCTTTCGATCTGGAAGGCCCCCTTTCTCCGCAGGACAATGCCTATGACCTGATGGGGTTATTTCCGCAGGGGCGTAAAGCATTCGAAATCATCAGCCGGTACGACGACCTGCTTACACTCGAGGGCAAGGCCGGCTACGAACCCGGCGATACGCTTGCCCTGATTGCGCCGTTTCTTGTCTACCACGGCATCAAGGAGAGTGATATCACGGCGCTGGCGGAGAAGGCCAGCTTTATTCCGGGAGCTGCAGATCTCGTCCCCGACCTCATCTCGGCCGGCTGGAGCGTGTTCTGTATCACCACCACCTACTACCAATACTCCGGGAACCTGATTCAACGGCTTGGCATCCCGATCGAGAATCTAGCAGGTACCAATTTTCCGCTCGACCAGTTCGCCAGAACAGCCGTGGAGACCGATTTCGGCCTGGTGGCCAGGGTCGAGCAAGAACTCTTGAAACTATCGCCATCGGACGACGACAAGATTAAACGTCTCCTCGATCATTTCTACTGGGAACAGCTCCCGAAAACAAAGCTCAGGCCGCTTATCTCCGAAGTCAAACCGGTGGGCGGCCGCCGTAAGGCTGAAGCTCTTCAACGTTTTGCCAGCCGGGTCGGACAGCCCCTTTCAAAATGGGTGGCAGTCGGCGACAGCATTACCGACTTCCGTATGTTCCAGACAGTGGAAAGCGCGGGTGGACTGGCTATTGCCTTCAACGCTAACGAATACGCGCTTCCGTATGCTACTATGGGACTTGCCACCACCGATAGCCGTGACCTGCTCCCCGTTCTGGTGAGATGGGCCACCGGAGGACGGCTGGCGGTGGCTAACTTCGTAGCGCAGGAAGAACAACGGGGCGGCAAAGGCGACCGCAACTATTTCCACTGGCTGTCCGGCAATAATCGCTGGACAGCGGCTTTGCCGGTGCACAGAAGAATCCGGAGACTGGTGCGCGAATCCGCCGCCAATCTGGGATAATTATTATATTGAGAAAATATCCTCCACCTTCCCTTGATAACGGGAAGTCAAAGATGGGTGAGACCCCTCTTGAAAACCCTGTTAAGGGGAGGAGGCAGAAGGATAGGTTGTCATGAATGTAATTGGAATCGGCGCCATGAATATGGACCACCTTTACTCGGTAAGGAACCTGGTCCTTGACAGCGAGGATATCGTCGACGAATTCGGCCGGTATCCCGGCGGTTCGGCCGCCAATACCATCTACGCTCTTGGCAAACTTGGCCTAAAGACTAGCTTCGTTGGAGTCGTTGGAGCCGATGAAGATGGACGGAATCTCATCACCGACCTCAACAACGTCGGTGTCGATACCAGCCATATAAGAATAGCCACAGATACCTTCACCGGCACCGTACTTGGTCTTTCTGACCGACTTGCCAGGCGCTCGCTCTATGCCGCTCCCGGCGCCAACAACCTGCTCAATGAATCAGACTTAAGCCTGGACTACCTGAATTCAGCCCGTATAGTCCATATCTCGTCATTCGTCCATGAGAACCAGTTCACCCTGCTGGTAGACATGGTAAGGAATCTATCATTTGATGTTAAATTAAGTTTTTCCCCCGGCTCACTCTACGCTTCCAAGGGGCTGAAGGCGCTTGGACCAATCCTGGACCGCACTCACGTACTCTTTATCAACCGTACCGAACTCGAGCGCATGACCAGCACTTCCTATACCAAAGCGGCATGGGACTGTATTAAACGCGGTTGCGAGACTGTGGTTGTAACACTTGGTCAGGGTTTACCCGTCTCTAATACCCAGACAATCGCCAGCTACATCAGGGATAAGAACCGCGAATACCAGGTTGACGCAGTGCGCATGGCATGGCAATCAACTACCGAGACCACTGGCGCTGGTGATGCCTTCGCCGCCGGTTTCCTCTTTGCTCTTCTCAAGGACAAGCCGTTAGTTGAATGCGCGGTTATCGGCGACATTGTAGCGAGGTTTTCTATCGCCAGGCGCGGTGCCCGGGCTGGCCTACCAACACCAGAAGAACTGTCCCGGCAATACCTGGAGTGCACCGGCAAACTGCTATAACCGGCCTCTATTTCTTCTCCAGCCCAGCCTGCTTCTTGTCCTGAGGCTTAAGTATCTGGTCAATCAGGCCATACTCAACCGCCTGTTCGGCACTCAGGAAGAAGTCACGGTCGCTGTCACGGGCAATTTTCTCGATGGGCTGTCCAGTATGTCTGGCTAGGACATTGTGAAGAATTGTCTTGGACCTGCTCAGTTCACGGGACATGATTTCCACTTCAGTCGCCTGTCCCTGAGCCGCGCCCAGCGGCTGGTGCAGGTGAATTGTGGAATTGGGCAAGGCATAACGCTTACCCTTGGTGCCAGCACTGAGCAGGACGGTGGCCATACTGGCCGCCATACCCACACAAATTGTCGACACGTCTGACTTGATCAACTGAATCGTGTCGTAGATAGCCAGACCGGCATAGATTACACCGCCCGGACTGTGGATGTATAGGTTAATGTCCTTTTCGCTATCTTCACGATCAAGGAATAAAAGCTGGGCGATGATTAGATTAGCTATCTGGTCGTTTATCGGCGTGCCTAAAAAGATAATGCGCTCCTTGAGCAAGAGGGAGTAGATGTCAAAGGCGCGCTCGCCCCGAGCACCACTCTCAATCACCATTGGTATAATGTCATGAGGCAGCATCTTCATTTGTTCTCCTCCTGGGCTGGCAAACCTTCGCCTCTGGCGATTTCCTCCAGCCGGGCAATGATTTTACGATTCATTAGGTAATTCTTTACCGAGGTCCGGGCTTGTGGAAGCGTCCAGAACCTCCTCAACTGCTCAGCATTGTCCGGATTCTCCTTGACCATCCTCTCGGTTTCAGCGTCAGCTTCCTCCTCAGCAACCTCAATTTTCTCTTCTTCAGCCACTCGACGCAATACCAGCGCGCGCACTACACGCTCCCCGGCCACCCCACGTAGTTCCTCTCGATACTCTTCTACAGTCTTACCAATGCTCTTAAGATAGTCTTCCAGACCCCTCACGCCCTCCTTAAAATTGGAGGCCTGGTCTCTAATCAGGTCATCGATTTCCTCCTCCACCAGTGCTGGCGGGTATTCTACTTCGGCGAACTTGACTACGGCGTCCACTAACTTCTTCTCGAAGTCCCGCCGTACGTTTGCTTCCTTCCTCTTCTTGAGCTGGTCTACCAACTTCTCACGCCACTGGCCCAACGACTCAGCGCCATTCTCTTTGGCAAATTCGTCGTTGATTTCCGGTAGTTTCTTCTCCTTCACCTCGTTAACTGTTACTTTGAAGGAGTAATCTTTACCGGCAATCTGCCCGTTTTCATGGTCAGAAGGAAATGAGAGCGTAAACTCTCTGGTCTCACCTTTGCTGGCTCCTGCCAGGGCCTCGGCAAAGCCCGGCAACGGCGCCGGAGAGTTTTTCTTAAGCTCACAAAGGCTGTCCTTGTGATCGAGGAACGTCTCACCCTTTTCTATACCAACAATATTCACGGTCAGCACGTCGCCGAACTGCGAAGCCCGCTCGACTGGTGTCAGCGTGGCGGTCTGGTCTTGAACAGCCTCAATAGCAGTATCAATCTCATCTTCAGTGACTTCAACCGGGTCCGGCTGGAGCCGCATTTCTGCCTTGTAGTTGCCCAACCTGACCACCGGCCTCAGCGGCACCGTCGCCTTGAACGTAACCGGCTCTATCTTGACCAGCTCTATCCGGGGCCGGGCCACCGCTTCCAGCGATTCTTTTTTCAACGCCTCCTCATAGGCCTCAGGTATCAGGTGCTCCAGTGCCTCCTCCATCATAGCTTCAGTGCCGATGTGATGTTCAAGGATGGCTCGCGGCGCCTTACCTGGTCGGAAACCCGGCACTTTAACCTTACCGACAAGATGTTTGTAGGCCTCCTGCATACCCTCCTCAACCTCGTCAGGCTCAAGTTCAACATTGAGTAACGCCTGGCAATCATGGATTCTCTCAGAGGTGACCTTCATTCTTCTCCTGATTCAATATTCAAATGCAGTTCTTTCAATTGCTTTTGTGTCACTGTATCCGGCGCATCCATCATGACATCCACAGCGTTCTGGTTCTTGGGATAGGCCATAACACTGCGGATGGTGTCCTCATTACACAGAATCATCATGAACCTGTCAATTCCGGGTGCCACTCCGCCGTGAGGCGGCGCTCCGTACTCCAGCGCTTCGAGCAGATGACGGAATTTCTGCCAAGATTCTTCCTCGCTGTATCCCAGCATCCCCAGAATCTTCATCTGCAAATCGGCGTTGTGGATTCTGATACTGCCGCTGGAAATCTCGTACCCATTGCAAACGAAGTCGTAATGCCGTGCCCGGACTTTGCTCGGATCGGTATCCAGCAGAGGAATATCCTCCTCGCAAGGCGCCGTGAAGGGATGGTGCATCGGCTCCCAGTGTTTGAGCTCTTCATTCCATTCGCACAAAGGGAAACCTTGAATGAAAGCAAACGCCAGCAGGTTAGGGTCAATCAACCCGAGACGGGTGGCCATCTCCCGGCGCAGACCTCCAAGCACCGTGTTCAATACTTTTTCAGGCCCGGCCACAATCAAGATAAGGTCACCCGGCTTGGCTTCACACCTGCTTACGATAGCTCTAAGCTGTTCCCCAGATAGGAACTTGGTTACGACCGATTTCACCCTGTCCGTGGTCACCTGACCGGGATTGTCCGGCGCCTCCTTCTCCACTGCCATAGTAACCAGGCCCTTCGCCCCCCATCCCTTAGTCAGTTCGGTCAGCTCCTCAAGTTGTTTGCGCGTGTATCCTCCACACCCCGGAGCGCATATCCCCTTTACCCTGCCGCCACTCCGTATCGTATCAGCAAATACTGCGAACCCGGAAGACATTACAATGTCTGTCAGGTTCTTAAACTTCAAACCGAATCGTATATCAGGCTTATCAGTCCCGTAATTCTCCATCACCTGAGCATATGAAAGACGTGGAAATGGCTTGACTATCTTTTTATTTGGAGTCACCGTCTCCACCAGACCGGTGAACATTTCTTCGAGAAGACAGAGAATATCCTCTTCATCAACAAAGCTCATCTCAATATCAAGCTGAGTAAACTCCGGCTGGCGGTCAGCGCGCGAGTCTTCATCACGGAAGCACCGCGCCACCTGAAAGTACTTCTCAAATCCAGCCACCATGAGCAACTGCTTAAGAAGCTGTGGGGACTGCGGCAAGGCATAGAATTTCCCGGGGTAAAGACGGCTGGGGACCAGGTAATCGCGAGCGCCCTCCGGAGTGCTCTTCATTAATATTGGTGTCTCAATCTCCAGGAAGCCGCGGGTATCCAGAAAGTCCCGCATGTACTTGACGACCCGATGGCGCAGAATGATGTTGTCCCGCATTTTGGCCCGGCGGAGGTAAAGATAACGGTAGCGCAGGGCGAGGTCCTCTTCGATCTCAACCTCTTCATTAACATAGAAAGGCGGCGTCTTCGAAGTATTCAGCAACTTCGCTTCACTCACCACTACCTCAATATCGCCGGTAGCCAGCGTCAGGTTCTCGGTGCCCGGCGGCCGCTTTGAAACCTCCCCTTTAACCTGCACCACAAACTCGGTCCTCAACTTATCGGCCACCTCGTGCGCCGATGGCGCTACCGCAGGATTGAACACAACCTGAGTAAGTCCTTCGCGATCGCGCAGGTCAATGAAAACCAGGCCGCCGTGGTCACGGCGGCGGTGCACCCAGCCGGCAAGCGTCACCCGCTTACCAACATGAGAAAGCCTGAGTTCACCACAGCTATGGTCTTTGAGCAAAAAACACCCCCATTAAGGGTATCGGCAATTATAGCACAATACGAATAAGATAAGACGTGTTTTGGGAATCGCGTTGCGCGGGCGCTTACGCCACGGGTGCCTTCTTACGGCCAAAAATGAAAATGTATAAGATTTCGAGGATGCCGGCCGTATTCACAATGAACATGGCAACGTACCAACCAAGCTGGCCATTGCGTCCGGCTTTCCACAATGCGATCCCTTTCCACACCATCGACCATACCAGCACAAACCAGAATACAAGTCCGAAAGAACCAAGGTCAAACGGCATCGCAAGTTACCTCCTACATTCGAGTTATTTCCCTAACCGACCCACATTGACATTGCCCGGGCTAGGTCAGTCCCGATCTGCGTCCGGTCGCCTCTATCCAGGCAGATGGCGGTGTAGTTCCGAAGCACCAGTCCCGCCACGGAATGGATGGCTGACCTGGCCGCCGCCAGTTGTATAAGTATATCAGGGCACTCTCTCTCTTCCGCTACCATCCCTTGAATCCCCCGTACCTGGCCTTCGATTTTCTTCAGACGGGCAATAATGTCTTTCCGCGGCACCGGCAATTCAGTCATGGTATACCCCCATATAGCTATTTACTCCACAGTATCACGGAAAAATCGTTTTGCCAATAGGGAAAACCTGTATTTCATTACCGTCAGCATGACAGCTCATATGCCATACCGGGGTAATACCAGACAAAATGAACAGCCTCAGAAACGCAAGCCGTAAACCTCACGGGCAGAATCTGTATGGTAGAATTGACCACCAGCCAGGAGACTTTAATGACGTTCACCATCATCGATACCCATGCACACCTGGACATGCCACATTTTAACAGCGACCGGGATAAGGTTATCAGCAGGGCCCGTGAAGCCGGTGTCACCACCATTATCAATGTGGGAATCGACCTCAAGTCCAGCGAGCATGCTATCAAGTTGGCCGAGGCTAACTCCGACATTTTTGCCGCCGTAGGTTTCCATCCCCACGAAGTTTCTTCCGTGACCACGGCTGATGTCAGACGGCTTATTGACCTGACCCGGCACAAGAAAGTTGTAGCCATTGGAGAAATCGGGCTTGACTACTACCGCGGCTATTCTACTCGCAAGGCACAACAAAAGGTATTGGAGTGGCAGTTAGAGGTCGCCGCTGATACCGGCCTGCCGGTAATAATCCACTCCCGCCAAGCGGAAAAGGACATGGTAGCTACACTCAGGAAGTGGACTTCGTCCCCAAAGCTGCAAAATAATAGTCTTCGCGGCATCATCCACTGCTTTAGCGGTAACATTGAGATAGCCCGGCAGTACCTCGACATGGGCTTCTATATATCCCTGGGCGCTTACATCGGATACCCAACCTCTCTCAGCAGTCACAGAACCATCCGTGATATTCCCACGAACCGGGTCCTAATCGAGACCGATAGCCCGTTCCTTCCTCCGCAGTCACGTAGGGGCCAGCGCAACGAGCCGTCCTTTCTACCGGTAACGCTAATGGCCCTAGCAGATATCAAAGAAGCCTCTCTAGAAGTCATCGCTAAAGAGACCACTGACAACGCCCGGCGCGTCTTCCGTCTGCTTTAACGTCGCTGCTATTCACGTCTTCTACCAAAACGAAAGGAGACCTCAGTTGAAAGAACCACCAGACATACCGGACTATTCGGCCCTGGATCGTCCCGAAATCCTGCAATTTGTCTTCTTCCCGAGGCGTGAATGGACTCCGGCGCCTCACGATGCCAGGGATTATCTCATCCCGGTTGAGGCAGGGGTAAACATCTCCGCCAGGTTATATCCGGCAACCAACAGCGCTGCCAGCATCCTTTACTTCCACGGCAACGGCGAGGTAGCCTGCGACTATGACTGGTTCGCCTCTGAATACAACCATTTTGGGTTGAGTTTATTCGTTACTGATTACCGCGGCTACGGACGCGGCAATGGCGAGCCGACCATTAACAGTATGATCGCTGATTCGCTTAAAGTCTTCGACTTCTTCTACAACAACGTGCCTAGACCAAAAGAAAACCGGCTCTTCATTATGGGCAGGTCACTTGGCTCAATGTCGGTGCTGACAATCGCCAGCCGCCGCGCCAACCAAGTTGCGGGACTTATCATTGAAAGCGGCTTCCCTGCCGTGACTCGGATTCTATCGCACCTCGGCTTTCCAGGCCGGGGCAGCAAAGTTACAGAACTTGAGAATGCTTCGCTGGCTCTCGTGGCCTCTATCAGTCTGCCGGCGCTGGTCATTCACGGTGACAGGGACACACTAATCCCTTACGAGGAGGGTCTCCTCCTTCACAAGATCCTCGGCTCATCCGTGAAACGAATGGTGACTATCCCCAGCGCCGGGCATAATGATGTCATGCTTGTCAGCAAAGAACTGTACTACGAAGCTATCAAAGGCTTCATCGCTTCCGTTCTGGCGCAAACTACCACCAAATAACCCAATCCCAACAAAACAGCTTGCACAGATACTTCCCCTAGTGCCGCGGGTAGTATATCCAGTCGCACCCATGAATCTCATAGAGCCGAGAACGTCTTGACAACGTTAAGGCTACCCTATACAATAACGAATTAGGTCTTCCATCAATCATACCGGCTGTCCCTGTTCTGTGTTCACGACCGTAAGGAGGTTACTACACCGGACAAAAGCAGAAGCACATCAGACCAAACCGTCGGCGTTTATGAAAGGAGTAGGAGAGAATGAAGAGAGCCGTCTGTTTTACATTGGTCATGGTTATGCTTACCAGCTTTGTCATCGCAGGTTGCGCCCAGCCAACTACAACACCAGCCCCAGCGCCGTCGCCGAAACCAGCGGCGACGCCGACACCAGCCCCAGCGTCTCCCCCCACCCCAGCCACGCCAGCCAAACAGTACTCGCAGATACGCTACGTCGCGGCGCCTACCGGAAGTGATAACTATACTCTCGGCGCCATTTTCGCTGACTATGCCGGCAAAGCCCTCGGCATGCCCGCCGGCGTCCTACCCGGCGGCTCGGTGGAGAATATCAAGGCCATCGACAAGGGCAATGCTGAAATCGGTTACTGCTCGGTCCCAGATGCTTATAATGGCTTCAACGGCCTAACACCCTTTGACCGTAAGTACGACAAGATACGGTTCCTCGACCGCTACAGCACGGTCTCGCTGACTTTCGCCGTCAGGATGGACAGCGATATTAAGACCATTCCCGACCTGCTCAAGGGCAAGAAGGTGGGTATTGGTACCGGTGGAAGTGCCGCAGAGCTAATCACGCTGGCTGTCCTTGAGGCTGGCTATGGCATCAAACCTGAAGGTATCGAGAAGGGCGGCGGTGTGGTCTCACACATTTCTTATGCCGCTATGGGGACCGGGCTTGCCGATAAGACGCTGGACTGCGTCTGCCTCTTCGCTTACCAGAGCGCAGTCGCCAAAAACCACCTGGCCGCTGAGGAGCGCTTTGGACTGAGGTTACTGCCGGTAGAAGATGCCGCTATGACTAAAATCCTGGCTAAATACCCGTTCTACGCAAAAGGGCAGATGGATGGCGGACTTTATAAGGGTAATCCCTCTGCTGTGCCCTGTGTTAATCTTTCCTTTATTCAAGTTACCAGTAAAGACCTCCCCGACGATCTGGTATATAAAATTATGAACGTCCTCTGGAATGAAGATTTGGCGAAGAAGGCCATCGCCAGTTGTCCGGCCCTGCCTGACTACCAGCTCAGGTGGACGCTACGGGAAGGCTACAATGTTATCCCGGTGCATCCCGGCGCCGCCAAGTGGTATAAAGATAAGGGCATGACTCTACCGGCCGGGGCTAAAGTCGGCTAGAGGTTCCCGAAATCATACCGCGCAGTTAAGAGCCTTCCGTCCGCACCTCGGCGGACGGAAGGCTCTTCTAAATAAAGAGAAATGAATCCCCAGACTGAACGTCGCGGCATCGACTGGTCGGCCGGTGTTTCTCTTAAAAAAGAGGAGCCCTCGCTCGAGCATTTCTGGAACACTCACCAGTGGGGATCGACCACCATTATTGCCTTTGTCCTTGGCTTGATTGCGGTAATGTCATGCGTTTTCGTCATCTACCGCGGCTACTTCGGCAATATTGACACCCGCATCGAACGCTCCATCATCGTCAGCCTGCTGGAACTGTACGTCTTCCTAAAACTACCTATCCGTAGAAAGTGGAACGCCCGCCTCAACAGCTTTTTCGCCATCGACCTTATCTTATGCCTGCTAGTCGTAGTAACTCAGGTCTATACCATCCACGGTACCATCACCATGGATACTCAGAACTGGTGGGTCACCCTCTTCGGAAGTGAACAGCGGATTGACCATATCGCCGGCATCATTGTGCTTGTCCTCCTCTTTGAAGCCACCCGGCGCTCCTTTGGCTGGGTGATGGTCGGCCTCCCCCTGGCCTTCATCGTCTATTCCCTGTTCGGCGGCTACATGCCTGGCCCGCTTAAGGCCATCAGCGTTTCCTGGACTCACATGAGTGAGATGCTTTATGTACTAAACGAGGGCGTCTACGGCATTGGCACCGAAGTCCTGTTATCAATGATATTTCTCTATATACTCTTTGGCGTCTTCGTCGCTGAAAGCCGGACCGGCGCCTTCTTCACTGCGGCGGCTGATGCACTGGTCGGCCGATTTGCTGGCGGGCCGGCCAAAGTATCTGTTATCGGCAGCGCCGCTATGGGAACTATCACCGGGAGTGCTATTGCCAATGTAGTCACTACCGGCTCGATCACCATTCCGATGATGAAGAAGATGGGCTTCAAACCAGAGTTCGCCGGTGCGGTCGAAACTTGTGCCTCGACCGCCGGCTATTTCACGCCGCCGATTATGGGCGCCGCCGCATTCCTTATTGCCGTCTTCACCAACACCCCCTATATCGTGCTCTGCCTCTATTGCGCTATCCCGGCCGCGCTTTACTACACGGCGCTCTTTCTCCAGGTCCACTTCCGTGCCAAAAAGGATAACCTCCGCGGACTCGACCCGAAAGCTCTCCCCTCACTTCGCCGGGTCATGCTTGATGGTGGACACTTGGTTTTTCCACTGCTCCTAATAATCGTAGCCCTTACTATTGGCTATAGCGTAACCAGAGTCGCTGTCTGGGGAATCCTGGCTGTCATTATTGTTTCGCTCTTCCGCCCCGAAACACGCCTGACGCCGAAACGCATTTTGATTACCATGGAGAATATGGTCTCCAGCAACATCGGCGTCATTATGTCCATCATCATCACCGGCGTTATTCAGGGGGCTCTTATGGCCACCGGGCTTGGGTTCCGCCTGTCATCACTGGTACAGAGCGCCTCGATGGGCTCAATGATCTTCGGCCTTGTCATCGCCGCCGTCATTAGCCTCATCCTAGGTACTGGCCTACCGGCGGTGCTGGTGTACTATATCTGTGTCGCTTTCATCATTCCGGCGCTGATCGGCATGGGAGCACCGGTTCTGCCGTCCCATGTCTTTGCTCTTATGTTTGGGGCTATGGCCATGATAACGCCCCCCGTCTGTGTCGCCGCTTTTACTGCGGCCGCTATTGCCGGTGCCGGGCCGATGCGCACCGGCCTCGCCGCCACACGCCTCGGCTTCGCTGGCTATGTTGTCCCGTTTATGTTTGTGTTTAACCCGGCTATTATGCTGCTTGGAGGCTCTCCACTGACTTCAATTGTTTCTATCCTGCTGTCAATCGTTGCGCTGGCCGCTGCGGCCGCTGCTTTCGAAGGCTATCTTCTCCACAAGGCCACCATGCTGGAAAGAGTCATACTTACGCTCGGCGCTCTGGGGCTAATTGCCGTGCAGTTCTTCTGGGGCCGCAACATGGACGTACAGGTCTGGGTCTCAGCCGTTAGCGGCTTGGCTTTGACGGCGCTCGGTTTTGTCTTGCAGGTGGTGAGGGGATCCGTGCCATGATGAAATGGCTTAAGGATACCATCGGGTGGTTCAAGGCCCACTGGCTGGAGTGGGCGACTGTATTGATCTATATCGGCATCCTTTACTGGATGGCCAGCCTTAACTGGCAGGTCATCCGCTTCCCCGTCTTCTTCGCCATCTTCACGGCAATTTCTATTACCCTCATCGTCTCCTTCCGCTACATCAAGTCCCCACCGCTGAACCCCCCACCCAAGTCCGATGTAGGGAACTCGAAACCCTAGAGCCCATCACCAGTTGACAGAATACTGCCCTCATGATTAAATGGACTCAAGAAGTCAAGGAGAGACAGCATGTGCAAGACCTGTGCCGCGCATAACCCGCCGAAGAAGGCGACCAAGAAGCCGGCTAAATCCAGCAAGTAATATCGAGCAGCCGCTTTTCAGCCAAGTTAAGTACGCTAGCGCGGGCATTGGCAAACGCCCGGCTGGCGTATTTTGGTTTTGAAGAGGCAAGTCAAAGACCATGAAAACAGGACTGGTCTATTCGCCGCTTTATCTGGAGCATGATACCGGCACCCATGTTGAGAATGCCCGTCGGCTCACCACAATCATGTCATTGCTTGACCAGACCGGGCTAAAGACGAGCCTGGTTGAAATCTTACCACGGCCTGCCACGGTAGAAGACCTCGGACTGGTGCATGCAGCCGAATATATTGCTCACATCCGAAATCAGGCCCTGCACGGCGGAGGCTGGCTGGACGCCGATACCGTACTTTCATCCAAGTCATTTGAGGTGGCGCAGAATGCTGCTGGTGGAGTGATTGCGGCAGTGGAGGCGGTAATGAAACGCGAGATAAACAATGCTTTCGCGTCGGTCAGACCGCCCGGTCACCATGCCAAACGTGCCAGAGCGATGGGTTTTTGCATTTTCAACAATGTAGCGGTAGCGGCACAGTATCTGCTCAACAACCATTCTAACGTCAAACGGCTGGCTATTGTAGACTTTGACGTTCACCATGGGAACGGCACCCAGGACTCTTTCTACTCCGAGCCAAGAGTCCTTTACATTTCGACCCATCAGTACCCGCACTATCCGGGTACCGGTCATGCAGGCGAGATCGGCGAAGGCCCTGCCGAAGGTACAAAGGTGAACATGCCCTTGCCGGCAGGGTGCGGTGACGATGAGTACCTGACGCTATTCCACGATATTATTAGCCCCGTCTTAGAGCGTTTCCAACCCGACTTCATCCTCATTTCGGCAGGGTATGATGCTCACTGGTCGGAAACGCTGGCATCCATGCAGATGACGGTGACTGGCTTCGCCAAAATAGCTCAGATACTGAAGGACCTCGCTGACAGGCTGTGTTCTGGACGCCTTGTGTTTACACTCGAAGGCGGCTACAGTCTGGATGCCCTGGCGTACTCGGTACGGGCCACACTTGATGTCCTGCTCGGTAAGAAAGACATCGTGGATCCGCTTGGCCTTCAGACCAGGATGAGCCAGCCATCAGGGCTGGCCGAATACATAAAAGAGCTTAAGAAGATTCACCAGCTGGCCTGAGCCAACTGCATGGGCAGTACCGGATTCCCCTATCGGATTCCCTCCAATTGCCGCAACAACCGCACAAAGACTTCATTACTCAGCAATCTTCCTCTCGCAGACAGCTTGATGACCTGACCCCTATTCTCGATCAGCCCGTCAGCTGTTAGACGGCTAATCTCATCCTTACAGGCCAGCTCGATGCTCCGGTTAAGGTGTGATAAGAGTGATGTCATATCTATTCCGTCTGTGAGCCTCAGACCAAGCATTAGTAAGTCTGACACAACCGTTGCCCGGTCGAGACGTTCGAAGGCGGCCACCGGCCAACCGCTGCTGGCGAGAGCTTGCCAGGGCATTTCCACCAGGAATTCTTTTAAAAGACCCTCTGGAGGATTACACTCGTGTTGCCGCAGGCGGCATTCGTACTCGAAAGGTGAATCAACGTTAGCGAACCGGCAACTCATGAGATGCGAATGAGCGCCGGCGCCGAGCCCGATGTACTCGCCATTTTTCCAGTAGTTCACGTTATGCCGGCATTCACGGCCGGTGAGTGCCCAGTTTGATATTTCATAATGGTGATATCCGGCATCCGCCAAAACCCCTTCGGCTAGCTGGTACATCCTTGCGGCAAGGTCAGTGTCCGGCTCTGGCAGCAGACCCCGGGCAATTGTCTGCGCCAGCGGTGTCTGCGGCTCGAGCGTGAGAGCGTAGAGCGAAAGATGTTCCGGATGCAGACTGACGGCCTGGCCAACGGTATTATGCCAGTCAAGCAGTGTCTGATAGGGCAGACCGTAAATGAGGTCGATATTCACGTTTTCGAAACCTGTTTCTCGGGCTGTGCGGTAGGCTCGCAAAGCGTCTGCGGCTGTGTGCGGCCGCCCGAGAATTTTTAGCTCAGAGTCAATAAAGCTCTGAATGCCGATGCTCAGTCGGTTGACTCCAATGCTATTGAGGGAGTGGAGAACAGGCCCGCTGATGCTTTCAGGATTAGCTTCGACCGTAATCTCAACCTCCTGACTCACATTGAAGCTTTCACGGAGCACCTGTACGAGACGTGTGAGTTGCTGGCTGTTCAAAATGGTCGGAGTACCACCGCCAATATAGACCGTAGAGAAGCTATAGGTGGTTAACAGCGGTGACCAGAGCCGGGTTTCCCCCTCCAGCGCCGAGAGGTATGCCGGAACAAAGTAGGAGATTTCGTCATATGAATTGAAATCGCAATAGCGGCACCGGGCGCGGCAGAAGGGAACGTGAACATAAAGACCTAAGGTTTCCGGTGCAACCCTCATGGCATCGTGCAGGAACGTGGCTATCCCAACTTGTTATGGCTTGCGCTTACCGAAAGGAAGCCAGGAAAAGAAGCGGCCCCACTCGCCGCGTTCCCAGACTACGAGCAACTGCGGTGCAACGCAGGAAGCGCTGTACGTACCGACAACAACACCTACCAGAAGCACCATCATGAAGTTACGTATCGTGGCACCACCAATAAAGTAAAGCGCCAGGATGACGAACAGGGTAGTGAGACTCGTGTTAAGAGAGCGCGTAAAAGTCTCGAGAATGCTGGAATTGACCAGACTGGCGAAGTCCTTGCTGATGCTTCGAGTCATATTGTCCCTGATACGGTCGAAGACAACGATGGTGTTGTTGATGCTGTAGCCAACAACGGCGAGCACACCGGTTATAAATAGAGCATCAACCTCGATGTTGAGCAACCAGCCAAGGAGAGAAAACACCGTCAGGACGATGAATACGTCATGAAGTAGCGGCACAATGGCGCAAGTACCCCACCGGAATGGCCTGGGCATCCTGCGAAAGGCCCAGGCAATATACGCCAGGATAAACACCGCGGCCACGATGATGGCGATACCGGCATCCCGGCCAGTTTTAGTCGCAATTACCGGTGAGACAGAATAGAAGTCGCGGATGGTCACCTTTCCAAACTTTTCCTCAAGCCCAGCAGTCAGACCCTCCTTCTCCTGAGAGGATATTTCACGGATGCGAATGAAGTAGTCGCCGTCCGGCGTCTTCTGGATGATTGCCTGATCATAACCCAGGTTAAGCAGCGCGGTGCGCATTTCCCCCTGGTCGATAGGCTCATCAAAACGTAGGGTTATTGAGGACCCACTGATAAAGTCGACCCCCGGCTGTAGCTTAAAGGTTGCAAGAGAGATGATACCGATTAGTATCAGTACTCCCGAAACTAGGAAAAACCTGTACCTTTTGCCGATAAAATCAATCATCGCTTGACTCCATAGGCCCTGATGCTGGTAACCCAGTGGCTGGCGACAAGAAGCCTCAGGAAAGTGCGGCTTACCATGATGGCGGTAAACATACTGACCAGAACGCCGAGGAAAAGGGTCACGGCGAATCCCCTGACCATGAAAGCGCCAAGAGTACCACCGAGCCAGTAGAGAACACCGCAAGCGATAAAAGTAGTAATATTACTATCGCGTATCGCTGACCATGCCCGGTTGAAACCGGCGTCCACAGCGGCGCCTAGAGTCTTCCCCGCCCGTAGTTCCTCTTTCATGCGTTCGAAAATGAGTACGTTGGCATCCACTGCCATGCCTATTGAAACGATGAATCCAGCCATGCCAGGCAGAGTGAGTACTACCGGAAGCATTTTGAAGATGGATAGCACAAGTACTGCATAAATTGATAGGGCAATCGCGGCGATTACGCCAGGGACACGGTAGTAGATGATCATGAATACTATCACCAATGCTAGACCAATAAGTCCGGCGATTAGGCTCTTCTGGAGTGAGTCAGCGCCGAGTGTGGCGTCAACATCCGAACGCTGAATGATCGTCAAGGGAACGTCCAGAGCGCCGGAATTCAACTGGATAGCCAGGGTTTTAGCCTCATCGATGGTAAGGCCAGTGATAACGCCGCGGTCTTCAATTACTGCCTGAACGGTAGGGGACGAGATCAGCTTGCCGTCGAGGAAAATCCCGAGTGGCTTCTGAAGGTTACGTTCAGTTATTTGTTTGAAAAGTATGGCGCCCTCTGAGTTCCACTCAAAAGCGACTTCAGGCTCGCTTTTTTGCTGACTGATGACGACCTGAGCATTCGGCTTAAAGTATTTACCGGTGAGTTCTTTTTCCTGTCCGTCACTGCCTTTGGCTTTAGCGACGATCCATTCCTGTTCACCTTTATCGTTCACTACCGGCTTGCCATCCGGTCCAAGTTTCAATTCGCGAAAATCCAGCTCGGCAGTCTGTCCAAGGAGGCGAATGGCCTCGTTAATGTCGCGGACACCGGGCAACTGTACCAGAATGCGGTCGGTGCCGAGCTGTTGAATAATCGGCTCGGCGACTCCGTATTCATTAATGCGGCGCTCGATTTTCTGAATGACACCGGTCATGGCGTCAGCATCGCTCTGGGAAGGGTCTTTCTTAGACAGGTCAGCCTCATAGACGATATGACTGCCGCCTCTCAGATCGAGACCTAACTGTATGCCGTGGCGGCCGAAGCGTTCACTATCGATCGGTGTAATTGTCCACAGCGCAAGGCCAAAAAGGAGCAGGATAAATATAAGTATCCAGAAGTCTTTTCTCAATCTATTTTATCCCCTGGTCTCGTAACTCACGCTTTGGCTAAATGTCTATTTATTTATAGATTTACGGCGCTCACGGCTGGTTATTCTACGGGCACTTCACGCTTATAACAGTCCGTAATCAGCTCGGGCGCAAAACAGTGCGTCATTATAGACAAGGAGGTTCCTATTGTAAAGGTACGGCGGCCATAAGTTAAGCAAAACTGCAAAGCTAAATCGTAGCTACGCTGTTAAGCTAATTCGTAATAATAATGGTCAAGTGCTCATAAAAGCGGGGCAAACCGTTACGAACAAATTAGCTGGTGAGCCGCCAGGGACTCGGACCCTGAACCTACTGATTAAGAGTCAGTTGCTCTACCGGTTGAGCTAGCGGCCCAGACGCGATTGCGGGAAAGAATTGTAACATACCGTATATCTTCGTGACAACGCTTCCAGAGCTTTGAAACAACCCTATTCCACAGGTTAGAAGTCCCTATCCAGAAGGATATGGAATCCCCCTGGCGCTCAAGTTATTATAACGGCCTGAGGATGAAACCAAGCTGACCCTCGAGATGCTGGTCCGCGCCTATGATCCCTGCATCTCCTGCTCTACCCACTAGTCAGTGTAAAGATCAGTAAGGACAAGAGGAGGATGCATAGCATCCTCCTCTCAAACATCAGGTGATTTACTCTTTCCCGAAGACCTTCCATGCGGTATCGATTGCCTGCTTGCGGACATTCCAGGCCTGGAGCATCGCCTCATCGCGGGCCTTGAGCGCCTGCTGAACGCCCGACTCGTAAGCCGACTTGGCC
>JBFMDU010000007.1:0-136456 GCA_040753815.1 Chloroflexota bacterium
AAGTAGGATTAAGATACGGAGCGACGGCGGTAACGCCGGTGAACTCCATGCCGGCGAAAGCGCCGGTTCTACTTGCAGCCTGTGACGAGGAAGCGGTTGCCGAGAAACCCCCGATGCCGCCGGGGATAGCGGTTGTATTGCCGGAACCATCCTTAATCCGGTTTATCTTAACGCTGACGATGGCGACATCACCGGTGTCAAGACCCTGGGTAAGGGCAGTTTCGGCTTGAATCGTGGATAGAGTATTGAAAGACATATCGTTTCCATTAGCCACTCCTGCCGCGCCGCCATCGGCTTTTGCACGGTAATGGTAGGTCGTACTGGCATCTAAGCTGGTTATTGCCGCGCTAAAGGAGCCGGCTGTAGTCCTTGCTTGGGCTGTGGTCGTAGTACCGTAACTGGTCGTCGTACCATACTCGAAAGATACGTTAACCGTCGTAGTAGTCCCCATCGAACTGAGGTTCCCGTTCAGAGTGGCTGTTGATGAGCCAACACTTGTAGCAGCACCGGTAGCAACTACAGGCGGCACATGAACACCGAAAGCTTGGATGCGGGCATTATAGTAGTCAATGACGTAGATGTTTCCGGCTGTGTTCACGGCAACCGCACGCGGTTGGTTGAATTGGCCGTCATCGGTACCAAAGGTGCCCCATTTGGTAACGAACGCACCGGTGCTGGTGAATTTCTGGATACGATGGTTATTAGCATCAGCTATATAGACGTAGCCAGATTGGTCAACGGCGAGCCCCTGTGGGTAGTTGAACTGGCTGTCGCCGCTGCCCTGAGAACCCCACTTGGTAATGAATGCCCCGGTACTTGAGAATTTCTGGATGCGGTAGTGGTACAGGTCAGAAACATAAACATTTCCGGCTGAGTCCACAGCAATTCCATTTGGATCGGCGAACTGGCCGTCATCGCTACCGGCCGAACCCCACTTGGTGATGAAGTTGCCGTCGCTGGTGAATTTCTGAATGCGCTGGTTGTTCTGGTCTGCGACATAGAGGTTGCCCGTGGCGTCGATAGCAATGGCGAACGGATTGTTAAACTGGCCGTTTTGACCGCCCAGAGAACCCCACTTGGTGATGAAGTTGCCGTCGCTGGTGAATTTCTGAATGCGCTGGTTATTCTGGTCGGCGACGTAGACATTACCGGTTGCGTCCACAGCAATCCCCATAGGACCGTTGAACTGACCGTCGCTATTGCCAGCCGAGCCCCACTTGGTGATAAAGGTGCCTGTGCTGGAGAATTTCTGGATGCGGTTGTTGCTGGTGTCCGCGACGTAGACATTACCAGATGCGTCTGTGGCTATCCCCGTCGGTTCATTGAGCTGGCCGTCACTGCCACCACCGGAGCCAAACTTGAACAGGAAGGCCGGCGCGGTGGCTGTGGTTGTAAAAGTTAGGTCGGTGCCATAGAAAACGTCGCCGGCGGCGGTGGTCACTTTGGCGCAGAAGTGATGGGTGGTGCCGGAGGGGAGCCCGGATAGAGTTCCCCCGAAATTCCCTGATTCACTCATCTCGAAGCTGTTGACGGAGTTTCCATAGGCTGTGGTTGGACCGTAGTCAAAACCGGGCGTAACAGCGGGCGGGCCGGTAAAAGTCACCGAACCATTGAGGTTGGCGAAAGTATTGCCGATACCGGTGGCGGCGGAGGTTGTCACCTGCGGTGTAGAGGTGGTAAAGGTGGCGTCCTGCCCGGCAAAGACAAGGCTGTCGTTCCTTGCTATCAGGCGGTAGTGATAAAGGGTTCCGGCGTGGAGACCGGTAATAGTCCTGCTCACCGGCCCGGACTCACCGGGATAGATAGTCACTTGATTGCCGTAAGACTCGCCTGTGCCATATTCAAAAATCACATCGAAGTTCTTGGTGCCGGTCCAGGTCACGGAACCGCCTAATGTTGCCTGTCCGTTGGTAATATTGCTGGCAGTACCGGTTGTCGCCGTCGGCGAAAGAGTGGTGAAAGAACTGCCGGGGCTGTAGAAATACTGCTCGCCATATTTCGCCATCAGCCGGTAGTAGTAGGTGGAGCCGGGTTTTAAGCCGGTGAGGTCATAAGAATGTGGCCCGGCACTGAGCCAGTTGTTAGTGCCGGCGGTAGTCTGTCTATAGGACGTTGTCAGTCCGTACTCAAAGTATCCCCAGAAGGTAGCATTGCCGGTCCAGTTAAGGGTTGCATGGATGGTGGCTGAGCTGACAGTGACATTCGTAGCTAACTGGGTTGCCAGTGCTGGCGAAAGGGTGGTGAAAGTAGCGCCGGAACTGCGGTAAACCTGTTTATCAGCCCCGCTACCGTGTTCGACATACAGCCTGAAGTAGTAGGTGGTGCTTGCTTTTAGTCCGGTAAGGGTGAATGACTGGGTGCCACTGCTCATCCAGTTGTTCGTCTGATAGGTGGTCAGGCCGTAGGAGGCGGTCTCCCCGTACTCGAAGTATCCCCACATTGAGCAGTCGCCGGTATAGGTGAGGTCGGCTCTTATCGTGGCTTCGCTGACAGTTATCCCCGTGGCTGAGCCCGGTGTTAAGGAAGGGCGTTCCGTGGTAAAACTCACCACTGATCCCTGGGCGTCCGTGCCGTATGGGCCGACCGCGATTTTGTACTCGTACTGTGTATTTGAAATAAGGCCGGTCATGTTGTAACTGATGGGCGAGCCGCTAACGGCTGATGTCCATCCAACGTCAGCCCAGCCGGTTGTGCCGGCTTTCCTTATGTAGAAGCCGACCGACGGCTGTACATCGGCTGGGTCAACGATGAAAGTGCCGTGTAAGGTAGCCGAGCAAGCGGTAATATTGGAAGGTGGTTGAGTGGTTGCCGTGTAGGTATGATCAACCCCGACTGAGCCGGGAGCGGCATAAAGTATACGGAAAGGAATAACAGATAGTAAGCAGGCCAGAAGCACTGCCAGGATGGCCGCGGCCGTTAACGGCCGCACCTTTTTCATCTACTGTACCCGCCGGCGGCATACTCCGCCGCTTCACATGACCATCTAGATTATACACCATCATATCAATAGCATGTATTATGTACCATGAAACAAATAACATGTCATACCGGAGAGAAGCGAAGCATCTGGCAGAGTAGCATGGCAGACACCCCGCCAGATTCCTCAGTCACTTCGTTCCTTCGGAATGGCATGGGGATAAGACGCTCCTTCGGAATGGCGCCATCCGTCCGTTATGTCATCTCGAACGTAGTGAGAGATCTGGGGGGAGAGGTCTATTCGAACCGGCTGTTCCTCAACCCGACCACGTACTGCGCGATGTACATGGCGTCGAAGATGTCAATTTTGTCACCGGAGGCGCCGTCCTGCTTGACCGAGGCGGCGTTGAGCGGGTTAATCTGCGACAAGGGTCGATTGCCGATGACATACTGGGCAATGTACATAGCATCGAAGATGTCCACCGTGCTATCCAGCTTAACGTCACCGCGGCGGAGGGTGATCTGGCTTGACTGTTGCTCTGGGACATTCTGTCCGCCGGCGGCGGCAATGATCTGTTGAAAAGCTATATCCAGTACGTATGTTGTATTGCAGTCGCCGGTAAGCCTGGGGACCAGTTTGGCGACGGTGCTGTTGTTTGGCTGTTCCGGCGTAGCCACGCTGCTGACGCTGAAGGTGCCGCTGGAATCGAGCGACGGACTAAGATAGGGCGGCGCCCCCCGTATTGCAAGGAGTAAGATGCCGCTGGCAGGAGAACTAGTGGCCGTAGCCGAAAAGCCGCCGAGCCCTCCCGGTATCGTGGTGGTGTTGCCGGTGGTGATATCCTTAATACGGCCAACAACCACGCTGATTATCGCTACACCGTCGGCGTCGATTGCCTGAATATGCCCTGTCTCGGCTTGGAGGTTGGTGATATTTACCTGCGCTCCGATGGGTGATGAGGCTATTGCTTGAGAGTTCTTATCGGTAAGGCTTGTTACCGCCACAGCGATAGTAGTGTAAGAGCCGGCTGAGCCGATAGCCGTCAGGTTAATATTGCCGACAACGGCATCCGTGGTGAGATAGTTGCTGGTTGTCGAACCGGTGATGTTGGCGGTGCCGCTGGTATTGTTCGGTGTGCCGGGAGTGATTGTCCAGCCTGTTATAGCCGCCCCGGTCAGACTGTCAGTGCGGATGACGGCCGGGTCCCAGGTCAGATTAATATTGAATGAGGCGACCCCGTTGCCTGCTCCTAGGTTCGGGATATTGCTTATGGTTATCGGGATAGCGCTTCTGGTGTGGTTCGGATGGAGGTCGATAGAGGCGCCGGAATTAACAGAAACCCTGGCTTGAGCCGTCAGGGTGGTAAAGGTGACATCAGCCCCGCTGGCTGTGCCTGCTGTGGCGCCGTCAGCTTTAGCCCTGTAATGGTACAGGGTATTAGGAGTCAGGCCGCTTACTCCCGCACTGAAGGCACCGGTGGTTGTCCTCGTCTGTGTTGCCGTAGCGGTCCCATAGCCGGTAGTAGTTCCATACTCAAAGGATACATTGACCGAAGTTGCCGTCCCCAGTGAGGTCAGGTTGCCGTTGAGCGTGGCGGTGGTCGAATTAACGCCGGTGGCGGCGCCGGTAGATACCATGAGGGTTGGTGGGGTGATAGTGAAATCGGCATTGCTGATGTCTTGGACAGAAGGTAAGGAATTGCTGGAAATCCTGATACGTGCCTGAGTGGTAGCCGCTCCAGAAACCGTCCATTTTGCTACCTCGCTTTCGTTAAGGATATCCGTAAAGAGTGTTTGCCAGGTCGAGCCGCTGTCCCGAGAAAGCTCGATTTTCACTGTCCCCGGCACGTTGGATGAGGTCCAGGTTATGACCTGAAGGCTGTTGACCGGCCAGCTTTCACCGCCGTTCGGCGACGTCACGGTGATGCTGGCCGGTTGGGTGGTGGTATAAGCCTCATCTGAGTATTCCGAAACTCCTGTATTACTGACAGCTCTGATGCGGTAGTAATAAGTGGTGTTGGCTGAAAGTCCAGTGTCACCGTACGAGGTCACCCCGGCGGCCGTGGTTGTTATTTCGGCATAAGTCCCATAAGCGCCGGTCTTACGCTCTATTTTGAAGCCGGTCTCGTTAGTCGAGCGGTCAGTCCAGGTGAGGTTAATGGTGGTGGACAATGTTGCGATGGCTGTCAGACCGGTCGGCGGCAGGGGCGCCTCGGCTGACTGCACCCGGGCGCGGAGGCTAACGTTAATGCCGTTATTGGCGGTATCGAGCCAGTTGCCGCCATCAATCTTACCGAATGTCTTGCCTTGTTGGATAGGCGGGCTAACGAAGCCCTGTATGACATATTCGGTCGGTATCGGGAAGTTATAGCCGGGGGTGGTCATCCTGACCGCTACCGCGAAGTTCTGGCCATTTGCCAGCGCCACCGGCGGATCAAGTTTAATTGAATAGAAGCCCATTTCCGGGCAGGTACCCTCACTGCGGTAGAGTGTTGTACCGCTCAGGTTGCCGTCATAGACGAATAGCTGGTAGCTGGCATTATTCGATGTCGTCCAGAACTCCACCCGCGTCAGGTTACCGGCTTCAGCGGCGGTAAAGAGCGCACCCATCCAGGCGGTGTTGCTTCCATAGCCCATCGAGTTGACCAGTCCTGCCTCATCCCAGTAGTAAAGCCGTTCAGCCAGTCCCCCAGGTACGTAACCAGCACTCCCGTGGAAGGAGCCGATGCCCTGGAGGTTGGCCGAGCCGTAAGCGAGGTAGAAATATCCCTGGTTGGCCCAGCTTGTCCCCCAGCTGTTCTTGACGATAAAAGCGCCGCTGCCACCACCGGAGGGGTGGGTTACCGTGTCGTCCCAGCCGACGATAGCAACCAGGTGATTGGGCGCTTCAGAGCAGTTGGACCAGTAGTAAACGTAGTTGCCGCTGACCTGGAACATCCGGCCGCTGCCGACGACGTAAGTGGCGGTGACCGGCCCGTAGTTGTAGAGCGCGTTCTTGATTTCCGTTATCTGGTCGGGAGAGTTGGCCACCAGCCGCCAGTCGGTGGCGCGGACGATGGTGGCGCAGGTGTCGTTACAGGCCTGGGTGTTGATGATGCCGGTGTTATAGGGCTGGCAGTTTTCCAGCCGTGCTCCTTTCTTGGTCAGCGTGTCCGGGGCCATCAAGAGCTCGCCGCCGGCTCCGCAACGGTCAGCGGCCAGGTAGGTGTACGAAGGGTCGGTGCAGACGGTCAGGTTCTGCTCTGAGAAATCGAAGGCCGAGCCGCTGGTGGTAAGCACCCGCGATTCCATAATGGCAATGTTGCCGAAGACCCAGCAGGTGCCGCAGGCGCCCTGGTCTTTGACCGGCGTTACCTTGCTGAGAGTGCGCCAGTCAAAGGTGGCGGGCAAGACAGTCAGTGATTGTGGTGCGGCGGCGGGCTTAGCGCTTTTCAGGTGGCTCAGGTCCATCGGCGAAGGTATCAGGCCGAGCCTGCCCGGTATTTCGGCAGTCGGAGCGGTGGTCTGTGGTCGGGTCGATGTGCGGTTGGTGAATGCCGGGTTTAGCGGCGCCAGTTGCGGCTTGGGCAGTTCAGGGTCGGCGGCATTGACGCCAACTGGCGCTGGCTGAGTGAAAATGGCGGCGACCAGCAGGACAGGCAGGACAATTCGCATCATGGTTGAAATGCCGGCTTCGCGGATAAGCTGGTCGAGGGAAGCCTGTGGTCTTGCGGCGGGTAAAAGCAAATAGACGGCGGTACCGAGCATGGCCAGGTCAAGTAAGAGCGATTGCCAGTGTGTCATCGGGATAGCTTGGCCGAGACAGCCGCAGGTATCCTCAGCGCCGATGGCGATAGCGTAGGAATTAACGCTGATGAAGACAAGACTGAGGATAACGGCGATGTAAAGGCTGTAACGCCGTGTCCAGCCGCCGATAAGCAGGATGCCCAGGGCGATTTCCACCCAGGGCACAGAAACGCCGAGGAAGGCGGCCAGCCACGCCGGCAGGCTCGGGTAAACGCTTAGGATAGTCAAGAACTCCTGGCCGGAGATGAGCTTGGCGATTCCAGCGGCCAGGAAGACCGCTCCCAGGAGGACGCTTAATACGATGCTCACTACTGCCCCCACACGGGTCTTAACGGGTCTGGTAATGCCAGGGTTGCCTGTCATAAGACGAGGTCAAGTATAGCATGTGGGTAAAGCTGAGCGTCATTCTCGAAGCCGCTTGGCGGTTGAGGAGAATCTCCGCCGCTAGACCTCTCACTTCGTTCGAACTGGATTTGATGAAGGCGTTTGAAGTAAACCATTTCGAGGCCATCGCGGGTACCCGCCGCAGGTGGGTGTGGCCGAGAAATCCGGTGGGGGCGCTCTACCCTAATGTTCGTCTCAGCCGGGTCGCGGCGATAGCCAGCGTGGCAATGCCCATAAAGGCCAGGATAAGTGTGTCCATCCAGAGATACTCGAAGCCGATGCCTTTGACCACGATGCCGCGGACGATATGAAGGTAGTAGGTGAGCGGGATTATCGATGAAATCCACTGGATAACCTGAGGCATGGACTCGATAGGGAAGATGAATCCGGAAAGGAGGATGGTCGGGAGCATAGTGGCGAAACTCAACTGCTGGGCCTGGAACTGGGTGCGGGATACGGTGGAAACGAGCAGGCCGAGGCCGAGTGAGAATATCAAGAAGACCGAAGTCAGGGCTATAAGTAAAACCAGACTCCCCTGTATCTGCATTCCGAAAACCGTAACGGCGGTGGTCAGGATGAGGGTCATCTGGGCGTAGGCGATGATGATGTATGGGACCAGCTTGCCGACAATCAGTTCGCCGCGGCGCAAGGGCGTGACATTTAGCTGTTCGATGGTCCCGGTCTCACGTTCGCGCACCACAGCAAAGGCGGTGAGCATGGCGGTGATGATGCCGGCGATAACACCGACCAGTCCCGGAATGTTGAATACGAGGCTCTCCATGGCCGGGTTGTACCATACCCGCGGCTCGATGGATATGGGCAGTTCCAGGCCGCGTCCGCCAGACTGCTGGACGATGAGGCTGACCGCCTTGGCCTGAGTTATCAGGCTGGAATAGGAGAGAGCCTGGATGGATACAGTGGGGTCGGAGCCGTCAATGAAGAACTGCACCTCTGCGGTCTCGTCGCGCTGGAGTTTCCAGGCGTAGTCGGCAGGGATAATGAGCGCCACCTTCACCGAGCCGGATTCGATCAACCGGTTGACCTCATCGTAGCTGGAGGCGTGGTACTTGAGGTTGAAGAAGTCGGTCCGGGTGAAGCTCTGGACGAGGTCGCGGCTTTCCGGAGTCTTTGAGGTGTCCCAGAGAGCCATGGGGATGTTTTTGACGTCGGTGCTGAGGGCATAGCCGAAGATGAACAACTGCATCACCGGTATGAAGAGTATGATGATGAGCGTACGCCGGTCGCGCGCCAATTGGATGAATTCTTTAAGTATCACGCTCCCGATTCGTCTGAGCATGCCAGTCTCCTTACCCGCTTTTTTGCTGTTCAATGAGCGAAATAAATACGTCCTCCATGGTGAATGGAATCACGTTTATTGCCTGAACCGTCACCCCGGCGGTGGAGAGCACCTGATTAATATCGTCCGGTGTGGTGCGGTCGGTGGCCAGGTGGACGGTGCTCCCGAACAGGGCCACCTGGCGGCAGACCGGACTGGCCGAGAGCACTTCGGCGGCGCGGGCAAAGTCAGGAGTCACTACTTCAAGGAGCCGTCCCATAGCAAGCTCGGTTTTAAGTTTTGAAGGACTTCCGAGTGCGATGAGTTTTCCCTCGTACATCAGACCCAGGTTGTGGCAATGCTCGGCTTCGTCCATATAGTGCGTGGTGATAAAAGTGGCCGTGCCATGCTCGGCCATCTCCTGGATGAGCTCCCAGAAGTAGCGCCGTGACAGGGGGTCAACGCCAGCAGTGGGCTCATCGAGGAATATGACTTCCGGGGTGTGAATAATGGCACAGCCCAGCGCCAGCCTTTGCCGCCAGCCGCCGGAGAGGCCCCGCGGCAGCCAGCGCTCCTTTCCCTTGAGGCCGGCCATGCTTATCACCCACTCTCGCCGCTCCCTGAGCCGGGAGCCGGACAGCCCGTAGAGGCCGCCGTAGAAGTTGATATTCTCCTCGACCGTCAGGTCCTGAAAGAGAGAGAACTTCTGGGACATATAGCCGATGCGCGAACGTACCTTTTGGGCTGCGGAGGCCATATCTTCGCCCAGCACCCGCCCACTGCCGGCGGTCGGCGCCATGAGACCGCAGAGCATGCGGATAGTAGTCGTTTTGCCCGACCCATTGGGGCCAAGGAAGCCGAAGACCTCGCCATGTTTGACCTCGAAGCTGATACTGTCAACCGCGGTGAAATCACCAAACTTGCGGGTGAGTCCGGAAACGGTAATGGCGGCTTTCCCATTCTGTCTGGCAGGAGTGGACACCGATACCATGGTTTGAGACCTGACGCTTGCCTGGTCGTCCTCAGGTTTGAGATAGGTGACGAAGACATCCTCCAGGCCGGGCGGTACCCTGCGGGCGCTGATAAGTTTGATTCCCGCCTCACTCAACCGCCCGGTGACCTGGCCCAGGGCGGCATTGGGGTCGTCAACAGTAAGGTGCAGGCTCTCGCCGAAGATGTTGACACTGCCGGCCGGCAGGACTTTCTCCAGCGTTTTAACAGCGTCACGAAGCGGGTCGGCGAGGATTTCCAGCAGGTCACGCTTGAGGCTGGCCTTAAGGCTCTGCGGCGTATCGCAGGCAATGACCTCTCCTTGGTGGATGAAAGCTACGCGGCTGAACCGCTCGGCCTCATCCATGTAAGGGGTGGAGACGAAGACAGTGATGCCTCGGGCAAGGAACCTGGAAAGGATGCGCCAGAAGTCGCGCCGGGAGACCGGGTCAACGCCGGTGGTTGGCTCGTCGAGGAAGAGGACGTCCGGCTGGTGGATAAGTGAACAGCACAACGCCAGCTTCTTCTGCATGCCGCCGGAGAGGTGCTGGGCCTGCCGACCCTGGAATTCGGCCAGCCGGCTGAACTCGAGAAGCTCCTGCTTGCGTCTGTTAGTGTCGCTGGCCGGAATACGGCGTAAGCGGGCAAAGAAGTCCAGGTTTTCGGCCACGGTCAGCGTGCTGTAGAGCGTAAAGCGTTCGGACATGTAGCCGATGCGGGTCTTGATGTCTCCGGCCTGCTTCATCGTGTCCAGACCAAGGACACGGGCCTCGCCGGCGGAGGGCACGGTCAGGGTGCAGAGTATCTGGATGGTTGAGGTCTTGCCCGCCCCGTCGGGTCCGACCAGGCCGAACAGCTCACCCCGGTTAACAGAGAAGTTCAGGTTGCGGACGGCCGTTAGCTGTCCGTAGCGCTTCTGAAGGTTGATGGCTTCAATGGCTGGAGTTAGCAAGGGTTTACTCCGTCATTATTACGGCGTCGGCGGGCATGCCCGCCTTGAGCTTCTGGTCCGGATTGGCCAACTTGATTTTGACGGCATAGACCGTCTTGGTGCGCTCCTCCTTTATCTGGATGTTCTTAGGCGTGAACTGGGCTTGTGGCGAGATATAGGTGACTTTACCGCTAAAGGTCTGACCAGGATATGAGTCAACGGAGATGCTGGCGGTCTGGCCGAGCTTGACCAGGCCGAGCTGAAGTTCCGGGACATAGACAGTCAGCGTGACCTCATCAAGCTGGGAGATGGTCAGAATCGGAGCACCGGCCGGGGCGACCTCGCCGACATCAGCATTGCGGCTGGCTACTATCCCGGAGACAGGGGAGCTGGTGGTGGTCTTGGCGAGCTGGACCTTGACCGTGTCAACTGCCGCCTGGGTCTGGTCAATCTGGGCCTTGACCACCGCCAGGCTGGCTTCAGCGGTGTCGAGCGCTGCCCTGGCCTGGTCAACCTCGGCGTTTATCTGCTGAGGGTCGGCTTTAATAGCCAGCAGGTTGTCCAGGTTTTTCTTAGCCACGTCGCGGCGGATTTCAGCGATGCGCCGGTCCCAGCTCCACTGGCGCAGGTCGTAGAGTTTGAGGGTGTTCTCGGCAAGCTCAAGTTCGCCCTGGGCGGTAATGATTTTAGCTTCAAGTTCCTGAGGGTTTTTCTGGATGTCCAGGGCGTTATTGAGCACTCTTTTAGCGCCGTCCCGGGCGGCGGTTGCCTGCTGAAGGCTGGCCTGGGCCACGGTCACCGCGGCTTCAGCCTGTCTTAACTGGGCCTTCAGAAGCGAGTCATCTACTCTGACCAGCGGCATGCCGGCCTGAGCATGGTCGCCTTCATCCGCTCCGATGAAGGTTATCCGTCCGCCAATCTCAGGGGAAACCGAGGTCTCTTTGGCTTCGATGAACCCGGAGGCGGCGATTACACCGGCGACGACCGGCGGGGCGGATGAGTTCAAATACCACCATGTGCCGGCGATAGCGCCAGCCAGCACCAGAATGACGATAACTGCGATTCTTACCCTCTTCATATTTCCTCCTTAAAACACGCATCCGGCGAAGCCGGGATAGATGTTGCTGAGGCATAGGGCTTAAGGCCCTCTAGAAATATGTTGACTAATTGCTTTGCGTAAAGGTCGGGTTCGGGAAAGCCGGCTCCCATGAGCGGAAATATTTCCCGTCCCATAATGTATATCAACAACATACCCATAAAGGCGCGCGCACTGCTGTTAATATCACCGGGCCGGAGCCGGCCGAGCGCGGTCTGGTGCTGGAGGTAAGCGACGATGAACTCGAGTACGCCGCTAATTATTTCTGTGAAGCTGGTAGCGATCTCAGGGTAGTGAGGTGCTTCGGTGAGTACTGTTCGGAAGAGCCTGGCGGCATGGGGATTGGTAAAAGTGGCCAGGTAGTTCCGCGCGAACATCAGCAGCACCTCTTCCGGCGGACGGTCCATCAGACCCCACAGGTCGTGAAGGTGGCTGATGAGCGGTGAAACTCGCTCGGGTATTGCTTTAAGGATCTCATCTTTTTGTTTGAAGTACCAGTAAATCGTGCCCTTGGTTATGCCGGCGGCCTCAGCGATGTCTTCAAGTGAGGTGGCGTGAAAGCCGCGCTCGGCAAAAGTGCGGAGCGCCGCCTCGATGATGACGGCGCGCTTGTCCCTGGTGTCGAGACCTTCGATGCCATCTGCCCGCAGGGTCTGCCGGAGTGCCTCCTTACTGTCGAAGTAGGCGTAGAAGGTTGCCTTGCTGATGCCGGCTTCTCTGGCGACGGCGCTCACGTTGAAGGCATCGTAGCCGGTGTTTTTAATCAGCCTTTTAGCGGCGGCGATGATAGCCCGGCGCTTTGCTTCAGTATGTTTATCCCGTAGCACGTTCTTATCTGTTATACTATACTAAGCCATCTGGCTAGCCGAGTATAGTATAATTATATGCGCGTGTTGTCAAGCCCTTCATGCTTTTGCGGATTTGTACGGGTAGCGCGTATAATCTAGAAAGTTGTCATCTGCTGCTGAAGTTATGAGGAAACGGCTTTGAAACCTGAAGAAGAACAGGTGCCTCCTGTCTATAGCGAGTTATGCCGCCGGGGTGCTGACCTCGCCCAGGAGGGTAAATGGAGCGAGGCGCTCGTTCTTTATGAGCAATGCATCCAGGTCTATTCAAAGGGCATTGAAGCGTGGCATGAGAAAGCTGGGGTGCTTAACCGGCTCGGCCGCCATGAGGAAGCGTTAGAGGCTTTTGAAAGGGTTATCGAGTTAAGGGTGAAACAAGAGTTGACCGAGTACGGTGGCATGAACATCCTGGGACGGTGGGTCAAGAGAATAAAAAAGCCGTCATCCGATATTCCCGGAACTAAAGACCAGAAGTAAGTGAGGTAACGAGCATGGCATCTGGAAGGAGTGTTCGTTCACCAGCAGTTAAGGCCGTCAGGCTGAAAGCTGAGCCGGCGCCGCTGGAAATCGACCCGCACCGGACGGCGCTGGTCATCGTGGACATGCAGAACTCATTTGCCAAGAAGGGCGGGTTGTTCGACATGGCTGGCTCCGACCTTTCAGAAGTCCCGGGTGTTGCCGCCGCCATCAACCGGGTTGCTGTCGCCCTGCGTAAGGCGGGTGGTAAAGTGGTGTATGTTGTTCATGTTTACTCGCCTGACCTGCATGAAGCTGGCGCGCCTGATTCAGCCAACGTTGTCAAGAGCGGGATAGTGAGAATCAGCCGGGAGCATCCGGAACTGCGGGATAAAATGGCTATACGGGGCGCCTGGGGAGCGGAGGTTATCCGTGAGATTGCTCCAAAGCCAGGTGATGCCATTGTTGAGAAAATCCGTCACGGCGGTTTTTATGAGACCAATCTGGACACGACGCTTAAGACGTTAAATGCGAAGTATCTCCTCTTCGCCGGTACCGAGCTGAGCATGTGCGTGGAAGCTACGATACGGGACGCCTTCTACCGCGGCTACTTCTGCATCCTGGTCTCCGATGCCGCGGTCTCTTCACGCCGTCTCCCCTTCCGCCGTGAGGCGACTACTTACAACGTCAGCAAGTCCCTGGGATGGGTAACCACTTCCGCCGATGTGGTCAAGGCGTTGAGGAGGTAACTATTGGGTGTCGTTATGGAGGCCATTCACTTTTCCCCTGTCATCCTGAGGCCATTCGTGAAAAAGCTGAAGAATCTGGTGGGGTAAGTCGCCGTGCCCCGTGCCTGCGTAATCGTTAACCCGGCCGCCGGTGCCGGCCGTACCGCCCGCAGATGGCCGGAAATCGCCGATAATCTTAAGAGCCTCGGCCTTGATTTTAACCTAATGCTTACCGAAGGGCCGGGCCACGCCATTGAGCTGGCGAAATCAGCCGCCGCCAGCGGCCCGGAAATGGTGGTCTCGGTCGGCGGCGACGGCACCATGAACGAAGTCGTCAACGGTATTCACGATGCCGGCGGTCTGTGGCAGGTGGCCCTGGGTGTTGTCGGTACCGGAACCGGTGGCGATTACCTGCGGAGTGTTGGCATACCCCACCGGTGCGATGAAGCCTGCCGCCGCCTGCTGACCGCCGGGAAAAGGAAAGTCGACCTCGGTGTGATCGAGTACGTAGAGAATGGCAGGCGGCATGCTCGATTGTTCGTCAATTTTGCCGGCGTCGGCTTCGCCGGCGAGGTGGTCAGGCGTACCACAAGACAGTTCAAATCGCTCGGTCGGACGCCCTCTTATCTAATGGCGGTCCTTGCTACTTTCGCTTCGCATCGCAATGTCCCGACCAGGCTGACTATAGATGGCGAGGTTACCGTAGGAAAGGTAGCCACCCTGATTCTGTCTCATGGCAAGTACGGCGGCGGAGGCATGAAGGTGTCTCCGAACGCCGACCCCTCTGACGGCTTCTTCGATGTGCTGGTCATCGGCGATATCAGCCGGCCTGACCTGCTGATCTCCTTTCCGCGCGTATACAGGGGAACGCATCTTACCCACCCCAAGCTGGAGCTCCGTCAGGCGCGTGAAGTGGCCGTCAAATCGGAAGCTCCCATGGCTATCCAGGTTGACGGCGACCTGCTTCCCGGCGAAGCGGTGAAGTTCTCCGTCCTGCCTAAAGCATTGACCCTGGCGGTGTAGAGGACTGCAGGGCGTATTACGGTCAAAAGGGTTACGTTATCCGTTTCCCAACCGCCGGAAGATGAGACAGCAGTTCTGGCCGCCAAGTCCGAAGCCGTTCTTAAGAACAGTGTCTATCGGTGCTTTTCGAGCAGTGTTAGGGACGTAGTCCAGGTCGCACTCCGGGTCAGGTGTCCGGTAGTTGATGGTTGGGGGGATGATGCCGTTGACGATGGTCAGGATGCTAGCTGCCGCCTCAACCGCCCCGGCCCCGCAGGAGAGGTGGCCCATGATGGACTTGTTCGAGCTGACAGCTACCTTACGGGCGTGGTCTCCCAGCGCCAGCTTGATGGCTTTGGTCTCGGCGGTGTCGTTGAGCCTGGTGCCGGTGCCGTGGGCATTGACGTATTGAATATCTTCCGGCCTTACCCTGGCATTGCCGAGCGCCGCCTTGATTGCCAGCGCCTCGCCCTCGGGGTCCGGTGCCACCTCATTATAAGCATCGAATGACCAGCCAGCCCCGGCCAGTTCCGCCAGTATCGGAGCGCCGCGTTGCCGGGCATGGCCTTCGGTCTCAAGCACCAGCATCCCTGCGCCCTCGCCGACAACGATGCCATCACGGTTCAGGTCGAACGGCTTTGGGACAGTACCCGGTTCAGTCGCCTTTGATACCGTGCCGATGATACCCATGGTGAGAATGGAAACAGGCCCGACGGTATCGTCAGCGCCACCGGCAATCATGACGTCGGCCTGGCCCAGACGGATGAGGTTAAACGCGGCACCGAGGGCATCCGAGCCGCTGGCGCAGGCGCTGTTAACGCTGGAGTTAGGCCCTCTGGCGCCGAGATGTCGTCCCACCTGGGCCGCCGCCATGTTCGGGCCGGTCTTGTGGATAAAGAGGGGATCGACCCTCGTCGGCACGGGCTTCTCGAGGGAAGCCGTCAGTTCGTGGATGGCACGTACCTGCCCGATAGTGGCGACGACCACACCGACCCTCTCCGGCTGCTCCGTCTTCATGTCGAGATTAGCCATCTGTGCCGCCATTGATGCCGCGGCGACGGCCAGTTGTGAGTATCGCGACATCCGTGATGCCGTCTTGACATCCAGGTACTTGAGGGGGTCGAAGCCATCTACCTCAGCCGCCAGTTTAAAGGGATATCTGGCAGTATCAAATCGGGTAATAGGGCGGACGCCGGACCTGCCGGCCGTCAGATTCGTCCAGAAATCGGCAACGGTAAGGCCGATGGGAGTGAGGACGCCCAGACCGGTGACAACAACCCGTGGTGAAGACATCGCGCTAGATTCTATCATGGGCCGGTGTAGCTGTTAAGGGGATATGCCTCTTGACAAATATACCCCCCCCCCATGCTACTATGGGTTTTTGGGGATGCTGACGTGGGGACAAAGACTTTCGCGCGATGCCATTCCATCCTGCGGAGCAAATCCGGTATGGACGTAAGCATACCAGATTCCGCGCCATCCCGGTTTATGCGACCTACTTACATCCTTCCCTGTGCATTCACTCCTCATTCAGCCCATACGCTAACAATCATATGCCATCACCCAAGAATCGCAGACCAGAGTTATGACAATGACTATCCCAACGGGAATACAGTCGTAGATGAGGAGGTAATAACATGAAGAACCGGGCGGTCCTTATCGCAGTAGTCCTTTTATTATCACTGATGATCCATTCATTATCACCTGCTATCGTTCATGGCGCGGAAGACGAACTGGCGGCGGCGCAGAGGGTTGCCCAGCTCTGGATTGACGGCACTAGCGGCAACCCGCTCCCATCAACGTGGAAAGGAGCTGTTGCCGGACCCTCTACACCTTGCTACGGCCTGAATGGCCAACTGAATGCGCACCTGTTCAGTGTTCTTGACAAAGGCAGAGTTGTTGGACACATGCTCCTCGGCTCATCGGCGTACGGGTACGCTATTATCGAAGCTGGTGAATCAGAACTGTCAGGTACGCCAGACCCGGTTACTGCGAAGAACGCCATTCAAAAGCTGGGACTTAAGGCTCTTGATGCCGATGTCATCGGGCCACAGCGCATCCTATTCACCGGTATTGACGGGGTATGGGGACTGTACGTTGCCGAGGATAAGAGCGTGGCCGTTAACCTGTACTCCGGCCGTGCGAAACTGGCGGGAGATATCAAGGTAACCGCACCTTCACCCGACCAATACCGACAGAAAATAATGACCATCAGAAGTTCAATGCCGTCATCCGCTACATCCAAGACAGCAGCGCTCTCCTCTGTGCCCACCGGTACACCTCCCCAGGGCGACAACGCCCTGTGCTCAATGCAGTACTACTCTTCATACGGGCGTGGATGGTGTGGCCCCTGCTCGGGAGTCTCGATTGGCCGCTATTACAGGGACGAAAGACGTTTCAGCGGACTTTACGGCTCCGATGACCTGATGTATGACCGCCTGTACTATTTGATGAACACATGGTTTTGGAGTGGAGTGACATGGCCCTGGGACTATGGCCCGGGTTTCGTGGCGATGACCAACGAATGCGGCTATCAGAATGCTACCAGCGAGTTAAATACTGGTATCAGTCCCGATGAATACTGGCCTATCATAGCCGAAATAGACCGCGGCTTTCCCAGCGCCATCTGCATATGGTTTCAGGAAGCGCACTGGATAGCGATGAAGGGCTACTGGTATGACTCGGCGGGTGATACATACCTCGGTTACTTCACCGATTCTTACTCGAGCGAGGACTGGCGCATCCTCAACTGGGGCTACTTCGGGCTGGATGACTTCAGTGTATTCATCCGAATGTGCGACTATTTGGGTACGACGGCGCTCTCTGAGACAATCAACCCTAACTACTATGTTTACCTTCCGGTCTCGCTTACCCTGCCGGTAGGCGACCCGAGGCAGATAAGGTATGAGGCGTTCACGCACTACATATACGCCGCAAGCGACTCATGGCACGAGCCACATGGCATCTCGGTGCTCGCGGTTCAGCCGGGTCCGCCGCCATTCGATGGGCCGATAAACCCCATTCTGAACACCTCCCCTGACCCGTGGTACCTCAGGCCCAAGACCTACTGGGGACAGCTCGGCAGTTACGCCTGCACCACGCCGGTCACGCTCGCTGAGGTGGTGCCCATCTTAACGGGTAGCGCGGAGTCCACCCAGGAGCTGAAGCTGACGTTCAAACTGCTTTTCGACGAGACCGCTACCCAGGGGATCGCACAAAGTCAGGCAGTCGTGAATATATTCCGGAGAGGTGATGCGACCTGCAACGATGTGACCAACGAGGAAGACGCCAACTATATCGCTGGCTGGATAGTTGGAATCAACCCTCCGCCACCCGGCCCGCTTAACGCGGCGACCCCAAAGCACGACGGTGTCTCAGGCGACCGGATAAACATATTTGATGCCATGTTTATCGCCCAGTACAAGGCCGGACTACGGAACGACTTCTTCGAGTGGATTGCGAAAGCACAGGCGGCAGGACTTTCACCAATCAGTCCTAGCAAAACAGTCGTATCTATTGCTAATGCTGACATCCCCACGGGCAAGAGTACAACCGTACCGCTGACGGTCAAGGGCATTCCGGCCGGCAGCGCCGGCCTCGGCTGTTTCTGTCTTGACATTGTTTTCGACCCTAAAGTCGTCAGAGTTGACCGTATCCTTCCCGGCGATGGCTCTTTCCCATCGCCTCAGGGGGTCGCCATCGACAACGCCAGGGGTGTTGTAAAGTTGGCCGGATTCCATTCCAATTCCCTCGGTCCAACCGGCGACTTCACCCTGGCCTCACTGGTGGTCACAGCCCTGGGAAAGGCTGGAGATTCTTCTCCAGCGGATGTCCAGATTAAGACCCTGGGCGATAGCCTGGGCAACAATATACCGGCGAATGCGGCCCAGGGTATTATCCGCATCACATCCGGTGCTTGACGACACCCAGCATATAGCGGTCTTGCCCTTTATAGATAACAAGTATTGTGAATCCTCGGTGCGGGGTACATAATAGTCTCCCGGAGGAGATGAATGGCCGTTGCCAAGACTATCATCGGCGTATTCTTAGCTGTGCATGGACTTGTCTGGCTCGTAGCTTGTTTCCTGCCGATACTGCACCCTGCTGTTTTCTTAATCGGTTGGTTAGTACCGTGGCCATGGATTTATAAGCTGGTGTTGCTCTTAGCGGCTGGACTAGCGCAGGTCGAGTTCGCCATCACCTGGCTCCTCAGGAAGGACTACCGGGACCCTTGGCCCCTGGGCTGGCGCTGGCTAACTCTAATCGGTATCATTGCCATTGCCATACTAGTTGTAGTGATTGTTTATACCATGGGCCATGGTAACTGGGAGACTCTGCTGAGCGTTCCCAGGCGCCGCTAACATCCATAGCGGTGACCTTACCTGCCAATCGGAGCTGAAATAGTAGCCATACATCCTCCCGACCATTCTACTGTTGTCCAACGGTTGGGAACAATTACACAAGTGATGATTTCCGGCGGACTTGCCCTATCAGGTCTGGCGCCGGGCCTTATGACGCCCGTTTAACCATACGAAGACGGCGATGCCCGGGACGCCGATGGCGGCGCTGAAGTAAAAGACGGCGGGTAGTCCGGCGAGGTCGTTTACAGCCCCGGCCGCCACCGGGCCGAAAGCGACGCCGATGGCCATGGACACGGCGATTGAAGCTCCGGTTGAGGCCATGCCGAATTTGCGCCCTTCTTCCACCTGGATGGCTGAAAGCGCCGGCATGAAGATGGCGATGCCGACTCCGGAGACGGCCATGACAACCACCAGGTGCCAGAACTCGGTTGAAACCGGAATGAAGGCTAGCGGGGTACAGGTAAGGATTCCGCCAATTACCGCCATTGCCAGCCGGTTGAAGCGGTCAGCGGTCTTGCCTGTCCAGATTTGAAGCAGGGAAGTGACCAGGATGTTGATGCCGAAAAGCAGTCCGATTCTCGTCAGGTCGAGGTTGACGTTGCCGATGGCGAAAAGCGGGATGAAGGTCATGAAGGCCGTCATCGCCGCCTCAAAGGTAAGCCAGTAAGCGAAGAGCCCCAGTACTCCGGGGCTCCGGCTCAATTGCCGGAATGACGGGCGCGGCCGGCCCTGCTCGCTTTGGGACTTCACCTCTTTCATCCAGAGGATAACGCCGAAGAAGGCAACCAGATAAAGCCCGGCCATGGTAATGAAGGCGGCGCTCATACCGAGATGGTCGGCCATGACCCCGCCGAGCAGGGGGCCGGCGCCAACGCCAATGAGGGTCACGGTGTTGAATCGGCCCATCCATTTCCCCTCGTGGCCTTTGGCCGTGAGTTCGCCAACGTAGGCGGTAGCTACCGGCACAATCATAGCCGTGGCCACACCGTGGACTATCCGGACAGCGATAAGCGAGGGTATGCTGACAGCCGGGATGTAGGCCAGTGAAATCACGATGCAGGCGCCAAGTCCGGAAGCGACGAAGATTTTCCGGCCGCGGCGGTCGGAGAGCCAGCCGAACACTGGCATAAGGATGGCTCTGGTGACCGAATAGACCGCTAAGACGATGCCTAGCCAGAGGCCGCTGGCGCCCATGCCGGCGACGTATGGCGGCAGTATCGGTGCCACCATGCTGACGCTGATCAATGCCAGGCAGACCGCCATGGCCACGGCCGGGAAGGCACGAGTGAGGACGGCCTCTTTTTCTGAGGGTGAGGCTTGTGGTCCTTCCGGTAGTTGGCTCTTTAACTCTGTGGTCACAGGTGAAAGTCGTGGCTTGAGCATAACGCGCCGCGTAATCGAAGTCAATTAGGGTAGCACAGTGGTGGCGTTGACAATCGAAGTCACGGCAAAACGCATCTCCGTCGCCAAGCTAGTCGTGGCCGTGGGCCTCGGTATCAAGATGCCGATTCTGTTTGAAAGAGCCGCTGTACAGCGTCAATCCCGGTTTCTGAACAGGCGAGTCGGTACGGCTTGCCGAATTGGCGGCCGTAACGATAGCGTGTTGATTTGGCCGTGAATTCTCGATAAAATACATTAAATCAAATAGGCGCTAGGGGAGCCGGAAGGCTGAGAGTCTCGGAAGGGACGACCCTCGGAACCTGATCTCGGTAATGCGAGCGTAGGGAAGTAAGCACAGCGGACCAGAGGCTGGCGTGCTTCTGGTTCTCTTTTATCAGCGTTCCGCCTCCCCGAAGAAATTAGGTATAAGAGGTATAAGATGAACGCTGAAATACCGGAAATCGGCAAAATCTCCCCCGCGGTCTTTGAGGAACTGATATTTCCCCGTCTCGGCGCGAAGAGCGACGAGGTACTCGTCGGCCCCCAGCACGGCGTCGACGCCGGCATCGTCGAAATCGGCGGCAAGGCGGTTTCATTCACCTGTGACCCTGTCTTCATCGTCCCGCAATACGGCTGGGAGAGGGCGGCCTGGTTTGCCATCCACATCATTGCCTCCGACTCGGTAACCACCGGGTTGAAACCGAAATTCCTTTCGATAGACTTGAATCTGCCCATGGAGATGACCCAGAAACAGCTTGAGACGATGTGGACGGTCATGCACCAGCAGTGCGAGCGGATGGGCATCACCATCATCACCGGCCATACTGCACGTTATGAGAATTGTCACTACCCGATGGTCGGCGGGGCCACCATCACTGGTATCGGTGAGCTTGAGGGGTACGTCTCGCCGCGCTTCGCCCGGGCTGGCGATAAGATAATCATCAGCAAGGGCCCGGCCATCGAGGCCAGCGGCATCTTTGCCGCCATGTTCCCGAAGTTGCTTGAGGAGAAGTTTGGCGCCAGCTTCGTGACCAGGGCGGAAAAGCTCTTCTATAAAATGTCGGTAGTAGAAGACGCCACGGCGGCCATCACCGTCGGCGTCCGGGACTACGGGGTGACTTCAATGCACGATGCCACTGAGTGCGGGATATGGGGCGCCCTCTACGAAGTAGCCCGGGCCGGAGGGCTTGGCGTGAGGGTCAACAAGGATGAGATAGTTGTCGAGGACTGCGTCCCCGAAATCTGCAGGTTATTCAGCATCGACCCCTACGCCTCAATCAGTGAAGGTACCCTGGTAATCTCCTGCCGCCCGCATAAAGCCGATATGGTGGTAGATGTGTTGGCGAAGAAAGGCATCCGTTCCTCCGTAGTCGGGGAACTTACGGATGCGAAGAAAGGCATGGTGTTGGTTGAGGAGGGCAAGGAAAAAGAACTCGTCCATCCCATCGTCGATCCGTTCTGGCGGGCTTTCTACGACGCTGGGCAGAAGTACAAGGGATGATTTGGGATATTACCTTGGATGACCCCCTGAAACAGCGGCAAATTTATTGACTTTTTCTAAAATATTTAGTATTTTTACCAGCGGACTGGCGCTGGGCTCTTCAGACCGGCGTTCCCCTTACTAGGCGGTCCTCTGTTTTTCTGGAGGTGAACTCGCATGACCCAGCGGGATGAAGCGCGTGTTATTGAAGCCCTGGCGGCAGTGGTTGGCAAAGAATGGGTGAGCAATGACCCTGTCGTCCGCCAGTGCTATTCCCGTGACCCGCATCCTTCAATAACCGTCAGGAAGCTCAGCAAAGACCGTCTGACCGTACCCGACCTTGTCGTTCTTCCCTCCAGCACCGAGGAAATCCAGGCCGTTGTCCGCATTGTCCGGAACGCCGGTTATCACCTGATTGCTATGAGCTCCGGCGATAATCTGGTCGGCGTCTGCGTCCCGACCCGCTCCCGGACCGTCATCCTCGACCTCAAGCGTATGGAGCGCATCTACGAAATTAACGAGAGCGATAAGTTCATCCGTATGCAGCCGTGGAACTCCTATGCCCGCGTGCAGACGGAGACGATGAAGCGCGGCCTGTGGAATGGCGGCGCCCCCGCCGCCCCCGGCACTAACTGCGTCCTTTCTAACTGCCTGACCTTCGGCGGGGCCTGGCAGACGGCGCAGGCCTTCAGCATCGGTGCCCGCAGTTTCCTCGCCTTCACCATCGTCCTGCCGTCCGGTGAAATCATCCGTACCGGCTCCCATGGCATCCGGCCGGGCGACGGCACTTGCTGGTACGGGCCAGGGCCGGACCTGCGCGGCCTGTTCGAGATGGGCGCCTTCGGCAGTCTCGGCATAATCACTGAAGTTCTCTTCAAGCTCCATGCCTGGCCCGGCGGCGAATGGCCTCAGGAAGAAGAATACGGCCACCCACCCGTCCCCGCCAACCATCGCATCTGCTGGTACCGTTTCAACAATGCTGAAGACTGCATGAAGGCCGCTCATGAGGTGGCATATGCCGGTATTGGCATTGGAGTCAATATCCCGCTGAACGCCGTCAACGCTATGGCCGGGGAGAGTCACCAGGCTATGACCCTCAAACGCTGGGAAGAGGGCTTCTATGAGCCGTTCTGGATGTATGTCGTGCTCTCCGGCTACTCGCCGGGCCAGCTCGATTACGAAGAGTCGGTACTTAAAGAAATTATGGCCGAGTGCCGCGGCGAGCCTTTGAATGAGGAACAGCGCCGCCATGTCGATAACTACAATAACGATGCCTTCCGCAGCGGCGACTTCGTCCGCTGGATACGTCACGGCATCTACGCCATTACCTACCTCGGCCGCGGCCCGGTCGAGGACATGGTCAAAATCCATGAACTCAATATGTCGAAGGTCGGGAAGTATGACCTCCCGAGCACTAACAAATCATGGCCGTTCTACTACTCCTACGACCGGGGCCACTACTGGATGGAGGAGCGTGATTTATACGGGGACCAGCTTGAGCACGCCGAGCTTATTTCCAGGATTACCGTTGACGTTTTCAAGGAATCGGATAAAAGCCCGTCCGGATACTGGGTGCTCCGCGAGCCGATGGCTCAATGGTTCGGTAAGAAAATTGGCCCGAACTACGCAGCAATGGTCAGGCGGATTAAAAAACTGTTTGACCCGACCGATATGAGCAACCCCGACCGCCTTGTCTTCATGCGGCCGCCGGAGAAGAAGGCCGTGGAGGAGGCGCGCAAATGAGCTATGACGTTAAGACCAGGCTGACCGAAGTCGCCGGCGACGGCAACGTCCTTGATGACGAGAAGACCCTTGAGGCTTATGCCCGTGACCAGAGCTTCAACCGTTCCTGCCGCCCCGGTTTCGTAGTGCGCGTCGACACTGCTGATAAAGTACAGTCGGTTGTCAGACTGGCTAACGAGGTGGGGATGCCGGTAGTTCCGTATAGCTCGGGCACCGATTTCCACGGCGGCGCCGTGCCCTCGCTGGGCGGGAGTCTCATTCTTGATCTGAGCCCGATGAAGCAGGTGACCGAGCTTGATACTCATCACTGGACGGTTACCGTTAACCCCGGCGTCACTTTCCGGGAATTAAATGAGCAATTAGCCAAAGACAACTTGCGCGTTCAGGTGCCGCTGATGACCCCGCCCAACGCCTCGGTGCTGGCCGCCTATCTCGACCGCGAGGCTGTGCCCGGTGCCGGTGATTTCATTTATGGTAATGAGCTTCTCCAGACCTTCCGGGTTGTCCTGCCGAGCGGTGAGCCGTTCACAATCGGCAATCCGGCCATGCCCGGAGCGCCCCACGCCGGCCCGATGGGCCCGGCCCTTAACTGGTACCGTCTCTTCATGTGCGGCCAGGGGACCATGGGCATTGTCTACAACATGAACATCCGTCTCATACCCCTGCCTAAAGTCCAGAAAATCCTCTTCGCCGCCTTTGACAACCTGCCTGACGCTGTGAAGGCGGTCAAGGAAGTCCAGCGGCAGGAGCTTGGCTACGAATGCTTCCTGCTTAATAACTTCAATCTCGGCGTCCTGATTCTTAAGGAGGACGCTGACCTGACTGAGAAGCTGAAAAAGGGCGGCTATATCGGGAAAAAGGGCGCGCCGCTGTGGTCACACGATATGCGCCATGCTTTTGATGCCTCGCGCTACCGTCTGCCGCCGTGGACGCTGGTTCTTTCGCTGGTCGGCTGGGCGCGCCAGCCGGAGGCCAAGGTGGCTTATCAGGAAAAGGACATCCGTGCTCTGGCGGCAAAACTGGGGTTTGAGGTAAAGACAACTATCGCCGGCACTGCCGGCCTGGACCGTATTGTCGCCGAAGAGCTGGTTATGCCCTGGCGCATGCAGAAGAAGTTCGGAGCCAAAGGTTCGTGTCACGAGCTTAAGTTCTATGCCACCGGCGATAACCTTCCGAAAGTGCTGGCGGCTATGGAGGCTTTCTGTGCCCGCTATAACTACTCCGCCGCCGATATCGGCGCTTACGTCCAGCCGGTGGAACGGGCGCGCTCGTTCTCCTGCTGTTTCGACCTGCACTGTTTCCCCGGACGTCCTGACGATTGGGAGAATGTCAGGACGGTATTTGTTGAGGCCAGCGAAGCCATGATTGAGGCCGGGGCGTTCTTCGACCGGCCCTACGGTCCCTGGGCCGACATGATGTATCGCCGCAACGCCGGCTATACCGAGTACCTGAAGAAAATTAAGAAGGAACTGGACCCCAACGGGATTATGAATCCGGGAAAGCTATGCTTTTAAGATACCCTCACCCCAACCCTCTCCCTCAATGGGAGAGGGAGGAGGTTAAGCCGTGATAAAAGACCTTAAGGACTATCGTCACTGGACATGGAACTGCTACCGCGACTCGATGTGCAAGCATGTCTTTAGCTGGCACCTGCGGAATGCCGCCTATGACGATATCTGCCCGCCGCTGGCCCGCTATAAGTACGACTGCTACTCCGGCCAGGGTAAGATGGGCGACCTCGCCCGAGCCGTCATCGAAGGCGAGATGGAATGGACGCCGAAACTGCTTGATGTCGTTTATAGAGACCCGGTCTGCGGGGCTTGCAGTTACAACTGCGGCCGTATTACGGAAATGCAGCCGAGCGATGTCATCCAGGCGATGCGGGCCGATGCCCTGCGGCAGGGTCATAAACTGCCCGGTGGCTTCGGCGAACTGCTGGCGGCGATGCGGCAGTATATGAACCCTTACCAGAAGGCTGACAGCCAGCGGACTGCCTGGCTTAAAGGACTTGACCCCGGGCTGGCCAGGGGGCTTTCTTCCGGGACTAAAACTAAGACCCTGCTCTATACCGGCTGTTTCCCGCTTCGCGATGCCGCCGGCGAGAAAATGGCTCAGGATGCCGCTACGGTTTTGCTTAAGGCAGGACTGGATGTCGGCATCCTTGGCGACCGCGAGCGCTGTTGCGGCAACCCCTCATTGCGCCTCGGCGACATTGACAACTTCGTTGCCTTTGCCCGGGAGAATATCAAGCAGTTCAATGCCATGGGTGTGGAGACACTGGTGACGGTGTGTCCTTTCTGTTACAGCACTTTCGTCCGCGACTATGCCGGTGTGGCCAAGATGAACTTTAAGGTTGTCCACATCCTGCCGCTGGTACTCGAACTCATCAAGCAGGGGCGCCTCAGGCCGGTCAAGCCGCTCGATTTGACCGTCACCTGGCACGATCCCTGTCACCTGGTCAGGCTTGGCGGCGCTGGCATCAGCGGCACCGATGACTTTCAGGGCATTTACAAAGAACCGCGTGCTATCATTGACGCTATACCCGGCATGAATCTGGTTGAAATGTACCGCATCAAGCATGACGCCTGGTGTTGCGGTGCCGGCTCATGGCAGAAGAACGGCGACCCCGAGATGGCGCTGTGGACAGCTTCGGAACGGTGCCGTGAGGCGGAATCGGTCGGCGCCGGCGCTATCGTCACCTACTGCCCGCACTGCGAAGAGAATCTCACCGAGGCGGCCTCAAAGCGCAAGCAGGGATTAAAGGTTTATGACCTCTTCGACCTGCTCTTAAGATCTCTCTAATCCGGCTGACGAAGGCGGAGCTATCCAAACTCGCACCCCTGCCGGGAGAGGGCAGGGTGAGCGGGTTGAAGAAGATTACAGGTCCAGGTGCTCCCGCAGGGCTGACTTCACCGCTTCCTGGAGCTTACCATCCTCCAGGTGTCCCAGCAAGCCTCTGAGACGGTTCTTGGAAATGGTACGGACCTGGTGCGCCATGATAATGGAATCAAGCGGCTGGCCGGCCTGGCCGGCGCGTAAACTTACTTCCGATGGATAGAGGCGGCGCGATGTCGAGGTGAGGGGCAGGACGGTGACGTTGGGCATGGCCTGGTTGAACTCCTCGTTGCTCACCACCAGCACCGGCCGGGTCCCCTTCTGCTCGGCTCCGGATACCGGGTCGAGGTCAGCCTCGTAGACTGCCCACTGGAAGGCCGTCATCAGGCGATCCTCCGCGCCGTTTCCGCATCCGCAGACCGGAAGGCGGCATCCGTATCGGTGATATCCTTGAGCAATCTGGGGTCGCGGGCGCCTTCTTCCCAGCGTGCTTTGCGAGCCAGACGCGCCAGTTCGTCAAGTTCCCGTTTAAGCGCCCGCTCCACGAAAGCGTTCTTGCTGGGCGCGGCGCCTTGCGCCATTGCCGTATCCAGTGCGGAAAGGGTCTCCGGGCGCAGGTTAAAGGTTGCCTTCCTGGTAACTGCTCTGGTTGTCTTTGCCATTGAGTTACTTCTCTCTTTTAGTCCTTACCATTCGTATGGTAACATATACTTCCGTAATAGACAAGTATAATGCGGAAGTCTCTTAAACCAGCATCAGCCGGATAGGAGCGAGGAGGGTCGGGCTTGCTCTGGCGCGAATTGCTGATAGTGTCTTTGAATATGCGAGACCAAGAGTTCCTTTTGAGCCGTGGGCCCGGTATGCCCGACAGGCTTCTGTTAGTCCAGTTTCCTTATCCGCGGCAGGAAAACCAGCGAAAGCAGGGAAAACAGGACCATGACCAGGGCGAAGCTGAAGACGGTCCAGGGAGTCCCGATGACGCCGGCCGCCATCGCCGCCAGGAAGCCGCCGAGGCTGAATATCCCGTCCTGCAGTGAATAGAGGCTCATCATCCGGCCCTGGTAGCTGCGGTCGGTATAGGACTGGACCAGGGAATTTGAGAGGGAAAGACGAGCCGGCAGGAAGAGGCCGATAAGGACCATGACCGCCAGGGAGAAGTACCAGTTGGTGGAGAAGGCGAATGCCATCAGCGCCAGGCCCAGCACCGCAACATCGATAAGCAGCATCACTCCGCGCCGCTTGCTGGGGAGAGAGGCCACTACCAGCGAGCCGACGATTCCGCCGATGGCCAGGACGCTGAGGAGCAGGCCATAGCCGGTCGCCCCAACATTGAGGATGTCGTCCACATAAACGGGCATCAGCCGGCTGTAGGGCGTTACCAGGATGGCTACCACCAGGATGAAGACGATGATGAAGAGGATGTTGGTTTCCCGTCGAGCGTAGCTGAAACCGTCTTTCAGTTGAGCGAAGGTGCCGCGCACTTTTGCCGCCCGGGCGGCCATTGTGGGCAGGAACAGGGAGAAAATCATGGCGAGGATGCTGAAGGCGCACATGACGTAGTAGGCCAGGGAGAAGTCAAACCGGTCGATGATGACGCCGGCGAAGGCTGGCGCCACCATGCGCATGATGTTGTAGACGGCGCTCCTTAACGAGACGGCGTTCATGATATTTTCTTTTCCGACCAGCTCGGAGATGACCGCCTGGCTGGCGGGTGTAGTCAGACTGCCGAGGCTGGTGCCGAGGAAGGAGGCCGCCAGCACAATCCACCACGAGCCGGCGCGCTCGGCGCTCAGCCAGCCCAGGGACAGCGTCACGGCGACGATGAGCGAGGCGAACGCCGCCCCGGCCTGGCCGATGTTCAGGACATACCGCTTCGGTATTCGGTCGGCGATAACGCCGCCGAATAGAGGTAGGATAATCCCGGGCACGGCATTGGCCAGCGATAGGGCGCCGAGCAGGGCGACGGAGCCGGTCAGCCGGTAAATAAGCAGTGAATGGGCCAGGGTGCGCATGTCATGGACGGCCATCTGGCACAGGAACATGCCCAGGTAGTAGCGGAAGCCAGTTATTTTCAGTGAGTTCAGGGTCCTGAAGGAAGGCGACATGGCGCTATATGATACGCCTTAAGTTAACGGACAGGAAGCGCCCGGCGGCAACGGGATGGAACTCGCCGGGCTTTCCAGACAGGTTAACTTGTACTATTTACGCCTTACCGCGTTTCTTGCGGCGGCGCACCAGCCACCAGGTGATGCCGCCGATAACAATCCAGACGGGGCTGAAGATGGCAAGCCAGATCAGCAGGGTCGTCAGCGCTTCCCCGAAGGCAATCAGCCCGTTCCAGGCACCGCTCGCCACCCCTCCGGCGGTCCAGCCGGGCAGGACGGTGACGTAGTCTTTCCGGGTCTGGCTGGCGGTGTTGCCTTTGTTATCGGTCACGGTCAGGGTGACGGTGTAGCTGCCCGCGGAGCTATAAGAGTGGTTGGGGGACGGGGCAGTGGCGGTAGCGCCATCGCCGAAGTTCCACTGGTAGCTGTAAGGGCTGAAACCACCGGCAATCTGCGGGCTGAAGCGGACATTCTCGCCGGCCTTGACGGTTGACAGGCTGGCGGTGAACTTGACGTCCATCTTGGCCTGTTCGAGGCGGACGGTTATCAGGGAGGTATCGGAGGTCCGCTCAAGATAAAGCATCCGGGCCTTGGTAGACTCAATATCGCCACGCACGCACGTCAGTTCGCGCTGGACAGCGAGGACGTCCTCAACTTTGGTGGCGCTGGCCATGATTTTAACAAGCTGAGCTTCAGCGGCTTCAAGGTTCTTCAACCGGGCACTGAGGTCGGTGTACTCCTCGGTGACGTCTTTACTCGTTGTATTTCGCGTGGTTACTTCGACGGCCAGCCGTGAGATTGATTCCATGACGCTGTCAAAGCTGGCGGCCGGGACCCGGATGCTGATGGTGCCGCGCAGGCGCTCGTTTTCGCGCCAGGTCTGCGAGGTGACAACATACCCGCCGGGGAGGCTGGTTGCGGTGTGGCTAATGCTCTCAATCGCCTTGACGATGTCATCAACGACTATCGCCATGTCGCCGGTGCGGACTACCATACGGTCGTCGGAGGCAGCGGTTTTGCTGGAGTCGGCAGTCCCGGCGGTCGGTGCCGTGGCTGGTTTCGGTGCCGGTGCCGGCGCTGGAAGAGTGATGAGGGGGGCTGGCGGTGCCACGCTTTCGGCCCCGCCCTGCCTTGATGATGGCGAAGCACAGGCTGCGGAAAGAACCAGGAGCATGACGATTGTCAGGGCGATTGATAGTCGTTTCATCTCAAACCTTCCTTAGCAAGGATTTTCCTACCAGGCGGGGTCATAAACGATTATTGGCCTGTTAATTGGCGGTGTCAACCTTAAAACGCCAACACCGGCGTCCGGGTTTAGTCGCCGTGCCCGGTTCATAGTATCAGGCAGGCATCGCCGAAGGAGTAAAACCGGTAGCCCCGGCTTTGGGCTTCGGTATAGGCGCGGAGGATGAACTCCCGGCCGGCGAAGGCGGAGACGAGCATTAACAGGGTGGAGCGGGGGAGGTGGAAGTTGGTGAGCATGGCGTCCACGGCGCGGAACCGATGGCCGGGGAGGATGAAGAGGTCAATCCAACTGGAAAGAGACCGGACGGCGCCGTCAGGCAGGGCTGAGGCTTCCAGGATACGGGTGCTGGTGGTGCCGACGGCGATAATGCGGCGGCCTTCTTTGCGGGCGTGATTGATGGCCTCGGCGGTTTCCATGGTGACTTCTCCCCACTCCTTGTGGATGTGGTGGTGGATGGGGTCTTCAACGCGCACCGGACGGAAGGTATCCAGACCGATATGGAGGGTGACGAAGGTAAACTGGATACCCCGCTCCTGAAGCGACCTGAGCAACTCTGGTGTGAAGTGGAGTCCGGCGGTCGGCGCGGCGGCACTCCCCTTGACCCGGGCATAGACTGTCTGGTAGCGCTCGGGGTCGGCCAGCGGCGCCTTGATATAAGGCGGCAGGGGGGCTTTACCCAGCCTTTCCAGCGGCTCTTCCGACGAAAAGCGTATGATGCGGGTGCCGCCCTCACCCTCCTTAATTACCTCGGCAGTATCAGCTACGTCGCCACCGGGGCTTTCAAAAGTCAGCTTTGCTCCAGGTCTTGTTTTCTTGCCCGGCCGCGTCGTGGCCTGCCAGACGTTCTCCTCAAGCCGTCTTAAAAGCAGGACTTCCACCTGATTGCCGTTACCGGTCCTGCCGAAAAGGCGGGCACGGAAGACACGGCTGTCGTTGAAGACGAGGAGGTCACCGGGCTTGAGATAGTTGCCGATGTGATAGAAATGGCTGTGCTCGATGGCCTGGTCGGAACGGCGCAGGACCATGAGACGGGAACGGTCGCGGGGATCGATGGGTGTCTGGGCGATGAAGTCTGACGGGAGATGGTAGTCGAAGTCGGAGACTTTCACGGGCGTATTATAACGCAGGAGACTGCCACTACCCCAGATCTCTCGCTTCGCTCGAGATGGTAAGGCGGTTGGTATTCCTTACTACACATTCAGAGGGGCGGCGTGTTCACGCCGCCCCCTTTTGTGCGTGAGACAGTTTCGGTTTAGAACAGGCCCTTGACCTGTCCGGTCTTGACGTCCACGTCCACCCTGCGGTAGGCGGGGTCGGATGAGGTGCCGGGCATAAGGCTGATGGTGCCGGCCATAGGGCAGAGGAACTTGGCACCGGAGTAGATGAGGACATCTCTGATAGGCAGGGTCCAGCCCTTAGGTACGCCCTTCTTGGTCGGGTCGGCGGTGAGGCTGAGGTGGGTCTTGACCATCATAGTCATGAAGTCGGCGTACTGCGGGTCGGCCTCGAGCATCTTGGCCTTGGCCTCGGCATCCGGCGTCCAGGAAACGCCATCAGCGCCGTAAACAGTCTTGGCAATGGCGTTAACGCGGTCGCGGAGCTTCATTTCTATGGGATAGAGGAACTTGAACTCGTTTTTCTGGTTGCAGGCGTCGATGACGGCGTCGGCCAGCTCAAGCGCGCCTTCGCCGCCCTTGGCCCAGTGCTCGGAAATGGCACAGCGGGCGCCGGCGGCAATGGCCGCTTTCTTGACCATCTCGACCTCCGCCTTGGTATCGGTGGCGAAGGAGTTGACGCAGACCACCGGGTTGATGCCGGCGGCGCGGATGGTATTGATGTGGTGAACCATGTTGGGCAGGCCGGCATCGAGGAGCTTGAGGTTCTCCTTGGTGTAAGCATCCGGGAGGGGGTTGCCCGGGGTAACCGTGGGACCGCCGCCATGCATCTTAAGGGCGCGGACGGTGGAGGTGAGGATGGAGACATGAGGGATAAGGCCACTGAGGCGGCACTTGACATTCCAGAACTTCTCGAAGCCGATATCGGCGGCGAAACCGCTTTCGGTGACATGGTAATCAAACATCTTTAAGCCGATGCGGTCAGCGATAATTGATGACTGGCCGACGGCGATGTTGGCGAACGGGCCGGCATGTACCATCACCGGCTGGTATTCGGCTGAAGAGCAGAGGGTGGGATTGATGGTGTTCCGCATCCAGGCGGTCATAGCGCCGCCGACCTCGAGGTCGCCGGTGGTGACCGGCTTGCCGCGCTTGTCAAAGGCCACCGTTATCTTGTCCATTCGCTGGCGCATATCGGCGAGGTCGCGGACGATGGCCAGCATAGCCATAAGCTCGGAGCTGACGGCGATGCCGAACTTCGACTGCATGAGGAAGCCGTCCATCTTGCCGCCGAGGCCGATGATGATATTGCGCAGAGACTGGGCGCAGAAGTCCATAATCCAGCCCATTTCGACGCGGGTGGGGTCGACATCGAGCCGGCGGAGTTTACGCTTGGCCAGCTCTTCATCGGTGTAGTTACGCTCGTGCTGCATACGCGAGGTCAGGGCGACCATGGCCAAGTTGTGGGCGTTCATGATGTCGTTGATATCGCCGGTCAGGCCCATGGAGAACTCGGTCATGGGGATAAGGAGGGCATTGCCGCCGCCGGCCGCGGTACCCTTGATGTTCATAGTCGGGCCGCCGGACGGCTGGCGCAAAGCGCCGCCGACGTTCTTGCCGCGCTTGGCCAGACCTTCGATGAGGCCAAGGGAAGTAGTGCTCTTGCCCTCGCCGAGCGGGGTGGGAGTGATAGCCGTGACTTCGATATACTTGCCGTCCGGCTTATTCTTGAGACGCTCGATAATCTTCATGAAGTCGAGCTTGGCAATCCGGCCGTAGGGCATGACCTCGTCCTTTTGTAGGCCGAGCTTGTCACGCCACTGTTCCGGAGTGGGCATATTGGGTTCGGTAGCCTCAGCGATTTCGTAGTCTTTCATCTTGGTGGCATCGTAGTACGGCAAAGCTTACCCTCCTTCTTTCTTCACAGGGGGACTGTGTCCCCCTCCAGTTCCTTTATTTCGTTGGGGCCAGTCCGGCCTTGCGCTCGGCTGACTCGACAGTGTTCATCAAGAGCATGGTGACGGTCATGGGGCCGACTCCGCCTGGGACCGGCGTGATGGCCGAAGCCTTTTCCTTGATGGTATCGAAATCAACATCACCACAGAGACGGAAGCCCTTGGGCTTGGTAGCATCGGGGACGCGGTTGACACCGACATCGATGACGCAGGTGCCGTCCCGGACCATATCGGCGGTGATGGCTTTGGGTGCGCCCATGGCGGCGACCAGGATATCCGCCTGTTTGGTGTAGTAAGCCATGTCTTTGGCGCCGGTGTGGACAACGGTGACGACGGCATTGGCACCCTTTTGTTTCTGGACGAGCATGGCCATTAGCGGCTTGCCGACGATATTGCTGCGTCCGCAGATGACGACATGCTTGCCGGACGGGTCGTTGCCGCTCCGGATAAGCAACTGCTGGACGCCGGCTGGAGTGCAGGGCTTGGGACAGGGTTCGCCGCGGACCAGCTTGCCGACGTTGACCGGGTGGAAGCCGTCAACGTCTTTTTCCGGAGAAATAAAGCCGATAACCTTATCGACATCAATATGCTTGGGTAGCGGTAGCTGGACGAGGATGCCATTGAACTTCGGGTCTTTGTTGAGCATGTCAACGGTCTCCAGCACCTTAGCCTCCGGTGCGTCGGCCGGCAGGCGGATGGTCTCTTCGAGCATGCCGATTTCGGCACAGCCATTGGCTTTGGCGGTCACGTAGGAGATCGAGGCGGGGTCTTCGCCGACGAGCACTACGCCTAACCCCGGCGTGACACCCTTTTCTTTACATTTGGCGACTCTTCCCTTTAGCTCCTGACGGATATCTGCGGCTACCTTGTTTCCATCAATAATAAGCGCGGTCATTAACTAACCCTCCTTACGGCAGTCGTTGAGCTATGGCCTTACTGGCAAACAAAACAGGTCAGATTATGATTCAATCTGGCCCGTATCACACCGATATTTCAAGATGCCCAGGAGTCAAGGGAGGGGGTCAAGGGTAATTACCTACGTGATTACCAAAACGCCATTATATAGGAAAGAGTCCAAAACGCAATACCCTTAAGGTCGGTGTTTCTACTTAATCAAGCCTTTCCAAGTGGACAAATCTTGTTGACTGTGGCAAGTTCGGATGTTACGATGATAAGTGGGTAGCTAGCCGGCTCTGCCGGACAGTGAAAGGAGGGTACGATGGCGGGCAGCGTTTACAAGGTGATTGAACTTGTAGGAACCAGTCCTAAGTCATGGGAGGATGCGGCTGCGACTGCCGTAGCCACCGCCGCCAAGTCACTGCGGGACCTCCGCATTGCCGAAGTCGTCGAGCAGGACTTGCAGATTGACAATGGCAAGGTGGTCAACTACCGCACCAAGGTCAAGGTATCCTTTAAGTATGAAAGTGCGGGCAAGAAGGGGTCGCTCCACGGCGCCTAGCTTGCCTCTGACCGGAGACCATACCTGCTGCATCTTAGAATCAGGACGTGCTGGAAGCAGCTTCTGGCTGCTCCCAGTATTGCGTTGGTAGCCGCGGGGATTAAGTATTGTGTTCTAATGTTCACGCCTCCTCGGGGATATTCAGGGAGCATTGAATTATGGAAAAAATAAGAGTCCTGCTGGCTGAGGACCATGTGGTTGTCCGGGAAAGCATCAAACAACTTTTAGGCAAGGAGCCTGACCTGGAGGTAGTAGGCGAGGTTGGAGATGGCGAGCAGGCGGTGCAGATGGTCAACCGGCTCAACCCGGATGTTATTGTCCTGGATGTGGCCATGCCCAAGGTCAACGGCATCGAGGCGACCAAGCGAATTAAACAGTCCAGGCCGTCAACGGCCATTCTTATTCTGACAGCCTACGATTATGACCAGTACATTTTTGCCCTTCTTGAAGCCGGGGCCGCCGGCTATCTGCTTAAGGATGTCAGCGGTCAGGAACTTGTCAGTGCTATCCGGTCTGTTCACAGGGGTGATTCGGTGCTTCATCCGACCGTTGCCAGGAAGGTGATGCAGAGATTCCGCACTCCGCCCCGCGGCGGCGAAGGCCATGGTGCGGAACTGCTCACCGAGCGTGAGATGGAAGTGTTAAAGCTTGCCGCCAATGGGAGGAGTAATAAAGAAATTGCCGAAGACCTTGTCTTGAGCGTGCGCACTGTTGAAGCGCACCTCGGCAACATCTTTAACAAACTCGGCGTCGGCTCCCGCACCGAAGCTATTATCCATGCCCTTAAAAAGGGCTGGGTTGAGCTGGAACAGGTAACTACTGACTAAGAGTTGACCTTGGACAGCGAGGCTGTCAGCACTATTGGTAAATCCAGCCGCAGATACGATCGCATTCACCTCGGCCTGATAATAATTGCCTTTCTCGCAATTACCGCCATTCACTATGCCTCTATCTGGATGGCGGATTCCCTTGCCATTTTTGGATCGTCGCAGTATACGGTCGGCCGTATTCTCTACCTTTTGCCTGTCGTCTATGCCAGCTATATATTTGGCCGGCGCGGTGGTCTGATAGCTACGGCCGCCGCTTTTGTAGCGCTCATGTCTTCCGTCTCTTTCATGTTCGGATATCGTTCGGATGCGGTGGTCGAGATAGTGATAACTGCCGTGATTGGTATCGCCATTTCGCTGCTGTTGAACCTGGGTAGGAGGCAGAAGGATGAGCTCCAGCAGTCCATGAAGCGCGTCGAGCAAATGCACCGGGACTTGAACAGCCAGATAGCGCTGAGTACGGAACAACAAAAGCGGCTGGCAACATTTACTGCCTTTTCAGCCATGCTTTCGCAGTCGCTGGAATTTGGTCAGGTCCTGAGTGCAGGCACCAGCATGGTTATGGGGATGATGCGTGTGGAGGTGGTGATTATCTTTGCACTGGATGAGGAAAAGAAAGAACTCCGAGTTGTCCGTACGGAAGGTCTGACGAAGTCGGTGGCGGCGGCCATTGACGGCATCAGGGTTGGCGAAGGGTTAATCGGCCGGGTTGCCGAAACCAGCCAGCCGATTGTGACGGGTAATCTGTCCGGGGACCCACGCATGTTGCATCTTGTGGTCCGTGACGAAAGGCTGAGGGCTACGGTTATTGTCCCGCTGATGGCCCGGGGCAGGATAGCGGGTGTACTAGCCATCGGTACCAGACAGCCGCGAAATTTCGAGATGTCTGAGGTTGATCTCCTGGCTGCGGTCGCAAATCAGATTGGCATCGCAATGGAAAACTCACGGCTTTACCAGGAGCAGGCCATGATGGTTGACCGCCTGCGCCTTTCGGAAGAAAGATACCGCCAGTTGTTTGAGAACGCTCATGACGCCATCTGGGTCCAGGACCTTTCCGGAAAGAACATCGCCGCTAACGATGCCGCGGCCCAGCTTATTGGCTATCAGTGCGGAGATGAAATAGTAGGAAAAGACGTGCGTGAGTTTATCCCGCCGGAAAGCCTGGCTCTGGCCAGAGAAATCCGTGACAAGCTGGCCCGCGGCGAGGCTGTGGAACAGCCCTACGAGCAACGGCTGATCAGGATAGATGGAAGAGAGGTCATCCTTAAGCTGACCACCAGCCTTATTACTTCTGGCGGCAGGCCGACGGCATTCCAGCACATCGCTCGTGACATCACCACGGAGCGCCGCTTGCAGGAGAACATGCGTTACTACGTCCAGCAAATTACCGAAGCGCAGGAAGAGGAAAGCAAGCGCATTGCCCGGGAACTTCATGACAGCACTTTGCAGAACTTAATCGCAAGCGTTCACAACCTTGAGAACTTCTGTCAGAGCAATCCGGAGGCCGCCGAAATGGGCTCCGGCTTTTTAAGAGACCTCAGGGAAAGGCTCCGCGGGATAGTGCAGGAGATTCGGGTCTTCAGTCGTGACTTGAGGCCATCGATTCTTGACGACCTTGGACTTATCCCTTCGGTTGAGTGGCTGGTGGAGGAACTGCGCCGCAGCAACCGGATGCAGGTACACTTTGAGGTGACCGGAACAGAGAGGCGCTTCTCGCCGCCGACGGAGGTGGCGCTTTTCCGGATCATCCAGGAAGCACTCAGGAACATTGTTAAGCATGCTCTGGCCACTGTGGTAGAAGTCAAGGTTGAGTTCAGGTCGGCAGAAACGGTGGTCACCCTAGCCGATAATGGCATCGGTTTCGAGGCGCCGCGGATCCTCGGTGAATTGCCGCGTACCGGCAAACTTGGCCTACTCGGTATGCAGGAGCGCGCCCGACTTATCGACGCCACGCTGGAAATCAGGTCGGCGCCTGGTCAGGGAACCACTCTGACCGTTACCGTTCCTGTTGAGGTGGTCTGACGTTAACGTCAGTGGCGAGAGACAGTGTGGTCATTTACCTTGCATTCGGGGTCGGGAGTTGATACAATCCCTAAACTGCCTCAGCGGCCATATCGAGCTGTCTCCCCTCGGCCGGCGGCATACCAGATAAGAGCATGCCTGCCTGTTTACTGGGCTTTTACCACATCACAACACGGTAAAAGGAGGAATGGTGAAACAGGGATTGCGTATCATTGCATGGTTTAACGAGATTACTAAGAATGACCTTGGCCTGGTCGGCGGCAAAGGCGCCAACCTGGGTGAGATGACCCATGCCGGAATTCCGGTTCCTCCGGGGTTTGTCGTAACCGCAGATACCTACTTTTATTTCGTCAGGGAAACCAAACTTGATGCGGTTGTTAAAGAGATGCTGGCTGGCTTGGATGTTGAAGATTCGCGAAAGCTCCAGGAAGTGGCCGTCAAAGTCAAGGAGCGTATTTCATCCACACTGGTCCCGCAGTTCATCGCTGACGCTATTAAAGCCGCTTACCGTAAGCTTGGCGGCGGTCTGGTCGCCGTCCGTTCCTCCGCTACAGCCGAGGACCTGGCTGAAGCCTCTTTCGCTGGTCAGCAAAGGACCTTCCTCAACATTCAGGGCGAAGAAAATGTGGTTAATGCCGTGCGCGACTGCTGGGCATCTCTGTTTGAGCCACGCGCTATCTATTATCGTCAGCAGAATAAGTTCGACCACATGACAGTAGGTCTGGCGGCGCCAGTCCAGCGCATGGTCCAGTCCGAGGCCTCCGGTGTAATGTTCACTGTCGAGCCGCTTACCGGAGACGCCAGCAAAATCACCATTGAGGCAGTCTTCGGTCTTGGCGAGGCTATCGTCGGGGGCGAGGTCACACCTGACCGCTATGTTATGGATAAGGACAAGCTCAGCATCCTGGACAAGCAGATTCATAAGCAGGACTGGATGCTTGTCCGCAACAGTAAAGGACCGGAGTTGAATGTTAAGATGCCGGTATCCCCGGAAAAGCAAGGAATTCAGAAGCTCTCCGACGACCTGATTAAACGAGTGGCCTATTTTGGCAAACTGATTGAGGAGCATTATAACTTCCCGCAGGACATCGAGTGGGCCAAGGAGAAAGACGACATCTTCATTGTGCAGTCGCGTCCGGTGACCACCATCGAAACGGTACGGAAGGTAGTGGTACATCCTGAAGTCAAGTCGCTAGTCATCCTCACCGGTTCAGCGGCCAGTCCAGGCATCGGTGCTGGGCCGGTAAGGATTATCCCCTCACCCGATGATTGCGACAAAGTGCAGAAAGGCGACGTGCTGGTGGCGGAGATGACCACACCGGACTATGTGCCAGCCATGAAGCGCGCCGCGGCTATCGTTACTGACCGCGGCGGCCGCACCTGCCATGCGGCGATTGTCAGCCGCGAGCTCGGCATACCGTGTGTGGTGGGTACTGATAAGGCCACCAAGACGCTGAAGGAAGAACAAGGTATTACTGTGGACGGCTTCCGCGGCCGGGTTCATGAGGGGATTCACAGGATACAGGTGGCCACGGCCGTGGCCCGGAAGCGGGGCGAGGTGAAGACGAAGACCCGCATTTACGTTAATTTAGCCGAACCGGAGATGGCCAGGGCAGTTGCCGAGCGCGACGTTGACGGTGTAGGGCTCCTCCGGGCTGAGTTTATTATTGCCCGTATTAATGTGCACCCGCGTCATCTCCTTGCCCAGAACAAGGGATACGAGTTCACTGAACTGCTGGCCAGAGGGCTGGAGCAGTTCGCTGAAGCTTTCACCCCTCGGCCGGTTGTTTACCGGACCACGGACTTTAAGACAAACGAGTACCGTCATTTGCGGGGCGGCGACCAGTATGAGGGTGAGGAGGAGAACCCGATGCTCGGCTATCGCGGTTGCTCACGGTATATCGCCGAGGCGGACGTTCTTAGGCTCGAAGTGGACGCCATCAAGAGGGTGCGCGAAAAGTACGATAACCTGTGGGTCATGATTCCATTCGTGCGTACCGTCAAGCAGATGGCTGACGTTAAGCATCTGGTTGAGGAGATGGGCCTCAAGCAGGGGCCAACTTTCAAGCTGTGGATGATGTGCGAAGTGCCTTCGAATGTCTTTCTTATCGATAAATTCTTGGATGTAGGCATCGATGGTATCTCCATTGGCTCAAACGACCTGACCCAGCTAATCCTTGGTATTGACCGTGATAACGACAAGCTTGCGGCCGATTTTGACGAGCGTGACGAGGCGGTGATGATGGCTTTGGAGAAGGTTATTAAGACCTGCGTCCAGCGTGGCAAGACGTGCTCCATTTGCGGCCAGGCGCCTTCGGTCTATCCCGAGCTGACCGAGAAACTTGTCCAGTGGGGCATCACTTCTGTATCTGTCAGCCCGGACATGATTGACCAGACCCGCGACCTGGTAGCTGACCTCGAGGCTCGTACAGCCGGCAACTCGGGAAAGGCTGGCGGCTAGCCGCCGCGCTGGCGCTGTCACCTTCCGCGCCGCACTGTTCGAGAGCGGTTGCGGATAGGTTTCCCCGCTAAGGCCCCCATTATGATTGATAGTTTTGGTATCAGGCAGAGGCTTGAGGCGAAGGAGGCTGAGCTTTCGCCCCATGCGGCGAGGAGCGCTCAAAGCCGGGGGCGGATGAGGCCGGAGACGCCGAGCCCGCTCCGCACCGATTTCCAGCGCGACCGTGACCGCATCATTCACTGTAAAGCCTTCCGGCGGCTCAAGCACAAGACCCAGGTTTTCATCGCTCCGGCAGGCGACCATTACGTCACCCGCCTGACACACGTATTAGAAGTAGCCCAGATAGCCCGGACGATATCGCGGGCGTTGAACCTTAATGAAGACCTTACCGAGGCGATTGCGCTGGGGCACGACCTCGGGCATACACCGTTCGGCCATATCGGCGAGGAGGTCCTTGACCAGCTTTATCCCGGCGGGTTCAAGCACTATGAGCAGAGTCTTAGAGTGGTCGACGTGCTTGAAAATGAAGGACGCGGCCTTAACCTGACCTGGGAGGTGCGAGACGGCATCCTTAATCACTCCAAAGGCCAGTCGAGCATTTTAGGGGAAGGCTGGGGGGAAGTGGGTACAATCGAGGGGGAAGCATGCAAACTGGCGGACATTGTGGCTTATGTCAATCATGATATCGCTGATGCTATCAGGGCGGGTTTGATTATGGATGCGGACCTGCCGACGATAGTACCAGAGGTGCTGGGAAGGAGCAACTCGGCACGCATCGATACTATGGTTTCGGATGTTGTGGCCAGCTCATGGGCGGTAACCGGATCCGGAGGTCTGGGCAGACCGGCCATCAGGATGAGTGCCCGGGTGTTGGAGGTTACTAACGTATTACGAGACTTCCTGTTTGAGCGCGTCTATCATCAAACGGCTAATACCAGGGAGGGTAGGCAGGCGAGGCGCGTCGTGCGCCTGTTGTATGATTACTTCTGCAGGCATGAGTCTGAACTTCCGGCTGAATTGGCGCGGACCGGTGACGCTGTCGAAAGGCAGGTCGTTGACTACGTAGCCGGCATGACCGACCAGTACGCATTAAGTATGGCACGGCGCATCCGCCGGTCGGGATAGCAGAGTTTGGATGGTCTGGAATTTGGTACTTGTGATTTGGAACTTGCGAAGCAATGACTGTTATTGACGACGTAAAGGAAAGGCTGGACATTGTCCAGGTAGTCTCGTCTTACATCAATCTCCAGAAGGCGGGGCGTAACTTTAAGGCGAGTTGCCCGTTTCATACAGAGAAACAGCCTTCATTCTACATCTTCCCGGAGCGGCAGAGCTGGCATTGTTTCGGCGCCTGCAATACCGGCGGCGACATCTTCTCCTTCGTTATGAAGAAGGAGAACGTCGACTTCGCCGAGGCGCTCCGTATTCTGGCGGAGAAAGCCGGCGTGCCACTGGTGCCGAAAGGGGTGAAGCAGGAGACCGAAGGTCGAGAGAGGGAACGGCTTCATCAGCTTAATGAAGCTGTGGCCCAGTATTATCACCATTTACTTCTCACCACGCCGGCGGCCGCGACGGCCAGGGCTTACATTGAGAAACGCGGCCTGACCGCAGATACGGTCAAGAGCTTCCAGCTTGGCTACAGTCCGGATGGTTGGGAAATCCTGAAACAGTACCTGATGGAAAAAGGATATATCGAGAAAGAACTACTGGCGGCGGGCTTGCTGGTCGCCCGTGAGACCGGCGGTAGCTACGACCGGTTCCGCAACCGTCTTATGTTCCCCATCCGTGACTTCCAGGGGCGGGTAACCGGACTCGGGGCGAGGGCGCTCGATGATTCATTGCCTAAGTACATCAATTCACCGCAGACGGCGGTCTTTGATAAATCCAGCACCCTTTACGGCATCGATCGGGCGAAGTCAGCGATACGGGAGAGAGGCCTGGCGGTAATCGTCGAAGGTTATATGGACGTCATCATGGCCCACCAGTATGGGGAGACCAATGTGGTAGCCTCTATGGGCATTGCGCTTACTGACCGTCAGATAGCGATTTTGAAGAGGCTGACCCGGAACCTGGCGCTGGCGCTTGATGCCGATGCCGCCGGTGAGGAGGCGACTCTGCGTGTCGCCGCCGAAGGCGCTATGGCCACCGACGTGACGCCGGTGCCGACCTGGTCCGGCATGGTCAGGTACGAAAACACGCTCGATGCCGAGGTGCGTGTTGTGGTGTTGCCGTCGGGGCGCGACCCGGATGAAGTCATTATGGAGGACAGGGGAAAGTGGCGGGAGCTTGTTGCTAAAGCACCGCCGATCCTTGACTATGCCATCGATGCGGTAGCGGCCAGAACCGACCTGAGTAAGGCCAGAGAGAAGTCAGCCGCCGCCGACCGTCTTCTGCCGATTATCAGCGATGTCAAAGACCCGGTGCGTCAGGCTCACTACATGCAGAAGCTGTCAAGGGTTCTCCAGACCGATGAGAAGGCTCTCTGGGGGGCGCTAAGACGTCTTCAGCCGGTCAGGTACAGGCCGCTTGACCATAGTGCTAGCGTTGTGTCTGCCTCCAGCCTGCCGTCACACGACCCTATCGAAGAATATTGCCTGACCTTGCTGGTCCACTACCCCGACCTCAAGCCGTATACGGAGGAACTCTTACCGGAGTATTTCGAGTCCAGCGAGAGCCGTGAGCTTTATCTCAGGTGGAAAGACACCGCTGATCCAGTAGAAGTTGGGGAAGGCCTGGATGCTTATCTCAAGGAGTACTACGATAATCTGGCTGGTAAGCCCCCCCCAGCTTTGCTCGGTGAAAAGGAAAATGAGAGGCGGCAGAGTCTCAGTTCCTGCGTCTTACGTCTCAGGGAGAAGTGGCTGAGAGGTCTGGAGAGAAAGAGGCGGGAGCTCCTGGTTCAAGAAGCTGAAACCGGTGGCCACAAGGCGGCGCTGGCAAAGCATGAAGAGCAAGGAATTGAGACTGGCACGCAGATTAAAGGTGTTTACGAGCAGAGACGCCAACAGCGTTATGCAAGGAGAAAGTTATCATGAGTCCAATTAAGCCCACCAAGGCTGCGAAGCAGCAGGTTAAAGCGGTCACTAAGGCAAAACCTGTGGTTGTAAAGGCTGTGGCCAAGGCCGCAAGGAAGGTCGCTGTGGCTAAACCAACAATGGCGAAGCCCAAGAAACCTGAAGTTAAGGCTGGCAAGCAAATCAGTGTAGCTAAAGCCCAGGCGACCAAAACTATGAAGCCACTGGCCAAAGCAGTTGTAAAAGCGAAACCCGTGGTTGTGAAGCCCGGGGTGAAAGTTGCCAAGACGGTCAAGGCGGCTAAACCAGCGGTGAAGCTCAAGAAGCCCGAGGTTAAGGCTGAGACCAAGGGGAAGAAGATTGAGCCGGTGAGGGTGAAACCAGCGCCAGCCAAACCTGCCGCGAAGGCGAAGGTGGCAGAAGCCCGGCCTCCTGAAGCTAAGAAACCTCAGGCAAAGTCAGCTCCGGAAGTGAAGAAGGCGGGAACTAAGGTACCGACAGCCGCCGTAGCCGGCAAGAAACCGGAGAAGCCTGAAGTAGAAGGTAAGCTGTTAGTCGTTAAGGAAGAAGAAGTGGGGCGGGTGATAGGGCCTGAGCTCGCACCGGAGATTCCCGGGGTACTTGGGGGGGCTAAAGAAGGGGAAGAGGAGCTTGGCAAGATACCCGAGATCTGGGGCGAGGTTCTCCCTGGTGAGGAGTGGATGCATGAACCTGAGGAAAAGCTCCTTACCGATGCCGAGATCGAGCTTGCCCTGGAGCAGGCGCAGGTGGGTATTGATGACCCGGTGCGCATGTATCTCCACGAGATTGGGAAAGTAGGCCTATTGACGGCTCAGAGAGAAAAAAACCTCGCCAGCCGTATCGAAAAAGGGCGATACCTGGAATACATCGAGCGCGAGGGTTTCCCCGAACTCAACAACCCACCGTCGGCAATCGAAATCACCAATTTTCTGCTCAGGGGAATCGTCGGACTGACTCCACTGGGCAAGACGTTGATAAAGGAATTGAAACTACCTGAAACTACCGATTTCGTAGACGTTGTTGCCGCCAGCGTGGAAGAGGAGGAGGCAAAGGCCAGGCTAAAGGGGCTGAAGCAGGTGACCCGGACCCTTCACCGGATAATCGGTGGTGAATTGGATGAAGGACTCATCAAGCGTCTGGCTGACGAGCTAAACAAGACTCCGCCAGAGATTGAGCGGGACGTCATTAAGCTCTCGGTTCAACTGCGCCTTCTGCCGCCGGCCCTTCTGGGCTATTTTAAGAAGAAACAACTGGAGGCTAAGGCTGAACAAGCGGCTGTGGCAAAGGCTAAGAAGACGTCGAAGCCTGCAAAGGCGGTCAAGGCACCGAAGGTGGGTAAAACCGTTGAGAAGGGGATTACCTGGGAGAGGCTGAGGAGTCTCGTCGAGAGCCCGGCATTTCAGAAGGAACTTGAACAACTCCAGCGTGATATACGTATATATTACGAGTATGTGAAGAGGGACGCCAGCCGGGCGGAGAAACACCTGACCGAGGCTAATCTGCGCCTCGTGGTCAGCGTCGCCAAGAAGTATATCGGCCATGGTATGCCGCTTCTGGACCTTATTCAGGAGGGCAACATCGGCCTTATCCGCGCCGTGGAGAAGTTCGAGTACCGGCGGGGATTTAAGTTCAGCACTTATGCTACTTGGTGGATACGGCAGGCCATCACCCGCGCCATCGCCGACCAGGCACGTACCATCAGAATACCGGTACACATGGTTGAAACCATCAACCGCCTGCTCCGGGTCAACCGCCGGTTAGCTCAGGAATATGGCCGCGAGCCGACCTACGATGAAGTTGGCAAGGGCATGGAAATCACTCCGGAGAAGGTGCGCGAAATCAAGAAGCTGTCCCAGGGCCCGATATCGCTGGAAACGCCGGTGGGCGAGGAGGAAGACAGCCATCTCGGCGACTTCATCGAAGACCGGAGCACCCTGGCGCCGGCTGATGCCGCTTCAAGACAGTTACTTAAAGAACAGCTTGATAAAGTCCTCGGCGAGCTTAACGACCGCGAGCGGAAGGTCCTGCGGCTGAGGTTCGGTCTGGAGGATGGCCGGGCGCGGACGCTTGAAGAGGTGGGCAAGGACTTCGGCGTCACCCGCGAGCGCATCCGTCAGATTGAAGCCAAGGCTTTGAGAAAGCTCCGTCACCCCAGCCGGTCACGGAAGCTGAAGGACTACCTGGAATAGGGCGTTTGGGGAGAGCGGTTATATACAGCAGTCTCTTTGAATCGGTAAGAATCGTCAGGTTGGAACTGAAGAACCGGAGTATAATAATGGGGTGGTGTACCATGGTTACTGAAAAACTTCCGAAACAAGTTTCCGGAATACTTGCTCAAGACGAAAAAGTAGAGTCAATTTTCGATTTGGATACGTGTATCGTATATTCGACTAACACAAGGCTAATTACGCAAGTGGGGAGACGCATCCAAGACTACCATTATAACCATATTTCTAGTGTTGCCCATGAATCGAAACGTCACTGGATGGTGTTTGCCTTCGGTATAGTTTTTATTTTGCTGGGTACAGTTTTCTTAGTGCCAGCAGGTACATTTAGGTCACTTGGAGGCCCATCTATTGGCCTTGGGTTAATTCTTTTTGTAGTCTTTATGCTTCATAGACCAGAATGGGTTGAAGTCCATGTGGTCGGAGTTCATAATCCATTAAAGCTTACGGGTTCGAGAAAAGGCTTGGATTCCCTCTTGCGAACAATAAGAGAAAAACGAGCTACCTTATCACCATCTGCATCAACTTCAACTCAAAGCCCCGATGTCTCTGAGCAAATACGAAGACTAGCGCAGCTTAAAGAAGAAGGCATCCTAACCGAGCAGGAGTTCGAGCAGAAGAAGGCAGAATTGCTTAAAAAGATTGGGGCATGATTTCTGAGCGCACTTGCTTTCCCGATGGTGATGTAATTATATGACCGGTTATTTTCCTAGCTAGATATATCGATATATCTTAGTTCCGGTGGTTATCTTCAAGCACCTTGTCGCTATTCGTACCAGTCCTTAAGCGCCGTAGATAAGCTCAGACGCTGGACCTGCCGGATAGCCGGAATTTGCGACAGGAGCATGATGGCCACGGCGGAGAGCACCGCAATAATATAGGTCCGCGGGAAAACGGACAGAGTGAAGCCGCCCACATCCTCAGAGGTGGACATGGTGCTGAAAAAGTAGTCGGCTACCCAGTAGCCCCAGGGGATGCCCACGATAATACCCAGACAGGCGGCGGCGAGGTTCTCAATGGTCAGCACAGCGGCAATCCAGCGGGCGCGCATGCCGATAACACGCATCACGGCGATTTCACGGGTACGCTGGAGGACGTTGACGGTGGCGGTGTTGAAGATAATAGCGCCTCCGAGGCAGGCCCCCATGGCCAGCATCACGCCGATGAAGGCCCACATGAAGCCCATCTGGTCGTCAATATAGCTGCGCGTGTCGGCGATAAGCTCCACCGATGAGACCCCGGGCGTATCGTAGATTCTTTTTAGCAGTTCCGGCGTCGGCGAGCCGTTGAAGGCTACCAGCACTCCGGTGGCGGTCCCGGGCGCGTTCACCAGCCTTTGCACATCCTCCAGCCTCATGAAGGCGCGGCTGCTCATCAGCGACTCGACGTACCCGCCGAAGTTGACCTCAGTATCGCCCACCGTGCCCACCAGCGGCTCAAGCCGGAGGACATCCGGCTGGTCCCCCAGCCTGGCTTTTACGGTGCTGGGGAGCAGGATGCCGTCATGCGGGATAACGAGCGACTCACCGCCGGTGGTTACCGGGTTGTAGAGTGATGCCCCGGCCGGCAACCCCATGATGCTGGTATCGGCGCTCTTATCTCCATACCGTATCCGGTAAGCGACTTCGAGGACCGGCTCGGCCTTTCTAACGCCATCGAGGTTGGACAGGTATCCGGCGGTGGCCGCAGCGCCGCGCCCTTCAAAGTGGACGACGGCATCGTACCGCTGGGTCACATTGAACTGAGTGTCCAGAGCTTTTTCAAAGGCGTCAACGAAGGACATCGAGATAAGGATAAGGGATACTGCGGCGGCGACGCCAAAGGCCATGCCCAGGCTGTGGCGGGCCTTTCGTGAGACGTTGCGCAGGGGCAGGCGCAGGATGTAAGGGAGCTTCGAGAGGAAAGGTAAAACTACCTCGAGCGGCGACCGCCGTCCCGCCGCTGGCGGCGTGGGACGCATAGCGAGCGCCGGGTTCAGCCTGGCCGCTCCCCAGCCCGGCAATATCCCGGCCAGGACAGGCACAATGATACCGATGCCGATACCGGTCGCCATCACGGGCCAATGAAGAGAGTAATGGGCGAGGGGCAGGTTCAGCTCACTGGCATAATATTCCGAAAAGTAATAGCCGAGAAGCGCCCCCAGCCCCACGCCGAGCAGGGCGCCGGCGGCGCCGACTATCAGGGCGAACCCGAGGTAGTGCCTGAGAATAGCGCCCTTGCTGTACCCGAGGCCGCGCATAAGCCCTATCTGGACGCGCTGGGCCTGGATAAGCCGCCCCATCAGGATGTAGGTGGTGAGACTGGCAATCACCAGAAACAGCATGGGGAACTGGAAGGCCATCTGCTGGAAGCCATCCAGGTCCTGACGTACCAGCTTGTAGGTTATCTGGTCACTGCGGCGGGTGAGATAGGCCACCCGGGTGCCTTCCAGGACGTCTGTCTTCCGGGAAGTCATAGCCTCGGGGTCGTTCCTCTCGGTCATTCGCGCAATCCCGTTGGACAGCAGAATCGGTCTCAGGGCATCAACTACATTCTGCTTATCGGTGCCGGCATCAGCCAGGATATTGACATCGTTGACCAGCCCTTCCATGTTAAAGAGGGCGGCCAGCGACGGTTGCGGCATGAAAAGGATGCCAAAGGTGCGCGGTGTGGTGATGAGCTCCTGGGCGCTCTTAATCGGGTACATGAATTCCGGTCCGGTAGCGATACCGGCAATGCGGTATCGGGCGGTGGTATTCCCGACGCGGATGGTCAGCCAGTCGCCCGGCTTCAGTTCATGGAATTTCGCAAAGCGTTCCTCAACCAGTATTTCACGCGACCAGTTATCGCTGAAGTAAGCGCCCCGGACGATTTCGATGTTGTTCACCTGCGGGTGTCCCTGAGGAGGCAGACCGGCCACACGCCCGGTGATGCGCTCGCCGCCGGAGCCGCCCATTTCGATAACCACATCGGCCAGGACTCTCCCCTGGGCGGTAACGCCGGGGATATCGCCCATCTGCCGCACCGCCCGTTCGTTCAAATGGTCCACCGAGAGCCAGAAGTCAGCCATGTCGAAGCGCTGAAAATAGCTTTCCAGGGCCTGGTCAAGGTTGAGGTAGGCCCCAAACGGGCCGACGAAGGTGGCGATGCCGAGGGCAATGACAATGACCACGGCCCCGAACTGGAACTTACTGGCCTTGAGGTCGCGGAAGAGCTTGCGCTGAAGCCCGCCGTTGCCTACCACGATAACTCCTCAGGGTCGAGCGGCGGCTCGTTCCGCGTGACGCCGGTAACGCGCCCGTCGCGCAGTCTTATTACCCGGTGGGCGATAGCGCCGATAGCCGAGTTGTGGGTGACTACGATAACGGTCTTATGTTTGGAGGCGCTCAGGTCGCGGAGCAGGCGGAAAATCCGCTTGCCGGTCTGGTAGTCCAGACTGCCGGTGGGTTCGTCGCAGAGGAGTACCGGGGGGTCGGTGGCCAGGGCGCGGGCAATGGCCACACGCTGGTTTTCACCGCCGGAAAGCTCGCTGGGGAAGTGCCTCACCCGCTCCCCGAGGCCGACCTCGTGAAGAAGCTCCTCGGAACGGGTGCCGTTGTGCACCAGGGCGGCGGCCAGTTCCACGTTCTCCCGGGCGGTCAGCGTCGGGATGAGATTAAAGAACTGGAAAATGAAGCCGACCTGCCGGCGGCGGTAGTCAGTGAGCTCGCGCTCTTTCATGGTATCCAGCCGCAGGCCGTTGACGATTACCTGGCCTGAGGTGGGATTATCCAGACCACCGACGAGGTTGAGGAGCGTGGTCTTGCCGGAACCGCTGGGGCCGAGCAGGACGATGAACTCGCCGGCGGCAATGTCCAGGGTAACACGGTCAAGCGCGGTCACCTGCACCTGTCCCATACGGTAAATCCGGGAGACATCCACCAGCCGTATGCTGATGTCAGTAGCCGGAGGTTGAAGATTGAAGTCAGTCTTTGTTGTCGGCATGGCTACATTTCTCCGCGATGCCAGCTACTTCGCGCCAGCACTGGAACTGGCCGTCAGAGCGGCGGTAGCCGACATTCCGTCGGCCAGTTCAGACGGGTAAGGTTTTGACAGGCTGATGGTGAAGGCATAAGACACCACTCCGGACTGGATGCGGGCCACCGGCGACAGGTAGCTGAGGGTCCCCTTGACCGGTACGCCGGGGAGAGCGTCGACGGTGATCGTGGCCGCGGCGCCTGCGGCGACCCTGGGCCGGTCGAGTTCATCCAGGTAGCCTTCCATCTCGATGACTGAAGTGTCGGCGAGGCGTATTATGGGTGTACTAGTATAGGTTGCCGGGCCGAGCCGGTCGCCGATGCGGGCCGGAACATCAGCTACCACTGCTTCGAACGGTGCTGTCAGGGTAGCGCGGTCCAGTTCACGCCGGGCTTGTTGAACGTTGAGCCGGGCGGCTTCCAGCGCGGCGCGGCTTTGGTCAACAGCGAGGTCGGTCTGAGTTGTTGCCAGTTTCGCTTTATCGAGCTCGTACTGGAGATGGCGGAGGGTCGAGGTAGTCTGCGTTGCTGACACTTGCTTGCTCAATGGGACGAACTCCGATGTCAACGACGCGTTGTAGGCAGAAGCCAGCAGAGATTTGATGTTCTCCAACTGACTGGCGATATCGCCTGTCTTACCCGTCCCGATAGCGGACAGCGCCTCAGCAAGTTTGGCCTGCGCCTGAGAGACGTTGTCCCTGATCGTCGGGATATCGGTGTACCAGGTGTAAACAATATCACTGCTGGTAGGGACCGCTTCATTTAACCGCTGGGTAGCCCTCTCAAAGTCCAGCCTGGCCGACTTTGCGGCGTTCTCCGCCTGACTCAAGACAAGCTCCTGCTGGCGGAGCGCGTTTTCCGCCTGTGAGACCGCGGCGCGCAGGTCGGTGTCGTCGAGGCGCGCCAGCACCTGGCCGGACCGTACCCTGTCCCCCTTTTCGACCATGACTTCTTTAATGGTGCCAGCAGTATCAAAATACAGCCACTGCTGTGTTTTCAGCCGCAGGTGGCCGTCAGCCTTCACTACTATGGGCTGTTGGGAAGTGGTGCTGGCTGTCGGTGTGGCAGTGGGGGGAGCACTCTGGGTTGAGCAGGCAGTTGCGCTTAGGACAACTGTAGTTACAGCTATGAGTGCGATAATACTCAGGAAACGCTTCATTCCCGGCCTCCGTATCTGTTAAAAAATGAAATCTTTCAGTCTAAGTATTACAGATTATAGGCATACCCTTGACTTTTGTCAATAGTTTTGTATATAATTAGTTCATAAATTTCATTCAGGAGGACGGGTGGACGGTTTTCGGCGGCGTTCCGAGATGAAGAGAGATAGTATCCGGCGGGCGGCGCTAGAGCTATTCAAAACGCATGGTTTCCGCAAGGTGACGATTAATGAGATTGCCAGCCGGGCCGGGGTGTCGCCGGTGACCATTTACAACTATTTCGGCAGTAAGGAGGGGCTGGTGCGCGAGGTAGTTAAGTCCGTCTTTGACGAAGGCATAACTCGTTATCAGACTATTGCCTCAAGCGGCAAGCCGTTCCTTGAGCGGCTTGACCAGATAATGTTCCAGAAGTCGCAGATACTCGAATTATTCGGCGGCGAGTTGACCCAGACCGCCCTCAAGCAGGACCCGGAGATGCAGGCATGGGTCGAGTCCCTGTGGCAGAAATCCCGACCGCTTATGGCACAGTTCTACGAGGAGGGACGGCGCGAGGGTTACATTAAGGCCGATATCTCCTTCGAAGCTTTCATGCTCTATTGGGAGATTATGCGCCGAGGCTTCTACTCAAGCCGGGACATTCTGGCGCAACTCTCTAACAATCCCGGGCTGATGCGTGAGTTGCAGACCATCTTTATTTACGGCCCGATTGAGCGCAAGGGCTGGGCGTAAGAGACCTATCCCCCGAACATCCTGGCCAGGTTCTTGGGCAGTTTGCCTTTGGCGGCGAATTTAGTCAGCTTCTGGACCTGCTGGTACTGGTTGAGGACCTGGTTGACGTCGGCGGTGGTAGCGCCGGAGCCTCTGGCAATGCGTTTCCGGCGGGAACCGCCGATGATTGACGGGTTGCGGCGCTCCTCGGGCGTCATCGACTGGATAATGGCCTCGAACCGCTTGAGCATTTTCTCACCGGCCTCGCCGTCGATTTGAGAGGCGAATTTCCCCATCCCGGGCATCATCTCGGCAATCTGGGCCAGCGAGCCCATCTTTTTGACTTCTTTAAACTGCCAGAGCAGATCCTCCAGGTCAAAGCCGCCGGAGGTCTTCATCTTTTTCTCAAGCTCTTTGACCTTCTGCTCGTCAAAAGTCTTCTGGGCCTTTTCAATCAGGGTCAGCATATCGCCCATGCCGAGGATGCGCGAAGCCAGCCGGTCGGGATAGAAAGGCTCCAGGGCATCGGCTTTTTCCCCGACGCCGGTGAACTTGATTGGCACGCCGGTAACCGACTTGACTGATAATGCCGCGCCGCCACGGGCGTCGCCATCCATCTTGGTCAGGATGAGGCCGGTGAGCGCTACCCTTTTGTTGAACTCGTCGGCGACGCGTACCGCATCCTGGCCGGTCATGGCGTCAACCACCAGGATAACTTCCGAAGGATTAACCTTCGCTTTAACTTCAGCAAGCTCCTTCATCAAGTCTTCATCGATGTGGAGGCGGCCCTGGGTATCGATGATGACCCAGGAGGTGCCTGTGTCTCGGGCGTGCTTGAGGGCGCGGGCGCAGATATCCGGCGGCGGATTCTTCGGGTCTTCGCTGTAGACCGGCAGATTGAGCTGTTTGCCGAGGATGGTGAGTTGTTCGATGGCGGCGGGACGCCGGGTATCAGCGGCGACCAGAAGAGGCACCTGGCCCGAGTGCTTGAGATGGTATCCGAGTTTGGCGGCGGTGGTAGTCTTGCCCGAGCCCTGGAGGCCGACCAGCATAATGACCGAGGGTGACTGTGGCGCCGGGACCAACCGGCTTGCCTCCTTGCCCAGTGTAGATGTTAGCTCTTCGGCAACGATTTTTATTATTTGCTGGGCCGGGGTAAGACTCTCCAGTACCTCGGCGCCGATAGAGCGCTCGCGGACTTTGGCCAGGAAGTCTTTGACTACCTTGAAATTGACGTCAGCTTCAAGGAGGGCCAGGCGGACTTCCCGCAGGGCCTCGTCGATGTCTTTTTCGCTGAGCTTGCCTTTACCGCTGAGGCGGCGGAAGACATCGGTCAGCTTCTGAGTAAGGGCTTCAAACATAACGGCGCACCTTTAGCGATATTCTATATTGCCGACCCATGCCGTCGTCAAACGGTTAAGCGGAGTATTGTTTGTCTGGTATATAATCAAACGCTAACTTTGTGCTGTTAGTCGTTACGGAGAGTTTTGAGGGGGCGGCATTGAGCAATCAGATACCCTGGTACCAGTTGTCGCCGGAGCAGGCCTTTGAGACCCTGTCATCAAACATCTCCGGTCTGACCGAGCAAGAAGTCAGTGCCAGGTTGTCCCGCTATGGCGCGAACGAGCTTAAGGGCAGGAGGAAAAAGCCCCCCATTCTGGTATTCCTGCGCCAGTTCCTGAGCCCGCTGGTCTATGTACTGGTGGCGGCCTCCGCCGTCAATGTGGTCATCAGCAAATATACCGATGCGGTCGTCGTTTTAATTACACTCCTGATTATGGCCGTCATCGGGTTTATTCAGGAGTCCCGCGCTGAAAGGGCGATGGACGCTCTCCTGCGATTGGCGGCTCCGAGAGCCAAGGTACGCCGTGCCGGGCAGGCAGTGTCTATTGACGCCCGAGGGCTTGTCCCGGGCGATATCATTCTTCTCGAAGCCGGAGACAGGGTCCCTGCCGATGCGCTTATCATCGAAGCGTCTAATTTGAAGGTGAACGAGTCTCTGCTAACCGGCGAGTCAATGCCTGTTGACAAACATACCGATACGCTAACAGGCGAACTGGCGGTGGCTGACCGCAAGGATATGGTCTTCATGGGTACGATAGTTACCTACGGCCGCACGACCGGCGTCATTGTCAGCATCGGCATGAGCAGCGAAATCGGGCGGATCGCCGGCGCTATGCAGGAGGTCAAGCCCGAGCCAACGCCTCTCCAGAGGAGTATCAACAACCTCGGGAGATACATCATCATCATTACCGGCGCCGCCTGTGCCATACTGGTTGCTGTAGGATTTCTGCGGGGGCTTGACTGGCTTGAAGTGTTCCTGATAGCGGTGGCGGCTGCGGTCTCGGCGATCCCTGAGGGCCTGCCGGCTACAATGACCGTAGTCCTGGCGGTTGGTATGCGGCTCATGGCCCGGCGGCACGCGATAATCCGCCAGCTTGTGGCGGTCGAAACGCTCGGCTCGGCCACCGTTATCTGTTCCGATAAAACAGGCACTCTCACCCTTAATCAGATGACGGTCAAGCGGTTCTGGATGGACGACCGCTGGATTGATGTGACCGGTGAAGGCTATCTGCCCCATGGAGAGTTCAGGCAGGATGGCATGGAAATTAAAGTTGCAGAAGATGAGGCTCTGTCCCTCGTCCTTAAGCTTGGGATGTTGTGCAACGATGCCCTGCTGACCGGCGATAAGGAGTGCTGTAGTATTCTGGGCGACCCCACCGAAGGAGCGCTGGTAGTGGCGGCGGCTAAGGCCGGTCTTATCAAGGAGCGTCTGGAGCTTCATTCGCCGCGCCTTGACGAAGTGCCATTCCAGAGTGAAAAACAGTACATGGCTACTCTCCACCCGCGCGACGGCGGTAAGGTAGTCTATGTTAAAGGCTCACCGGAGCGGGTGCTGGGGATGAGCGGGGCGATTCGCAGGGGTAGTTTGACAGTACCGCTGACTGAAGCCGGCCGGCAGGCGGTGCTTGAGGCCAATACTGCGATGGCGGGCCAGGCAATGCGGGTGATTGCTCTGGCCTACGCCGAGCTTCCGGCAGAAGTGGAAGAACTGCACGAGAATGATTTCCGGGGCAGGCTGGTGTTTGCCGGCCTAGCAGGTATGACCGACCCACCGCGTGAGGATGCTAAAGCGGCGGTCAAGCTCTGTAAGCAGGCCGGTGTAAAGGTTGTCATGATAACCGGCGATAATAAGGTTACTGCCGAGTCGGTAGCCCACCAGCTTGAGCTTCCTCCCGGCCGGGCTATCACCGGGCAAGAGCTTCAGGCAATGAGCGACGATGAGCTAGCCGCCCAAGCCGCCCACGCCTCGGTCTTTGCCCGGATCGAGCCGCTCCACAAACTGCGCATTGTTAAAGCCTTCAAGCGGCTCGGTGAGGTCGTCGCCATGACCGGGGATGGCGTGAATGACGCTCCGGCCCTTAAAGCCGCCGACATCGGTATCGCTATGGGACTGATGGGTACCGATGTGGCTAAAGAAGCTTCGAACATGGTGCTGGCTGATGATAACTTCGCCTCGGTCGTGGCCGCGGTCGAAGAGGGTCGCGCCATCTTCAACCGGTTGCGGAACATCCTCTTTTTTCTGCTAAGCACCGGTCTTGGCTCCCTGCTTGCCCTTATCTTCGCGGTTATCACCTCTGGTAAGGCGCCGTTGACGCCCATCCAGATTATCTGGGTCAACCTTGTTACCGGCACCATAGTAGCTATCCCTCTCGGTCTGGAACCAAAAATAGGCGATGAATTGAGCAAGCCGCCGCGTGACCCGCGGGTCAACCTCGTCTTCCCGGGTCTGCTTATCCGCACTGTCTTCGTGGCCTTTCTTATGAGCCTGCCGGTCTTTCTGCTTTTCAACTGGGCAGATGGCGTGCTCAGTCTGCCAGAGGCGCGCACCATCGCCTTCTGCACCATGGTTGTGGTCCAGTGGCTCATTGTCTTTCCTGCCCGCTCCGATGAGTACAGCGTCTTTAAGCTTGGTCTTTTCCGTAACCGCTGGCTGATTCTGGCACTTATCGGCGCCCTTGTTCTCCAGCTTATCGTCATCTATGTGCCGTTCCTTCAGCAGGCTTTCCACACCGCGCCAATTGGCTGGTTTGAATGGGGCCTTATCATCGGGGCTTCCTGTGGCGTTTTCATAGTGGAGGCGGTGGTGCGGGCGTTGTTTCCCGGGTTGTTCATACTTGGCAAGTGGCGGCGGTTCAGAAGCAAGAACACTCCCTGATTTTTGCAGGTAGGTTGCCCTGATTCAGCATCGGGCTGCCTCTCCGGTGTGTTATCATTTCCTTGAAACCTGGAGCTTAGGATGATACCTCTGAGGCTCACGCTCAAAAACTTCATGCCTTACCGGGACAACGTGCCGCCGCTGTCCTTTGAAGGCATCCATGTGGCCTGCCTGACCGGCGACAACGGTCACGGCAAATCGGCTATCTTCGACGCCGTCACCTGGGCGCTCTGGGGTAAATCACGAGCCGACCATGATGATGAGCTGATACATATCGGCCAATCAGACATGTCAGTTGAGTTCGATTTCGCCGTTGGGGAACAACGGTACCGCGTCATCCGGAAGCTGAGTAAAACAGCTTCCGGTAAGACGAGGCGTTCCGAGCTTGACCTGTTGATAGCCGGCGAGAGCGGTTACAAAGCTATCAGCGGTGATACTATCACAGACACCGAGGAGAGAATCAAGGGGCTCCTCCGCATGGACTACGAGACCTTTATCAACAGTGCTTTCCTTAAACAGGGGCAGGCTGACGAATTCACCAGAAAACCACCGTCTTCCCGCAAAGAGGTAATCGGCAATATCATGGGGCTTTCGGTATATGATGAACTAGCCGGGCAGGCCCGGGAACGGGAGACGGAGAAGGAAATGGAGGTGGAGAGGCTTGCCAGCGCCTTGGCTGAATTGGAACACCAGATGGAAGGCCGCTCCGCCGATGAGGCTGAACTAGCCAGGATTGAGCCGCAACTTGCCGGACTGCAGAAGCAGATGAAGACTCAGGAAGAGACCGTTAGCGGTTTGCGTAAGGATAATGAGTTACTCCAGGCCAAACGCGGGCAGTTGAGCGACTTAAGACAGCGGCTTTCCCGTAGTGGCAGAGAACGGCAGGAATGGCAATCAAGGGCTGAAGCATGCCGTCAGAGGATTGGCCAGCTTGAGAAGCTGGTGACGGAGGCTGAAGCCATTCAGAGTGGCTATGCCCGGCTGGTCGAGGCCCGCAAGCTTGATGAAGAGCTCAGCCGCAAGCTGACTGCAGTGCATGCTCTGGACCAGCACAAATCCGAGCTGGAAAAAGCAATTGTGCGGGCGCAGGACAAGCTGGTTGCGGCCGCTGAAGAGGCTTCGCGGCGAGTGGCTGAGGCCGAGCGGAAAGTTGCCCGTTTGCCTGAGCTTGATAAAGCCCTGGCGGCTAAGCACCTGGAATTAGAGCAACTGGAGAAGGATGAAGAAGCTGTCAGGACGGCTCAAGACAGGCTCGGCGAGATCGTAGGCGGCATGGCGGCGCTTCAGTCTGAGATTACGCGTCTGGACAGGGAACTAAAAGCTGTGCAGGAGAAACTCGGTCTGCTGGCGCAAGGCGATACCCACTGCCCGCTGTGTGAGACCATGCTTGGTGACGAGGGCGTTGCAAGATTGCGGACGAAATTGAAGGCTGAGGAGGAAGACAAGCAGCACGCCCGTGTCGCGGCCGAGCAAGCGCTGACACAGAAGCGTAAAGAGTATGTAGCGCTGGAGAAGACGTTGGCGCAGAAGAAAGTTGAGATTGACCGATTGCGATTAGGGAAGCAAAAAGAGGCGGCGGCTCTTGAAAAAGAGCATGCCGATATTACTCAGGCGCAGGAGGAATTGTCGCGGCTTAAGGATGAACTTAAGGCGGCTGAGGAGCGGCTGGCGCGGCGCGAATATGCTATTGAGGAGCAGAAACGGCTGGGCGTGTTGGAACAGGAACGTGTCGGGATAGACTATGGTGCCGCCCGTCACGAGCAGGTACGACAGGAACTGGCTGGCTTGGTCAAGTACGAAGCATTGCGACAGCAGGTGCTTGATGCCGGTCATGCCATTGATGAGCAAAAGGCACTGCTTTCCGGCGCTATTGAAGCCGAGAGTAGGTTTGCTGGCGTCATTGCCGAGGACGAGGGGTTGGAGAAGACGCTTCAGGATGCAATTGAATCAATGGCCGAAGTCCCGGGGCGTTTGTCGGTGGCCGAGGAAGCCCTGCGCAGGCTCGGAGACGAAGAACGTATCTTAAGAGACCACGCGGCCGCCCTGCAGGAGAAAATACGGCGTTATGCTGAGCTTGAAGCGCAGGGATGGGAGAGGGAGCGGCAGAGAAAAGAGGCCGCCGAAGAGGCTTCGGTCTTCAAGCAACTTGCCGAGGCCTTCGGTAAGAAGGGTATCCAGGCACTCCTCATCGAGCAGGCGATACCGGAAATTGAGGATGAGGCCAACCGTCTTCTGGGACGGATGACCGACGGCCGGATGGCGCTCAAGCTGGAAACTCAGAAAGAAGCCAGGTCGAAGAAAGGCGCGGTCATCGAGACGCTGGATATCCGTATTGCCGACGAGCTCGGGAGCCGCAACTATGAGATGTTCAGCGGGGGCGAGGCCTTCCGCATCAACCTCGCCCTGCGCATCGCCCTTTCCAAACTGCTGGTCAACCGCGCCGGCGCCTCACTGCCGACCCTCATCATCGATGAGGGTTTCGGGACGCAGGACACCTCCGCCCGGGAGAAGCTGGTCGATGCCATCCGTTCCATTCAGGACGAGTTCAAGAAAATTATTGTCATCACCCATCTGGAAGACCTTAAGGACGCGTTCCCGGTGCGCATCAATGTCACCAAGACCGGTGAAGGCTCGATGATTGAGGTGGTCTAGGCCGTCTTTTTGCGGAGCGAACGTACGCCTGAGACGAGGAAGTAGACGCCCATTCCGGCAAGGGCGAAGCTGAGCGCCATCAGGACGTCGTGATAAATCTCCCCGGTCAGGAACTGGCTTCCTGTGGCGACCAAGAACGCTACCGCGCAATACCACCCGACGTCAGCCAGGATGTGTCCCGAATAGAAGGCCGCTATGCCTGTTGTGCCGCGCTGTTGCGCCAGCGCCAGATAGGTGGTGCCTATCGTCACCCACCACATGGTCCAATAGGGGTTGGTCAGGCTCAGCACCATGCCGGAAACCGGGTCGGGCAAGCGTGTGCCAGCGGCAGATGTCCCGGTGCCGGTAAGGCTTGGTCCAGCACCGCCATAGGTAAAAGTGCCGTAGGCCATGTAAAGCAGGAAAGCGGCGCCGAGAACGGCGATAATGCCGAAGACCCTGGGCCGCTTGAGGTATTTACCGGCGCCTTTGATCAACAGGATGACGGTTGCCAGTTCGGCGATGGCGTGGCCCAGCATCAGCAGAGGGGCTGTCCAGAAGCCGTCTTCAGCGGCGCGGGCGATGGTCATCACCAGCAGAGGTCCGGGCATCATAGCGCCGGACAGGGCGACCATGAACGAGGTGGCGAGGATAGACAAAGTGCGAAGCATCGAGGTATGTTACCACCGGAGATACGATTAATAAAAATAGCGAAGTAAACAGCAAGCCTAAGCCACCTGACTGGTGGTACAATTTACGGAAACTGTAACTCACTAATCTAGATCTGGAGATGTACCGTGACCGGTGAATCGATTCGCGAGGATATAGCGCACTGCGGCGCTTGCAAGCTCTGTTTCGATGTATGCCCTAGCTATGAAAAAACGGGAGACGAGCGTTACTCACCCATGCATCGCCTGCTGGCAATCCAGCAGATTCTCGATGGCGCGGCGCTCGATGAGACCACGCGTAAAATAATCGACGATTGTACCCTTTGCGGCGAATGCGACGGGGTCTGTTCCGAAGGCATTGCTATAACCGAGGCAATTCGATTTGCCAAAGGCGTGCTGAAGCAGAGGAGTTCCCTTTAGAATTCCCGCAGTGAGTCCGCAGGCGGAGGACAAATATTGAAGGCGCTTCTGGTATGTCCCGAATACGCTGATGATTTCTGGACTATGAAGCACGCGCTCGAATTTGTCTCCAGGAAAGCGGATGAGCCGCCGCTCGGGTTGCTCACGGTGGCGTCGATGCTCCCCGCGGACTGGGAGTTGAAGCTGGTGGACATGAACGTCACCGGTCTCATAGATGAAGATATCCGGTGGGCTGACTACGTTTTCATCGGGGCCATGGTCGCCCAGCGTGATTCGACGAAGGAAGTCATCGCCCGATGCCGGGCCATGGGACGGAAGACCGTGGGCGGTGGCTGGCTGTTTACCTCTTTCCCCGAGGAATTCCCTGAGGTCGATTATCTGGTGCTTAACGAGGCGGAGAGCAGTTTGCCGTCGTTTCTTAAGGACCTGGCGCGAGGCTGTGCCAGGCGGATGTACACTTCGGATGCTCGTCCCGAACTGCGTCTGACACCACTCCCCCGGTGGTCGCTTATTGACATGAGCCGCTATTCTGTCATGAATATGCAGTACTCCCGCGGCTGTCCCTTCAACTGTGACTTCTGCCAGGTCTCCGTCGTCCAGGGTCGTCAATCGCGCACCAAGACGGTAGCGCAAGTGGTAGCGGAGCTGAATGCTCTGTACCATGCCGGCTGGCGTGGAGCTGTATTCGTCGTCGACGATAACTTCATCGGTAACCGGAAGGCGGTTAAGTCTGAGATTCTGCCGGTAATAATCAACTGGCAGAAGGAGAGGCATTTCCCGTTCAACTTCATTACTCAACTTTCGATGGACCTGGCCGATGACGGGCAACTGATGGACCTGTTAGCAGAAGCGGGGTTCAATCTGGTCTTTCTCGGGATTGAGACGCCTCACGAGGAGAGCCTGGCGCTATGCGGCAAGTCACAAAACCTCCACCGCGACCTTGTGGGGCAGGTGAAGAGCATCCAGCGTCATGGTCTGGAGACGATGGCCGGCTTTATCGTGGGCTTCGACACCGACCCACCGTCCATCTTTCGTCAGCAGACGGATTTCATCCAGCAAAGCGGAATTCCGATCGCCATGGTAGGTCTGCTCAATGCTCCGCCCGGGACCCGTCTCCACCGGCGTCTTGAGCAGGAAGGTCGGATTCTTCAAGTGACCGCTACCGGCAGCAACACTGACTGCTTCACGAATATCATTCCCAAAATGGGCCGCGAGGCTCTTATGGATGGCTACCGGTGCATGGTGAGGACCCTCTACGAGCCACGGAATTTCTACGCGCGGGTCTTGAGTTTTCTGAAAGAGTTTCGGTCGTACTCCCGTCCCGGAGGCAGGGTGCGGTTTTGGGAGATTGCCGCCTTCCTTCGCTCGACCTGGCGGCTTGGCGTCAGGGAAAAAGAGAGACGTTATTACTGGCGTCTCCTTATATGGGTGCTGCTACGACGCCTTGAGCTACTGGCCACGTTCATCGCGCTGGCAATCAAGGGCTACCATTTCCGCAGGTTCGCGGAGCGGCAGTTCATCGGTTCAGCCTAGAGGCCAGCGGTAAAGGGGACAACGGAGGTATTAATCGAATGACCTGGGAGGATAAAAGAACGATATGAGTGTTACCAAGGGCATAACTTATTTCATATTGGCTATCGTGTTGCTTCTGGTGGCGCGGCATGTGATGGTGCTTTGTCACGAGTGGACTCACGGCACAGTGGCCTGGATTTCCGGATATAAAGACAGCCCCTTTGCTATCTACTATGGTGATTGGACTCTGCTACATGTTGATGAGGACGTGGACTACGGGCGAATAATGGCTGATGGCAAAGGGTGGCTGGTATCTTTGATCGCTTCAAGCGCCCTGGTTACCAACACCCTTCTGTTCCTGCTGAGCACATTCTTACTTTCCGGTTGTTCGGCCAGGTGGCCGTGGCCTGCCAGACTCTTCGTTTTCTGGTTCGGAGTGGTAAACATTGCCGAGCTTTTCAGCTATGTCCCAATGCGGGTCTTCTTTTCCGGAGACATCCGTAACTTTGTCACCGGCCTCAACATTTCTCCCTGGCTCGTCCTCGTGCCCGGTACGATACTGGTGGGGTTCGGTCTTTCCCGGGTTTTCGGGCATGACCTTCCCCTGGTGATTCGCACAACGGGTTTATCCGGACGGGTTTGGCAGAGGTTGTTCCTGGGTGTGCTGATGTTTGCCGTTTTCTGGTTCTACGGCGGCGGGTTGGATGCCTTTTTCCCGTGGGAGAATTCTCCCGGTTTCCAGGCATGGGTCACGTTCTCGGCGGTTCTTGGTGTGGCGATGTACTTCGTTTGTGACCGATACTGCCTGCGCCCTCCATATGGCTGGGATAATGGATTGTGGCTCAAGAAGGTTCCCCGTTGCCGGTCATGATAGAGTGGAAATATGCCTGAGGAACTGGTTAAAAAACTAAAAAAACATTGTCCCGATATCCTTGTTTTTATGCTACTGGTAGCCTACTTCGTTTTTCTCATGGGGTATTTTCAGCCAGCGATTTCCACCCCGGATGCCCAGGGATATTTCGCCCAGGCAAGATTGATTGCCACGGAAGGGAAGACGTGGCTTGAACCCGAGTCATCCGTGCAATATATCGGCCCCCACTGGCTGCACGCTGGTGGCAACCGGTATTTCACCACCTTCCCGCCCGGACTGCCGGCGATACTGGCGGTCCCTTATAAAGCTTTTGGCCCGACGGCGGCATTGCTGGTTAATCCGCTGTTAGCCTGTCTGTCGTTACTCGGGCTATTTTTGTTATGTCGGTTATGGCTTGGAGGCGCCTGGGCCTTACTGGCTACGGCGCTCATGGCATTTAATCAAGTTGCTAATGAACACGCTCTTATTGGCGATGCTCATACGGCGGTGGCTTTCTTCCTGATATGGGCGCTTTATTTCCTGACCCGGTGGGCAAAGACAAACTCACCCTGGTGGATATTAGGTGCCGGGCTTTTCTTCGGTATTATTCCCGCTATCCGGTACGTCGATGCGCTCTTCTGCTTGGCCTTTGTGGCCTTCGTCTTACTGCATTTTCAAAATAGTCAATCGTTCTGGCGGTCCTTTATTGCCGGCATGGTTGGAGTCGCCATTCCTGTTGGTGTCCTGGCAATTCATAATCAGGTAGCCTTTGGTGCGTTCTGGAGGACGGGTTATGCTCTTTCCGGTGAGCAGTCAGCTATCGGCTGGCAATACTTCGTCAACAACTGGTTCTCCTACTTACAACAGCTTATGAGCGAAGGATGTGGTCTGCTGTTTGGTCTCGGGCTCATTGGCACGGCTGTTCTATGCGCTCTTCCCGATACGCGGAAAACGGGTATCCTCTTCGCTCTGCTCATCGTGCCGGTTACAGTTGCCTATATGTCCTATTATTGGCGACCTGACCCCCAGTCAATGCGCTTCCTGATGCCCACCTTTGCTGTTTATACGGTTGCCGGGGTATGGCTGTTGCAACTTCTAGCCAGGAACAGTCGTTCAGTGGCATGGGCTGGGGCTTCTGTGCTTCTTCTAATCACGGCGCTAACCGGACTTCCGCCGTCAGTCCGGGCCCTGGAGCGCCTGGAGTCACATAATGCGGTGCTGGCGTACGTGACCGGTGAGATACAGAAACAGGTTAGTTCGGGTAGCGTATTAATAACTAACGAAGCAATCAGCCAGCAGCTCGACTTTATCGGCCAGTGGCGGCTGGTTGAAACGTCCATCTTGAACCCAGGAAGAGCCCGACCATCACTTGTAGCTAATGGCAGTTCCCAAGGCGTGCGCGGGAGGACCGAAGAGGGCCTTAAAAAATATGGAAACCTTAACAGGCAGGAAATCTTTGCTGCTTTTTCCGAGGATGTGTGGCGGTGGGTGGGGGATGAGCGAAGAGTTTACTTCATAGCTGCAAAAGAAGAGATTGATTATTATCAATCTCAGTTGTCACAGCATGACAAGCTGGTAAGGATTGCCGAAATCGGGGTTCCTACGGTACAGCTAAGTGCTACTGCAGGCCCAAGGCTCCCGGTCCGATCCCCTGCCTTACCGCAGAGCACGCCAATATATGATGCGATATTTGATTTCCGGCTAAACGGGGTGCCGCTGGTCATCGTGGAATGGATACGAGATTAGCCGCTGCCTGCTCCGCTCAGGATGGACAATCAGGGATTCAGTGGTGTTAGTCAGGCCGGATTCATTACGCGGCCGATGAACAGGACGGCACCGGTCTTGATGTCCCGGATGAGAAAGATGAACGGCCGGTCAATGGTGACTTGTACTGGTTGCGATGGGAGTGCTGCTGTGGGTGCTATGATGGCAGTGGCGGCCGCCGCCTCGGTGCCGGACTCGTCAACCTGAACAAAGGCCTTATGGATGGCATCGCTTATGAACAGTTCACGCTTACCGGTCATCCCCGAGAAGTCGGCGTTATCGGTGAAGGCAATGCCCATGCCCAGACCGGAAAGGGCCTTTTTAAGTCCGATGCTTGATTCAATTCTGAATTTTGGCATGGTGAGGGCGACCTGTGTTTTCTTCAGACTGCTGATGGCGCTGTCAACAAGGCGGGCATCAAGCGAATTCTCAAACGCCGCAAACTGGCCAGCTTTGGGCAGGAGAATGACCATGGATATCTCGTTACCGTCGTATGGCAATTCCACGGCCTCATAGTTGTTCCCGCTGGCGTAGCCAAATGATTTCGTCAGTCTCATTATGGGTACGGTGACATCTTTGCCGTCAAGAAGATGGAACACCCCTGGAGAAGTGGCACTCTTTTCGAATTGGTATAGCCAGGCGGCGTTGAAGTAAATAGCGTTGGTGAGAACGAGACGGGTCAACGGTGTGATGGCCCCCTGCGGGATCAGGTCTTTGATGCGGTCTTCGGTCTGGTCGCTGACCCAGTTGTTGATTGTGACACGCGATGGATCCGGGGCCTGTTTGAAATCGAGGACTCTCAGGCCGGCGCCGTAGTTCTCCGCAAGTAAATCGAGGTAACTTGGCAGGAAGGCGTAGTCCTTCTGTCCCCAGATGGCATTTACGATATGAAGCCGGAATGGCTGGTCATCTTTACCCTTAGCGCCTTGTCCGCGTTTGTTAAGCTCCTGCGAGAGCGCGTTGAGCGCCTGGTGAAGGCGGTCCTGGGGCAGGGTGAAATGGAGAGCGGTCGCCATGGCCTTCTCGGTATCAGTGCGGGCGCCGCCGTAGGTCATGGCGAGGGCGAGGGAGATGCTGTACGGGGAGTAGAACAGGTTGTTGTCAGGGGTGGCCTGCCGGAGCTGTTTGTAAAGGTCCAATGAAAAAGCGGTATCGCCATCCACCACGGCCTTGACATCAGCAGAAGGCACATTTGCGGGTGTTAGTCTTGGCTTATTAGATTGCAGGACCTCGGCTGATACCGGCTGGACGCAGGCGACCAGCCCCAGGAGAGAAACCACGGCAAGTAACGAGAGAAGAACCTTAGGCATCTTAGTACCTCCGGGCGTCACGAGGATTCTATCACTGAAAACGTTGCGATGCGCCCTTTGGTTTAGGGGCGCCTCTCCCCAGATTGCCACGGTCGCTGGTGCTCCCTCGCAATGACATGTTTACCGTGTCATCTCGAGCGAAGCGAGAGATCTGGTAGGGTGAAGAGCGTCCCGTTGAGATGGCCTGTTTAACCCAGCCGGTACTGCTCCTGGAGGCGGTGCGAGATGTCCTTCACGAAGGCGAAGGCCTTCTCTACCAGGCGTTCCTCATGGCTCAGACCTTCCTGCCCCGGCTCGACCGGGCAGGCCTGGTCAGCCAGGCCGATATCGATCAGACAGCACCGGGCCGGGGCAAGCATTGCGGCCTCAGCGATGCGCTCCACCGGTATACCAGTAGCTTCGGTTACCACTTTCCAGTATCCGGTAATCAGACTATCCAGTGACTGCGGCGAGTGCTGGCCAAGGCTGACGGAGTCGGTGGGGACGATGCCCCAGGCGATGATACCGCCGCCGGCGATGAAGTCGGCCACGGCCTGACCGTACTCGGCCGGCATGAACTCGAGCTGGAAGGCATCGAGGGATAGTATGTCCACGCCGAGCGACAGCAGGTAGCGCATGTCAACTGCGGCGCACAGGTGCAAGCCTTTCGGCCCCTCCAGTCCTTCGAAAAATGCGGTGAAGTCGCTTTTGGCCAGCTGGTCGTTGTAGCCGGTCAGGGCGCTGAAGACCTGGCCCAGTCCAGGTTCGTCCACCCAGACGAAGGCGTTGGGGTGCTTTTCTTTCAACTGCCGGTGCTGGATGTTCACCTTGCGCTGGATGAAGTCGAAGAGGATGTCCCGGATGGTGTCGTTGTAAATGATGGGCTTTAAGTTTTCGTCCTCGATTTTGAAGCCGAAGCTGACCGGGCCGGTAATCTGGCCGCGGATGGCGGTATAGCGGGTGAGATCGCACTCCAGAAAGCGATGGTAAACGACTGAGTAGTCCGGCCCGAGCGACAGATAGGCTGGGTCGGCCAGCTTCTCCATGTACTCGCCTAGTCCGCTTTCAAAGGCGGTGGTGTCGAAGAGTATCCGTTTGGCTTCGGTATCAATGGTGATGCCGGGGAAATGCTCCGAGGTCTGGGCATACATGTCCTCGAAAAAGCTGACGTGTGGCAGTTGCGGCCAGAAAGGGACATCCATACTGAGGGCCATGTCAAGCGCCCGCGCCACATCGCGGTGGGGCATGATGCCCATGGCGGTAGTCTGGCAGAGGCCTTGGAAACCCAGACGGCTGGTCATTGTCGGCTAATATACGGCAGGGCATAGGTGGGTGGCAAGCCGGGGTGTGCTAAGCGGTGGCGTGGGACTACGGCTCGTAGCGGCGCAGGATGGACTTTATTCGTTCGAGTAGTTCGCGGTGGACGATTAGTACGTGTTTCATTCCCTGGGGCTCACTCTCCTCAGACGCTTGTCTGGCGTGGCGGCTGTGCCGGCGGGTGTCTGGAGAATCTTACAATTCGCATTATACTTCTGGTGCAGGGTAATCGATTGGCGATTTTATTACTTGACAAACTTGAAGCTAATCAAGGCTGAGGACCTTCGTTATCAGAGATTGACGGCATAATCGTGGCATTCCTCTGCACAAAGACGGCTTGTAAATAAGGCTCGAATCGTTTCTTATCGGCAATGGATAAAGCACCAAGCGTCGATTTTCCATTCAGTTGTGCCTCAACAAAGCGACAAATGTAATGGTAATCCTCAGAAAAGTGCTTGCCATTTCTTAATGCATTGGAATAACTCAGGCGACAACAAATCCACACACCGCTTGTAGCTATTAATGCCTTACCATCTTTAGTGACATATCTCTGTGTGAACTCACGTATCATACGGAATTGTGGGTCAGAGGGATAAATGGGATTTGCACAGCTGATTTCGCCCCCGAAACGTACATTTTCAGGTTTCCCTTCTGGGCACCAAGCAAATGCAAAGCGTGTTTCATATGCGACCTTCTGTCCGGTATTCTTAAAGGGGATGGTTATTGTAAAGACTGCTTGGCTAGTATGTATAATCAGTTTCCTGTTTATTTGGAATTGGTCCCCTAATGTGATTAATGGACGACCACTTTTAGCCTCCTTTAATTGGCTTCGCAAATCCAATATGATAGAGCCTATAAAGAAAACAAATAAGAAGAAACTGATAAGAACTATCCATTGCCAACGCCAATCAGGAAATAGACCCGCCAAATCTAAACCCAATGAACCAGCCATGACTATGCCACTCGCAATGGCGAGGACAACTTTAATGACACGCCAGAACCACATGCCCTTATTCTACCACTACCACATCCTGAATTAGGTATATAAGCCCGATATCGAGTATCTCCGGTCCGACCGGTGATGTGCCTATCGCCTCTCTCGTTGTTAAGGCGGTTGGTAGCAAGGGGGCTTCAGCCTCTTTGCAGGCTACGGTGAAGACACTCGGAGACGCCTTGGGGTCCGCGATTCCTGTGGACGTCGCTGGGGGTAGGGCTGCAATACAATAAGGGAAAGGTACGTCAGGGGCGGGATGGGCTGTCCCGCCCCTGACACAGAAGGTGGGAGGGTATGCTTATAGGTTTAGAGGATGGCAGACTTCGGGGTGCCTGGTGGAAGTTACTGCTGGCTGGACTAGCTTTAATGCTTCTGTCAGTCGTGCCTCTGGCTTCGTGCCGCGAGTTACCCCGTCCTGTCACGACCTATCCGGTGACGACCACTATCGAAGAGGCGGGAAGAATGTTGGGCGTAGTCCTGCCCGTACCTACCTATCTCCCGACTGGATGCAAGATACGTGAGGTGAGGGTGAATGCTAGTGACCGCGTATCCATTGAAATCTATGACGATGAGCGTATATATTTCATCGGATTAGGCATAGGATATTGGCGTGAAATCTTACTCCCGCACAAGATGGGACCTGGTTACAAGACGGCATTCAAGGTAGCTGAAGAAAAGAATGGATATATTTGGTGGGGGCATCTTTGGGAGCAACCCGACAGGTGGCATCTTCTCTGGCCGCTTCGCGACGCTTACGGAAAAGGAGGATTCGACGTTAGTCTCTACGTAAGCAAGAATATTAGTGAAGAGGAAGCCATCAAGATTGCACTCTCCGTCAGGCAACCGGACGAAGCAACTGGCGGCTGTAGCCCGTGGAGAAGAGGCCTCTGATTGGTGAATGGACGAGACTAGGTGGCGTGGTATAGGACCGGCCAGCGGTTGATATGGGACTGTCGGAGGCGCTGGTAGTTTGCTTTGAAGCTGTCCGAGTTAATAGGCTCGGTGGTCATGATGAGAGCATCTTCATTGTTGTCGGTATAGTAGCGGTGGCGGACGCCGGCACTGCGGAAGCCGTACTTGACATATAGCTCCTGTGCCACGTGATTGGAGACCCTTACCTCAAGGGTGATGACTTTGGACTGAAGCTGGAAAGCCATATGGACAACGGCCAGCATCAGAAGTTCGCCAAAGCCCCGGCGGCGGTGCATTTGCCTCACGGCGATGGAGATGATGTGGGCCTCGTCATAGATTTTCCATGTGCCAGCGAAGCCGATGAGCCTGTCATGACGCGGCATAGCCGTTTCTTGCGGGCGCGTCTTGGTGGCAGCGAAACGGGCCTTGAGTTTCTTCCAGATGCCCGGTTGGGGCTGGCTGACAGGCGGGTTCTGAAAGTCCGGGCCGCTGGCGCAGAGGACGACGTAGTGGGCCATGCGGTTCTTGAGTTCCTGCTTGAGCGAGGCGTAAGAAACCGGCGGCCACTGGGTACTAAAGGCCTCGTGGTCAATATCGAGGACCTGCGGGATGTCATCTTCCCTCATGGGCCGGATCCAGTACCTGGTCCGGCCGCCTTCAGAACTATCTCTCACATGCTGCTCTGCCATACTGAGCGATATCGGTGCCTGCTTGAATTCTAGCACAGCCAGAGCGGTTTGCCTCGTTGTGAACCTGCGGCATATAATATAAGTGAGGTGCCGTTGCCGTTCACCATGCGCATTTCCCCGTTTAGCTTCAATATGGTTAACCGTCGCCGTTCACGGCGCAAGCTGGTATTGGCAAGGTTAGCCCTTTACCTGGGCTTGCTGGTGCTTTCTCTCTCACTGCTGGTTTCCAATCAGGCCAGCGCAGCACCAATAGTCAGGGTGCTTGAGGTACAGGGCGACATCGTACCGGTGGTTGCCGACTACCTCGATAAAGCCATTACCCGGGCAGAGGAAGACGGCGTGTCGCTGGTCGTTATCAGGCTGACCACGCCCGGCGGGCTCCTTGATACCACTCAGCGCATCGTCCAGCGGATACTTAACGCCCGTGTCCCCATAGTCGTTTATGTCGCTCCGGCCGGTGGCTGGGCGGGCTCGGCAGGTACTTTTATCACCTTGGCCGCTCACGTGGCCGCCATGGCCCCGGGGAGCCGCATCGGCGCCGCGACGCCGGTCTCGATGGGAACGGAACTGCCGGAGGAGATGAAAAAGAAAGTTACTGAAGACTCGGCGGCTTTCATCCGGAGCATCGCCCAGTTGCGCGGCAAAGACCCGGACCAGGCGGAGAACGCGGTGACCGAGGCCCGTTCCTACTCGGACAGCGAGGCACTCCAGCGCAAGCTGATTGACATCCGAGCACGGGACATGGACGACCTTATGAACCAGCTTGACGGGTGGAAAGTGAAAGTGGCCGGCGACCAGGAAGTTGTCCTGAACACACGTGGCTACGTCATTGAACCGCACGAGATGAACGCCATTGAGAGCCTGATGCATGTCATCAGCAACCCGAACATTGCCTATCTGTTGCTCAGCCTGGCCAGCATCGGGCTCATCGTTGAGATTTCCAATCCCGGCCTTATTTTCCCGGGCGTCTTCGGCGGCATTTGCCTGCTTCTGGCCTTCTATTCTCTAGGGGTGCTTAACGCTTCCTGGGGAGGTGTCGCACTGATTATGATGGCTTTCGGACTTTTTATCGCCGACCTCTTCGTTACGTCCCACGGTATTGTGACCGCGGGCGGCGTCGTCTCACTGACGCTTGGTTCTTTGATGTTGTTCAGTGGTGGGGAGGCCTATGGTCTGGAGGTAAATCGCGGGCTGATTGCTGGTGTGGTAACATTTGTCACGGCCTTCTTCGTCTTCGTCCTTGGGGCGGTAGTGCGTGGCCAGAGGCGCCGTCCGGCGGTCGGCCGGGAAGAGATGGTCGGGCAGAAGGCGCTTGCTTTGACCCGGCTCCAGCCTAAAGGAACAGTCCTTTTCCAGGGAGAAAGGTGGGACGCCGAACTGGACAGCGGGTCAGTGGAAACCGGGGAAGAGGTTATTGTGACCAGAGTTGACGGGCTTAAGCTTTTAGTAAAACGTAAATAAGAAGGAGGGTGTTTCATGGCTGACTTTGTTCTGATTGTGATTGTGGTCCTTGTTCTGGTGATTATCCTGTCGGCGGCTATCAGGATTGTACAGGAGTACGAGCGCGGCGTTATCTTCCGCCTCGGCCGCTATGTCGGAATCCGCGGGCCGGGCCTGGTCTTCCTGATTCCGTTTATCGAGCGGATGCAGAAAATCGGTTTGCGCGTCATCACCATGGACGTGCCGGCGCAGGAAGCCATCACCCGGGACAACGTGACGGTGAAAGTTGACGCCGTCGTCTATTTCCGCGTCGTCGAGGCCTCTGATGCAGTGCTCAAGGTTCAGGACTACATCCGGGCGACCTCGCTTCTTTCGCAGACGACCCTGCGCAACGTGGTCGGCCAGTCGGAGCTTGACGAGCTTCTGGCCCACCGCGACCGGATTAACGAGAAGCTCCAGAAGATAATCGACGAGGGCACAGCGCCCTGGGGCATCAAGGTGACCATGGTTGAGGTCAGGGACGTGGAGATGCCGCAGACGATGCAGAGGGCGATGGCAGCCCAGGCCGAGGCCGAGCGCGAGCGCCGCGGTAAGATAGTCCATGCCGAAGGCGAGTTCCAGGCGGCGGAGAAGCTGGCCCAGGCGGCCAAAATTATCGCCTCGGAACCGGCAACCATCCAGTTGCGCTACCTGCAGACGCTGGTGACCATCGCTACCGAAAAGACCAATACCATCCTGTTCCCGGTGCCCATAGACATTCTTTCAGCCATAGTCAACAAGGGGTCCGAGAAGAAGTAGCTGGTTACATAGAGAAGGGGCGGCCCGCACGGGCCGCCCCTTTGACACCATTGTCATTCCGAGGCCATCAATGGGAGGCCGAGGAATCTGGTAGGGTTGGGGCGAAACGCATTAGTCCTTAATTACCGTTACATCGCCGGCGAATATCGTCACCAGTCCTCCATCACCTAGCCGTAAGAGCAAAGCGCCATCGGCGGAAACGTCCTCGGCGATGCCTTCGACAACCTCGTTGCCGTTCCGGATACGCACTGCTTTGCCGATGGTCTCCATGTTGCGGCGCCATTCGAGGGCGACCGGCTGGCCGGAACGAACGCGCAGGTAGTAAGTTTCGAGGTTGTTCAACAGGCCAGCAGTGGTTTCCTCGTAAGAGACGGGCCTGCTGAGTTCGCCTGACAGGCTGGTGGCGATGGCGGCGATGTCAGGGTGAGCCACAGGGTTCATATTGATGTTAAGGCCGATGCCGACGATGGCGAAGCTGGCCTGATGGCCCTTGATCTCGCTTTCGGTAAGTATGCCGCAGACCTTTTTCCCCCGGATAAGCACGTCGTTCGGCCATTTGATGCGGGCGTCGAGCGCGGTGCTCTCTTTGATTGTTTTGACCACGGCCAGTGACGCAACCATAATAAGCTGGGGAAGCTGATTAAGCTCAGGTCGCAGGATAACGGACATAGCCAGAGCGCCTTCGGGAGAAAGCCAGTTGCGGCCAAGGCGTCCCCGTCCTGCTGTCTGCGTTCCGGCGATGATGGTCGTACCCTCAGCCGCCCCGGAATGGGCCAGTTCCCGCGCTGTGTCCATGGTTGAAGGCAGGCTAGGGTAATAGACCAGTTTCCGACCCAGGAATTGAGTCTTGAGGAGCCTAGAAATACGCTTCTCAGGGTTTTTCATGGCTTTCTGTGGGAAGTTTAGCATAGCGGCGATTACAGGTGCATCAGGAGTGTACCGCCACCCCAGATTCTTCGGGTGCTTACGTACCCTCCAGAATGATACTTGAAGGTTATGTCATCCCGAGCGAATGCGAGGGATCTGGGGTGGGGTACATACAGTTTGCCCTTTTACCCTTGATTCGATTACTATTCCCGCAATAACGGGTAGGAGCAGTAGGATTTACGTACTGGGAATAGCCGGCAGCCCGCGGAAAGATGGCAACACCGATATCCTGCTGGAGCGCGTCATAACCGGGGCCGCCGAGGTAGGGGCGGTGACGAAGACTATTGTCCTGAGGGGTCTCAAAATAGAGGGGTGCCGTCACTGCGACGGCTGTCTTAAGACCGGCGAGTGCGTCATAAAAGACGAAATGCAGGACGTTTACCCGGAACTACGTAAGGCCGACCGGCTGGTCATCGCCGCGCCGGTCTTCTTCATGGGGCCGCCGGCGCAGGTTAAAGCCATGATTGACCGCTGTCAGGCATTGTGGTCGCTCAGATATGTGCTGAAGAAGCCGGTGGCGCTCAATGATGGTGGCTCCCGCAAGGCGCTCTATGTCTCGGTCGGCGGGACCAAACTGCGCGACCTCTTCCTGCCGTCGATTACGATTCTCAAGAGCTGGCTTCTGACCCTGCAAGTTACTTATTCTGGTGAGCTCGTCTTCCCCGGGGTCGATGAGGCCGGCGCTATCCGCAACCACCCGACGGCTTTGCAGGATGCCTTCGAGGCCGGGCGCATGCTGGTAACGGAACAATAACGCAAGGGGGAGTTATATGATCAAGCGGCTGGAACACGTATCGGTCGTCGTGAAGGACCTGGATGCCGCGATACGGCTCTGGGAGGCACTGCTGGATGTCAAGGCATCGCCGGTAAGGTTACTCCCCACGGTCAAGCTGGCGATGTTGAATTTGCCCGGCGGCGCCTATGTGGAACTGGTCGAGCCGGTCAGCCCGGAGAGTGCTTCGGCGCAGTTTCTGGCGAAGCACGGTGAGGGCATCCATCACATCGGGTTCGAAGTGGACGATACTGACGCCGAACTCGCCCGCTGTGCCAAGGCCGGCGCCGAGTTAATTACTCAGAAAAGCCGCCCGGCGCTGGACTACCTGATTGGCTTCCTCCGCCCCAGCCCGGGCAGTGACGTCACAATCGAGTTTTTGCAGAAAGTTAAGTAAGCTGTCTACTCTTTGGCGGTGCCGACGATATCAGCCAGCCGGGTTACGCCTTTTGACGTCAGGGTGGCCTCAAGGCCGTCGAGTACTTCAAACGGGGCTCGGGGGTTAGCAAAGTTGGCGGTGCCGACCTGGATGGCGCTGGCCCCGGCCATGAGGAATTCAACAGCATCGGCGGCGGTCATGATGCCGCCGCACCCGATAACCGGTACTGTCACTGCGGTCGAGACCTTGTAGACCCAGTGCAGGGCCACCGGCTTGATGGCCGGGCCGGACAAGCCTCCAAGAGTGCTTCCGAGTACCGGCTTGCCGGTGTTAACATCAATCGCCATGCCCCGGATGGTGTTCATTACCGTCAGGGCATCGGCCCCAGAGTCCACCACGGCGCGGGCGATAGACACCATATCGGTCACGTTGGGGCTGAGCTTGACGATAATCGGCAGTCTGGTCGCCATCCGGACGGTTGAAGTTACTTTGAGGGCCAGTTCAGCGTCGGTGCCGAACTCCAGGCCGCCGGCGGCGACATTGGGGCAACTGATATTGACTTCAACGGCGGCGATGCCTTTGACACCGTCAAGACGCCGCGCGATGTCGCCGTACTCCTTGACCGTTTCTCCGGCGATGTTGACGATGACTGGCACTTTCCAGCCGGCCCAGATGGGCGCCTTTTCTTTGACAAGGGCTTCGACGCCGATGTTCTGCAAACCGATAGAGTTGAGCAGACCGGAGGCGGTCTCGACTAGTCTTGGCTGGGCGTTGCCCTCCCTCGGATGGAGGGTGGTGCCTTTGCAGACGATAGCGCCGAGCCGCTGGATGCCCTTGATATCATCGGTCTCCATGCCGTAGCCGAAGGTTCCGGAAGCGGTCATGACCGGGTTGGCCAGGCGTAGGCCGCGCTTGTTGTGAGGGGCAAGCTCGACAGAGAGGTTCACTAAGCGCACCCTTTCCGGACTGCCGAGCGTTTGGCCAGCACCGATTTCACCTTGCGTTCCATGGTGGCTTTCTTATCACGCCGGTCGTCAATCTTGATGGTGGTGACCACGCGGGCGGCGCCGACCGTGAACGGTACTTCGTGCATCTTCATGATTACTTTGAGCACATCATCAAGCTGGCCCTCGAGGATGGTGCCCATCGGGGTGAGGAGGCGCTTGACCGATTTGTCTTTCTCCAGGGCGGCCAGACAGCCCGCCACGTAAGAGCTCAGGCTGGTGCCGCCGGTGCCGATGGGGACGATTGACACTTCGGCGATAACGTTGCTTGTCTTTTTCTTGCCGGTCATCCGAAGATGCCCTTCCAGGCGGCGATGATGCCTGATATGATGAGGTAGATGCCGACCAGGTAGCTCAGCATCCGGGGGAAGATAAGCACCATGATGCCGAAGACGATGCTGAGGAGACCCCAGATTAAGCCCATTGCGGTAATGTCAAATGGCATGGCCATAGTATACAACAGTTGACACCCATCCCCCTGCCCCCTTCCCTGCCAGGGAAGGGGGAAATAGTTACAAGAGGGCTTGGCCCTCTTGTACACCCGAGACGGCCGCATGGTTCGCCAGGGAAGGGGTTGAAATCATCTGAAGGGCTATGCCCTTCAGACTTCTTGGTGCGATTGTGACACGAATGGAATGATGATAAGATTATAGCCTGTTTAGCTTTGGGGTGAACGATTGAAAAACGCGGATATCCAGAGGTGTAAAGGGACCAGGGACCTGCTGCCGGCAGACATGCAGGGCTTCCGGTTCATCAGCGACGTCTTCCGGAGCGCCTGTGTCAACTGGGGCTATCAGGAGGTCAGGACTCCGGTGCTGGAGTACCTGCACCTGTTTACGGCCACAGGGACGCTGACGCCGGCGATGCTGGGCAAAGTCTATTCATTCCTCGACTGGGACGGCTGGTCAGGCGAGCGGGTGGTGCTCCGCCCGGACGGCACGATTCCGGTGGTCCGGCTTTACATCGATAGTATGAGAGGCCAGGGTATCGCCAAGCTCTTTTACGTGACCCAGGTCTTTGCCTTCGAGGGCACCGGCCGCGAGAACCGCGAGCGCTGGCAGTGCGGTGTGGAACTGCTCGGGGATGCGCGGATTGCCTCCGACGTCGAGGTCATCTCGCTGGCAACAGATGTCTGGAACGGTCTCGGACTGGACGGCATCGAACTGCGCTTGTCGCACACCGGAGTTGTCCGCGGCATTGTTGGTCAGCTAGGTCTGGAAAAAGAAGCGGAGTCAAAGCTCCTGACCCAGCTTTTCGAGGGTAACCGGGACGCCCTTTCTGAGGTGAAGTCGAAGAGCGCCGATATTGACCGCGTTGTCTCTATCTTCGCCAGCGCCAGCGGCAAGAAGAGCGGTTTTCTTAAGAACCTGCTGTCGGCTTTCCCGCAGGCAACGGGAGACCTGAAAACCGGCCTCGATGACTTCACCCGGCTGTGTAGCCTGCTGGATGCGGTCGGCATCAACTACGTTATCGACCTGAGCACGACTCCGGGTTTCGAGTATTACACCGGCGTCTGCTTCCAGTTCTGGCTTGGCGGCCGGAAGGTTGGTGGTGGTGGCCGCTACGACCGGCTGGTGCCGCTCATGGGCGGCGGCGATGTCCCCGCCTGCGGCTTCGCCATTTATATGGACCCGCTTATCGACCTGATTGAGCCGAAGGCCCGCAAGCGCGGCGACCAGGGCGTGCTGGTACGCGGCTCGGAAGCAACACCGGAAGTTGTAAAAACGTGCTTTGACCTGGCCCGGTCACTGCGCAATGCCGGCTACGCGGCCGAAATCGACTTTTCCGGCAAGCAGGAGACCACCCGGCGCTGGACCATCACTGTGCCGGTTGCCGGCGCGCCTCTGCTGGTTGCCGACCGCGTTCAGAAAAAGCAGAAAGAGGCGAAGTCGGTCGCCGAAGCGGTCAATATCGTGGGGGTGGCGGTTTAGTTGTGCATACAGCGTCAGGACATAAGACTGGCCCTGCCTAAGGGCCGGCTTTTAGCCAGCACCTCGGATGTGCTCTCCAAAGGCGGGCTGGACTTTGCCGACTACGCCGAATCGACACGGATGTACAGCTTCCGTTCGGCGCGGTTCCCCGGCGTTACCGCCAAAATGTTCCAGGAGAAGGACATCCCGGTCCAGGTGGCGGTGGGCAACTATGACCTGGGTATCTGCGGCCTGGATTGGGTTGAAGAACTGCTGGCTCGCTACCCGGCCAGCCGACTGGTCAAGGTTGCCGACCTGGGATACGGCCGGACGAATGTCTACGCCGCAACCAGAGCGCGGTCTCCGACGGCGACGAGGACGGACACTCTGACCAGTTGCCGTTTGGTCAGTGAGTACCCCAATCTGGCCGAGGCTTATGCTGTAAGCACGCGCCTGCGGGGCTTCAAGGTCTTCCCGGTCTGGGGCGCCGCTGAAGTCTATCCGCCGGAGAGCGCCGACCTGATTGTCCTGCGCGAGGCCAGTGAAGCCGGTCTGGCAGCCAGGGGGCTGACACTGGTAGCGAAGTTGCTGGACTCGAGCGCCTGTCTTATCGCCAATGCCGACGCCTGGGAGAGACGAGATTTGAGCGTCGTGCTGGCCTGTTTCAAGAATGGACGGCCCGTCGATAGCCAGCCGCCTCTAGAGACTGTCGTCCCCTCTCTCAAGAAGGAACTGCAATGGCGTCCCGACACGGTCTGGCTGGCTTTGCCCGACGGGCACCAGAAAGAGCCGGCGGTGGAGTACCTCGAACGCGCCGGGATCAGGCTGGAAGGCTATACCCTGTCGTCCGATGAGCGCCGTCCGGTCGGCGAATGGATTGACGCTAAGGTCATCCGGCCGCAGGACATGCCCCAGCAGGTAGCTAACGGCAACTTCGATATGGCCATTACCGGCCGCGACTGGCTTGCCGACCACCTGGCAAGGTTCCCATCCAGCCCGGTCCGGCAGTTGCTCAACCTCGGCTTCGGCAAAGTGCGCATCGTAGCGGCGATAAGCCAGGACCTGCCGGTGCGGAGCGTCGCTGACCTGAGGAATATCATAGCTGAAGGCAAATTGAGCCCCCTGCGGGTATGCTCGGAGTACGTCAATATCGCCGATAAATACCTCTGGGAGAACCGCCTCAGCCCGTACCGGCTGATTCCGACCTGGGGGGCCAGCGAGGCCTTCCTGCCGGATGATGCCGACCTGCTCATTGAGAACACTCAGACCGGCAAGACGCTGGAGCGCCAGCGACTGGGCATCATCGATGTCCTGTTTGAATCGACTGCATGCATTATCGGCAGTAAGGACCCGCCCCAGTCAGCGCTTAAGCGCGAGCGTATTGACGCCCTGCTTAAGATATTTCGTGGGGGCCTGGAGAAACCGGCGTGAAAAGAATTACGGGTATCGCCGCGGCACGGCGGGCTTTGGCGTCACGTGACACTCTGGTACCTGAAGACCTGCCGCCGCGCGTGAAAGAGAAGGTCAAGGCCGTCTTCGGTAAGCCGCTGACCGCCGAACAGGCAGTCCGGCGGATTGTTGACGACGTCCGCGAGCGCGGCGACGCGGCCTTGAGGCACTATGCCAGGGTTATCGATGGCGTCGAAATTAAGGACTTCAGGGTCAGCAAGGCTGAGGTGCGTGCCGCCACCAGAGAAATTGGCCTTGAGTTGCTTTCGGCGCTGAGGTTCGCCGCCGCCCGGGTGCGCGATTATCACGTTTCCTGCCGTGAGAACAGCGAAGCCGCCTTTTTCGATTCCGGCGTGGGACGGCGCGTTCTGCCGCTGGACCGGGTCGGCATCTATGTGCCTGGCGGCACCGCGGCGTACCCTTCCACCGTGCTGATGACGGCGGTGCCGGCGCGGGTGGCTGGGGTTGGCGAGATTATCATGTGTTCGCCGCCGAAGCCGGACGGGAATTTGCCGGAAGTGACGCTGGCGGCGGCGGAAATCGCTGGTGTTGACACCGTCTATAAGATTGGCGGTGCTCAGGCAATTGCCGCTATGGCCTACGGAACAAAATCGGTGCCGCGGGTGGATAAAATCTGCGGACCGGGCAACATCTTTGTGATGCTGGCGAAAAAGCTGGTCTTCGGACAGGTGGCGATTGATGGGCTTCAGGGGCCGAGCGAGGTGGTGGTGGTCGCGGATTCTTCAGCTAACCCGGCTTTTTGCGCCGCCGACCTGCTGGCCCAGGCGGAGCACGACGCCATGGCCCGTGTGGTCATGATTACGACGTCTAAGAGCGTGGCGGAGCGTACCGGAGCTGAGGTTAAGAAGCAGTTGGCCGGGCTGGGACGGTCGGTCATTGCCAGCGAGGCGCTTGATAAGGCCCTGATGATTGTTGTACGGGACCTTGCCGAGGCGGCGGAGGCCGTCAACCTTTTCGCTCCGGAGCACCTTTCGGTGCAGGTCAAGGACGCCGGGGCGTTCCTGTTGATGGTGCGCCATGTCGGCTGTATCTTCGTTGGCGGCGGCTCGCCGGTGGCGCTTGGCGACTACATCGCCGGGCCGAGCCATGTCCTGCCGACCTCCGGCAGTGCCCGGTTCAGCTCGCCGCTGGGAGTCAGCGATTTCCTTAAGGTAAACAGCATGGTCTCGGTTGACGCCGCGGTCAGGAAAGACCTGACCAGGGCGGCCATAACTATCGCGCAAGCCGAAGGGCTGACGGCGCATGCCCGGGCACTGGAGCTGAGACTGGAAGCGGGCAGGAAGAAATGATTAAGCCTGAACTGGTAAAGATGAAGGGGTACATTCCACTCGACCCGGTGGATGTGCTTGGCAAGCAGGCGGGCAAAGCCGCCGCTAGGGTTATCAAGCTTGATGGCAACGAGAACCCGTACGGCTGTTCGCCGCGTGCCCGCAGGGCCATAGCCAGGTTCCCTTACTACAACTACTACCCGGACCCGGAACAGCGGGAACTGCGCAAGTTGCTGGCCGGCTATACGAAAGTTGATGCCGAAAGCATTGTCCCGGGCGCCGGCAGTGACGAGCTGATTGACAACATCCTGCGGCTTTACCTCAAGCCGGGGGATAAAGTTATCAACTGTTCGCCGACCTTCGGCATGTACCCGTTCTCGACTGAGGTCTGCGGTGGCGTGGTGGTCAATGTGCCGAGGAAAGCCGATTTCAGCGTTGACGTGACCGCAATAAAGCGCGCCGCCGGGTCAGCCCGGGTTATCTTTATTGCTTCGCCCAATAATCCTACTGGCAATGTAACCCCCCGGGAGGACATTCTGGCGCTGCTCGGGACCGGGCTGGTTGTGGTGGTGGATGAGGCCTATTACGAGTTCAGCGGCAAGACAGTGTCGGCACTGGTGGGCAAGTACCCCAACTTGATGGTACTACGGACTTTCAGCAAGTGGGCCGGGCTGGCGGGACTACGGGTTGGTTACGGCATGTTCCCGAAAGAAGTGGCGGCGGCCATCATGAAGATTAAACAGCCGTATAATATAAATGCCGCGGCCCAGGTGGCGGCAGTGGCCTCCCTTAAAGACCTGGATTACATCCGGGGGACGATAAGGGCTATTATCAGCGAGAGCGGTCGGCTGATGAAGCGGCTGCAGGCGCTGAAATGGCTTAAGCCGTACCCTTCGGAAGCTAACTTCATTCTGTGTCATGTTGGGCCGGGGGCAAAAGATGTCTGGCAGTCCCTGCGGCAGAAGGGCATCTTCATCCGGTACTTTGACAACCCGCTCCTGCGGGAGTACATACGTATAAGCGTCGGCAAGCCGGAGCACACCGACGCGGTGATTAAAGCGCTGAGGGAGTTCCATGGGGTAGTTTGAAGGGGCGAAGCCCCTTCATCTTATCTATCCCCCTCTCCAGTGAAGAGGGGGACGCAAGAGATTTTCAAGAGGGCGCAACCTTCTTGAGCACCCCTCTCAGATTGAGAGGGGGACACAGGGGGTAAGGCAAAATGGCAGATAGAAAAGCTTCGGTCACCCGTGAGACCAAGGAGACCTCGGTCAAGGTCAATCTTAACCTTGACGGCAAGGGCCAGTATGAACTGATGACCGGCATACGGATGTTCGACCACCTGCTGGAGCAGTTGGGCCAGCACGGCGTTTTCGATTTGCGTATTTCGGCCAACGGACCTGACGTGCACCATGTCGTTGAGGACGTTGCTATCTGTCTTGGCAAGGCGTTGAACCGTGCCCTCGGCGATAAGGCCGGTATTGTCCGTATGGCCTCGGCGACCGTGCCCATGGATGATGCCCTGGCGCTAGTAGCGGTGGACATCAGCGGCCGCGGCTTTGCCGAAATAGATGTTAAGTTCAGCGATAAAAATATCGCTGATATGCCGTCCGACCTGGTGCGGCACTTCTTGGTTTCCTTCGCCGCCGAGGGCCGGTTTAACCTGCATGCCCGGGTTCTGGCCGGCGTTAACGACCATCACAAGGCCGAGGCGATGTTCAAGGCGCTGGCGCGCGCCCTTGACGCCGCCGTATGCATTGACCAGCGCCTAGCTGGCCGCGTGCCGAGCACCAAGGAACTGATTGAATGATTACGGCCCATCCCCCTGCCTTCTTCCCTCAACAAGGGAAGGAGATGTAGGGGTTCTAAGGGGCTGCCCCTTAGATGAAACCCCGGGGGTGTCTGGGGGAGGATGCCATCCATCACACGCTTCGAATCTACGGACGCTACCGGGAGCGGTTCCTCCAGTATTACATCTGGCAGGCGAAATGGACGCGTCTGCCGGTTATTGGCAGGCTGGTACGGTGGGTGGCTAATAAGTACGGAGAGACCAGGCATGCCGCCTATCTTCTGACTCCATCTGAAGCCAGCGAGGTTGTCGCTATCTCGCCTGACCTCTATATCGGGCCATGCTCCTGCCGGCAGGTCTTCCACAACTGCGACCATCCGGTGGAAGCCGAGATAATGCTTGGCAAGGGACACAACCCGTTCGTCGAGGGACGGAAAAGGCATTACCGCCGCATCACGGCAGCGGAGGCAAGGGATGTCCTCAGTGCCGCACGCCAGCGCGGGCTGGTCGCCACCATCATCAGGTGCAACGAGGACTTCTATGCTATCTGTAACTGCTGTACTTGTTGCTGCGTGCCGATACGGCTCCGTAACGAGTTCGGGATCGGCAAGGCGCTGGTGAGAAGCCTGGACATCGTCGGAGAGTTCAAAGCATGGCTGGCCACGCCAGGGTAGTCTGAAAGGCCTGCCCTTTAGAAAAATCTTCTCCCCTTCCCTTTGAAGGGAAGGGGCCGGGGGATAGGATGAAAGCCCTGGTGCAGAGAGTCGTCAAAGGTTCAGTGACCGTTGACGGTGAAATAGTTGGCAGTATTGGCCGCGGTCTGGTGGTACTTGCCGGTGTGGGTAATAGTGACACCGAGAAGGACGTTGACTATCTCGCCGAGAAGGTAGCCAACCTGCGTATTTTTAGCGACGCTGAGGGCAAATTTAATCTGTCAGCGCTGGATATCGGCGGTGAAATACTGGTAATCAGCCAGTTCACGCTCCTGGCAGATACGAAGAAGGGCCGCCGTCCCAGCTTCACTGATGCCGCCCCGCCGGACTATGCTGACCGGCTAATCAACCTGTTAATTGAGCGCCTGCGCACGCTTAGCCTCAAAGTGGCTACCGGCCGCTTTCAGGCGCACATGCTGGTGGAAATCCACAATGACGGGCCGGTGACTATCATGCTCAACAGCCGGCAAAAGTTCCCGCGGGATTCTCTACCGGCCTAGCCCCACCAGATTCTTCGGCCGACTTCGTCTGGCCTTCAGAATGACATCTGGCTGTGTCACGCCGGAGCGCCGCGAAGCATCCAGCGCGACCGAGCTTTGCTCAACCGCAGGGCCGTCTTCTTCGCAGTCTACTATGAGCCTTTCTTCCTCTGCATGATGACAAGCTGGTCTTTGGCCTGCTGGGTCAGGTTCGGGTCGGTGGAAAGCTCAATGGCCTTATTGAGGTCGGCGATTGCCAGGTCCCACTGGCTCTTAACACTGTAGCCATAGTACGCCCGGGAATAATACGGTCGCGCATTGTTTGGGGCAAGTTCGATGGCTTTGGTGAAGTCAGCGATAGCCAGATCAGTCTGGTTCTTCCGACCATAGAGGACGCCGCGGTTGTAGGTGTACGCCCACGAGGTCGGATTGAGTTCTAGCGCTTTACCGTAGTCGGCAATAGCCGGATCAAATTTTCCCTGTAGGGTATATATTACGGCGCGTCCGTTGTAAGCCTCGGCCATCTTCGGGTCTAGTTCGATGGCCTTGTTGGCATCGGCCAGGGCCATGGTGGCTACCTTGGATACTGTAGCGGCATCGTATATTTGAAGTCGCCACCACGCACGTTGTTGATATGCTTCGGCGTTAGAACTATCGAGCCTAATTGTATTGTCGAAGTCGGATATCGCCGCTTCGTTAATACTGTACAGCTCGGAACTTGAGGCAGTTCCCCGTTTACTTGAAAAAAGAGACGTTCTTATCAGACCCCGTGCGAAATACGCCTTTGAGTTTTTGGGCTCGAGGTCTATGACCTTCGACAAGTCAGAAATTGCTCCTTCATAGTCTTTGTCCAGCAATTTCTGGGTGGCGCTTTTTGCCAGGCTCGCAATCTCCATCTTGGGGTCGAGTTCAATTGCTTTGGAGAAATCTGTAATAGCTCCCCTGGGGTTATTCGCCTTCAGTTTGTCAAGACCTGAGTCAAAAGCGGCCTGAGCCGTTGCAAATGACGGCGTTGGTGTGGGTTTTGGTGTCGGGCTGGGTGCTGGAGTTGGAATCGAGGGTGGTGTTGGGGTGGGCTTCGGCTGGGGTGGTGGGGGTGGTGGGGATGGTGCAGGCGCCGGCGGTGAAACCGCCGGTGTTGGCACAGGTGACGACGGTTGTGGACAAGCAGTAAGAACGGTAGAAGACACGACAGCCAGCAGGAGAGCGATAGCAAGGATACTTCGGGGCATCACAGGCCACCTCCTCCGAAGGCGCTTCAGAAACCAGGCAAAGGGCGATTTCACGGGTCTGCAACCTTCGGTACAGTGATTTAATGCTATCGTAAGTCAGCTACAAAGTCAATGCGTCCGGGCTTCGATAATATTGCAACTGGTTGCAATAGCGACTTGATGCTGCTACAATACCCGCTATGAGCTGCCACAAGGTGCTTAAGGAGCACGGCTACCGGCTGACACCGCAGAGGCTGATGGTGGTCGATGCCGTCCACAGTATGGACCGCCATATCAGCGCCGAGGAAATCTTCGACCGGGTGCGGAAGAGCTACCCCTACGCCAATATCTCGACCGTCTACCGCACGCTGGAGCTCCTCAAAGAGCTTGGACTGGTGGTGGAAACAGATTTCGGCGAAGGGCGCCTGCGCTACCACCATGCTGAAAAGGGGCATCATCACCACCTTGTCTGCCGGGTCTGCGGCGAGGTGGCGGAACTGCCGGAATCAGCTCTCGACGGTCTCCAGGAGAAGCTCGTGCATGAGCGCGGCTTCGAGGCTGAGTTCAAGCATCTGGCCATCAGCGGGGTCTGCTCGAAATGCCGGGGCAAGGTACGTAAAGTACGTCCCGGGCATCCTTATCGACGCTCGCATTAACTCTGTTATAGAAAGGTGTATCTCGGTGAAGCGGACTATCTTTCTAATCATTGCTGCGGTAGTTATATCACTTATTCTCATCGCCGGATGTCGGCCCGCGGCATCCCCGGGTCTAAAGGTGGTTGCCGGTACCTCGCAGATTACGGTGATGGCGCGTGAGGTCGGCGGCGACCGGGTAAGCGTTACCAACTTCGTTCCGGCCGGCGTCTGCCCTGGCCAGTGTGATGTCAAACCGGGCGATGTCGAAGCTCTGACCCAGGCGAAAGCGCTGATAATCCATGATTACCAGCAGGCCCAGAAAGATGTAAAAGCCCTTGTGGAAGCGGCCCGCAGTCCCGGCCTTATCACCAGGGTCATCGCCGCTCAGGGCGGGCAGATGACGCCGGCCTACCAGGCCGAAGCTACTGACAAGGTCGCGGCGGCGCTTGCGGAGATAGACCCATCCAACGCCGACTTTTACAAACAAAGGGCGGCCGTTCGGAAAGCAGCCATCAGGGCTAAGGCCGATGAGGTCAAACAAAGATTAAACAACGCCGGTATCCAGGGGACGAAGGTAATAGCGATGTCTCACCAGGCTGACTTTCTGAAGTGGGCCGGCTTCGATGTTGTAGCCAGCTACGGGCCGTCTGAGGGGTTCACTCCTGCTATAATTGCCGACCTGGTAGCCAGGGGAAAGGCCGCCGGCGTGGTCCTGGTGGTGGACAACCTTCAGAGTGGTCCCGACGCTGGAGAGAGCATCGCTCAGGAAATCAAGGCGGCGCATGTAGCACTTTCAAACTTCCCTGGCGCATTCCCGAACACTGATACCTGGGAAAAGGCGGTTGATGAGAACGTCCGTATCATCCTTGCCGCGCTGGGGAAGAAGTAGCCGGGATATCGCAATGTCGGATATTAACGGACTCGCCGTAAAGATTGAGAATGCGGTAGTCGCTTACCGCGAGAGCATCGCCCTGGAGGGCGTTTCGCTCGATGTCCGTGAAGGTGAGTTCGTTGGCATCATCGGGCCTAACGGCGCCGGCAAGACTACTTTGCTCAAGGTAATCAATGGTCTTGCCAGGATTCAAAGCGGCCGTGTACGCGTCCTCGGTGTGGAACTGGACCGGCACAACAGCAGTCGTGTCAGGAAGCACGTCGGCTACGTGGCGCAGGTGCGCAACATCGACCCGCGTCTGCCTATCAGCGTGCGGGAGACGGTCATGGTCGGCGCTTTCGGCCGGCTGGGGCTTCTCCGCCGCCCTGGAGAAGCCGAGCGGAGCCATGCGGAGACAGTGCTGGAGATGGTCGGGCTGGCGCGGCTGGCTGACCGGCCGCTGGGACATCTCTCCGGCGGCGAACAGCAGAAAGTAGCCATTGCCCGGGCTCTTGTCCAGGAACCGAGGATACTGCTTCTCGACGAGCCGACGATGTCGCTCGACCGCGAGGCCCGTCGGGACATACTTGAGCTTACCCGGATGGTCCACGAGTCACGCAGCCTGACCACGGTTTTCGTCACCCATGACTTTGAGGCGCTTCCTGCGGTTTGCCGCCGTATCGTCATGATTAAGGACGGCCGTATCTGGCGGGAAGGGGAGAGGGGGCTGGTTCTCGATAACGGTACACTGGCCGAACTGTTTGCAGGTAATCTCGCCCCGGGGTCAGTGCAGTAGAGATGGCTATCTGGGAGTATGGCTTCATGCAGAATGCCATGCTGGCCGGGTTTTTCGGCGGCCTGGCCTGCTCGCTGGTAGGGGTCTTTGTCGTCGCCATGGGGCTGTCTTTTATCGGTGTTTGCATCGTGCACTCAGCATTCGCCGGGGCGCTTCTCGGAGTGTGGCTGGGCTTTAATCCGCTGGCTGGCGCTCTGGCCTTCAGCCTGCTGGCGACAGCCGTCATTGGCCCGCTGGCCGACCGCGGCGAAATCAATGCTGATACATCCATTGGCTTCATATTTTCCCTGATGATCGGGTTGGCCTTCCTCTTCGTGGGCCTGATGCCCGGGGCGCGCACCGAGGCCCTCAACTTGTTCTGGGGGAGCATCCTGACAGTTGACGGCGGCACAATGGTTTTCATGGGCATAGTGGCGCTGGTAGTTGTTGCGGTTGTTGCCGCATTTTTTAAGGAAATCCAGGCGGTGCTCTGCCACCGCGACATTGCGCTGGCAGTTGGAATACCGGCCACCGCGGTTTTCTATGGTCTGCTGGTGCTCACCGGTGCTACGGTTACCGCTTCCCTGCAGAGCATCGGCGGCCTGCTTATCTATGCGCTTATCCTCAACCCGGCCGCGGCGGCCTACCAGCTTACTTACAGTCTCAAGCGCATGTTCCTGCTGTCCGCAGTGTTCGGAGTCGGTTCTTGCTGGATCGGCCTGGCGATGTCTTATTTACTCAACCTGCCGACCGGAGCCGTAATCGTAATCATTTCTTCAATCGCATTTGCCGTGGCGGCCATCCTGTCGCCAAAGAGAAAGACTAGAAAATGGCTGAAGGTCCAGCCCATGGTGTAGGTAGTCACGAACTCCGCCACTTTTTTGATGAACGGGCGCATGGGTGGGACAGCCTGTCCATGCCTGGGACGAAGGAGCGGCTTGAAGGCATCTTCGCCTGGCTGGAGATTGACCCGGACGGTCGGGTGCTCGACATCGGAAGCGGCACCGGCATCCTCCTGCCATTCCTGCTCAATCGCCTTGACGTCTTCGGAAGCATCGTCGAAATGGACATCGCCGCCGGGATGCTTAAGAAGGGACAGGAGAAGGAATCGGACAGGCGTGTTGCCTTTGTTCAAGGGGATACACATAGCTTGCCATTCACCACCGCCGCTTTCGATTTAGTAATTTGTCACAATACCTTTCCTCACTTCGCCGACCAGCAAAGGGCGCTTTGTGAGATGTCCCGGGTAACCACTGCTGGCGGCCGCGTGGTCATCTCTCATACCATGAGCCGCGAGGCGGTCAATAACTTCCACCAGCACATCGGCGGCATCGTCGGCCATGACCGACTGCCTGAGGATGGCGTCCTGGCTGGCTGGCTCGAGGAAGCAGGCTTCCGCTGGCCGTCGATAGAGGATGTGTCCGAACGGTACCTTGTCGTTGCCTGGAAAGGGGCTTAGCTGCCGCATCTCGTGTTTGACGCTAAGCTGGCCCCTGGATATACTGTGACATTACGTTAAGTCAGTTATGGAGTCGTTCATGGCCACGCGCATTTCTAGGCTTGAAGAAAAAGTTGACCAGTTAACGTCTCTGGTCACCGGGCTGGCCCGGGACTTGAAGCACTTCAGGAGCCAGGCGGCGGAGCCGCCGCAGGAGCCGGGACTTGAGCCGCGGGTCGGGCCCGACGACTATTACGGTCTTTATACCGTCCTTTTCGACGACTGGCTGAGGGGCAACCGCAAGGGCGTTGTTAAGAAGTTCCGGAGTCTTAAACTCGGTGACTTGCTCAAGATGGCTGAAGCCACCAGTATTCCGATCACGCAGAAGACGGATAAAGAGGCACTCATCGGAGAGCTACGCGAGGTCTTCAACGCCCGGGAGACCGAAGCTCGCGCACAGCAATATTCAGGTCTCTTATGTCTGCTTCAGGCTGAATGGAACGCCGACAACCGGTCATTTGTCGAAGGCCGGTTGAATGAACTAAGTGTGGCCCAGCTCCGCGATATGGCGGCAGGGAACGCCGTTAAAGTGAGCAAGACGGCGCGCCGGCCTGGTCTTATCCTTGCCATTGAAAAGCACCTAGAGGCGCATAAAACACCGCTCACTGAAGAAGCAGCCGGACCGCGTAAGTACCGCGATCCCGGAGATGAAGCCCTTCAGTATACGCACCGGGTGCTCTTTGAGGAATGGAACCTGGGCAACTGCTCCTATGTTTACTCTCAGCTGGAGAACTTTGACCTGGACCGCCTCAAGCGGTTCATCAGCGTAAATAAACTGCCAATCAAGGAGACCGGAGATAAGGGGCGGATAATCGAGGAACTCGGCAGGGTCTACGAGAAGCTGAAGGGTGAGGCTAAAGGCGACCAGTATCATGGACTGCATCTCCTTCTGGCTACGGAGTGGCGGAATAACAACCGGCCTTTCGTTAACCGGCGTCTCCAGGAGATGGACCAGGTCAGGCTGGCCGAGTTCGCCAGTGTCATGGGCGTCAAGACAGGCAAGAGGGTGGGTAAGGAAGGCCTGATTAAGGCAATCAAGGACCATCTCCAGACGAACCCTGCCGGGAAAGCCCGCCCCTCCCCGGATTCTCACGGTCGCTCCGCTCCCTCAGAATGACAAAAAGAAGAAGATGCCCCCTCGGAATGACTTTTTCACGTGTCATTCGGAGCTCTCTACCGGGTCATTCCAGCCTCTCTACCGTGTCATTCCGAGCGAATGCGAGGAATCCGGGGGTGGGGGAGGTATCAAACCTGGACCCTCCGAAAAACGGAGAGTTAAAGAGAGGCCTGGCCTCTCTTGGAAAATATCCCTTTCCCTTGATGGGAGAGGGTTTAGGGTGAGGGTGCTATGACCGAAAAGTATGAATTCAAAGTTAACGGTGATGAATTGGTGGCCAGGGTCAAACAGCTCATTCATGAAGGCAACATCCGACGGGTGCGTGTCAAGCAGGGCGGCAAGGTACTGCTGGAAATGCCGCTATCCATCGGCGCTCCGGTGGCTGCGGTGGGCATCCTGGCGGCGCCGGTACTGGCGGCCCTCGGGGCACTGGCCGCTCTGGTGACCGAGTGCACCGTCGAGGTCGAGAAAGTCGGTTGACCGTGCCGGTACTTGCCCTGTGTCGTGGCTTGCTATACAATAAAACTCAGCACCTAATGTTGTTATTGAGAGGGTGCCTGTGGTTCGAGGCCATGACATGTTAGATGACAACAGGTTCTTCTCCAGGCTGAAGGGTGAGGCCCGTGACCAGACCAGGAAGGAAAAGCAATTCCTGGAGGACATCACCAGCGAGCTTGGCAGTCTCGAAGACCTGCAGACCTTTGAGGGCGACCTCGCCGCCCGGCGCAAGGAGATTCTCTTCAAGGTGACCACGGAGATGGAAGACACCCAGAACGCCTTGAAGAAGGCGGAAGACCTTGTCGCCCGTTTGAAGAAGCACCAGCAGCTTCTGGAAGGATTACAGCGCCTTCTCGCTAAGTAACTTTGCCCGCCAGATTGACAGCGCTTTTTATGCCGGGCGCCCATCACAAGGCGCCTGTTGTTTTCCATCTTTTATGGAAGTTGTGTAGCTTCTTGATATGATTTTTCAGCCTCCCAGACTGGTACCGATAGGCGGTATGAGAACACCGGAGGGCCTGCCGCAGGCAGAAGCGCGGCTTGAGCTGGGGCCGGCAGTCAGGGTGCGCTTTGCCCCCAGCCCCACCGGCTACCCGCATGTCGGAAACATCCGCACCGCCCTTTTCAACTGGCTTTTCGCCCGGCACGGCCGCGGCGTCTTCATCCTGCGTATCGAGGACACCGATGTTGCCCGTAAGGTGGAAGGCGCTGTAGAAGCCATCATGGCCGGGCTTAAGTGGCTGGGACTTGACTGGGACGAAGGTCCGTTTCTCCAGTCACAGCGGCTGGACATTTATGAGAAGCATGCCCGGTGGCTGGTTGATAATAACCACGCCTACTACTGCTGGTGCTCTCCCCAGCGCCTTGAGGCGATGCGGGAGGAGCAGGTCAGGCGCAAACAGCCCCCGGGGTATGACCGCCACTGCCGCGACCTGAGCGATAAAGAGAAGGCGGAACGCGCCGCTTCCGGCGTCAGGCCGGTAGTCCGGTTCAAGACGCCGTTAGAAGGGCAGATGGTCTTCACCGACCTCATCCGCGGCGAGGTCGCTTTCGATAACAGCACCCTTGACGATTTCGTCATGCTCAAATCTGACGGCTATCCCACCTATCACCTGGCCAACGTTGTTGACGACCATTTAATGCGGATCAGCCACGTGATGCGTGCCGATGAGTGGCTTTCAAGCACACCGCGCCACAAGCTGATGTATCAGGCCTTTGGCTGGGAGCTGCCGCAGTTCGCCCATCTGCCGATGATTCTGGGCCCGGACCGCTCCAAGCTTTCCAAGCGCCATGGCGCTACGTCTATAACCGAGTACCAGGAGCAGGGGTATATTCCGGAAGCGATGTTCAACTTCCTCGCTCTCCTCGGCTGGTCGCTGGACGATAAGACCGAGCTCATGTCCCGGGAACAGATAATCGAAAGCTTTACCATCGAGCGTATTAGTAAAACGGCGGCCATTTTTAACAGAGAAAAGCTCGACTGGATGAACGGCGCTTATCTGCGCCAGATGTCATCGGGCGAGTATGCCGCACGGGTACTGCCATTTATGGAGAAGCACCTCCCGGCATCGGCGGCACGGCCGCTGGACGCGGCTTACCTGGCGAAAGTCATTCCGCTCGTTCAAGAGAGGGCCAGAACGCTGGCCGAGGTGCCCTCCCTGACTGATTTCTTCTTCGGCGGCGATCTTGTGTACGAGACCGCTCTGTTGACATCCAGGACCATGGATGCCGCGAAGGCGGTGGAAGCCTTGAAGTCGGCGGCGGCAGTACTTGGGCCGCCGGAAAACTGGAACGAGACGAAGCTTGAGGAGTTGCTCCGGGCTGAGGCGGTCAGGCTGAATTTTAGCAACCGCGACTATTTCGGGGTGCTCCGTGTGGCGGTAACCGGGCGGACGGCTTCACCGCCGCTGGTCCCGGTGATGGTGGTGCTGGGCCGTGAGCAGTGTCTTGAGAGGGTGAAATCAGCGCTCCGGAAGCTTGGGGTGACTGCTTAGGTTTGCTCTTGTCTCTGGTGCGTACTAGAATATATGCCAATTTGGAGCCGCAACGATGGAACAGGTCAACGCACCGGTGCTGGTGCTGAACCAGAACTACGAGCCGCTTAACATCTGCCGTGTCCGCCGTGCCGTGGTGCTTCTCTACTATGGCAAGGCGGAACTGCTGGAAAACGGTCGCGGCGAGCTGTACTCGGTGAGCACCAGTGTGCCGATTCCGTCAGTAATACGCCTTGTCTACATGGTCAGGCGGCCGCGTCATACGAGGCGGCTGACCAAATACGAGGTGCTGGAACGCGACCATTACACCTGCCAGTACTGCGGCAAGCGGGTCAGGCAGTTGACCATTGACCATGTGGTCCCGCGCCGGCTGGGGGGTGAGCACGTCTGGGAGAACGTGGTGACTGCCTGCACCACATGCAATTGCCGGAAGGCGGGCCGGACGCCGGCGGAAGCTAGAATGAAGCTGTTGTCCGAGCCGAGGGCACCGCATGACGATGGTTCAATTCCCGTCCCCTACCACTATCTTCGCCAGCATACCGAGTGGGGCAAGTATCTGCCCCGGCTATTCCGGCGCGGCCCGGGGGAAATGCCGGAGACCTTAGCCTCTTAAGGGCCGGGCAGATTCTCCGCTGATTCCTGTATTGGCGGCTCAGGCGGCGTCGGGAGATTCCCCCGGTGTTCACGTTCCGGCTGGTGTCCTTTACCGGTTTCCCCTCTCCTTTCCTCCGGCCTTCCTTCACTTTTAGCCTTCTTCTCCCAGGAAAGCTGGGCGAGCGGCGCTTCTACCGTCACGTCTTCGCTAATCTCCAGCAGAGCCGTCTCTGTAAACGGATTCACGCTGATAATTCTGCCCTTGCCGTGGGGTGAGCTTACCTCCTGCCCAACCCGTGGGGATTTCTCCCTGAGGGCGCGGTAGTGTTCGGCTTCGTAGCCGAGACAGCAGAGGAGCCGTCCGCAGACGCCGGAAACCTTCATCGGGTTAAGAGAAAGGTCCTGGTCTTTAGCCATCCGGATTGAGATTGGCTGGAACTCGTCGATAAAGGTCATACAGCAGAGACGCCGGCCGCACTTGCCGATAGCGCCGATGAGCTTAGCTTCATCCCGTGGTCCTACCTGGCGGAGTTCGACGCGTGCGTGTAGCGCTTGACGTAGTTCTTTGACCAGGTCACGGAAGTCCACCCTCTCACCGGCAGAAAAGTAGATGGTCAGGTGAGAGCCATCAAGATTATAGTGCGCGGCCATCGGCTTCATTTTGAGGCCCAGCTTCTGGGCAAGCTCTTTGCATCTGGCAACCGCCTCGCTGCTCTTTTCTTCCCAGTGCCGGTATTTCTCAATGTCATCCGGGGTCGCTTTCCTGACTAACGGACGTAAGCCCCTGGAGGCTTCTTCCCCACTGGGTTCACGGAGTACCGTGGTTGCCTGTCCCAGTTGCAGACCGCGGGAGGTCTCGACTACCAGCCAGTCGCCGGGTCGGAACTCGACGCCGCGAGTGTTGAAGTAGTCGAGCTTGCCTGACTGCTTGAGCCGGACGGCGATGACTTTCTCTACGCGTGGGGGTGTGGGTTGGGTTGGTGAAGTGGGCTGGTCTGTCATTTCAAGCTAATATCCGATTTCTAAAGTTATTACCCCGCCAGATTCCTCGGTCGCTGACGCTCCCTCGGAATGACAGGAGAGAAAGGAAGCCTCTCGGAATGGCATGTTTTCGGCATGTCATTCCGAACGAATGTGAGGAATCTGGGGTGGAAGGGATGCTTATCCGATCAATAACGCATGAAGTGGAAGCCGGCGCTCGGCAATTCATCATTTCGGTTCTATTTTACACCGAAGCTGTTTCGGGATACGAATTCGGTGAGCGGTTTCCTCTGAGTGCGCGGGGGCGATTCGCCGTCATCGGGAAAGCCAATCGGCAGAAGACAGACGGAGACGAATCCCTGCGGCAGGTTCAGGATACCGGCGATTTTTTTGTGGTCATATAGTCCGATGATAACCGAGCCGAGACCCAGGGAAGCAGCAACAAGGCACATATTCTCTACCATCAGAGCGGTGTCGAACATGTACCAGAACTCGCCTTTGTCGGTAGCGAGGACGCCATTGTGAAAACCGGTCTTGCCGGTCTCGGCACAGACGGCGAGGGTAATAGGCGCCGTGAGAAGCGCCTCCAGAGCGCGGTTGGTCGGCGGTATGATCGCTTCAGCCAGCTTCGCCTTCACCACCGGGTCGCTGACCACCACCAGTTGCCAGCACTGGGAGTTCTTCCAGGAAGGGGCAAGTCGGCCCGCCTCAATGATTGCCTCCATCGCTCCCGGGGGCAGGGGTGCCGTCTTCATCTTGCGCACACTGCGGCGGGCTTTGATGGCCTCCATTAAGTCCATTTCATAGACTCCTTTCTATCAGGGTGAACCCGGGGTGTACGAGGGGCACAGCCCCCTCAGACTCCCGCGCGGGTGTTCGAGGGGCACCGCCCCTCGAGGAATAATTATGCTTCTTCCCTCACTGAGGAAAGAAGCATGGAATAGGTTGGCATATTCAGAAAGAGCACCTCAAGCGCCAGTTGGGCGTTAGCATTCCGGGCAATCTGGTAGATGGCTTCGTTTAGTTGGTCGAGCGCGGCCTTGATTTCTTTCAAGGTAGCGCTGGACGCCAGGCTATTAAGGGTTTCCTGGTAGTCGATATTGACCACGCCGTCAGCGCAGCCATTCTTGACCAGCAGGACATCCCGCCAGAAGCCAAGCCATGTTTTCAGCAGGTCAGCTCCGGCGCGGCGGTCCCTCTCCATACTTCTGGACAGCTCGGCGGCGTTCTGGAGGCGGTGGTAAAGGTCGGCTCCGAGCAGGCTGATGAGCGTTTCCAGCGCCCGGGCGCGGCTTTCCATCAGCTTGCTGTCGCTGGCGGCGGATACCGCCCAGCCGGGACAGCCGCCGGAAAGCCTGGCAAGGAGTCCGGCTCTCGGAGCATCAACCCCATGCCGTTCCTGCAGGAAGCTGGCGACCTCTGATACGGATGCCGGCTTAAGCTCAACCCGCTGACAGCGCGAGGCCACGGTGGGCAGGAGTTTCGTCTCCTCCGCGGCCAGCAGCAGCCAGACCACAGTGGGGGAAGGCTCTTCGAGGACCTTAAGAATGCGGTTGCCGGCTTCGGCCGACATATTCTCAGCCCCGTCGATGATGAAAACACGGTACTTGCCCTCGTAGGGCGGCAGGGAAGCGAAATACTGGAGTTCCTTGATGGTATCGGTGCCTATCTTCTGCCTGGCCTTCTCCTCAGCATCGAGGTCTGCGGGATGTATAACCCTGACATCGGCATGCTTGGCTTGGGCGATACGAAGGCAGGACGGACACTGGCCGCAGGGCGGCTCGGCGCCGGTGCAGTTGAGCGCCTGTGCTATGTTGATGGCGAGCGCGCCTTTGCCGACATGCGGCGGGCCGACCAGGAGATAGGCATGGGCCACTGTCCCCGTGCGGAGGCTATGCTCAAAGAGCCTTATTGCTTTCAGTTGCCCGATTACCTGCCACATGAGAGCGATTTGGAGAATACCGTGGTACGTTCAGGCTTTGCCGTTGTCCAGACGGAGCAGGTCGTCGTAGGTCTCGCGGCGGCGCACCACACGCGCTTTGCCGTCTTTGACGAAGACTATGGCCGGCCGCGGGATGCTGTTGTAGTTGCTGGACATCGGGATGCAGTAAGCGCCGCTCACCGGTATGGCCAGGATATCGCCAGCCTCGGCCATGGCCAGCGGTGTATCGCGTACCAGGATATCGCCCGATTCACAGTACTTGCCGGCGATGGTGACTGTGTCCGTCTCCATAGCCAGCGCCTTGCTGGCCATGAGCGCCTCGTATCTGGCGCCGTATAACGCCGGCCGGATGTTGTCACCCATGCCGCCGTCGACACAGACGTAGCGGCGTACGCCGGGTATATCTTTTACGGCTCCAACAGTGTAAAGGGCGATGCCGGCGCGGGCGACGATGGAACGTCCCGGCTCGACGACGAGCCGCGGCGGCTTCAGTCCGAGCGTTCCTGTCATGTCTGCCAGCCTGCGGCAGATGGCTTCGGCATAGTCGCCGGTGGACGGCGCCGGTTTATCCAGGGTGTACTGGACGGCGAAGCCGCCTCCAGCCGAGAACTCGTGCGGCTCCCAGCCGAGCTTCTTTTTGACCGCGGCGGCGAACTTAAAAACAGCCTCGATGCCCATCTCATAAACGCCGGTCTCGTGGATTGGTGACCCGAGGTGGAAGTGGAGGCCGGCAGGATTCAGATTTGGAGCGGCCAGCGCCCGCCGGATGGCTTCTTCAGCCTGACCGGTGCTGACCGGGAAACCGAACTTGCTGTCCAGGATGCCGGTAGTGGTGTGCTGGTGGGTGTGCGCATCCACGCCAGGCGTCACCCGGAAGAGAATATCCTGTTTAATGCTGTGTTTGCCGGCAAGCTCGTTGAGCAGGCCGAGTTCGTGAAAATTGTCCACGACGATGCGGCCGATATGCCAGTCGAGGGCCAGTTCGAGCTCGTCTCTGGTCTTGTTGTTGCCATGGAAATAGACGCGCGATGGCGGGAAGAGGATGGAGACAGCGATACTCAGCTCGCCGCCGGAGACAACGTCAAGCCCCAGCCCCTCCTCTTTGAGCAGTCGGGCCAGGGCGCGGTTGAGAAAAGCCTTAGAGGCGTAAATGACCTGGCTGTCCGGGTAGCGCCGGGAGAACTCGGCTTTGAACTCCTGGCAATTCTGCCGCAGAGCGGCCTCGTCAAAGACGTAGAGCGGGGTGCCGTACCTGCGGGCGAGGTCAACCGTGTCACAGCCGCCGATGATAAGGTGCCCCTGGCGGTCGACTTCGGCCGACGGCGGGAAGACGACAAGTTTGGGAATGCTGTTGAGGGCTTTCATAATGGGAATGGTACTGGTAAGGCCGTGGATAGTCAACAGGGGGAAGAGATGCAAGCCCCACCCCCCAGATTCCTCAGTCGCTAACGCTCCTTCGGAATGACATAAGAAGAGAACGCTCCTTCGGAATGACATAAAGAAAAAGATGCTCCGTCGGAACGACACATTTTAGACACGCCATTCCGAACGCTCGCACCATGCCATTCTGAACACTCGCACCATGCCATTCCGAACGCTCTCCCCTGTGTCATTCCGAACGCATGTGAGGAATCCGGAGGGGAGGAAAATATCGCTATCGAGAATGAAAGCAAAGGATTTCTGGAACTTGGTGCTTGGAGCCTGAAATTCAGTGGGGCTGTCGCGTGATGGAGGGAGAACCCTTCCCAGCCAGATAGTGGAAGAAACCGCTTTAGACCACATTTAGGTCGGGCTTAAAAGCCCGAATCGACCTAGGAGAATGACTCTCCCTAGAAAGGAGGTGATCCAGCCGCACGTTCCCGTACGGCTACCTTGTTACGACTTCGTCCCAGTCACCAGCCCCACCCTCGGCGACTGCCTCCTTGCGGTTGGCTCATCGACTTCAGGTGTTGCCGGCTCCCATGACGTGACGGGCGGTGTGTACAAGGCCCGAGAACGTATTCACCGCAGTATGCTGACCTGCGGTTACTAGCAACTCCGACTTCATGCAGCCGGTTTCAGACTGCAATCTGAACTGGGGGCGCTTTTGGGGGATTAGCTCCAGGTCGCCCTTTAGCAACCCGTTGTAGCGCCCATTGTAGCGTGTGTGTCGCCCAGGGCATAAAGGCCGTGCTGATTTGACGTCATCCCCACCTTCCTCCTCATTGTATGAGGCGGTCTCGCTAGAGAAATCAACTAGCGACGAGGGTTGCGCTCGTTGCGGGACTTAACCCAACACCTCACGGCACGAGCTGACGACAACCATGCAGCACCTGTGGCGGCTCCTGACTGGATACAGGTTGTTGCCATCTCTGGCGCCTACTTCCGTCATGTCAAGCCCTGGTAAGGTTCTTCGTGTAGCATCGAATTAAACCACCCGCTCCGCTGCTTGTGCGGGCCCCCGTCAATTCCTTTGAGTTTTAGTCTTGCGACCGTAGTCCCCAGGCGGAGTACTTAAAGCGTTAACTACGGCACGGAGAGGGTCGATACCCCCCATACCTAGTACTCACAGTTTAAGGCGTGGACTACACGAGTATCTAATTCGTTTCGCTCCCCACGCTTTCGGACCTCAGCGTCAGGGGCGGCCCAGGAGGCCGCCTTCGCCACTGGTGTTCCTCCCGATATCTACGCATTTCACCGCTACACCGGGAATTCCACCTCCCTCTGCCGCCCTCAAGTCTCCTAGTTTCGGATGGCCTTCCACGATTAAGTCGTGCACTTTCACACCCGACTTAGAAAACCGCCTACGTCCTCTTTACGCCCAGTAAATCCGGATAACGTTCGCCACCTACGTATTACCGCGGCTGCTGGCACGTAGTTAGCCGTGACTTATTCGCCGAGTACCGTCTGTATCTTCCTCGGCAAAAGAGGTTTACAACCCGGAGGTCTTCGTCCCTCACGCGGCGTCGCTGCGTCAGGCTTTCGCCCATTGCGCAAAATTCCTTGCTGCTGCCTCCCGTAGGAGTTGGGGCCGTGTCGCAGTCCCCATCTGGCTGGTCGTCCTCTCAGACCAGCTACCGATCGTCGCCTTGGTGGGCCATTACCTCACCAACTAGCTAATCGGCCGTAAGTCCCTCCCGAAGCGCCTTGCGGCTTTAGTGACGGGTATCTAAACCCGCCGCCACATGCGGTATTACTCTATCTTTCGACAGACTATTCCCCGCTTCGGGGCAGGTCACTTGCGTGTTACTCAGCCGTTCGCCACTATCCGGCCAGTCTTGCGAATAGCCGAATCGTTCGACTTGCATGCATAAGGCACGCCGCAAACGTTCATCCTGAGCCAGGATCAAACCCTCTAAGAAATTAAAACGGGTTTCTTCCACTATCTAGCTGTTAAGGTGCTTTTTAGGAAAAGCATCTCGAATTGTATCAACAGCTTCGGGTGGTGTCAAGTCAATCGCCGGCATAGCCGTCCCCGGATTCTCACGGGCACTTCGTGCCCTCAGAATGACATGAAGAATAGGGCGCTCCCTCAGAATGACATGAGGAAGCGTGTCATTCCGAACGTACCTACCCATGTCATTCCGAACGAATGTGAGGAATCCGGGGGGAGGCCCTTTATCCCTCTCTGGCGAGCGGGATGGAGAATCCGAAAGTACTGCCCTTGCCGACCTCGCTTTTCGCCCAGATGCGTCCGCCGTGGAGCTCGACCAGCCTCTTGCACAGGGAAAGGCCGATGCCCAGCCCGCTATGGCGTCCCGAGGCGTCCTTCCGGATGCGGCTATAGGGCACGAAAAGATTGGGCAGTTCTTCGGCGGCGATGCCGGCGCCGTTGTCCTGCACCTCGGTGACGATGCTTCCGGCTTCGGCGCGTGACCTGATGGTGATATGACTGCCGCGCGGCGTATATTTGAAGGCGTTGCCAACGAGGTTGATGACTATCTGCCGGTATCTCACCGGGTCAGCCATTACTACAGGCAAGACCCCCGGGATTTCCAGGACGAACGATTGTTCTTTGGTTTCTGCCAGCGGTTTCAGCTCATCTGTTAGCTGTTCAAGCAGGCGCTTAACATCAACTGGTTGACGTTTGAGCGTAAGAAGCCCCACCTCGCCGCGGGCCAGGTCCAGAAGCTCGTCGATGCGGTTATTTAGGTCGAGTCCGGCGTGGTGGACATTCCTGGCCATGCTGGCCAGCGGCTCCTCGCGCGCCTCTTCAGCCAGCAGTTCCGAGGAAGCAATCATCGCGGTCAGCGGCGTCTTGAGTTCGTGCACCAGGGCACGGGTGTAGTCTGAGTATTTTCTAATCTCGTCCTCGCGTTCCCGGCGGAGGCCTGATTCCTGTGTCAGGAGTTCCTGCAGCCTGGCTTCGCTGGCACGCAGTTCCTTCTGGGATCGCTCCAGCACATCCAGCATCACGTTAATATTGCGGCCCACCTCCGAGACCTCATCACTGCCGGCCGTCGGTACCCGTCCTGAGAAATCGCCGGTAGCGCCGATGCTCTTGGCGGCGCCGGCGAGCCGATAAAGCCGCCGGAATATCCAGCGGTCGGTGAGGATAAAGGCCAGGAGGCCGGCCAGTATGAGAAAACCCATGAAGAAGGCGCCGAGAGTGCGCATGGTGTCTTTCCGCTGCTGGTAGACATCCCGCGCAAGCTCGATGCGGAGTATCAGTGACGGCCTGTCATAGATATCGTTGAGTGCGGTATAACCGGCGATTGAGTCCTCGTTCAGGGCTTCAACATAGCTCGTCTGGCCCGCCTGAAGGTTTTTCCGCGCCGCCTCGACTTCCGGCGGCAGGTCTGGAGCATTCGTTCTGAGGACACTTAGCGAAAGTCCGGTCAGCTTCGAAAGCTTTTCCATGAGGTCGGCATCCAGGTACCGCGCCATGACAAGACTGCCCCGTACCGGCCCTTTACGCTCGCTGGTAAGGATGGGCCGTGAGGCCAGCAGGAAAATGCCTTCGGGCAGGACGAGAATACCGGCTTTATGGCTGTCCACGCCGGCATGGCTCACAAGCTGGCTCCCGGCCGAAAGCTGTAAAAGCAGGCCGGGCGGGATTTCCAGGGCCTGGCGGTCCTTGAAATCGTAACCTTTGCCGGCGGCCATCCGGCCCGCCGGATCGAACAGCAGGATATAGTTGACCTTGAGGTTCTCGAAAGTTGAATGAACCAGATTGGACTCGAGATAGTCCGGGTTCCTGTCCTGAATGAAGGCATAGCTGTCGTCCCAGGCGGCCCAATCGGTGGTGGAATCATCAATGAAAGAGATTTCGCGGCTGAGGGCTTCTTCGCCGCGCAGGAGGTTGCGGTCTACCCCCTCTCTCTCAAGCTTGTTGAAGCGTTCCTGAAGGACTGTCTGGGTCAGTATTGTCTCGCCGCCAATAATCAGGACAACCACCACGGCGATGAAGATAAGAAATCTCAGCCGGAGAGACAGGCCCGGTCTTGACGAAGCCGGTGGCTTATTCATAGGCATGATGATTTAAGTACCATCATACCCCAGCTATGCCAGCCCCGTCCAGATAGGGCTATCGGCTCTTGCCCCGCCCCAGATTCCTCGCATTCGCTCGGAATGACATTCGTGTCTGTGTCATTCCGAGGGTGGCGTAAGCCATCCCGAGGAATCCGGGGTGGCGGGGCACGACTCAGATTTCCTCATAGAGGTCGCGCCACTCCAGGTTAAAGCCGTCGATTAACTCTAACTTCTTCTGCCGCCGGTATGCTTTAATCTGCTTTTCTCTCGCAATGGCGCTTTCGACATCTGCTGTAGCTTCGTAATACACAAGATGGTTAGCCTTGTACCGCTTGCTGAAGCCTTCAGCCAGACCTTGACGATGTTCCCAGACTCGTTTCTTAAGATCGCTGGTAACACCGGTGTAAAGTACTGTATATAGCTGGTTGGTCATGATGTAGACGTAGTACTGTTTGCTCATTGAATCAGATTATACCGCCCCGCCCCTGATTCCTCACATACGTTCGGAATGACACGCTATAAGGTACATGTCATTCCGAAGGAGCAACAGCGACTGAGGAATCCGGGACGGCAGGGCCGCTTTATTAAAAGGAGAGGGCGCCCTCTCGGGCGCCCTCTCGGGGGTTACGGGAGGGGATGGTTTAGACCTTCCTGGTGCGGAAGATGAGGACGATGGTTACCACGACCAGGATGGCGCCGATGGCAATCACCACCCAGACCCAGGCCGGGGTATCCGCCGCAGGCGGCGGCTGGACCGTAACGACCGGAGCCGGGACGTTGACTACCGGAGTCGGGGTCGGCGCTGGCTTGGCCACCACGGTGAAGGAGGCGACCGGCGATGCGGCGCTGGCGACTGGCTTGGTCTGCGTGACCTGCCAGAAGTAGACGCCTTCCTTCAGGGCGGTGTCGTAGCTGTAGGAGGTGCTGGTAGTATTGGTGGAGACCAGCGTCTTGGTCAGGTTGGCATCGGTGGCCAGCACGAACTTGTACTCGGTGGCACCGGGCATCGGCGTCCAGGTGAAGCCGACGCTGGCCGGCATGGTCAACTGAGCGCCCATGGCCGGTGTCTGCGGTTGAGGCGCCGAGTACGGGGCCTGGACCGGCACGCCGGACTGGACGACCATCGTGAGCGGCTTGGACCAGTCGGTCAGGATGGCCTGGCCGTTGTCAACGCGGACGACGCGGACGCGGGCGTAGTAGGTGTTGCCGCCCATGATGCCGACGCCAGCCGGGTTGGCGATGAACCAGCTCGGGTCGCCGGGGAGGGCCGGCACGTAGCCGACAACGCCGTTCACCGGGGCCTGGGTCACAATGTCAGAGAAGTCGCTGGAGGCGCTTATCTGGACATTGTATTCCTGGGTCTCAGGCGCGGGCAGGTTCCAGTGGATGCCGAACGGCGAAGCGAAGCCGTTGAAGGCGACCGGCAGGGTGACGGAGGTGGCGCCAGCCGCAGGTTTCGGGCTCTGAATCGCCGGGGAGATGTCGGTCAGCTTGTCGATGAAGCCGTAAAGCTGAGCATCGCCGCCGATTACCCAGACGACGACCTCGGGGGACTTGCCGGTGACGGCGAAGCCGCCGGCCGGGGTGCCGAAGGTGTCGGCGGGCATGCCGATGGTGAGGTTGCTCCAGTTGACGCCGGGCTTGGGATGGCCGTTGAGGGCATCGAGGGAGCGGTCAACGCCGCCTCCGATGTTGACCCGGGAGTCGTAGAACTCGCCGGACTTGGCGAAGGCGACGCCGTTGCGGGCGGCGGCGGGGGCGCCGACGGTATCCCAGGTGTTGGTGTTCTTGCCGATGGCCCAGCGCCAGACGTTGCCGGTCGGGGCAACGACAGCGGCACCGGCGCCGTTGTTGGTGAACCAGTTGGCGAAGGTCGCACCGACGCCGCTGGCCACCGCGGCAACCGCGAGCGTGGTGTTAGCGGCAACGCCGGCGAAGGTTGCAGGCAGGGTTATGGTGAGGCCGCCAGCGGCAATATAGGTTTGGCCGGTGGTGGCATCGAAAGCGGTGAATCCAGGTATCGGGATGTAGACGGCTGTGGCCGCGGCCACGGCTGGCAGGGCTACCGGTGAGTTGATGGTATCGCCGGCTGCCAGGGTAGGCATAGCCGCGACACCGCCGACCGTGCCGGAGGTGGCGGTGGTCATGAACAGGGTCTTATTGTTGGCGAAGTCCGGGTCCATGCCGGGGACGCGCAGGCTTCCGGCGAAGTCAGCGGCCGTGTACATGATTCTCGGGTAGGAAGCGCCGCCGTTGGTGGAGTAGGCCACGAAGGTCATGCCGGCGGTTCCCGGGCCGATGACGACGTTATCGCCGTTGGCAACGATGCGGTTGCCCGAGCCGATTCTGGGGTCGACGGTGGCCGACCACAGCCAGCCGGGGCCGGTGCTCGTGCCCTTGCGGACGACGCCGGTAGCGCCTAAGGCGTAGATGCTGTTCTGGTCGCCCAGCGCGAAGTCCTGGATGGCGAAGCCAGGCAGGGTGTTGGCCCAGGTCTGGCCCTTGTCCACGGAGCGCTGGATGATTGTACCGCCGGCGCCGGTGCCCCAGAAGATGATGGAGCCGTCATTCTTGTCCGGCGGCGACCTCAGGATGGGGGCGGCGGTGGTGCCGAAGTTGGTGACTAGGACGCGCTCCCAGGTGGTACTGCCGATGGCCGGGTTGACGCTCCGCCAGATGCTGCCCATGTTGTAGATGGTAGCGCCGATGACGATGTAGTCGTTGACGCTGGACAGGTACTTGGTCTTGCCGTCATCCGATGCGGCCAGGTCGTAGTAGTTGCGGACGACAGTATCGAGGCCGCTCCGGCCGTTCCAGGTGTCGCTGTCGTCGTTGGTGACGCTCCAGCCGCTCTCGTCATTGGCCACTCTGACGGCAAAGGGGTTGGCGACGACGTAGGCGGCGGCGTTGGCCATCGCGGAGCTTGACATCGTGCCGACGAAGGCCATCTTGCCGTCAGGCGTCCAGATGGGCCGGGCGCGGGACTCGTTGGCGCCGATGTTGAAGCCGCCGGTGGGCGACTTGTATGGCAGGTCCCACATGGCGGCGGAAGACTGCGGGTTGAGACTGCGCCATACCGGGACGGTCGCAGTGGTGTTGGTCAGGCTGACCGTGCCTACCAGCAGTTTGCCGGCATTGAAGGTGCCGGAGTAGGCCATGGCGTATGGCCGGGTGTCCGGGACGTTCAGACGGTAGGCGCGGATGTTGTCGACGCGGTAAACATCAGGCGTGGTGCCGGCCGCGGCGGCTGTGTCGTAGCAGACGTAGGCGCGGCGCATCCGGTCCACCTGCCCCTGGAAGTCGGAGGGCATGGCGATGTCGGCGGTGATTAGCTGTGCCCAGGTGGCGGTAGCGCCGGCCGTGCCAACCACAACCGGGTAGCCGGTGAAGGCGGCCCAGTTGATGACGGCGGCAGGAACGACGCTGTTGATGTCGCGCACGCCGAGCGCCAGGAAGGTATCGGCGGCGGTAGCGCCAACAGCCAGGATGGAGAAGTCGCCGGCGTAGGCCGGGGCGAACTTGATGGCGCGCCAGGAGTACGCCGGAGCGCCGGTTGACTGTATCCAGCTGGTGACGCCGAAGGGCTTGAGCTGGAGGATGAAGATGCGGCCCGCGGCGGCGGCCAGGCCGGTGCAGACAGCGATGTCACGGGCATCGCCGCCGGCTACCGGGTACTTGGCGGATACGTCAATGCCGGTGATGAACTCGCCGGCGGCCAGTGGTGGAGCAAAGCTGGTGGTGGACCAGGTCTGGCCCTTGTCCATGGTCACGTAAATCGCGGTCCTGCCGTTGGTGACAACGGCGAAGAAGTCGGGATCGTCGGGTGCCCCGGCGACAAACGAGAACGGGCCGGCCGCGCCGGCGCCGGTCAGGTAGGCGGTGATGGTGACCCAGTTCAGGGCACTGCCGCCCCTGCGGAGACTGCCAGCGGCGATGGACGAATCCGTCCAGAGGATGGTGCCGTCCGAGCTCTGGCCGAAGCTGGTTACTTCACTGTTGGAGGCCTGCATGCCCGTCTGGCTGGTCGGTCTCGTGACGGTGCCGAACCCGAGGGTTCCGATCACGGCCTCAGCCGGCTGGGCGCTGGCCATGGGAATAAGGCCGACCAGCAAAGACAGGGCGGCCAGAATCCCCACTATTTTCGTTAACCTTTTCATTATTCCTCCTGATTGAGTCCCCGGACTGCTCCGGGGCTCTTCAGTTTGACCTTTCTTATGTTATATGTGCTGTTTTCCAGATTTGAAAGATGGGCTATGTTTGTCAGCCGTCCATCGCGGCTATCCCTGGATGGCGCCCGGGACCGGGCGTTTTCCATTTTTCTTGCCTTGCGGAAGCCGGGCACGCTGATATCCCGCTTCCCCGGGGCTTACCTACTTCACATCACCCCCTTTCAGCTATGAATTATTCGTTTAAGCCAAACGGCAAAACAGGCAGGGCTTATACCTTGCCTTGTCCGCATTATAACACCCCTGTCAACACGTATGCAATACCTTTTGAGTAAAATCCCCGCCCTGGGGGATTTTTTGAAAGGGGCTGGCCCCCTTTCTGAATGCCCGGTGCACAACGCCCCTAATGGGGGATGAAAAGGGGCTGTGCCCCTTTGCCAATCCCCGATGAGGACTTCCCCTCACCCGGGTTTCTTGTTAGAGAGGCAGGGCCTCTCTATAACTCTCCCCGGGTAGCCTGAAGGGCCGTGCCCTTCAGGGGCAATATCCCCCGGGGTAGATCGAGGGGGCGCCAGCCCCTTCGAAATTAAACCTGGGGGTGGGGCCTCCCTGCAAGACGTTTCAAAAACCAGAAACGTCATTTTGTTGTTGTATTATCTAGAACATGTGTGCTATTTCTTTAGAAGTGGCATGACGCGGGCAGTATGTCATTCCGAAGGAGCGATAGCGACTGAGGAATCTGGGGTGGAGAGAGGAACTCGCCCGGCCTGACACATTGGAGGCACACGAAATGACTGTTGATAACCTTCCCGAATTCACCCGGTACCGTGATGAGGGCTGTGAGGCGGCCCCTTCCTGCCTCGCCTGTCCTTTTTCGCGCTGTCTGGAGGAGGCACCGCGCGCCCGGCAGAAGGCGGCCACCGCCGCCCGCGCCCGGGACATCGCCGCTCTCTACCGGCAGGGCATGTCAACCGCGGAGATTGCTCGTACCTGCAGCAGAAGCATCCGCACCGTCCAGCGTCTGCTAAAGCTGGATCGGGATGCAGAAGCGGTGTGTCATTCCGAAGAAGCGTCAGCGACTGAGGAATCTGGCGGGGGAACGAGCGCCCCCTCCCCAGGTTCCTCACATACGTTCGGAATGACATAGGGAGAGTGCGCTCGGAATGACATTAAGGAATAGAGAGATATATAAATAATGAATAGCGAAGCCGTCTTTATCCCTTCCGCCCTCTCCACCACGGACCAGGCCAGGATGCGGTCCTACACCGAGCATCTTGACTTCTACAAGGGCTCTCACTGGACCACCGGTGGCCGCGAGCGCCATCTGGTCTTCAACTACGCCCGCGTCAACGTCGATAAGGTCACCAGCTACCTTATGACCGGCTTCAACTGGGCTTGCGACCCCCTGGTGGACACGCCGGAGGCCCGGAAGACCGCCCGCCAGGCCGAGGTTGCCATCAGGCAGGTCTATGACGACAACAACCTTCGCGCCCTGGACTTCGAGACCGAGGTCGACGCCGCCGTCCTGGGTGACGCCTGCTATAAGGTCATCTGGGACGCCAAAGCTAAAGCCGTCAGGATCACCGCGCCCGATGTCTCCGGTCTTTACGCCTGGCGCGTGTCCGACGACCCGTCCCTGGTCTGGCGGGTGGCCACCCGCTACCAGCTGGACAAGGACCAGGTACGCGAGCTCTACGGCCGCGAGATCACCAATGAGAAAGCCTGGATAACCGAGCTCTGGACCACCACGGACTTCACCCTCTATCTGGACGACGCCATCATGGAGAACAAGCGCAACCCCTACGGCTTCATTCCCTTCGTTGTCTTTCCCAACCTCAGAGAGCCGAAAGAGCCGTGGGGAGTATCCGATATCCCGCCCTTGATGGAGGTGCAGCGTGAGCTTAATCGCGCTCTTAGCCAGCTTTCTCGAATACTTGAGCTATCGGGCAACCCCATCGCCGTTCTCGAGAACGTCGAAGAGTCGTCCGGCATCCAGGTCCAGCCGGGGGCGGTCTGGCATATGCCCGCCGAGTCCCGCGCTTACCTGCTCGATTTACTCAAGGGTGGCGGTGCCAGGCTTCACGTTGAGTATATCGATTTACTGTACCGATGTATGCACGACCTGGCCGAGTCCCCCAGGGCCGCCTACGGAGGCATCGACAAAGAGCTAAGCGGCGTTGCCCTTGAGGTGGAGCTTCACAGCCTCTTGCAGAAGGTCAACCGCAAGCGCGCCATCCGTACCAGCGCCTACAAGCGCCGCAACGAAATGATTTTATCCCTTCTCAGCAAGTATGCCGGTCAGAGCTACGGCCCGGTCCGTCACCGCATCGTGTGGGGCCCAGTCATCCCCCAGGACAAGGCCCGCATGGCGCAGAACGAGCAGTTGCTTGTGGTATCAGGCATCCATTCCCGCAAGCGCGCTATGGACGAGATAGGAGTTGAGGACCCGGACAGCGAGTTCGGAGAGTGGTTGAAGGAGAGGGAGGCAATACTACGCATGAACCAGGAGACCCGCGCCCGCTTCGGCCGCGGTGGCCCGCGAGAGAGAGCAGAAGGCCCCGGAACCGCCGAAGGGGACGAGGAATCCTGATTCAGATAAAGGAGGTCACATTGACAGACGAGAACAAGGCACAAGAACCGACCCAGGACAATCCCTCATGTCATTCCGAGGGAGCGCCAGCGACCGAGGAATCTGGGGAGGGGCAGGACGCAGCCGCTCCATCGGAGTCGTCCACACCCGAGGCGGACGAAATCGCCCGCGTTACCGCCGAGCTCCAGGCCGCCCTTGCCGCCGCCCAGGAGCAGGCCCGCGCCCAGGTTGCCCGCATCAGCGAGCTTGAGGCCAACTACCTGGCTAAGTCGAACGAAGCCGACCATCTCAGGACCACCCAGGAAGAGGCTCAGAAAGCCCTGGGGGTATCAGGAGCCGAGGTCCAGGCAAAGGAGGCCGATATCGAGGCCATGAAAGCCCAGGCGAAGGAAATGCGGGAGGAGTACGGCAAGGCCATCGCCGTCCTGGTGGAGATGCAGCGCGCCGCCAACCCGGATATCCCCACGGAGCTGATCACCGGCAGCACCATGTCCGAGGTCACGGAGTCCGTGGCCAGGGCCAAGGACCTGGTCAAGAAAATCCGCGAGCTTGCCCAGGAGAAAGCCAACCAGGAAGCCGAGGCCGCGCGGGTACCGGCCGGAGCTCCAGGCCGTCAGCCGCCGAGCGTTGACGGCCTTTCCCCCAGGGAGAAAATCGCACTAGGAGTCAAAAAGAAAGGATAAACCCGCTTACATGTCATTGCGAGGGCGCATCAGCGCCCGTGGCAATCTGGGGCGGGGCAACCCCTTCAGGAGTCAGAGAGGGCGCAGCCCTCTCATAAAAAAAACGGGGAGGGGATGATCCCCTTCCTGGAAAGGAATCGAATAAATGAGTCTATCTTTAGTTGAAGCCGCCAAGCTCAGCAACGACGTGTTGCTCAAGGGCATCATGGAGACGGTTGTCAAGGACAGCCCCATCCTGCAGAAAATGCCCTTCATTCCCATCGTGGGCAATGCCCTCACCTACAACCGCGAGAACGCCATGGCGTCCGCCTCGTGGTACGACGTCGGGGACGCCTGGTCCGAGTCCACCCCGACCTTCAACCAGATGACCGCCGCCCTCAAAATCCTCGGCGGGGACGCTGATGTGGACAACTACATCAAGAAGACCCGCTCCAACGTCCAGGACATCGAGGCCGCCATCATCGAGCTAAAGGCGAAAGCCTTGCGCCACGAGTTCGAGAACAAGTTCCTCTACGGCCTCACTACCTCAAAGCAGTTCGACGGCATCATCAAGCTGATTGACACAGCCACCGCCTCTTCTCAGGTCATTGCCGCTGGGGCCACCGGCGCCACCTTGACCCTGGCCATGGTCGACCAGCTCATTGACGCCATCCGCGGCGGAAAGCCGGACCTTCTGCTGATGAGCCGCCGGTCCCGCCGCAAGCTCACCGCCCTGGTCCGGGCCGCCTCTTCCCAGCTTATCGAGGTCGGCAAGAACGAGTACGGCGAGTTCGTACAGTTCTACAACGGCGTCCCCATCGGTGTCTCAGACTGGATTCTGGATACCCACACCCTGGTCGGCAGCGTGGAGACTGCCTACACCGGAGACGTTTGCTCCACCATCTACGCTCTTTGCTTCGGCGAAGGCGCTGTGTGCGGCATTTCCGCACCCGGTCTCATGGAGGTCGAGAAAATCGGCTCCCTGGAGACGAAGGACGCCACCAGGACCCGCATCAAGTGGTATTGCGGACTGGCCGACTTCTCCACCGTCAAGCGCGCCGCTTTAATCGGCGTCAAGGACTAGGCAGCAATCATGTCATTGCGAGGGCGCGTTAGCGCCCGTGGCAATCCGGGGCGGGGCGTAACCCACCCCGCCCCAGATTCCTCACCGTGGTTCGGAATGACATGGGAAAGGGAGTCAAAGAGGGCTTGCCCTCTTAAAAGAATCATCAGAGGGAGAAACTAAATGAGCACTGAATTACACGACAGCCGCGGCGCGCCGGTCCTGCCGCGCCTTATCACCCACATGGGGGACGGCAGCACCCCCTTGACCAACCGGAACATGACCGACGATATCAACAACTGCCGTCTATCGCTTTCGGCCCTGGCCAGCCGCATTAACTCCAGGTCGCGGTCCGCCGCCCGTATCGACGGCACCAACGTCTACTGGGGGGATGAGGGCACGCCCATCCCCGCTTCAACCAAGGTCACCCTGCTGGAGGTTTCCGGCTACGGCGGCCTCAAAGACCTCTTTATCGGTTGTAAGGATTACAATACCAACGTCAGGCCGGTCATCACCACCGACAGCGTCAGCGTCTTTACTGGCTCTTTCCCTAACCATATCGACGCGCTTGAGAACTTCCTGGGAAGCGGCAACGACGGCGGCATCGTCCAGCACCTTCGGACCCTGGCAACGCCGGACCGCTATGCCATTGTCTATCACCTGGGGCATGACGGCTTCGGCTTCTTCGATGTCAGCGCCAAGGTCGAGATTGAGAACTTCCACGTTTCGGACTCCAGGAAGGTAATGGCCGTGCTCTTCTACAGCACCGGCGCTTCGGTCCAGTTCGTCGAGGACCAGTCCCTGGTCGTTGATCCCGCCGAGGTCCGCCGCGAGCTGGCCAACAAGCTCACCCTGGACGAGGAGGAGGTCACTGTCGCCCTGGCCTACAACTGGAGCAAGGAGCTTAAGCGCAACGTCCCGTCCGTCATCACCCTGGTCCACCGCAAGACGCTGTCAGAAGCCGCCGATACCGAGGTCCGGAAGGTCATGTTAGCCCTCAAAGCCCCGGAGTCCGGGATATGAGTCGTTACCGCGGCTATGGCACGCCCCCTCCCGGCACACCCCCGCCCCGCCGCCGTCCCCGCCCGGATGACGCAGTCCGGCGTGGCCGGTCTCAGGTCAGGTGGTGCAAGCACTGCCAGATTGACGTTTACACCGAGGTCGTCCAGGGATGGGACAACGTCCGCCAGGTCCACACCTTTACGCACCGGTGCCCCTATTGCGGCCGCATCATCGCCAGGGAGACCGCCAGGAAGGAGACCGGCGAATGAAAACGACCAGCAACCACTTCGAGGCCATGACAGGGCAGGCCGAGAAGTCTGGCGGAGGGGGTCACGATACCCCATCCACTCCAGATTCCTCACATACGTTCGGAATGACACATTTTGAACATGTCATTCCGAGGGAGGCAGAGCCATCCCGAGGAATCTGGAGTGGGGTGCAATCCCCCCGCTCGCCGGTCCGGCCCCGCTTCTGCAAGAAGTGTGAGACCTGGACAAGCCCGTCCTGGTCCCGTCCTGGTCAAACTGGCAGTTCACCGGCTGGGCCCTGGTCTGCCGCCATTGCGGCAGCGTCCTGTCTCTGGAGATTAAAGGAGGTAACCCATGACTGTCAGGCAAACCATTTCGAACGCACGTGAGAAATCTGGAGGGGAGGCACAGCCATGACCCCCATAGAGGATATGCGCGCCCTGGTCCGCCGCGACCTCAAAGACGAGAACCCCTCGGCCTATCGCTGGACCGACGACGAGGTTGACCGCGCCATCGGCCGGGCCGTCCTGGAATACAGCCAGTACGTCCCCCGCTACCAGAAGGACGCCCTCAATACCGTTTCCGGCCAGGACTACGTGGACATCGCAACCTTGACCAACCGCGTCAGGGTTTACCGGGTTGAGTTTCCCATCGGCAACGTCCCGCGTTCGCACCAGCCCTTCCGCGTCTACATGAACCACCTTATCTTCATGGGCGACGACGTTGGCAACGGCAACCAGTGTCACGTCGAATGGGGCAAGGTCCACACCATTGACGCCTCGGTCAATACCGTGGACGCCCAGCACTACCACACCATCGCCCTTGGCGCCGCCGCTTACGCCGTCCTGGCTATCAGCCAGTACACCATCGACCGGTCGAACATCGGCGGCGAGGACGTGGACATGGATTACCTCGATTGGGGCAACGCCATGCTTAACCGCTTTCATAAGGAGCTGGCCCGGATTGCCCGCCGCCTGGGCGACAAGCGCATGATATCCGGCGAAATCTATTACAAGGAAGGCGCCTAGTATGACCACCACCCCAGATTCCTCGCGTTCGCTCGGAATGACATCCTCTCGGTCATTGCGAGCGCCAGCGAAGCAATCCCGTCACAGGGCGTCCAGGCGGGCTTGCCCTCTTAACAGGAGTCAAAGAGGACGCAGTCCTCTTAATAAGCCCCTGCGGGAGTCCAAGAGGGTTTACCCTCTTAAAAAACCCCTTCGGGGAGGGGAAACTCCGGCTAAGGCCGCGGCGGGCCTCTACCGCCAGTTGTGGTCGAGGCTAGGCGGCCGTCCCTGGACGTACATCCTTCGCGATATCTACCACGAGGTCGAGTGGCTGGTCCAGACGGTCTTCTTCGCTATCGGGGCCGTGGCCGGTCACTTCGCGCCCTGGTGGTTGCTGGTGGCCGCCTGGTCTCTTTACACCGCCGGTTACGTCAGCGGCCATCTCTTCTGGGGCACTCGCTACCGCCCGGGCCAGCAAGGAAAACAAGACTAAGGAGGGATAGTACCGTCGCCCCCACCAGATTCCTCGGTCGCTACGCTCCCTCGGAATGACATAGAGAACAAGATTCAGTCCTGGAATGACCTGTTGCGGTTTCCTTCCTTCGAGGGGCCGGGGTTGACGAAGAGGCATTGCCCCTTCGGTCTTTCCAAAGTATGATTAACCCAATGGAAACGAATGTCTGGGCGCTGGCGGGTACCGGACTGCTGGCCGGCTTTATCGGCTCCCTGCTCGGCTTAGGCGGAGGGATTTTTGTGGTCCCGCTGTTGACGCTTGCCCTGGGCGTGCCGATACAGTCGGCCATCGGTACCAGTCTGGTCGGCGTTGCGGCCACTTCCAGCACGGCTTCAATTACCTACCTCAGGGAGCGGCTGACCAATATCCGGCTGGCGATGGTACTGGAATCGGCTACTACCATGGGGGCGGTGCTCGGTGCGCTCTTAGCCGTCTATTTAAGCCAGACATTTCTGGCGGCCCTGTTCGGTTGTATCACGGTCTATACTGCTTACAACATGGCCCGGAGGCCGCGGGACAAAGAGGCGAGTGCACAGCAGTCCGGTAAGACGGTCGGGACGCTGACATCATCGTACTATGACCGCAGTCAGGACAGGGTGGTATCCTACGAAGTGCGCCGACTGCCGGCGGGTATGGGCGCAAGCGTTATTGCCGGCGCTGTTTCCGGAATGCTGGGAGTGGGTGGTGGCTTCATCAAGGTGCCGGTGATGAATCTTGTTATGTCGGTGCCGTTTAAAGCAGCCATTGCCACCAGCAACCTTATGGTGGGCATTACCGCAGTGGCCAGCGCCTTTATTTACTTTTACCGGGGCTACGTATCCCCTGAAGTGGCGGCACCGGTGGTCATCGGGATATGTTTCGGGGCCTGGCTCGGGTCGAAACTTGCCTGGCGGGCCAGCGGTCTGATATTGCGTAGAGTGTTCGTAATTGTTCTGGGAGCTATCGCCATTATGATGTTCCTCAAAGCGGCCGGGACAGGTATATAGGAAGTATGGAAAACCAGCTCGATACGATTGCGATGACCAGACGCAACATGAGGTACGCGGCGCTTTACCGGTCGGTGAAGCTGGTGTTGGAAATCGGTGTAGCCGCGGCGCTTGTCTTGCTGGCGGCGGGACTGGTTGTGAACGCCTTTGCCGGCGGTGCGGCGCCCACGGCAGTGATGACCCTGGGGGTTCTGGTGCTTCTGGCAACGCCGGTACTGGCGGTGCTGGTGGTAGCCGGATTCTCAATACGGCTCCATGATTGGGTGGGTCTTACGGCTTCATCAGTTATCATTGGTGTACTTATTGTCAGTCTTGTTCTGGCGCTCGGCATCGGCTAAGGCTGGAATGACCAATGACCAGGCACCAGCCGGTGCTGGAATAACCGATGGCCAAGCACCAAATTCCAAATTCCATAAACATGTCATTCCGAGGCTGCGACAGTGACTGAGGAATCCGGGGCGGGGGTGGCATTGGAGCTTGGAACTTAAATTTTGGAATTGTTTGGAAATTGGTAATTGGAACTTGGGACTTTACCGCAGGGAGCTTGATGCTGAGCCTGGAGTTTCGCCAGCCAGCGGCTTGCAATTTTATGGTCTCCCTCCATTCGTGTCCCAAATTGACCACCCGGGTATGCTGTGTTAACATTCAATTGACTTATGACGCAGTTCAGTGAGCTCTCTTTAGGCGAGCTTCACCGGAAGATTCTGGCCTGCACCGAGTGCGGCCTGTACAGGGGACGCACCAAAGCGGTGCCCGGCGATGGGCCGGAGAATGCCGCCATCATATTCATCGGCGAAGCCCCCGGCTGGCACGAAGACCAGCAGGGCAAGCCTTTTGTCGGTCCGGCCGGACAGTACCTTGACCAGCTCCTCGGCTCAATCCGCCTCAAGCGAGAGAGCGTGTTCATTACCAACGTGGTCAAGTGCCGGCCGCCGAATAACCGTGAGCCGCTTCCGGGCGAGATTCTGGCCTGCCGCAAGTACCTTGACCTCCAGATTGAGCTTCTCCGGCCGAAGATGATTGTCACCCTGGGGCGCCATTCGATGGCACGCTGCTTTCCTAACGAAAGCATCAGCAAGGTCCATGGCAAAGCGCGCAAGGTCGATGGCATTGTCTATTTTCCCATGTACCATCCGGCGGCGGCGCTCCATCAGGGCAGTCTGCGCAAGATTATTGAAGTCGATATGCTCAAGATCCCGCAGGCGCTGGCTGAGGCCGGCCGGGTGATGGAAAAGGGTTCGGAACCACAGCAGTTGAGCCTTCTTTAAGTATCGATGAGCAGACCCAAGCTAAGGATAGTCCCGCTCGGCGGTCTCGGAGAGATCGGCAAAAACATGATGGCGCTGGAGTACGCCGGCGATATCATGGTCATCGATGCCGGTCTGATGTTTCCTGAAGAGGACATGCCGGGGATTGATTTCGTTATCCCTGATATAAGCTATCTGCTGGAGCGCAAGGACCGCGTTCGGGGTATTGTCATTACCCACGGGCATGAGGACCATACCGGCGCTCTCCCTTACGTCCTGCCGCGCCTGCCGGCGCCGATATTCGCCACCAGGCTTACCCAGGGACTGGTTGCGGCCAAGCTAAAGGACGCCCATTGCATGTCGCTGACTACCCTGCATGAGGTGTCCCCCAGGGTGGGGTTTAAGCTCGGCAACAGTTTCGAGGTCGAGATGTTCCCGGTGTGTCATAGTATCCCGGACGCGGCCGGTCTTATCATAAGAACGCCGGTGGGGACGGTTGTCCACAGCGGGGACTTCAAGTTCGACCATACTCCGGTTGATGGCCGCGCCACCAGCCTGACCCGTCTGGCCCAGGCCGGGGCAGAAGGTGTCCTGTTGCTGATGTCTGATTCAACCTACGTGGAACTGCCGGGCTACACCCCTTCGGAGATGATGGTCGGGCAGGCGCTGGAGCGTATTATCAACGAAGCACCGGGGCGGGTTATCATCACTACCTTCTCCTCGCTTATCTCACGTATTCAACTGGTGCTGGCGGCGGCCAAGAAGCTCGGCCGCAAGGTGTGCATCGTCGGTCACAGCATGAAGGAGACAGTCCGCATCGCCTCCGAGCTTGGCTACCTGACCATGCCGGAGGGGGTGGTTATAAATCTGGGGGATATCCGGAACTACCCGCCGGACAACCTGGTGCTGGTGATGACCGGCAGTCAGGGGGAGCCGACTTCGGCGCTGGTGCGCATTGCCAACGGCGACAACCCCCAGGTGAAGATTGTCCCCGGTGATACCGTGGTGATGTCGGCGACGCCGGTACCGGGCAACGAGGCCCTGGTCAACCGCACCATCGACAGTCTTTTCCGGCAGGGCGCCAGCGTGGTCTATGAGAAAATCGCGCCGGTGCACGTCCACGGCCACGGGAGTCAGGAAGAGTTGAAACTGCTTATCAGCCTGGTTAAGCCGAAGTTTTTCATCCCGATTCATGGCGAGTACCGGCATCTCAGCCTGCATGCCAAGCTGGCATGCAGTCTCGGAATGCCGTCGGAAAATGTGCTGGTCCTGGAGGACGGAGATATCCTGGTGCTTGACGAGAACAGTGCCCATAAGGACGGCAAGGCGGCCGCCGGCAATGTCTATGTGGACGGCATGGTCATGGGCGACCTGGCCGGGGTCGTTCTGCGCGACCGGCGCGCTCTGGCCAGGGACGGCATTGTGGTAGCGATAATACCAATCGACCGGGATGGGGGGAGGCTTGGTGGGCGGCCGGACATCGTCGCCCGTGGTTTCCTTGAGGCCAAAGGCGAGGGCGAGATACTGGAGGCGGCCCGGGACGTTGTGGCCGCAGAGCTCGGGCAGGGTGGGCCTCACCAGCTTGAGGTGGGTCTGGTAAACTCAAGGGTAAAGGACGCACTGACCAGGTTCTTCTATGATAAGACGAAACGCCGGCCGATGATTGTACCGGTGACCATAGAGGTGTAGCACATTGCCGAAGAAGCGTTCGAGAAAAGAGCGTGAAGAACGGCCGCGCCGGCAAAGCGGCCGGTTCGTCCGCATCATTTTCGACCCGGTTTTCTGGGTAGCGCTGGCCCTGCTGGCCCTGGCAGTGGCGGTCGGACTTGACCGCACCGGGGTTGTCGAGTGGATGGAGCTGACATGGAGCCGGGTGGTGGTAACCTTCGGGTGGGGCATGGTGATTGCGGTAGTGGCGCTCCTTGTCGTCATCGGCGTTTTCTGGCGGCGCAACGCCGGTGTCTTTATAAGGCAGTGGAACCGGTGGCTCGGGGCGGCGGCGATTCTGACTGCCGTCTGGGGCGGGCTGTCATTATTCAGGCCTTTAAGCGGCCCGCTGGGCTTTGTTGGCTACGGCGGCAGTATCGGCCGGGACATTCTGTCGGTTGGCGCCAGCTCGCTGGCGCTCGAAGTGCTCTGGCTGGCCGGCCTGGTGCTTGTCGGCGCGATATTTATCAGTCCCGATGCCGTCTACCGCGGGTTTAAGTGGCTCGGGGTGCGCATATGGGGCGGCGTCAGGGCCCTGTGGCGGCGGTCGCGCCGGCCATCGCCAAAGCCGGTGGTGGTTGTTGCTCAGACGGTGGAGCCGGGGATGCCGGTGAGAGAAGCGCCGGCGCCTCCTGAACCTGTGCCGTCAAGCCCGCCTGAGCCGCGGCCGGTAATTGCTGAGAGAGTGGTACAGGAAAAGGTTGCGGCGGAAAAGAAGAAAGGCCTTGACCGCTACAAGCCTACCCTGACTGTTGGCGGCTGGCAGTTGCCGCCGATGGACATCCTTGATAAGGCGACTGAGATAGAGCTGAGCCATGCGGACATTGAGAAGCGTGCCAGGGTAATCGAAGAAGCGCTGGCCAGCTACGGCGTTGAAGTCAAGGTGGCCGAGAAAAACATCGGCCCTACGGTTACTCAGTTCGGCATCGAGCCGGGATGGGACTACAAGTATAAGGAGATTAAGGAAAAGGACAAGGACGGCCGCGTCACGGTCAAGATGGTTGAGGCCGGCAAGACGCGGGTGAAGGTGGAGCGTATTACCGGGCTGGCTAACGACCTTGCCCTGGCCCTGGCGGCGCCGAGTATCCGCATCGAAGCGCCGATCCCGGGGAAATCTCTGGTCGGCATCGAGGTGCCGAATACGACCTTCGGTACGGTAGCCTTGCGCGGGACGATTGAAAGCGCTCCATACCAGAAGCTTAAGGCCAGGTCGAAGCTGGCGGTAGCCCTGGGCCGCGGGCCGGGCGGCGAGGTGGTGGTGGGTGACCTGGCGCGGATGCCGCACTTGCTGATTGCCGGCGCTACCGGAAGCGGCAAGACGGCCTGTCTAAACTCAACAATCGCCTGTCTGCTGATGCACAACACGCCGGACGAGGTACGGTTCGTCATGCTCGACCCCAAGCGGGTCGAACTTGTGGCCTATAACGCCCTGCCGCACCTGGTGGCGCCGGTAGTGGTTGAGCCTGATAAGGCGATAGCGGCGCTCCGGTGGTTGGTATTGGAGATGGACCGCCGCTACAAGCAGTTCGCTGAAAGCGGGGCGCGAAATATCGAGGGCTACAACAAGGACCGCCCAACCGCCGAGCTCATGCCTTATCTGGTACTGGTAGTCGATGAACTGGCTGACCTGATGATGCATGCCATGGACGAGGTCGAGCACAGTCTCGTTCGCCTTGCTCAACTGGCCCGTGCCACCGGTATACACCTGATTGTCGCTACTCAGCGGCCATCAGTGGATGTCATTACCGGACTCATTAAGGCCAATTTCCCTACCAGAATCAGCTTCGCCGTGACCTCACAGGTGGATTCAAGGACTATTCTGGATGCTGTTGGCGCCGAGAAGCTTCTCGGCCGCGGCGACATGCTTTATATGCCGACCGATGCCGCCAAACCAAAGCGTCTTCAGGGCAGTTATGTTGGCGATGCTGAAATCGACCGCCTGGTCTACTTCTGGGGCAACCAGAAGAGGCCCGGCACTCTGCCAATCATCTTCGACGAGGCAAGGCCGTCGGCAACTGAAACCGGCATCCCTGATGACCCTCTATTGGACCAGGCCCGGGAGCTTTGCGAGAAGCACGGCCAGGTCTCGGCCTCATACCTTCAGCGCAAGCTGGCCATTGGATACCCCCGCGCCGCCCGCATCGCCGAAATCCTGCGCGAAGAGAAGCGGCAGGCGGAGGGGGAAGATGATGGCCCGTTATCGGCAGGATAGCAGCCCCGCGTAGCCTTGTGTGATGAACCTCACAGACAAGTCCGCCTGAATATGCCAATAATCCCGATAGAAATTAGCGGGAGGTAAGCGGCCATGGTCAAGCGTGCCCTGTTAGTTCTTGCTGGAGTTATCTCGGTGCTGGCGGTGATTTCCGGCTGTATGCTGCCGACGCCGCCGGCAGCGCCAAAACTGCCGTCTGAAATCAATATCGCCATGGCTAATCCGAAGCCGACCGCTATGGCTACGGCACTGGCCGATATCGTTTCTAAATACACTCCGATGAAGGCGTCTACAGTGAAAGTCAGCAGTAACGCTGAGGCATTGAATAAGATACAGCAGGCAGCATCGGAGAAAGTCAATCTTTCCGGATGTATGCCTTGTCACCGTGTAGGCACCTGGCTGGTAGCCCAGGGCGCTTATCAAGCCGCCGTTTTCCCGACGACTGCTGTTGTAGGTATAGTTGATGGGGACAAGGCTCTGCTCCGCCCGATGTTCTGCGGCGCCGGGCCGGAAACCACCAACGCTTTCGGTATTCAGACTACTCCGAAGTCAGGCATTAAAACGGTCGCCGACCTCAAGGGCAAGCGTATCTATGCCGAATATTCCAACCTGCTTTTCCTGGCGCCAACTGTGGACGCGATTCTAAAGGCTAACGGCATGACCAGGAATGACGTCCAATGGCTGAAGTTTACCACTGTTGCCGCCGCTTTTAAGGACGTTACCGAGGGCAAGGCTGACGCGGTCTTCTATCAGTCAAGCACTAACTCTAGCGACCTGGCCAAAGCAGCCGGTCTTTACGTCGTGCCGCTGTCGGCGGATACTCAGAAAGCCGTTGCCGCGGCTGGCCTCGGCATCATTGGGACAAACTGGCCGGCCGGCCAGGACGGCAACACCGTTGATACCCCCACCATTGGCATGCCGTACATAGCCTTCGGCGCCGTCCATTTGCCGGAAGAGGCCGGCTACCTGATAACCAAAGCTGTCTTCGAGCACCTGGCAGAGTTCCAGGCGGCGGACAAAGTCAATACCGGGTTTACCAAAGAGAGCGCCCTGCTCCAGTGGGACCTGCCCTATCACTCCGGTGCCATCAAATACTTCAAAGAAATCGGCCTCTGGAAGCCGGAGATGGATAGTGCTCAAACGCACCTGACTGCGAAATGGGCGGCGGTGAGGACGGGGGATAAAGCTTCGGGCGCGACCACCGGCGGGACTTCAGGCGGGGCTTCCGGCGGCCCGGATGTTCCCTGCAATACCTGCAAGACGCCCCCGAAGTAGCTAGAGATTCCAGGGTATTGCAGACACCTTCTCCTGCGGCTGGCAGACGGTAACGGTATAATAACGTCAGACTCACAGCGACACAGGAAGGTTGGACTGCTATGCCGCCTGAAGAAACTCCGATGCGCCTTACCGTGGTTGAGGCCCGCGACATCCCCGAGGCCTGGTGGAAGCTGCTGCGGGAGTGTCTTCTCAATGGTTTTGAGTATACCATCTCTCACGGCAGTGACGGTCTGGTCGGGCGTAAGCGCAAGGAGTTCGATTGCGCTGTTGTCCACATCACCCAGCCGAGCATCCGCCCGCTGGTGCCCGATGTACCGGTCGGCGTGCCGCCCCCGACCGACATCGATACTGTCGAAAAATATACTGCCTCCTATCTGCTCTGTTCCGGTAAACAGCCGAATGAGACCTACACCTACGGGGAGTACATCGAAAGCCAGTACCTCGAAGTTATGGAAATGTATAAGCGAGGCGGCTTCAATACCAACCAGGCCTGCATGATGGTTGGTGATAAAGCCTCGATTAATTTAAGCGACCCGCCATGCCTTCGTATTATTGACACCCGCGTCCGCTATGGCAAACTCCATTGGTTCGTCTATTTCCGTTCGTGGGACCTGTGGGGAGGGTTCCCCACCAACATTGGCGGTATCCAGTTAGCCAAGGAGATGATGGCGCATGAGCTGGGTGTGGCTGACGGCGAGATATTTGCCTTTAGCAAGGGCCTTCACCTGTACGATGACGCCTGGGAGTATGCCCGGATGGTAACCGGCTCCTGATTCCGGCCTTGCATGGCTAGTTTATTGCCGGCGTGAATCACAACCCCGTCTTAATCAGGCGGGTGGCTTCTTCCTCCGTCAGTCCGCAAATGCGTACTAGCTTGGTCCGACCGGTTAAACCGCGCTCAATCTCAATGTCCTGCTTCGGGATATCAAGCAACTCAGCCAGGTAATTGACCAGCGCCCGGTTTGCCTTTCCGCTGGCTGCCGGCGCTGTGATGCTGATGTGCCAGATGCCTTCCTGGTAGCGCATGACCCCGGAACGTATGGCGCCGGGATGGGCGCGTACGGTTATCCTGGTTTCCATTAAAGGCTTCATGATGTTATTTTACCATCGTATCGATGGGGACCAGCCATGGAACCATTGTTGCTAAGCCATAACACACAGGGTAATATGAGGACTATCAATGTCTGCCGGTAATGGGTCAGTCGAGTGGCCAAAGTCGATTCAGTAGAATCAGGAAAGAGACGACGCGGGCAACCCGCTTCTGGCGGCGCTCAAGCTGCCCGGCCGAAGAAAGCCGGTGTCCGCGACGTTCTTCTCGACCGTAAGGCCGAGGAGTTTCTTATGGCTATCGACGCTGACGGCAAGGTAAGCTTTGTCAACAGCAAGATTGCCGACCTGCTTGGGTACAAGGCCGAAGAGATAACCGGTCGCCAGCTTTATTCCTTCATGGATGACCAGGGAATTACTCTTGCTCAGGGCAGTATTGCCGGGGCCAGGACTGGCAAGATTGAGCCCTTCGATTTCCAGTTCCAGCGTAAAAGCGGCGAACGGATAATTATCAAGTTTGAGACCGCTCCTCTAACCGATGACAGCGGAGACTACGCCGGGGTGCTTTTCCTGGAACCCGACATCGCCGAGCGCCGCCGTGTTGAAGCCGCCCTCCGCGAGGCTGAGAACCGTTACCGCACCCTGTTTGACAGCGCTAGCGATGCTATCCTGATACACGATGTAAAAGGCAGGCTCCTTGAAGTTAACCAGGTCGCCAGCGAACGGCTTGGCTACAGCCGCTCCAATTTGCTCAAGATGGCGCTGGAGGATGTTGAGTCTCCTAAGTTGCGCGTGCCAGTTTCGGAGCGGATTGAGGAGATGCAGAAGCGCGGCCGCGTCATCTATGAGACCGCTTTCGTCCGCCGCGACGGCGAGGTCATCCCGGTTGAGGTCAACAGCCGCATCATTGAGTGGGACCGGGGCCTGGCGGTGCTCTCTGTCGCCAGGGATATCGCCGAACGGAAGCGGGCCGAGGAACTGACACACTATCAGGCCAGCCTGATCGATAATGTCTCCGACGCCATTTTTTCCAGCAATATGGAGCTCCGGATAAGGAGCTGGAACAAGGCGGCGGAGAGAATCTACGGTTGGAGCGCTGAAGAAGTTATTGGCAGGCTGAGCGGAGAGGTTCTCCGGGCTGAATATCCGGCCGGCGGTCGTGAGGAGATGCTCAAGGAATTGACAGCGACCGGGCGCTGGAGGGGAGAGGTTATTCACCACACCCGTGATGGGTCTACCATTCATGCCCTGGTATCGCGCTCGCTTCTCAGGAATAGTGATGGTGAACCGGAGGGATACGTTACCATCAGCCGCGACATCACCGAAATCAAGCTGGCCGAGGAGGCTTTGCTTAAGGAGAAACAGCGCGCCGAGCGGTATCTTCAGGTCGCCGGCGTCATTATTGCCGTCATCTCCACTAACGAACGGGTGTCCCTTATCAACGAGAAAGGCTGTCAGGTGCTTGGCTATTCGGAAGCGGAGATTATTAGCAAGAACTGGTTCAATACCGTGCTCCCTGAGAGAATCCGTGAGGAATTCAGAGACGCTTTCCATCGGGTGATTGACGGCAGGGCGAAGCTTACCGAAGACTTTGAGGTGCCAATCGTGACCAGGTCGGGAGAGGAGCGAATGGTGTCCTGGCATAACACTCTGCTTGCCGACGAGTACGGCCGGCCGACCGGCGTTCTTAGCTCGGGGGAGGATGTTACCGAACGGCGCCGCGCCGAGGAGGCGCTTAAGGAACTAAACAAGATGAAGTCGGAGTTCATCGATAATATTTCTCACGAACTGCGGACACCGCTCCATTCGATTGCAGGTTTCAACAAGCTCCTGCTACAGGGCAAGGTTCCCGACCCGGCTACACAGAGAGAGTTCATGACCATTGTCGACCAGCAGAGCACGCACCTTGGCCAGCTTATCGACGACCTGTTGGAGGTGGCGCGGCTTGAATCGGGGCGCTTCCGGGTGCGCAAGGAGCTTCTTGCCGTCAGGGAGCCGATAGATGAGGTGGTACGGGAGCTTTCAGCGATGGCTGGCGATAAAAGTATAAATGTCAGTGAAGAAATACCGGATAACCTTCCGGAGGTGGAAGCCGACCGCCAGAGGCTGAAGCAGGTGGTGCGCAACCTGCTTCACAACGCCATTAAGTTCAGCCCGAACGGCAGTCCGGTAGTGGTGAAAGCAGAAGTCGGGCCGGCTGAGCTTGTTGTTCAGATTATCGACCACGGCCCGGGCATTGCGCCCAGAGCGATGGTGCATCTCTTCGAGCGGTTTTACCGGGCTGAGGACTCGCTGACCCGTCAGACCGGCGGTACCGGTCTCGGCCTGTATATTGTCAAACAGATTGTTGAAGCCCACGGGGGGCGTGTCTGGGTGGACAGCAAACTGGGCGAAGGAAGCACTTTCAGCTTTACTCTGCCGCTGAGTCCGCCGGAGGGTTGACTCAATCAACGGTACATGCTAACATCCCCGGCCAATACCTCGGTATTCTAGGCATACGTATAACGAAATGAAGATTGCAGTCGATGCCATGGGAGGGGACTTTGCCCCGGCCGATGTGGTGCAGGGGGCGGTGGAAGCTTCCCGAAAGTACAATATTACGGCCGTCCTGGTAGGCCCGGAGAATCAGGTCAGGGCGGAAATTGCCAAAAGCGATGTCTCCGGGGCCAGTATTGAGATAGTCCATACTGATCAGTGGCTGGTGGAGGGGGAGCACCCGGCCCTGGCGCTCCGGAGCAAGCGCGATGCTTCTATTTTTGTTGCGGCGCGTCTGGTGAAGGAAGGAAAGGCTGACGCGGTGGTTGGTTTCGGGCCAACAGGGGGTGTTGTCGCCGCGGCGATGCAGATAATCGGAACGGTTGAAGGTGTCTCACGCCCGGTAGTAGGCGGCGCCTTCCTTGGTTTTGCGCCCAATCTGGTGATGATGGATATGGGTGGAAACGTGGACTGCCGACCCGACCAGTTGCTTGATTTCGCCGTTGTCGGTGCCGTCTTCGCCAGGAAGTTCTTCAAGATTGCTGACCCGACGGTAGCCATTCTGAGCAATGGTGCCGAAGAAGGCAAGGGAAACGAACTGGTTAAGGAGACCTGGCCCCTTCTCAAGAAAAGTGGTCTGAACTTTATCGGCGCCGCTGAGGGGAATGATATACTCTCTGGTAAGGCCAATGTCATTATCTGTGATGGATTCGTGGGTAACGTCCTGGTAAAATTCTGCGAAGCCCTGGGTAAGACGGCCGGAAAGTACGTGGAGGAGAAGCTCAGCGGTCGGCTTCCCGAGGCCGAGGTTCGGGACATCGCCGATGGTCTTTACCGAGCGACCAACGCCGCAGAGGTTCTCGGCGCCGGTCCGTTCTGGGCAGTGAACGGGGTGGTTATCAAAGGGCATGGGCGGAGCCGCGCCCCGGAAATCGCCCGGGGCATCGGTCAGGCCAGGCTCTCGGTCGAGCTTGACGTTCTTGGGGCCTTGCGCGAGGAGCTGGCCCGGGTCAAGCAGGCAGTTAAGACACCAGCCTCATAACTAATGAGAGGAGCATAGATGTCTGCAGTCGAAGAAAAAATCAAGGAAATCATCACCGGCATCGTCCACTGCGAGGGCAAGGCGCTGACGCCGACGACCACCTGGAAGGACCTCAAGGCCGATTCCCTGGACCTGGTCCAGGTGCTGGTCCAGCTTGAGGAGACCTACGGCATCGAGATTTCCGATACTGATGCTGAGAAGCTGAAGTCATTTGGCGACCTTGTTGCCTACATTGAGGGCGTGGTCGCCGCCAGGGCCAAGAGTTAGAGGTCGATGATGGCTCTTCCCCGCGTCGTTGTCACCGGCGTTGGCGCGGTCACTGCCATTGGCCTGAATACCTCAGATTTCTGGTCGGCCATGGTTGCCGGCAAGCCAGGTGTTGCGCCGATTACCAGGTTCGATGCTTCCGCCTATCCGTCCAAGCTCGCCGCTGAGATCAAGGGTTTCGACCCCCTGAAGTATATGGACATCAAGCTGGCGGAGCGTACCGGCCCCTACACCCAATGGGCGATTGCCTCGACAGTGATGGCGATGGAGATGGCCGGGCTTGATATGCGGAAAGAGAAATCAGAGCGCGTCGGCACCGTAATCGCCGCCACCGGCGACGTCCACAAAATCGGCGATGAGACCGATGTCCTGAAAGCCCGTGGCCCCCGCCGCATCGACCCTTTGTTCATGAACCGTATCTCAGCACACATGGCTCCGGTTCAGGTTGGCAAGTTTATTGGCGCCAGAGGTCCGAACTCCAGTATTAACAGTGCCTGCGCCAGCGGCAGTGACGCTATCGGACAGGCCTTTAACCACCTCCGCCTTGGCCGGGCGGATGTCGTTCTGTCTGGCGGGACCGATACCTTGGTTTCGCCGATTTGCGTGGCAACCATGGGGCTGCTTGGCGCGCTTTCCCGCGATGCGGAGTCCAGCAAGGAGCCCAAGCCTTTTGATAAGGACCGCAACGGCATGGTGGCGGGGGAAGGGGCGGGAATGCTGGTACTGGAGACGCTGGAGCACGCCCGGGCGCGTGGGGCGAAAATACTCTGTGAGCTGGCCGGGGCTGGCTGGTCGTACGATGCCAGGAACGATACTGCACCCGACCCGGAGGGCGAAGCGCTCGCTATGAAGGCGGCGCTTGAAGATGCCGGCATGAGGCCGGAGGAGATTGATTACGTCAACGCTCATGGCACCGGTACCAAATTGAACGATGCTTCCGAGACGAAGGCGCTAAAGATAGTGCTGGGCGGTCATGCTTATAAGATTCCCATAAGCTCCAACAAGTCGATGGTCGGTCATCTTGGCGCCGGGGCCGGTGGGGTTGAAGCCGTAGCCTCTGTATTAACCATGGTTAACGGCGTTATCCCGCCGACCATCAACTACGCCACTCCCGACCCGGAGTGCGACCTCGACTATGTGCCGAACACGGCGCGGAAGGCTGAGGTGACCGGCATCATGTCGACTTCCTTCGGCATGGGCGGTCAGAATTGCGCCATCGTCTTCCGGCGCTTTACCGGAGCGTAACCTGCTTCTTTGCCGGGCCAAAGCCAACACCACGTTGACAGCCCTAATTATTTCATGATATAAGCGGGGAAGCCATTTTCATACTTACCCCGAGACTTGGAATGTCAATAACTCTTCCGCGAACTCCTGATGGAATAACTCGTCTCGACAGCTATCTAAACGAGTTCCTATCTTCGGGTTTGTTAGGGGTAAGCAAAATAGCTGATGCTCCACAGGAGATGCGCAGAATTACCTCGCTTCGCGAATACAGAAGCGGAAGCTTCCTTTTCCATCAGGGTGACACGCCTGACAGACTACATTTAATCGCAGATGGATTAATACGGTGTTATAGGACAACTCGTAGTGGTCGCATCTTCTGCCTCAATGTCGTAGGCAAAGGGGAGATGGTTGGGGAGATTCCTTTATTGGCTCAGAGTCCGTATTCAGTCTCAGGAGAAGCAATATCAGATGTTAGCGCAATGGAAGTATTATGGGTTGATTTCTTGCGGTTAATTGAGAAGTATCCGCCAATCGCATTCAACCTATCTAGGCTGGTAGCAACAAAGCTCAAACGGCTCGCAGATATTACCATGGATGTGGTGCAATTAAACGCGTCGGAGAGGGTTAAAAGGGTACTCTGCTATTTTGGAAGGCATTTTGGCAGTGCGATCCCCCTTACCCATGAGGATATCGCTGGTTTGTGCGGAATAACCCGGGAGACCGCGTCGAGAGCGCTTGAAAGCTTACGTGCAGACGGCTTAATACATTATACGCAGGATTCTAGGACTAAACGGCATATCAGAATCCTCGCCCTCGAAACTCTGGGTTTGTCAGAATAACGCGTTCCCTTTCCGAATGGCGGTTTATACTTCTTCTTCGCTATAGAAATCCTGTCGTTTTTTTAAGTTGTCCAGAGCTTCGTTGAACAGGCCTATTTGACGTTTGTCTAGGGTCGCATCAATCGGGCCGCCCTTAAGGAAAGTATTGGCCGGATATATGGGTTTACTGTAGTACGGAGCGATTATTTCTGATCTGATTTGACTCAGCGAGTTTCTATAGAATAGCGAGGTGGCTTTCCGCCGGGTCTCTATGTCCAATCTTGCCCTTATCACCATTTCATCGGTTCCTTCAGCCATAGCTAGCAGATTGCCCATATAGTCGTAGATTTTCGAGTATCCGGCGATGCGAGCCCTGGGGTACATCGCACCCACTTCCGGGCCCCAATTAGAATTGATCCAGTAGATTGAGTTATCTATAGCCCGTGCCCGGTGAAGTGTTTCAGTAGCGCCAATAGGTCGCGGCCCTCCGGCGCTGTAAGTATTGCCAGATGTTAAATGCATTACGACGTCAGAGCCTTTCATAGCGTATATTCTCGGTATCTCGGGGGATCCTAAGTCAGCACAGATACAGCAAGCCAAACGGCCGATCTTGGTATCGACAACTGGAAACGGGTCTAATTTCTTGGTGATGGGATTGACGTACCTGTCCATTACGTCGTGGGCCGTACAAGCTATCTCGACCGGATTGTTTACCAGCGTTTTTCGGTATTTGAGAATTATCTTCCCCTGAGGGTTAATGATAAAGGCTGTGTTGAAGTGAAAATCAGGCCATTCGGGATCGAATTCGGTATTCGCAGCGGCGATATACACCCCGTACTTTTTCGCCTGGCCGGCTAGTACCGCAGTCTCTTCCCCAGGGATAAGTATGCCGAGATTCTTGATGATTTCCTTGTTGGTGAAGCGGCGAGTATCCGGATCCGCTGGAGAATACAGCCCGGTAATGGAGAACTCCCCAAAAGTGATCAATTTCACCGGACCTGCAATGGCGTACTCTGGAACCAGCGACAGATTGCCAGTACAACAGTACTCGATCAGATTGCAGTAGCGGTCGAGATTTCTCTTAATGTTCTCTTTGATTTTGCCGCCGGATCTGACAGCTACTCTTTCTGCCTGGCAAATAGCCGCGAAATAAGGCTCAATCATGGTCTCCTCCCAGTTCAGTATGTAAAGAATCCAAAACCCTGTACATCCTTTTACCTTTGGCTACCAGAACGCCCGCCTGATAGACAAACGACCTTCACCAACGGGCCTTCCTTCTAGCATAGTTCACACCGTCGATATGGTCTTTCGGCAGGTATTCGCTGTACAGGTTGGGTGGGTATTTCCCCACGTAGTCTGCATATGCACGGACGTATATTTCCTTCCTTATTGCAGGTATTGAATGCCGTTTCCGGTAGGACCCAATCGGTATCGTGTCAGTGACGACACATTCTTGATTGGAATCAGCCTCCTGCATTATGCGACCAACATTGTCGAATATTGCCGTGTGTCCTGAGCCGTGAAATTCAACGCGATGGATTGTTGTCGAAGAATCAGCGGCATTGTTGTTATATATGCCGTATACGTCGTTCGCCATACAATAAGCTTGCATGGTTATTCTCGGGTTTCCTACTCTAGGCATACCCGAAGTAGTACCGCCAGCGATTGAACGTATTAATATCTCAGCCCCCTTGAAGGCAAAACACCTCGCTGTCTCTTGCTGGAAGCCCTCAGAGCAGATGAACGTTGCGATATTGCCAATATCTGTTCGCGCGACTGGCCAGACAGCGTCCCAACCGTATCTTTCTACAAATTGATCTAGAACATCGTGGACAGTCGTTGCGTATTCAAGGCCTCCGGGATCCATATGTGCTTTCCAATGATGGTGGATCACATTTCCGTTCGGCCCAATGATAAAAGAACAATTGAAGAAGTGATTCGGCCAATCCTTGTTTTTGGTATAAGCTGCCACCTCGATATAGCAGTTGTACTCCTTGGCCTTTTCTCCTAATCGCTCCGTTTCTTCACCTGGCAGTTCGATCGCCAGACGCAGAAAATCCTCCCGCGACCAATGTCGAATACTGGAACCTTGAAGAGAGAATTCAGGTAGGCATATCAAATCGACTGGTATTCTTTCTTGTGCCAAGTCGATCAATAACGAAATATGATTAATTCTCTTGTTGATCTCCGGTTTGGGATTCTTGCAATCAATCGTGTCTACCCTCATCTGGATCGCCGAAACGACTATGTGCTCACTCCGAAGAGGAACTACCTCATAATTCGGAAGAGGGATGTGATTATATGGTTCCATATGCACTCTGTCAGGCACTTTGTCAACCTCCTGAAAAACGTATCGCTAACTGGTCCGACTGAAGGCTCCATTTAAAGACCTTGCTCTTCTCCTTAGTAAGGCAAGTACGGTAATGCTGCCCACCGCTAATACCCCGCCTATGATTTCAGAAGTCATCTCTGGCAACGCTATTAAGAAACCAGCTACAACAAACAAGACCCTTGAGTATGGTTTTAATACACCAAGCTTTATGGCATATCCTTCAATTCCTGCCGCTAACAAGTAAGTGCCGATAAGACATAGCAAGAATAAATAGATCGATTGTATCCAGTCGCCCTGCAATACCAGCGACGGGTTGAAGACAAAGAAGAAGGGAATGAAATAAATCACCACACCTAGCCGCATGGCGGTAAGGGCTGTCTTCATCGGGCTGGCTCTTGCTAAGGCCGCTGCTAAGAAAGCCCCCAGAGCAACTGGCGGAGTAAACGAGCCAATCATGGAGTAATAAAGCAGGAACAGATGTACGGCCAAAGGATTCAACCCCAAAGCAATGACCGATGGTGCCATGGTGATTGCGAGAAATATGTATCCTCCGATGCCGACCATACCCATTACGTAAAGGATGACCACAGCTATCACCAGGATCAGCCAAATTCGGTCGGCACCCAGCCCAACCAGCGCGGCAGTAGTCGCAAGCGTGGCTCCCGTAAGGGTTAATCCTGCAACTATAATGCCCATAGGAAGTACCACAGATATTGCCGAGGTAACCAACCTACCAACGGATACAACAAGCGCCAAAAGTCTCCTCGGCGTTAGGAACGTTTTTTTATTGGTGAACGAGAGAGCAATCATCAAGACACATGCGTAGAACGGCGCCATCGCTTCCCAACGCATATACATCAATGCCCAGATGAGGAAGAAAAAGACAGTTATGAATGGCCAACCATCTTTGAGGACTGTTGTTATACGCGGTAGCTCTTCCTTCGGGATCCCTTTGAGCCCGTTCTTGGCAGCATGACAATCCACCTGAACCAGAATACCGTAATAGTACAGCAGAGCCGGGATGGTCGCGGCCAAAACTATGACTCGGTATTCAACGTTGAGGATTATTGCCATGATGAAAGCCAAGGCTCCCATCACTGGTGGCATCAAAATACCTCCGGTGGAGGCACAGGCTTCAATGGCGGCCGCATAGTGAGCAGGATAGCCGAGTCTCTTCATTGCTGGAATTGTAAAGGACCCGGTTCCAACGATATTAGCAAATACACTTCCTGAGATGCTGCCAAAAAAGCCGCTACCAATAGCCGAGATCTTTGCTGGCCCGCCACGATAACAGCCAAACAGGGCAGTCGCGAGTTTTAGGAAAAAATCGCCAGCTCCGGAAGATACCATCACTCCAGCAAAGACGAGAAAGCCAATCATAATGTTTCCCATTATCTGACCTGGCAAACCAACCAATCCCGATGGGCTGAATAAGTAAGCGGCGATAGTCTGCGGAAATGTGAATCCTAATCCCCAAAGCTTGCCTGGCATCTTATCTGCGATAAGAGGATAGATTCCAATTACCATTATCACAACTACATAGGGAATCCCTGCGAAACGACGTGCTCCTTCCAATGTGAGCGCTATGTATATTGTGGAAATAAGAAGGATGAACTCATTCGGAGGCACGCCCCAGCCGATCATGAGGATCTCCCAGGCATTAAGGGAAAAATAGAATGGTACGGCGAAGGCAATAGCCGCAAGTAACATATCGTACCAAGGAATGGTCACGTCCCGTTTTCGCGCTGGCATAACAAGGAACACACATGCCCCGAAGCAGGCGAATAGAAGATAGTAATAGCCTATGTTGAGTAGCGTGCCAAAGAATGCCAGGCTGAATAGGTAGTAAACCGCAAGACCTATACCAACAACCGTCAATACTACAAAGATAACCTTGAACGCCGAAGGAAGCTTGCTGTATCGTCCTGATTCGACTTGAACAGCCGTAGGTTGGCCGCCTAGCGACTTAGAATCTGGCATCTATGTCCTCTCCCCCGGTGTCACGGTATCGGGCGCTTTTTCAACTATCTTTGGCACCTGTACCGCTTGACAGAGGCAAACACTAGCGGCCTTTGCTTTTTAAGTAGGCCAAGCCGTCAGTAATGTCATTGTCTGTCATTGTCTTGTATGGTGGAATACCGGAGCTCTTCTTGTAGTTCTGCCAGAAATTGAACCATGGTTCACTGGTGCCTGTGACAGCAATACCCTGGGCCTTTGCCGCAGCAACCCCTTTGGGGAAGAGTTCGATGTACCAGTCCATCAGTTTCTGGTTATATTCATTGCGGAGATCATCTGCTGGCTTCCACATACCGACTTCTTTTAGATATTTGATTGTGCCCGGGTGCACGGGGGTAATTGAATAATTGAGTAATAAACGAAAATCTTGGATAGTATATGATCTCAGCCTTGCGCTCTTGTCCTTGTATTTATCGAAATTTTCAGTCATCCATTTTATGAAGTTGTAAGCAAAATCGTCTGGCGTGTCAGATCTAGCAAATAGGTGACCACCACCGCCGATGGTTATTACGTCCCATATTTCTTTGACGCCATCATGCGGTGCCGGACCAAAAATCTCTGTTGGTCTAACCGCTAGAAAGCGCTTTACAAACTCAGGGTCGGTTTTTATCGGAAGTTCAAGAAATCGTATTCCTTTGGGGGAAGCTGCGGCCTCGATAACCGCCGTAGCAGCAGCGGTACACATGGCAACATCTGCTTTCCCCTCCGCTACCGACCTCATGCTGGCATCCCAACTTCCGAACGTGACTACCTTTACTTTCCACTTTCCTTTCATGGGATCGATTGGAACGGGGCCATCGTTAAGCCCGAGACCTGCTAACATTGCAAACACTAGCGCGGATGGTCCTGGATAGATGGCAACGCGAGTTTCAGGACCTATGTCATATACCGTTTTTATCGGGGAGTCTTTTTGCACGAAGAAACCAAAGGCCCGGTTCCCATATGCCTGGCTAATTATCCTCATTTGAAATGGGCCTCTGTCCTCAAGCATCGACTCGAGCCTTAGCCCCTCCATAGAAGACGTCACAGTGGACGACTCCAGAAACAGGTCTATTCTGCGCGTTTGCAGCATGTTCATGCGAAGAACGGTGTTATCTTCTGGTACGATGCGGACCGACATTCCGGTACTCTGCTCCATTACCGTCGCTAGTCCTCCGAAGTCAACGTAAGCTGATGAACCGACGCCCTGGGTTCCGATCGTAACCGATGAGGGCCACTTGAAGGCTGCCGGACTCGGGGCTGGCGGCAATTGTCCGGATGGACTTGGAGTTGGCGTAGTCTGTATAGAGGGACTTGAGACTGGTGGTGTTGGACCACAAGCAAGTAATGACGCAGAAAGAACCATAACCAAGAGTACACCTAAAGCCTTCTTCGTAATCATGCTCTCCTCCAGCTTCAGTAATGCCTCAGTCACCTTGTGACGCCTCAGATGAGGACTTTGCATACAAGGAATAAGAACTTTGCATACGAGGAAGTGGGCTGGCTGATATTAAAATCCCAGAATACTGAGTGTATTATACGATTCGCCAAAGACTTCATGCTGTGACAATAATCACACCCTCGCCACAGAACCGTTCCGAATGTGTACTACCTGTACACTGTTCCATTAACTCCAACTTGAGCCTTCTACCCCAACAAATGCGCGATGAAGCGCAATGGTAACTCGCTGTGATGAGTGTCACAGCCAAACACCTCAGGCGCAACTACCATCTCGCCTGTTTCGTGGGGATCTAATATGAAACAGAGAACCGGAATCTATTATGGGTGGTGGGTAGTTGCCGCCTGCTTCCTTATTTCCTTGGTAAGCGGAGGGTTTGTTGTTCTTGGTTTCACTTCAATAATCGATCCGCTAGTCTTTGATTTCGGCTGGAGTTATGCCTTGGTATCGATCGCATTCTCGTTACGAGGAGCTGAAAGTGGATTACTTGCCCCGGTTGCAGGGTTGTTGGCAGACCGTTTTGGGCCGTGGAAGTTGTTGCTATTCGGTTCGACATGTCTGGGGTTGTCCGTTGTCGCCACCAGCTTGGTCAACTCGCTGGCATCGCTATTCATAGTTTTACGTTTATGGCCATGGCTTTAAGTGCTTTGAGCCAAACTGTACTAGTAACTGAGGTTGCTGGCTGGTTTCGAAAAAGAATCGGGTTAGCTACAGGTATTACCATAAGTGGAATGGGTTTCGCCGGACTGCTGATACCAATCGTTTCTGGTTTGATTGACGCCTATAGCTGGCGAATAGCCCTTGTGATTATCGGGGCAGTGATACTCGTAGTATGTTTGCCCGCGTCGCTCGTAGCCATACGTCGCCCTGAGGACGCTCCAGATCGTCTACAGAGACGGGATAAGCCCAGGAGACGCACAACCACGGAACCAATTGGGGGTTATGAGCCAGACATTAGCCCCAGAACGGCTGTCAAGATGAAAGCATTCTGGCATATAGCTGCCGCGTTCTTTTTCCACATATTTGTGATGCAGGCTATCATAACCCATATTCTTCCGTACCTCACTAGTGTTGAGATCACGCGTACCATTGGCGCCTTTGTGGCCGGAGCTGCGCCTTTGGTAAGTGTCGCTGGACGCCTTACATTTGGTTGGTTGGCAGATAAACATGAGGTCAAGCGCATACTCCTCATCTGCTTTTTCCTGGTGAGTCTTGGAATATTGATGCTAGCTTTCGTTTCGGCACAAACCATATGGCTCGTGGTTCCATACTCTATTTTTTTCGGGCTAGGGTATGGCGGAGTCTTTACTTTGACCGCGACATGGGTGGCGAGCTACTTCGGCAGAAAGAGGTTTGGCAGCATTTATGGATTAGTCGCCGGAATTCCGGTTGCCGCCTCGGTAATTAGCCCTCCTCTGGCGGGATGGTTCTATGACAACTATGGTCATTACCAAGGGTTCTGGTTTATATTGGCAGCTTTGGCTATGGTATCGGCCATCACAATCGCTACGGCTCCACCAACAACCAAACCCGTCGTGAGTGGAGAAACTAGGCTTAGCACGGAACAGGCTCTATCACCCAAATAGCATTTCTTGTGATGGGAGTGTAGCCTAAGTGCAACCCTTTCTGCTGATCCCCCTTAGTATAAGTTACTTGGTTCACAGGCTGTCCAAACGGATACCTTACAGTTGTTGCCTGGTGTATAATGAAACTCATCCATAACTGAGGGGAGGTGACGCCTTTGGGTATCGAATGGTACCGAGACCTCAGCATCACCCTGATGGGATTCATTTCAACGCTGGTATTCATTTTCTTCGGGGTGGTTATCTTTCTCATTTACCGGCAGGCGAAGTCAACGGCGGCTTCGGTAAAGGCGGCTTCGGATGTGGTTAACGAGACCGTGGGTATGATTCGAGATGAGGTGGTGAGGCCGGTGTTCAAGATTGCCGCGTTTATCGAGGGGCTCCGTGAAGGCATTGAAAAGCTCGTAAGCATGTTTGCCAGGCGAGAAGAGCAAGGAGGTGGTAAAAATGTCGGACAGTAGCTCCGGCTCCAGTTTCTTTACCGGGTTTCTTATGGGGGCGGTGGTCGGTGCGGTCTTAGGAATCATGTTCGCTCCACGGCCGGGCCGTGAGACGCGAGACCTCTGGCGCGACCGGCTCGGGGATGCCAAGCTGAAGGCCATGGATGTGGTTGACGAGATTCGGGACGAGGTTGAGGAGGTGAAGGAGAAGGCAGAGGCAACTCTGGAAAGCCGCAAGCCGGGCGAGGGTAAAGCGGCCAAACCAGCCTGAATTTTACTGGCGCAGTAACGGTTTGCCGTCAAGCGGCCTTTGAAATCATGGCATCATAGCGCAGTCATTCCACGGGCTGGTCCAATTTTTTAATCTAACGGAGGCGAATCTTGAACGGCGCTGGCGCTTTCTTTAAAAGGCACTGGCACCTCATCGCATTTGTTATCGGCCTCTGCCTTTTTTTCTGGGCATTGTGGAAAATGGCCGGCGTTCTTCTGCCATTCCTCCTCGGCATCATTATTGCTTATCTGCTCGTCCCGCTGATTAGGTGGCTGGAAAAGAAGCTCCCCGGCGGCAAGAAACGCCCGGGGTTGAAGCGCGCCTCCATCATCGCCGGTATCTACCTGGTCGGCCTGATTTTCCTTGGCGGCTGGGTGGCGTACATGATAGTTGTTATCGGGAGCTCTTTTATCGGGCTGGTCGAAGCGGCACCCCAGTTCTTCTCTCAGGCATTAGAAGCTATCGAAAACTGGCTGGAAGAATGGCGGCGGTCGTTGCCTCTCCAGTTCCAGCAGGAGATTGAAAACATCGCCGGCAACATCGGCGGGGCCATCGGCAATACCCTCAAGGATATTGTTTTCCGCGGCTTTTCGGTAGTGGGGGCCGGCGCCGGCATGATCCTTGGGTTCATCTCCCTGCCTTTCTTCCTCTTTTTTGTCCTTAAGGACTGGGAGCTTATCCGGGACAGGTTCTACTCGTGGATGTCGCCCTGGGTAGCCGAACATACGCGGGCAGTGGCCGGGATCATCGACCGTGTCCTCGGCCGCTACATACGCGGCCAGTTCATCATGGCCTGCATTATCTTTGTACTGGTCTTCGCTATGCTGGAGATACTCAGGATTCCGTACGCCCCGGCGCTGGCAGCGCTGGCCGGCATGATGGAGTTCGTGCCTCTTTTGGGCGTCTGGATAAGCGCCGGTTCCGGAGTTGCCGTGGGGCTGGCGACCGAGCCGGGTAAGGCCATCTGGCTGGTACTCGGCTACCTTGTCATCCAGCAGATTGAGAACAACGTTTTGGTGCCCCGGATTCAGGGCGAGACGTTGAAGCTCCATCCCGCCGCCATTATCGTGGTCGGCGTTGTCAGCGCTTACCTGGCGGGATTGGTTGGCTTCATCGTCGGCATCCCGCTGGCGGCGACGTTTTTGGAGATTGTCCGTTACATCAATGCCAGCGCCCGGAAACAGCAGGGTGGATAAAAATATATAAAACATCGTTCTGGGGCTGGCTGGGTATCTGTCACGGAGTATTACTCGCGTTCCTCATCGCTACCAGCCGGTTGCCCAAGTAGTAGCTCGTGGTGACGGTGTCGCCAGTTTTTTCGTAGTATTTGTTCACGTAGAGAGTCGTCGTCCCGCCCACCGTCTTCTTGCCCCTTTGGCCATTGCCATCGTAGACATAGGTCGTGGTGGTGCTTCCATCATAGTACGATGCAAGCTGGTTCTCAATAGTCCAGGTAAGTTCGTGCGAGCCACGGTTAGTCATGTTCCCGTTATTATCATAAGTGTAATTGGTGCCACCCACGGCGGTCACGGCATGGGGCTTACTGCCGTAGGTGTAGTTACTGCCGTTCATCGAGGTGATGTTGCCTATCTGGTTGTAGGCGTAACTGTGGCTGTATGGGCCTGACACTGCCGTGAACCTATCGAGGAAGTCGTAGGTGAAATCCTCCGACTCCTGGGCCACGTTGTCACTCCGCTGGGTGAGGTATCATCTACCGGCATCATAGCCTTCCCAAAAATCTTTCCGCCTTATCGCTAAGTTCTCTTGTATTACGTCTCATAAGTGACCGTGCATTTTCAAGTATCCTCTTATCGTCACCGATCCTTTCCAGGACTGTGTCACTAAGAACATCTCTAACATCCTTGTCGTCAGAGACAGCCATTAACTCGAAGAAATCGAATATCCTGTTGAGTAGTTCGGTGTTCTTCATTGTAGATAGCTCTTCTAAAAGAAACCTTTGCAACAACACGTCCCCGAAAACGACGTGGGGTAAAGGGTCGTCCCTAGTCCGGCCGCTCCACTTCAAGTATTTATTGTAAGCATCAGCTATTTCGGGAACTGCCTTGATCAGATTATCTACCAAGTCCTTATATGTCATATCCCCACCCCCTCAGTGCATCTTCCAAATCATCAATCAATTCCTTGACGACCTTCAGGTCATTTGGATCTAACTTCTCTGTTCTCAATATATCTTTCAATTGCGCGAGACGATCAAACCCTTTCTGGATGTGTGTGCCCTCTTGTCTTATTATATCGGCCGTTCCGCCATCCCCGATTTTCGCATTAGGTCGATATAGCTGGTCAATCGCATCCTTCACTCTCTCGTTAGTGGCTCGCCCAAGTAATTCATTTCTTTTCTGGTTTGGTTCCCACCCGGGTGGCTTCAGGTTCGGAGTACCCTTAGTATCAGATTCAGACTTAGAGGAACCCCTTGATGAGTGGGATTGTGACCTCTGAATATTAGCCCTGAGTTCGGTTAGAATTGGTGGCAAGACATATACACAAACATAGCAAGCAGCAGCATAAGCGACTAGTGCAAGTAAAGCAACGGCCTCAAGTGCTATCGCCTGATGTCCGCTGGGATCGTTATACTTCATTGGATTGTTCAGTACATAACCGTACCTGTTATGTGCTTGAGGACTGAACCAGTTTAAGAGATACAGGTTATCTTCGGTATTGATGTCGGCGAATCTTATTGAACGTGATGAACGTAGCGAGTCATGTGAGACTGCCAGATCGTATATGCTCTTGCCGAGGGGCATTGGCGCACTTTCAACCACCGTATCCGCGCTGATAAACCGCCCAATCACCGGGTCATAGTACCTCGCCCCGTAAAAGTACAGCCCGGTCCCGTCCAGCCTCTGCCCGGTGAACTTCTTATCGGTAGGTACCGAGCCAGACCTGGTCGAGCCGAACGGAAAAAATCTGATACTGCCCAGAGACGAGCCGTCAGTGGCTGTGGCCACCGAAGTCCCCGTCAGGTGGTCCTGGTGAATGTAGCGAAGCGTTGTGCTCTCACGCTGTGCCACCAGCCGGTTGCCAAGATAGTAGTTGGTGGTGACGGTATCCCCGGTTTTTTCGTAATACTTGTTCACGTAGAGCGTGGTTGTCCCGCCCACCGTCTTCTTGCCCCGTTTGCCGTCGCCGTCGTAGACGAAGGTCGTGGTAACGGAGTCCTTGACTATCTGAATGGGCCGGTTCTCGATATCCCAGGTGATATTGCGGCCATCCCCGGTCAGCATATTGCCGTTGGCGTCGGATAGATTCGAGTTGTGATGTTGGCCAGCATCGCTGTATCCCGTCTGTCATCACGCAAATGTACAGCTTCACCACATCCGTGCGATGAGATATATGAAGTATGCTGCTGAGGCAGCAATGATAACCCCGGTAGCTCTGAGTAGCCAGACTGCGAATAGAAATGCCTGTGGTCCCCGCCACATGAGAGTTTTCCACCCAGAGTTTTGAAGTTTGATATCCAGCGTTTGTCCCCACAAGACAATTTTGGGGGAGAAGATCGTTAGACTAGCCCCGATTATGAAGAACAGGATTAAAGGACTGGCCCAAAACATCATGCTAAAGAAGTGTTGCATCTCCTTGCACCATTCACTCAGTTATTATCCGTGTGCCAGCACACGGGTTCCAATTCTGCTCAAAGCAAAACGGCCATCCATTTATACCCAGTGATACTGTACCTACTGCACGTCTTTAGTACCCTAACAAGTAAGGTAAGTCATCTTCCACGTTGCTATTGCCGCCACTCGATTGGCCACCATTGACACCTTGCTCGATAGCCTCTGTGAGGGCTCCAAAAATGAGCTTGATGCCCATCATTATTGCCTTTTCTATTTCTGACCATGTGACCGCTCTCGTGCCTTCACCTAATAGATGGCCTTCGGGCAGTGGAGTACCCACACCGATATTGAAGTTCCCACCCGTGTATTTCTGAGCGACTACTGTCTCTAGTCCCGCGTTTACAATGGGTACTGCCGGAATAGGCACTGATCCTCCAATTACCGTGCTATTCCCACGCAAGTCGTTAATGCTGTCTGCTGACGTGCCCTGAACTTGTACCGCAACACTCGCCGATGGAGTGCCAACACCCACGCCCTCACTCATCACTAAGCCCCAAGTCGTGAAATCAGTTACAAATAGAAAGCTACCACTTAATCCCACTTGTAACAAGATGAGATTGATGTTAATCCCTAAAGCGAAAGTCCACCAGCCGTTGGGATCAGTGTACCGTAGCGGATTATTCAGTACGTACGAGTAGCGGTTCAGTGTTTGGGGATTTATTGGGGCTAGTAGTAAGCGCTTGGGGTATGCCTCTTGGGGAGAATGAATGATTCCAAGACCTGAAGGAATAGCGTTCACGGTAAATTGTGCAGACACCATGTTGAAACCGCCTGCCGCTTGAACAAACGTATCCGGGCTGATAAACCGCCCAATCACCGGGTCATAGTACCTCGCCCCGTAGTAGTACAGCCCAGTCCCATCCAGCCTCTGCCCGGTGAACTTCTTATCGGT
>JBFMDU010000008.1:0-12809 GCA_040753815.1 Chloroflexota bacterium
AAGGAAAATTTTGCGAAATTTCTCCCACACCAGACATCAAAAAGCACAAATCACGATTGGCACCGACCCCGACAACTGCAGTCCGGGGTGGTCCGGGCTAGCCGTCTCGACACGTTTTCGTGTCGTTTGGTGAGCTAAAAACCCTGTGCTACAATAGGCGGCCATGTTTACCGTCGGAATTCTTATCTGCAGTGATAAAGGCTCGCGCGGTGAGCGCGTTGACCAGAGCGGCGTAGTTATCAGAAGTGCCATGACAGAGCTTGGCGCCAGTATCGTCCGTTATGAAATCGTCCCGGACGATGAGCTGGCAATCTCCGCCACTCTGAAGCGCTGGGCCGACGAGGACAAGATTGACCTGATACTAACCAGCGGCGGCACTGGACTGTCGCCCCGCGACCATACACCGGAAGCAACGCTGTCCGTCATCGACCGCCAGGCACCGGGCATCAGCGAAGCCATCCGGGCCGAGTCGTTAAAAAAGACCCCGCGGGCCATGCTCAGCCGCGGCATCGCCGGGACGCGCGGCAGATGTCTGATCATCAACCTGCCTGGAAGCCCCATCGCTGTTCAGGAGTGTCTTGATGTCCTCATACCCACCCTGCCCCACGGCATCGAGATTCTCACCGGCAAGGCGTCAGAATGCGCCCGCGACCGGGACCACTAATGCGCATAGATATCTTTTGCCTGTTCCCAAACATGTTCGATGGCCCTTTCAGCGAGAGCATGCTCAAGCGCGCCCGAGAACGGGGGTTAGTCGATATTGTTGTCCACGACATCCGGGCCTTCAGCCACAACACCCACCACACCACGGACGACTACCCGTATGGCGGCGGCGCTGGCATGGTCATGAAACCGGAGCCGGTATTCGAGGCAGTTGAATCTCTGAAAAAAGACCTTAACCTCACCGGCACCCCTATCATCCTGCTGACACCACAGGGGCGCCTCTTCAACCAGAACATCGCCCGCGAACTTTCCCAGCATAATCAACTCGTTTTTATCTGCGGCCACTACGAGGGCATCGATGAAAGGGTCTCTGAATTTCTCGCCACCGACCACATCAGCATCGGTGACTACATCCTCACCAGTGGTGAAACTGCCGCGGCCGTAGTCGTAGACACGGTCGTCAGACTCTTGCCCGGGGTGCTGGGGTCGGAAGTTTCTTTGCTTGACGAATCTCACAGTTCCGGACTACTGGAATACCCCCAATATACCCGCCCCGCCGAATATCGCCAATGGGTAGTGCCGCCAGTGCTGCTTTCCGGAGATCATGGTAAAATAGCCCGCTGGCGCCGCAAACAGTCTCTCTTACGGACATTGAAACGTCGGCCCGACCTTCTGGAAAAGGCAGCGCTGAGCGACGAAGACAAACACCTGCTGGAAATGTTGAAGAGGCAGGACAATCTACAGGATACATAGAAAGGCATCCAACATGGACATCAGAACAACAACCAATGCGAAAATGAATCCGGCCATACCTAAGCTGGCGCCGGGCGATGCGGTCAAAGTAACTTTCAAGACCGTCGAAGGCGACAAGGAGCGAATTCAGCATTTCCAGGGTGTGGTTATCAAAATGCAAAAGGGTATACCCGCCGGCAGTTTTACCCTGAGACGGTCAGCTTACGGAATTGGTGTTGAGCGTACTTTCTTCCTTATGTCACCGACTCTGACCAAGGTCGAAGTCTTGCGGCACGGCAAGGTACGCCGCTCCAAACTGTACTATCTCCGCCGCCTCAGTGCCAAGGAGGCACGCCTCAAAGAGCGCCAAGAAGTCCTTGCTGAAAAAGCGATGGCCGAACAGACAGCTCAATCAGGTACCCCGGCCACAACGGGTGAACCGGTCACTCAGACTGCCGCGGAGGCGTCAACACTCTCCTCTGTACCTGCCAACCCCCCTGCCGAAGCCGCCGGGTAGTCAGGCCCACCAAATGGCGCCTGCCGGCGCAAAATCCCGGGACTGTAGACCATGATGAAATATGCCGAGGTCGCAGTCAATTCACCTGGTGCTCACCGCACCACCTTCTCCTATGCCATCCCCGACGGTCTCTCTGTCGTCCCGGGTCAGGCTATCTGGGTCCCATTCGGCCCCACTACCACTCAGGGCATCGTCCTCACCTTGTCCAGTACACCATCGGTGGCGTCGGTAAGAGCGATTTCCGGTGTCATTGGTAATAACCCAATACTCTCCCCTGTCCAATTAGAGCTTGCTATCTGGATTTGCAGCTACTATCTGTGCCCTCTTTTTGAAGCTCTGGCTCTAATGCTCCCCCCCGGTTTTGAACAGCGTCTGACCACAGTATTGGTCCCGTCCAACTGCGCGACAGCCGAAACCAGGCTGTCCCCGGAACAAGAACGCGCCCTGACCATCCTACAACAGAACCACCGCATAGCGATAAAAGAACTGGAAACAGCACTCGGACAAAAGCGTGCCCGGCTGGTTGTCGACCAGCTATGCCGGCACGGCCTCGCGGCCAAGGTCTACGAACTGGAACCACCAAAAGTGCGGCCTAAAACTATCACCCACGCACGGCTGGCCGTCGATAAAGAGATTGCCATCAGCGAAAGCACCCGGCTACGCAGGCGAGCTCCAAAGCAAGCAGACGTCCTATATTACCTGGCTTCCCATCCGTTTCCTGCGCCCCTATCTTCCGTACTATACTCTACCGGTAGCTCCAGGGATACTATCGCTGCTCTTATCCGCCGGGGACTGCTTATAACTGAAAACGTCCACGTTCGTCGTGACCCATTGGCCAGCCTCCTCTACCAACCCACTCCTCCCCTAAACTTGACTCCGGCACAGCAATCAGCGGTGGACTTAATCCTGGACGAAATGACATCACATACGAAAGCACCATCAGTCTTTCTCCTCCACGGCGTCACCGGCAGCGGCAAGACCGAAGTTTATCTGCGTCTACTTGAAGAAATCGTGCGGCTTGGCAAACGCGGCATCTGTCTTGTCCCCGAAATTGCTCTCACACCCCAAATCGTCGAGCGGTTCCACGCCAGGTTTCCCAACCGCGTCGCAGTTATGCACAGTGGTCTTTCCCTGGGCGAACAATACGACGAATGGCATGAAATCAAAACGGGCGGTTTCGACGTCGTCATCGGCCCTCGGGGCGCTTTATTTACGCCGCAACCTGACATCGGGTTGATAATTATCGATGAGGAACACGAATGGACTTACAAGCAGGTTGACCGGTCGCCTCGCTACCATGTACGGGACACAGCCATCAAACTTGCCGAGCTGACCGGTGCAGCGGTAGTGCTGGGCACGGCTACGCCTAGCGTAGAGACATACTTCCAAACGGAGCACGGACGCTACCATCTCATCGAATTACCGGACCGGATAACACCGCATGGTCCAGCACCGCTTCCAGTGGTTGATATTATCGACATGCGCGAGGAACTGAAGGCTGGCAACAGCGGCATCTTCAGCCGGGCGCTGATTTCAGAGGTCACCAAGGCTTTGACCAACCAACAGCAGATCATCCTTTTTCTTAATCGACGCGGTACGTCTACATTGGTGAAATGCCGGAACTGCGGCTATATCCACAGGTGTCCCCGGTGCTCTGTTGCCTTGACCTACCACGCGCCGGTTGGGAAGCTCGTCTGCCACCGGTGCCGGTACACTCTGACCATACCACACTCTTGTCCTCAATGTTTGAAGCCCAAGCTTAGATTCCTGGGTATTGGCACCCAGATGGTTGAGGCTGAAGTCGAGCGGCTATTTCCTACAGCTAAGGCTGCGCGTTGGGACAGCGACACCACCACCAGGCGCCATTCTCACGAAATCATCCTGTCCAACTTCCACAACCACCGCAGCAACATCCTAATTGGCACCCAGATGATCGCCAAGGGACTCCACCTGCCCGATGTCACTCTGGCCGGCATCATCAACGCTGATATCGGGTTAAACGTACCCGATTTTCGTGCCAGTGAGCGTACTTTCCAGTTACTCAGCCAGGTTGCGGGAAGGGCCGGGCGCGGCTTCTGGCCAGGCAAGGTCATTGTCCAGAGCTACTGTCCCGAGCATTATGCAATAAGACTGGCTGCGGCACATGATTACCGCGCTTTCTATATAAATGAGCTTGATTACCGCCGGCAGTTCAATTATCCCCCATTCAGCCAGCTCATACGCCTCGTCTATAGCCACACAAACGCCTCTGCCTGCCAGAACGAGGTGGAAAGGCTGTCAAAAGTGCTTTCCATAGAACGCGACCGACTCGGCATGGCTGATATCAGTCTCATCGGCCCTTCTCCAGCACCGGTAGCCCGATTGCGCGGCCGCTACCGGTGGCAGCTGGTCATACGAGGGACTGACCCTAGGGCGCTCCTCGCATCAATCTCCGTCCCCCAGGGCTGGGCCATAGATGTTGACCCCATCGGGGTGTTATAATCGACCCCTATGGCTATCCTACGCATTCGGACTGTACCCGACCCCATCCTGCGCCAGAAGGCCAGGCGAGTCACCTCCATTGATGCTTCGGTTCTGCGCCTAATCGATAACATGATCGATACTCTAAAGTCTGCCGGGCATGGTGTTGGTCTCGCCGCCACTCAGGTTGGCAGACTCCTGCGAATCGCCGTAATCGAACTCCCGGACGAACCGGTTATAGTCCTTATCAATCCCGAGATCGTCAAACATGAGGGCGAACGGGTTGTTGAAGAGGGGTGTCTCAGCATACCGGGCTACCGAGGACAGGTGAAGCGTTCTGTTTCCGTCAAGGTTAAATACCGTAACCGTGAGGGTAAGGAAGAGCGTCTCAAGTGCGATGACCTCACAGCCCAAGTGGTTGAACATGAACTGGACCATCTTGACGGAGTCTTATTCACTGACCACCTTGTGGAACCGGGCAAACTCGAAAAAATCGAACCAGAAGAGACCGAAGCCCTCGATGTGGCATCCCCCACCCCACATTAGCCGCCATAACCCAACGTTACACGAGGTACTCCTTCAACCTCTCCGCCAGCTTCTCAGTGATACCAACCACTGTCCTGAGTTCGTCAACTGTGGCTGACTTTATCCCACGCACCGAACCAAACCTGCGCATCAATGCCCTCCGCCTTTTAGCACCGATGCCTGGAACTCCGTCAAGTACTGAAGCAACCTGGTGCTTTCGTCTCAGCTTGCGGTGATAGCCAATTGCATAGCGGTGTGCTTCGTCTCTGACCCTCTGAAGGAGTCGGCGTGCTGGTGAATCCGGCGGCATAATAATTGGGGCAGAAACGTCGGGAAGAAAGACTTCTTCCCTTTCCTTCGCCAGACTGGCCACTGGTATTTTAATGTCCAGCCCCTGCATAGCCTCGAGCACAGCATTTAACTGTCCCTTCCCGCCATCAACCAGAACCAGATCAGATTTGACCCCCCAGCTCCCCCCTCCCACTGACGCCCTCACGAAACGCCGCCTGAGTACCTCCTTAAGCATGGCGTAGTCATCAACTCCTTCCACCGTTCTAATGCGAAAACGCCGGTAGTGTGTTGGCTTCGGCTGACCACTCTCGAATACAACCATACTACCAACGGCCAGCGTGCCCTGTATATTGGAGATGTCATAGCATTCTATCCTATCGGGATTTGCCGGCAACGAAAGCTTCACCTGCAACTCAGCGAGCGCCGCAGCTATGGACTCAGCGCTGGAGTCCTGTTTGAGCTTCAACATCTCCAACCCCTGCCTGGCATTCTCAGCAACAACGTTTATCAACTCCCTGCGGACTCCCCGCCGTGCTACCAAGACAGCAACTGTACCACCGCGCTCGGCTTTAAGCCACTGGACAATCGCTTTCTCCTCTTCAATCGGATACTGGAGCAAAATCAAAGGCGGCACTGAAGGCACTGAAGCATAGTACTGCTTGATGAAGCCAGTCATAACCCGGCTGGCTGACTCACCCTCCACACCATCAACTGCAAAGTGCTCACGACCGATTAGACGGCTATTGCGTATGAAGAACACCTGCACGTCAGCCAGATTGCCGGACTGTGCCAGAGCGATAGCGTCAAGATCGCCCCGGACTGCCGCCGCTAGCCGCTGACCTTCAATTACCGACTCCACTGCCTGTATCTGATCACGAAGCCATGCCGCCCTCTCAAATTTCAGGTCCTCTGAGGCCTCGGCCATCTTACGCTTCAGCTCTCGTACCAGCATATCCTGCCGCCCCTCAAGGAACAGGACAATATCCTTAATAACATCTCTGTACTCCTCCCGGCTCACCTTGCCGATACAAGGCCCAAGACAGCGGCGCATGTGGTACTCCAGACAAGGTCGGGTATCCTTTCCGGTGATCTCCCGCTTGCAAGAGCAGAATGGGAAAAGCCGCTTGAGCAGCCTCAAGGTCTCACGTACCGATCCAGCGCTGGCGAATGGGCCAAAATATCTTGCACCATCTTTCTGCCATCGACGCGTAATATGAACCTTCGGCCACGGCTCTTTAGGGTCAATCCTAAGATAAGGGAAAGTCTTATCGTCCCTGAGTGATACATTGTAACGGGGATGATGCTTTTTAATAAGCGTGCACTCAAGAATAAGGGCCTGCTGTTCAGAGTCAGTGACGATGAACTCTACATTAGTGACCCGGTTCTGCATCCGCTGTTCCTTAGCCGAAAAGTCTGTGGAAGAGCCGAAATGCGCCTTGACTCGAGACCTGAGATTGCCCGCCTTACCCACATAAAGTACACGGCCGGTATTGTCCTTAAGTAGATAGACGCCAGGACTGGAAGGCAAAGACGCCACCTGATCTACCAGAGGCACTAGAGACTGAGGCTCTTTCCTTCGCTCAGAAACCTGTGAATGTTCGGCCCGGGTAATTTTTAACACGGATAACCCCAGAGTAATTCTAAGATGGGAGACGGCCGATGATAACAGAGGATTATCGAAGCGTCAAAGCTATGGCGCGCCCGGCGCGCCCTATGTTCAGCATCAACCTCCCAAACAAACTGTTGATTTTTATACATAATATTATGTTAAAATAGAGGCCTGGTATGAGCATGAAGAAAGATATTGAGCTTTTCCTCAAGTATCTCGCCACTGAAAAGGCCTGTTCCGAAAACACGCTCTCAGCTTATAGCAATGACCTTGGTCAGCTTGCGTCTTTCGTCCAGGTAAAAAGCCTGGAGAAAGGCACCAAGCCGAGCTGGGTGCAACTGGACAAAGATGTCGTCATCCAGTACATGCTTGACCTCAAGGAGAAAAAATATGCCCCAGCAACGGTTGCCCGCAAGTTGGCCACTGCTAAGTCATTTATCAGTTGCATGGTCACCATGGGCAAGCTCCAATGCAATCCAACCGAAAACTTGGCTTCCCCACACGTCAGCAAGCCATTACCCACGCCGCTATCCATTTCGCAGGTGCAAGCTCTTCTGAATGCTCCATGTAAAGAGAACTCACTGGAGGCCAAGCGTGACCGCGCCATGCTGGAACTTCTTTACGCCACCGGCATGAGGGTCAGCCAACTCGTGGCGATGAACCTCGCAGATATCAACCTCATGGAAAACAGCATCACCTGCACCAGTCGTACCGCTGGCCAGCGCTGTTTGCCGGTCAACCCACGCATCATGGGGATCCTTAAGGACTACCTGGAGAACTGCCGGCCCAAAGTTGAAAGGGATGAAGGACTGGCGCTTTTCCTTAACCAGCGCGGTGAGAGGTTGACACGGCAAGGGTTCTGGCTAATCCTTAAAGGTTACGCCGAAAAGGCGGGGCTCGGCTCTTCAGTCACACCACATACCCTCAGGCACAGCTTCGCCGTACATAAGTTGAATGCCGGCGCTGACCTGCATTCCGTCCAACAAATGCTGGGCCATGCTCATATCTTAAGCACGAAGGTCTATCAGCAGGTGCGCACACCATTATAGTTTATCCTGAATAACGGCCTATGAGCCATCCTGGAGATGCAAATGGCACCAAAATCACGACGCGGCAAAGCTAAGTTTCGCCGACTCGCTCAACAACCATCGGCACCATCTACTACAAAGGTAACCACCGCGGCGCCTCCAACACCCACCACTCAGCCGACTACACCTACCGCGCCCACAGCACAATACAACTACATTACCAACGACCTCAGACTTGTAGGAATCGTTGCCGGCTCAATGATTATCCTCATCATCATATTGAGCTTCGTTCTATAAGCTAGGGGTAAGAAAAAGGGTGGGCGACCTCGATGGCGCCAGAACGCGGCTGCTCCAGCACCTGAGCCGTAGCATCAAGGACAGGCGTGTCATCGAGGCCATGGCTCAAGTGCCACGCGAGCAGTTCGTCCCCGATGACCTGTACTATGCCGCCTACGACGACCGCCCCCTTGGTATTGGATTCGGTCAGACCATTTCCCAGCCATACATCGTTGCCTTGATGACTGAAGCACTGGAACTTACGGGCAGCGAAAAGGTTCTCGAGATCGGAACCGGCAGTGGCTACCAGGCAGCCATAATCGCCAGACTTGCCTGTAGAGTTGTCACTATAGAGCGCATCCCAAAACTTGCCGCATCAGCCAGAGAAACCCTTAGCCGTCTTGGCTACAACAACGTGGAAGTCCATGCGGCTGGCAAAGAACTCGGATGGCCGAAGGAAGCGCCGTACGATGCCATCATTGTTACCGCCGCATCTCCATGCGCCCCCATCGTCCTGCTCGAGCAAATAACTGAAGGCGGCCGCCTTATCATACCAGTTGGCTCACGATGGGAGCAGGACCTGCTAAAAATAACCAAATGCGCCAACGGCAACCGAATCGAGAACCTCGGCGCCTGCCGCTTCGTCCCACTCATCGGCAAGGACGCATGGGAAGACTAGAAAGGGACGACACCGGTCCTTTCCACTGGTAACCAGAAGAATTTACACCCTAAGAATACCCCCCCTCGCCAAATGAATGGGGTAGATAGCCTATAGAGTTATGTCTGACTGACGCTTTTCGCCGCCCCGCAGAAACCGTATTGTCACCAACCGGCCAGACCCCAGCCCGGAAACAGCCTTTTGTAGTTCTTCACCATTCCGCACCGGCTGGAAATTAACCTCGGTAACAATGTCGCCTTCTCTCAGACCCGCTCGCTCGCCCGGTGAACCCGGCGAGACTCCCCCAACATAAGCCCCTTCGACTGCGCTAAGACCCAGCTTTTGCGCCACGCTTGCGGCATCTGCAACCCGTAGTCCAAACGAAGGCGGCCTAGACACCGTACCCCTTAATATCAGGGAGTCAAGCCTCTCCCGATCGAACCCGATGACAACCTCCTCATCAACGATAATAACCGGCACACCCATCTGCCCCGAGCGGCCAACCATTTCATTGGCCGCCGCGCTATCTTGTGAGACATCCCTCTCGGTAAATTGTATGCCCCTCTCACGGAGGAAGTTCTTTGCCATGCGGCAATACCCTCAGGTCTGCGTCGTGTAGATGGTTACCTTCATATCTCCACTCCTAATTTATGTCAAGACATCCTCCAGTATCTTACCACTGCCCAAACTAAGGCCGCAATCACTGCACATATACTGTAATGTCCCTCCAAATTACCCGTAAGAGGCCTTTACTTGAAACCGAGCCATGTTGTGACATTATCGAGGGGTTCACGCGGCGTTGCTATCACGTTGGCTGGGTGACTCCGAATGGATTCGGTAACATCCATTCTATGACCTCCGGTAGTCGGGGACTGACAGCACCTTCAACGATCGCCAAACGCGACCCGGTCGCATTACATATGATAGAATGCTTACGGTTTCACAACAACCGACCGTTCGCGATAAATGAATATATCAGAGGACACTCACGATTGTGGTTTGAACCTATCCCCCGCCATCGATTTGAAAAAGCATAAGCTATTCCCATAGAATGATAAACAAACCCGATCCCATCGGGGAGACTAAAGGAGTCAATGGGAAGCACTGATCAGGATACCGTCCTACTCGAACAAGCGGCAGCTCGAGCCGAAGAGCTTGGCCGATTAGCACGCGAGGCCACGGAGCGTTCCAGAAGGATCATCTATGAGCGCATCTCACGTGCCGAAGAGACCAGCCGTAAGGCATTGTCCCTTGCCGAGCAGGCCCTGACAACCGCCGAAGAACTTAGCGCCGCCGCGGAACGCTCCTATAACGAGGCTAAAAAGAACTTCGAGTCGGCTCGACAGCGCGCCGAGCATGCCGTAAAAGTTAGCAAAGAATCTGTCGAGGTATCTTCTAAAGCCTTCGAGGAAGCTATCTCCAAGGCTGAACAAAGCATCAAGCAGACAGAAGAGTTCACCTGGCAGTTGACAAAAAAGTTCTCAGATACCGTCAACCGCCTTGACGAGTCGGCCAAGAAAAACAAAGAAACGGTTCATGAGTCAATAAAGTCATCCCAGCACGCTCTTGACAAGGCCGAAGAGGCCACCAAGACTACAAAACAGCTCGCTGATGAAGCGCTCAAGACATCACGGGATGCTCTAGAGAGAGTGGACTACATCACCCGGACAACCCGAGAAAATGCCGAGACCGCCAGAACGACTTCTCAGCATGCCGCCACTCGTGCTGAAGAAGTTTCCAGGGAGACAGAAGCCTTCCTGAATCAGGCTCGGCAAGATATCGAAAAGGCCGTCAGCACCAGCGAAGTTACCATCGAACTCGCCCGCAATGCCGCCGACAAGTCTGAAAAAACGCTTAAGGAAGCTATTACCCGCGCTGAAGAAGATAAGAGCCGCATCGAAAATGCCCTTGCCGAAACACAGAAGCAAGCAGCCGATGCCATAGCTAACATTGACGCTTCATCCAGATCAGCAATTGAAGCGGCCAACAAAGTGGCTGACATGGTAATCAAAGCTTCCGCTGAGTTCTCGACAAAGTCAGATGATGCCATTCAGCAGGTACAGAAGACCGCCGATACCGCAACCGCAGGCACGGCCAAGGCAAGCTCTGAGATCCAAAGGATATCCCAAGAAACCCTTTCAAATATCGAACGCGCTGTCCAAGAAGCTCGGCATGCCTCAGACGAGGCGGCTAATGCCGCACGTGCCGCCGCCGAAATTTCAAGCCACGTATCACAGGAAGCAGTCGCGAAGGTCGAAGAAATCACCAGACAGACGTCAGTTACCGTCGAAGCAGCTATCACCTCCATGCGGGAAGCAACTGAGGCCGCCGACAAGGCTTCCAAAGAAACCATCAAACTCGCCAACGAGGCTCTATTGCAAAGCCGTTCGGCTTCTGAAAGAGCCGCCGCAGCCTCCAGAGAGGCCGCCGAGATAGCCGTGAAGTCTGCCTCTGAAGCATCAGAAGCATCCTTAAGAACCCCCCAAGATGCTATGAACCTTGCCCGTAAGCTTACCGAAGAAGCAGTCTCTAAGATAAATGAAGCCACAGCCAGCATCAGGTCCATGCTTGACACCAGCACAACATCTATGAACGATGCTTCCGAGAGGGCCGTGACCAGTGCACAGGAAGCTATCGCAGTTTTACAGGAGGCAATCCGCAACGCTCTGGCGAAGGCCGACGAAGCCGTCGCTGAAACAAGACTGACTACTCAGACAGCTAAGGAAACCAGCGAAGCCACCGAGGCCGCCTTCAATACCGCCACTGAAGCCGCCAGAATCGCCCAGAAAGCTTCTCAAGAGGCATTAGCTCGCATTGAGCATGTAACCGATGATACCCGCCAGACGGCCCAGACAGCGGCTGAGGCCGCGCACCAAGCCGCTGAGCATGCCGTCGAGGTCGCCATCGAAACCAGAAAGGCTACTCAAAAAGCATCGCAGGACGCTATCGCCCGTGCTGAGCTCGCCTCCGAGCAGACCGGACTTGCCGCGGAAGCTGCAGCTAAAGCCGTCCAGGAGGCAAGTGACGCCTCAGAAAGGGCGTTTCGTGAGGCCCTGACCAGAATAGAAAAGGTAACCGAGGACCTGCGCATCACTGCGGAAGCCGCGTCCCGGGAGGCCACGGAAGCCGCTGACCGGGCCTTAACCGCTGCCGGTGAATCTGCCGATACCTCGCGCAAAGCTTCACAGGACGCTATCGCACAGGCGGAGGCCGCTATCGAGGAATGCCGCGACATCGCCGTTTCGAACCGGCAGGCAGTGGACGCCGCCATGGCCCGAGTTGGAGAAATCAGTCAAGAAATCAAGACTGAGGCTGAGGATGCCTCTCGAGAGTTTGAAGAACAAATCCAGCAAATCCGGGAACGCGCCAGTCTGGCCAAAGAAGCTGCAGAGGCTTCCGTAGTTGTCGCTCAGGAAGCCGCCGAGTCAGCCATCAAGGTAGCCCGCGAGACTTCACAAGAAGCCGCCAAGCGTGCTCGTGAAATCATGTCCCGCGCCGAAGATGAAAGCGAGCAGACACGGCGCGCCGCCGAAACGTCTCTCCGTTCCGCCAGCGAATTTACCGAGACCGCTGCAAGAAGAGCAACTGAAGCTGTCGAAACCGCCATACGTGCATTCACCGACGCTTTCACCGCTCTCAGCGCGGTTAGCGGAGTACTGAACACCACCAGCGGTGTCCGCCAGAGCACCGACCAACCAGTACCAACCAGTTCCATACCCCCATCGGAGCCAGCTATTAACCTTACCGGAATGCCAGCCACAGGCAAAGAAGGTGATGTAGTTAACACCGAACTGCGCCGCAAAATGGCAACACGTCTCGGTGATCTCGGCCGGATGTATTCCTTAAAAAAGAGGAAAGAGCCCAAGGCATGATCCGGGTCTACATTGCCGTAGCCCCTATTACCCGCAAAATTTCTCAACTAACTCATTGACTTTCCCGATACATGGGCCTAGACTAATTCCCGCACATGCTCGTTCAGCTTTGCGGAGCGAGTGCGGTGCAATATGATGAGAAGATAAATCGGGGGGTAAGCATGGACCAAAAAGACCT
>JBFMDU010000009.1:0-39139 GCA_040753815.1 Chloroflexota bacterium
CAAGTCGGATTCTGGCCTGCCGGGATGGCTCGGGCACTCGCCCTACCCGCAATGCCCCACGGATCATGGGTGCTATTATCTTCATGGCAACACATTGTAGTGTCACCAATGTTTCTGAACCAGATCAACGACACGAAAACGTGTCGAGACGGCTAGCCCGGACCACCCCGGACTGCAGTTGTCGGGGTCGGTGCCAATCGTGATTTGTGCTTTTTGATGTCTGGTGTGGGAGAAATTTCGCAAAATTTTCCTTCAAAGGGTATTGACAAACGTGTATTCTTCACTCAATAATGGTCTTGTGGTGAAATGTGGTGAGAAGTGGGGAATATTTATGTCTGAGGTTAAGTACCTTGTGCGATAAAGGTCTCGGCAAGGCAGAAAGGTTCATCGGTTTCCTCGGATGGTATAAAAATCCGGGAAGCCAATACTGAATGGGTTTCTAGCAAGATGAGTCCTGGAGTGGTTGGCACATTTGAATACAGGGTGGACGAGAAGGGCCGCGTGCCGCTCCCGCCGCGGTGGCGGCATGAATTCCGTGGCGAGTTTTATCTTACAGTAGCGGCTGAGAAATGCGTCACCGGATATTCGGCTGATGAATGGAAAAGGGTAACCGCTGACCTCGGGTCTGACCCAATTCCAAATGAGACGACACGCCGGGTGAAACGCAGGATGCTGGCCGATGCCTATGCCGCTGAACTTGATGCGCAAGGCCGTGTAATTCTATCGCCGATACTGAGAGAGCATGCCGGCATTGTGGACTCTGCGATTGTTATCGGGCAGGACAACTATTTTGAAGTCTGGAATCCTGAGTCGTGGCGTGCAGAGCACGCGGTTTCTACAGAACAGGCTCCTGAGAATATTGAGAAACTGAGAGCGCAGAGGCGGCAATGAGCTTGACCATGACGACACCAGTTCATATACCAGTTTTGGTGGCTGAGGTGGTCGAGGCTCTGGGAGTTAAACCTGGTGGAAGCTACATTGATGGCACGGTGGGTGCCGGTGGCCATTCGGCGGCGATCCTTGACAGAGCGGGCGCGGCCGGGCGGATTCTCGGCATTGACGCTGACCCCGATGCTATCAGGTTGGCGGAAACCAGACTCCGAAAGTACGGCCAGGCAGTGGTCCTGGTTAATGATAACTTCGTGAATATAGACAGAGTTGCCAGGGAACACGGATTTGTCCTGCCCGACGGCATCCTCCTTGACCTCGGTTTGTCGTCGATGCAGGTGGAAACGGCGGAGCGCGGCTTTAGCTTCCAGCTTGATGCTCCACTCGATATGCGTTTCAGCCCGGCGCAGGAGATAACTGCGGCGGACATCGTTAATATCTACTCGGAGACTGAGCTGGCTCGTCTCCTATATGAATATGGAGAGGAACGGCATAGCCGCCGCATCGCCAAGGAGATTGTGCGCAGCCGACCCGTGCGAATGACGCGTGACCTGGTTCAAATTGTGGATAGAGCGGTGGGCGGCAGATACGGTAGGGTACATCCGGCGACGAAGACTTTCCAGGCGCTTCGGATCGCCGTTAACAAGGAGCTTTCTAATCTGGAAACAGCCTTGAATAAGGCAGTTGACCTTCTAGGTCACGGCGGCAGACTGGTGGCTATTAGCTACCACTCTCTTGAAGACCGTATTGTCAAGCAGTTCCTGAAGCGGGAAGCGGCGAGCTGTATTTGCCCGCCAGGTACGCCGGTCTGCCAGTGTGGACACGCTCCGACCGTGAAGCTGGTGAGTAAGAGGGTCATCGTACCGTCCGATGTGGAGGTATTGATGAATCCCCGGAGTCGCAGCGCTAGGTTGAGAGTGGCGGAGCGTCTTTAATTGGGAGGTCGATAGCGGCAATGTGAAAATTGAAGACAGGCATTAGTCCTCGGGCATAGTGGTACTCATTTTAGTTAAAGAAAAGTGAAGGAAGACAAAGGAGGAGAAATGGCAAGGCGAATTGTGACGGCTATCGACGTAGGAACAACCAAAGTAGCCACTATTGTCGCTAAAGTGGACAACAGCGGCGGGATACAGGTGTTAGGCTCGGGTGTTGTCCCATCACACGGGCTTCACAAGGGTATGGTGGTAAACCCCGAGGAGGCGAGGAGGTCTATTGAAGAGTCGGTGCGCCGAGCAGAGCAAGCTTCCGGTGTGCGTGTTGACGGCGCTTTCGTCGGCGTCACCGGTCGGCACATCACTTCGATGAATAACAAGGGAGTTATTGCAATCCCGCGTAGTGACGGTATGGTACGAACCGATGACCTCAAACGCGTTCTGAGTTCGTCTCAGACTATTCCGATTGCCGAGGACAAGCGCATCCTGCACGCCATACCCAGAGGGTACACTCTCGACGGCCAGGAGAGAGTCAAGAACCCAATCGGTATGCATGGCTTCAGATTGGATGTGGACACCCATATCATTACAGCGCATGTGTCCTCCGTGCAGAACCTGGTCAAGTGCGTGCGCAACGCTGGTATCGAGGTCGAGGATCTTATCCTCGAGCCACTGGCCAGCGGTGAAGCATGTCTTTCACCCGAGGAGAAGGAAATTGGCGTTATCCTAGCTGACGTCGGCGGCGGTACGACTGACATTGCAGTTTATAAAGATGGCAGTATTTATCACACCGCTGTCATTCCTGTTGCGGGTTACCAGTTCACCAGCGATCTCTCGGTGGGACTGGGCCTGCCGTTCGATGTAGCGGAATCAATGAAGAAGAAATACGCCAACGTGTCTCCCAGCATTGATCCCAAGGAAGCTGAAAACACCAAGATACAGAACGGTCATAACATTTCTTATGTGGACCTTTGCCACATTCTAAGAGTACGCACGGAAGAGCTGCTCAAGCTGATTCTGCTGGAGATGCCGACTTCTGACTACATGACGCTGGCGCCGGCTGGGCTGGTGCTTACCGGCGGCTGCTCCAATATGCCCGGTTGGGTCGATTTGTCCCATGCAACTATCAGGATGCCGACCAGGATCGGCGAGCCTTCGGGCGTTTACGGCGTTACCGATGTGCTGGGTAATCCTGCTTATGCTACTGGAGTTGGCCTGCTATTGTGGGGAACCCGCTCGCAAAGCAAGACGTGGCAATCAAGGAAGCGCGCCGGCATATTCAGTGGCGTCATGTCCATGTTCAAGCGGCTGTTCAGGTAGTGAAGTAAGTTAAGTAAAGTAAAGAACATTCTGATAAATGAGGAGGAAATAATAAAGTGGCTAAGACAACTTTCGCACCTACTCCAGCGAGAATCAAAGCAATTGGTATGGGTGGCGGCGGATCAAACGCTATTACCCGGATGGTCCGTGAGGAAATCAAAGGCGTTGACTTCGTCGCGATGAACACGGATGCTCAGGCACTAGCCCTTGCCGAGGCTCCAGTCCGGATTCAACTTGGCGAAAGGTTGACCCGCGGCCTGGGTGCCGGCGGTGACCCTGAAGTCGGTATGAAGTCCGCGGAGGAAACCCGGCAGGTGGTGCATGAAGTAGTTGCTGGTGCAGATATGGTCTTTCTAACGGCAGGCATGGGGGGTGGCACTGGTACTGGTTCGATTGGCGTGGTTGCCGATGTCGCCAAAGAGTCCGGTGCTCTGACCATCGCCATTGTTACCAAACCATTCAGCTTCGAAGGAGCTCGGCGGCGCAGGGTGGCTGAAGAAGCCATTGTCAAGCTGGCTCCTAAGGTTGATACGCTCATCATCATTAACAATGACCGCCTCCTGGAACTTTGTGATTCCAAGACGTCGGTTGATGCGGCTTTCAGGTTCGCTGATGATGTCCTGCGCATGGGGGTCCAGGCCATTTCCGAGGTGGTGACCGTTCCTGGTTTGATCAACCTTGACTTTGCTGACATCAGGGCAATCATGGCGAATGCCGGGCCAGCATGGATGTCGCTTGGTCATGGTTCTGGTCAGAACCGTGCCGCTGAGGCGGCTAAGAACGCTCTGGCCAGCCCGCTCCTTGACTGCTCGATCAGCGGTGCCAAGGGCGTGCTGTTTAACATCACCGGCGGCAATAACCTGACGCTCTTCGAGTGCAACGAAGCCGCTGAAGTCATCGCCCAGGCGGTTGACCCGGATGCCAACATCATCTTCGGCGTCGTCTTCGACGATAGGATGAAGGATGAACTCCAGATCACCGTTATCGCGACTGGATTTACCACCCACTACGGGTCAGGCGCGCCAACCGAGGTCGAACTGCGCAAGATGCTCAGCAGTGTTGACACAACAGGTCTGGACGTGCCAGCTTTCCTGAGGCGTCCTGGCCGTATGCCCTTGCCGCAGGTGGGCAGACCCGGTGCCACTACCTCTCCTCCTCCCACTCAGGCCCATCCGGCGAGGCCAAGCCTGAATTTCCCAAGGTAGCACCTCTCCTCCTTCTGTGAAGAGGGGGCAGAAGATTGGCGCTTCTGCCCCCTCTTCGTTTTTACCGCCTCCCTACTTTTCCTCGGTGTGGCTCTACCAGCCTTCCTCAAGACGGTCTATGAGAGGTTGAGGGAGCTTGGCTGTCAGCATCTTCGCCTGGGTGGCGACGATATTGTACTCGACGCGGTAGCACATTACAGTCTGGCTTTTTTCGTCGTAAATAGCGTAGGCCGCTCTTGGGTCACCGTCGCGCGGTTGTCCTACACTGCCAGGGTTGATGATTAGCCGGTGCCGGCCAAGTGTAATGTGCTCCTCGCTGGAAAGTCTGTGTCCCGTGCAGTGGTTCTCATCGACTTGCTCAAATAAGAGTGCGACATGGGAATGACCGATAAGACAATAGGGCGTTCTGAAGTTGCCGAAATTTGCCATAGCCTCATGGAGTCTTATTAGGTACTCCCATATCGGCTGTCGCGGGCTCCCATGAACCATGGTAAACAAGCCTTGTTCTAACTGGAGTGGGAGAGACTTTAAGTAGGCGACGTCCTCGGGTGTAAGTTGTCGGGCTGTCCACTGGTTGGCCTGGGCGGCTTCATAATTGAAATTGCCGGTATCCAGTTTGCCAACGGCTGCAAGGTCGTGGTTGCCCGCAACGCAGACGTGTTTGTGCCGGCGAAGCAATTTGATACAGGCATGTGGGTCGGGGCCGTATCCAACGGTATCTCCAAGGCACCAAATAGAATCAAAGCCGCCCTGTCGGCATGCGTCGCTGAGGACGGCCTGGAAAGCGGCAAGGTTAGAGTGGATGTCGGCGATGACGAGATGGCGCATTAACACTTAATATAACATTTTGGGTAGTAGTGGGCGAATTAGTTTTAAGCTGATTTACTCGCCGATACGAGTGAGGTTTACTGAAATTTCAGCTATAATGCCCATCAATATGAAGGTATCGGAACTGGGTGAGTTTGGCCTGATAGGACTTATTGAGCGTGTCGTTGCTGGATTGGAGAAAGCTTCACTAGCACAGCGCCGGTTGAAGGTAGGTATAGGTGATGACTGTGCGGCATGGTCGGGAGATGGTTCTATCGAGCTGGCTACCACCGATACGCTGGTTCAAGACGTACATTTCCACACTGGTATGATTGGTTGGCGGGAACTTGGGTGGAAGTCGCTTGCGGTGAATATAAGTGATATTGCGGCCATGGGTGGTTGGCCGACTTACGCCCTGGTTTCGCTGTCATTACCGGGCTCGGCAGAAGCAAATGATATTGTTGACTTCTACCGCGGCATGGTGTCCTTAGGTAACCGTTTTGGTGTGGCCATAGCTGGCGGCAATATCACTCAGTCACCAGTGGTAGTTATTACCCTGGCAGTGATGGGTAAGCTTGGCAGAGGATTGAAGACTCCGTTATTGCGGTCAGCGGCGGTTCCTGGCGATCTTATTGCGGTCACAGGCAGTCTCGGACTTTCATCTGGTGGGCTAAGGATGATTGTTACGGGCATGGGACTGGACATAAGCACGGCCAGACTGTTCCGTAGGAAGCATAATATGCCGATACCGAGGGTCACCGAGGGGCTGGTTCTCAGACAGACAGGAGTCATGTGTGCTATTGACATCAGCGACGGGCTGGTTGGTGATCTGGCCCATGTTTGCCAGAAGAGCGGCGTGAGTGCCGTGGTCAGACTTGAGAAACTGCCGGTGCATAGCAGGTTGAGGTCGGTGTTTCCTGCTGATTATCTTGATATGGCGCTCTATGGCGGCGAGGACTATGAACTTCTATTTACTGCCAAACCCCGCGTTATGCTACTGGTTAAAAGGAAATTGAAATGCCCGGTTACTATCATTGGGGAGGTCGTCCCAAAGCACAGGGATATGGTCACTGTTGTCGACGCATCGGGTAAACCGGTGCCGTATGGTCTTGGCGGCTGGGAGCATTTTAAAGTCAGTGCAGTTATACCGAAGAGTTGAAGTGATGCGGCTTATTTCCCGTAGCCCAGAGCAGACGCGCGAACTGGGTAAGGCGCTTGGGAAGCTGGCGCAATGGGGTGACGTTTTCCTGCTGGTGGGCAATCTTGGTGTCGGCAAGACGTGCCTGACACAGGGTATCGCATGGGGGCTTGGGATTTCCGAGTATACAATGAGCCCGTCTTTCGTCATTGTGCGTGAGTATCAGGGACGTCTGCCCTTGTATCACATGGACCTGTATCGTCTTGAGAATGTTGCCGAGGTCGCGGACCTCGGTCTGGATGAGTATTTCTATGGCAGGGGAGTTAGTATTGTGGAATGGGCTGACCGAGCAATAAAGCTTTTACCCGAGGATAATCTTACCGGGGTCATGGAGTATGTAGGTGTTGATGAGCGCGCGATTAACCTCAAAGCAAACGGAGGCCGTTATAAAAAGCTGGTTAGCGATTTGTACGCCAGTTTGGAAAGGGACTGGAGCGAATGGAACTGGCAATAGACACATCCTCGGATATTGCCGGCGTGGCTCTTTCCGATCGCGGCACGCCGGTGGCTGAGTTAGTCTGGCTCTCGGTTCGAAATCACACTGTAGAGCTAATACCATCAGTCGAGGCCCTATTGAATCGTGTTGGATCTGGCTATGATAGTCTTGGGGGAATTGTGGTGGCGCGGGGACCGGGCGCTTTTAATGGCCTCAGAGTAGGTATCAGCGCCGCCAAGGGACTGGCTCTGGCGCTGGGGGTGCCGCTGGTTGGTGTCAGCACGCTAGAGGTAGAAGCGTATCCATTTGCCTTCACCGGTTTGCCGATATGTCCAGTGCATCAGGCTGGTCGGGGGGAGATTGTGGCGGCTTTGTTCCAGCAGGCTGGCGGCAAGTGGTACCAGCTCTGGGAGGAGCAATTGATGACGCTTGACGCTCTTCTCCGCATGACGACGGAAATGACAGTTTTCTGTGGGGAGGGTGTGGATATGATTGAAGCTGAGTTGCGGCGCAAGTTTGGCAGGAGGGCGGTGGTGCCCGATGCTGTTGCCCGGACGCGCCGTGCTTCGGTACTGGCTGAGCTGGGTTGGCGACGCCTCTCTGCGGGAGAAAGTGATAATGTAACGGCTTTTCAGCCGATTTATCTCCGTCCGCCGCATATTACGCAGCCTAGAAGGAAGCATGATGTCTCGTAACAACGGTATGTTGCCACCAAAGCTGGAGCTAAGGACGGCCAAGGACCTGGACAAGTGCTACGGGTGTGGTCCGAATAATCCACTGGGACTAAAGCTCAAGTTCACCTGGGATGGAGATACAGCCAGGGCGGAGTTTGTTCCTGGTGAGTACCATCAGGGATGGCCTGGGCTGGTGCACGGCGGTATTATTGCTACTCTGCTTGATGAGGCTATGGGGTATGTAACATGGTTTAAGGGGTTGGAGTGTGTGACCGCAAGATTCGAGGTTCGTATCCGTTGTACGGTTCCGGTTGGTAGACCTCTGGTTATTACTGGCAAACTGGTCAATGAAAGCCGGCGTCTGGTGACCGTTGGTGCAACAGCGGCTCAGGAGGATGGAAAAGTGGTGGCTGAGGGTGTCGGTACTATGTATATAGCTAGCAATAATAGACGGTCTTGACACGGCCCGCACCTAGTGGTACATTTGTTCTATGTATAAGAGCTTATTGGGGTGGGTGCTGTGAGGAAACAGGAGTTGCGGGGAACCCGGGGCCGTGTCATGTCTTTTATTCAACGGTTTGTAGATGAGCATGGCTACACGCCGACAGTTAGGGAGATTGTGAAGGGCCTCGGTATCAGTTCGACGTCGGTCGTCCAGTACCACCTTAACGTCTTAGAAAGGGAAGGTTTTATCAGGCGTGACCGCGAGGTTTTCCGCAGTATTCAACTGGCAAAACGAAAACGTCTGGTTACGGTGCCTTTTCTGGGAAATATCGCCGCTGGCGAGCCCCTCCCCGTGCTTGGTTCAGAAACGTGGGCTAGTGAGACATTGGAGATGATGGAGGTCCCGGAAGAACTAGCCGGTGGCAGGCAGGTATATGCTCTCAGGGTGAAAGGACGCTCTATGATTGATGCTTTGATTGATGATGGCGATATCGTCTTGATTGAGCCGACTTCCACGGCTGACGATGGGGAAATGGTCGCCGCAAGACTTAAGAATGAGCAGGGTGTCACGCTTAAAAGGCTGTTTCGGGGTGGGAGGAGAGTCCGGCTTCAGCCGGCGAATGGATCACTGCCGCCGATATACACTACCACTGAGAACCTCCAAATCCAGGGCCGTGTGGTGGGGGTTATACGGAAGCTCTGACAGTATTGCATGAAAGTACGGTTCCTCGGCGTCCACAGTATTGAAGCATCAGGGTACAGGCTTCCCGGCCTGTTGGTTGATGATGTAATAGCTCTTGATGCCGGTAGTCTCACAGCTTCTTTATCGCTGGCTGAGCAGGAGAGATTGAAAGTTGTCCTCCTGACTCATCATCACTTTGATCATTGTCGTGACTTGGCGACCCTGTGTATGAATGTCGGTCTGTGGAGAGGTCAGGTGGTTGTTTACGGGCTTCAGCGAACACTGGAAGTCGTAGCCGGACGACTTCTCGACGGTACCCTTTACGTGAATAGTGCTGAGTATCCATCGCGAGAGAAGCCGAGTCTGAAGTTAGAGGTGGTTGAGCCATACAAGGAGTTTGAATTGGGAGGGTATGTAGTGTTGCCGTTGCCGGTAAGGCATGCAGTGCCGACGGTCGGCTTTCAGGTGACTTCGGGAGACGGACGGAGTTTCTTTTATACTAGTGATACCGGCCCAGGCTTTGGCGAGGAGGCTCCAAATATTTCGTCTGGAGTGTTGATTACTGAGGTCAGTGGGCCGGAGCAATTGGCGGCCATGCTTGTCAAACCTGGCCATCTTTCCCCGAAGATGTTGAAGGCGGAACTGGTTAGGTTCAGAGAGGTTAAAGGCTACCTTCCAAGAGTGCTGGTGGTCCACCTTAATCCGCTGGTTGAGGATGAAATCGGGCGGGAACTAGCCGAGGTGGCCGCAGAATTAAACGCTGATATCGGGCTTGGGCGTGAGGGGATGGTGATTGAGATATAAAACGGGTGGGGGGAGATCTTTGCTAATGCATTTTGTCTCCCCCTCACCCTAGCCCTCTCCCGCGAGAGGGGAGGGATTTGCCGAATTGGTACTATGTGATGTTTACCGCCGGCAGAAGGGCTAGCGCTTCTTTGACTTTATCCTCAGGATAAGCATAGTCCTCAAGTTTGCCGCTCAGGAACTGGTCATAGGCTCCAAGGTCGAAGTAGCCATGGCCGCTGTGCGCAAGGAGGATGGTCTTCTTCTGGCCTGACTCCTTGCATTTATTGGCTTCATCTATGACCACTTTAATGGCGTGCGCGGGCTCCGGGGCGGATACAATGCCCTCGCTTCGGGCAAACTGGATAGCCGCTCGGAATGTAGCTAATTGAGGTACGGCCCTTGCCTCGATGATTCCTAGGTTGATCAGGTGCGACACAATTGGAGCCATGCCGTGGTAGCGGAGGCCTCCGGCGTGAATGCCCGGAGGAACGAAAGTATGGCCGAGGGTGTGCATTCTGGCAATCGGCGCCATGCCGGCGCAGTCGCCATAGTCCCAGGTGTAGGGTCCTTTGGTGACGCTGGGGCAGGCCTCAGGCTCGACAGCGATGATGGTGGTTTTCTTTCCCTTCAACTTGTCTGGGATAAAGGGTAGGAACATGCCAGCGAAGTTGGAACCACCGCCGATACAACCGACAATCATGTCGGGGTAATCACCGGTTTTCTCCAACTGCTTCTTTGTCTCGAGACCGATGACGGTCTGGTGCATGAGGACGTGGTTGAGAACGCTGCCAAGGGAGTACCTGGTGTCGTCGTGTTTGAAAGCGTCTTCGACCGCTTCGCTGATGGCGATTCCGAGACTGCCCGGGTTGTTCGGGTCTTCAGCCAGCATCTTTTTGCCGAAGTCGGTATCGGGGCTGGGGCTGGGTACTACCTTGGCGCCAAAAGTCTCCATCATAATGCGGCGGTATGGTTTCTGGTTATAGGAAACTTTGACCATGTAAACCTTGCACTCCAGCCCGAAGAAATTGCAGCCCATTGACAGGGCGCTTCCCCACTGGCCAGCGCCGGTCTCGGTGGCCAGCCGCTTGACGCCTTCCTTTTTATTGTAGTAGGCCTGGGCAACAGCGGTATTCAGCTTGTGACTGCCGGCAGGACTGACGCCTTCGTACTTGTAGTAGATTCTGGCCGGTGTGCCGAGCGCCTTCTCCAGGCGGTAGGCACGGAAGAGCGGCGTCGGACGGTACAGCCTGTAGACGTCCAGGACTTCCTCGGGGATTTCGATGTACCGCTCCTTGCTGAACTCCTGGTCGTTCAGCGCCGTGGGGAATAACGGGGGGGGCAGGATGGTAGGTTCTTTGGTGCCTGGATGTAGGATAGGTGGTAAAGGTTTGGGAAGGTCCGCCTGCACATTGTACCATGCTGTTGGGATCTCATTCTCGTTCAGGATAATCTTGGTCAGCTGTTTCATTTTTTCCTCCTATGTTCTTGCTCTAGTAACTTGTCTTTCTGTCCGTTATTTGCAAAGTCCTGGGTTGTCCAGGGCTTGTCGTAGAGATTTTACAAAACCGGCCAGACTTTTCAATGAGTCCCCGGCCAGTAATTGGACGAGGCGGCTGCCAACGATTACTCCATCGGCAATACGGGCAACGCGGGCCGTCTCTTCCGGTGTGGAAATGCCAAAGCCGACGCAAAGCGGCTTGCTGGTATATTTTCGGACACTGGCCACAAAGTTTTCAAGTCCCGCGGGCAACCTGGTTCTGACGCCGGTGACTCCTGTTAGGGAGACAAGGTAGATGAAGCCACCAGACTGTCGGGCCACCGCTGAGATACGTTTGGCAGTATTGTTGGGTGATAGAAGGTAAATTGTATGTACACCATGCTGGTTGAGGTAGTCTTGAAGTTCGGTGCCTTCCTCAGGCGGCAGGTCAGGAATAATAACGCCATCGAGTCCAATCTGCCCGGACCGCAGAGCGAAGCGCTTGGTCCCGTAGCTTAGGATCGGGTTAAAATAACTCATGAAAACCAGCGGGACCTCTATCCTGCGGCGAAGATAACGCACCATATCGAGACAGGACTCCAGCGTGACACCTTTCTTAAGAGCGCTATAACTGGCCTCCTGAATAGTAACGCCGTCAGCTAGGGGATCGGAGAAGGGGATGCCGATCTCAATTATGTCACAGCCCAGCGAAGCAAGCTTGGGGATAATTTCAAGGGTGCGTTCGATGCTGGGGAAGCCAGCGGTCACGTAGGCGACCAGCGCCTTGCATCGAGAAGAACTAAATACCGAATCGATGCGGTTCATCGTCCGGCGCTCCTTGCCTTCGAGACGATGTCGAGGTCCTTATCGCCACGTCCGGAGAGATTGATGACGATGATTTTCTCTTTTGGCAGAGCTGAGGCAAGCTTAGCGGCGTGGGCAATAGCGTGGGCTGATTCGAGGGCAGGCAGGATGCCTTCGGTATGCGCCAGCAGGCTGAAAGCATCTAGAGCTTCACTGTCGGTTGCTGTCTCGTAAGCAACCCGGCCGGTGTCCTTCAGATAAGAATGTTCCGGTCCAACACCTGGGTAGTCAAGTCCCGGAGCGATGCTGTGGGCTCCAGCAATCTGGCCGTGCTCGTCCTGAAGAACGTAGAATTTAGCACCGTGAAGGACGCCAATACGACCTGCGGTTAGAGATGCCGCATGCTCTCTGGTGTCCAGCCCTCGCCCGGCAGCTTCGACGCCGATCAGCTTGACGGTGGTGTCCTTGAGGAAGGCATGGAAGATGCCGATGGCGTTGCTGCCGCCGCCGACGCAGGCAATAATGTAGTCGGGCAGGCGGCCATACTGTTCCAGCATCTGCTTGTGCGTCTCTTTACCGATGACCGACTGGAAGTTGCGCACCATCATGGGATAGGGATGGGGGCCTACCACCGAGCCGATGAGGTAGTAGGTGGTGTTGACGTTGGTTATCCAGTCGCGGATGGCTTCGTTGATGGCGTCCTTGAGGGTGCGGGTGCCTGCGTTGACTGGCTCAACCCTGGCGCCAAAGAGCTTCATGCGGAGAACATTGAGCGCCTGGCGGTGTACATCTTCATCGCCCATGTAGACGATGCATTCCAGTCCGAGCAAGGCACAGGCGGCGGCGGTGGCCACACCATGCTGTCCAGCGCCGGTTTCGGCCACGATGCGGCGTTTGCCCATTCGCTTGGCCAGAAGTGCCTGTCCTAAAGCGTTGTTAATCTTGTGGGCGCCAGTGTGAGCAAGGTCTTCACGTTTGAGCAGAATAGTGGCGCCATTTAGCTTCTGGCTGAGACCACAAGCTTTGTGAAGCGGAGTCGGCCGCCCTGCCCATGTCCGACAGAGATGGTCGAACTCAGTCTTGAAGGTGGTATCGCGAGTGGTCTTCCGGTAAGCATCTTCAAGTTCTGCTAGAGGCGACATTAGAACCTCGGGCGCGAACTTGCCGCCGTACTGGCCGAAGTAGCCGCGGCTGTCAGGAAGTCTTGTCATTTCGGGTTCTCGCTTTTAGCCGCATCAATGAAAGCGCGAAGCTTATCGTGGTCTTTCTTGCCTGGGCTTGATTCAATGCCGCTGGAAACATCTACGGCGGCAGGTTGTACTCTGGCGATAGCCTCGGCCACGTTCTCAGGGGTAAGGCCGCCGGAAAGAATGATTTTTCCGAATTCCTTGGCGCGAACGGCGATGTCCCAGTTGAAAGTGCAGCCAGTGCCGCCTGCGGCGTCAGGTGAGTAGCTGTCAAGCAGATAGGCGCAGGTATGATATTGCCTGATGCTCTGGAGGATGCTTTCATCCTTTATGCGAAATGCCTTAATCGCTTGGTTCCCCAGCGCCGTACAGTAATCGGGGCTTTCCGAGCCATGGAGCTGGGCGAAGTCAAGGCGGCAATGGGCCATGATATCTTTGACCTCAGTTAAACCATGGTCGGCGAACACTCCTATCTTGAGTATGTCAGGCGGCAAGTGGCTGACAATGTTTCGGGCTTGAGTGGGTGTGACGCGACGAGGGCTTAGGACGAAGATAAGTCCAATAGCGTCGGCCCCTGATTCGGCCGCCGCGACCGCATCATCCGTATTGGTTATACCGCAAATTTTTACTTTGACCATGGCCTAACCTTGTTTGGAATGTCTGGCGGGAGCGGAGTTTGCGGTTCTGACACCTGACTGTTTGCCCAGAAGCTCCGCGAGCTTAAGGGCCGGATCTGGACTGGTAACCAGAGATTCACCGACAAGGATGGCATTGATACCAACATGCCTTAGCGTTTCAACGTCTTGGGCCGAGTGGATGCCGCTCTCGCTGACTATGGTAATACCAGCAGGCACCAGGGGACGCAGGCTTAAAGTAGTCTCAAGAGTCACGTTGAAAGTAGAAAGGTCGCGGTTATTGATGCCGATGAGTCTGGCCGGACCCGCCAGGGCTTTTTCTAGGTCCCGTATGTTGTGAACCTCTATCAGAGCGGCCATGCCGAGGTCTGTAGTCAGTTTCAGTAGTTCCTGAAGTCTGGATGAGCCAAGGATAGAAGCTATCAGGAGTACGGCATCAGCCCCACAGGCTCTGGCCTCATATACCTGGTACGGATCGATAATGAAGTCTTTGCATAATACTGGCAGGCTAACAGCGCTTCTGACCAGTGTCAGGTAGGAGAGGCTTCCGTGGAAGTATTTTGGCTCGGTAACTACTGAAATGGCTGATGCTCCGGCTGAAGCGTAGGCTATGGCCAGCTCGTTAACGCTAAGCTTGACCGGGAAGGTGCCACGGCTCGGCGAGGCCCTCTTGATTTCCGCGATCAGGCTCAGGTCTTTGCTTTGCAGAGCCGCGATAAAATCTCTGGGGCGGTTAATTTGGTTAACAATGACAAGCTCTCGCTCCAGAGTCTCCAGCGGTTTAAGCTGCTTGCGTTCGATGATAGCTTCAGCAGTGCTGGCGATGATTTCGTCCACGATACTTCCTGGTGTCATGCTGCACCTGCCGCCAGTCGCTGGGTTAGTGAAATGAGGGCTTCCAGCTTGCCAAGGGCTTTGCCGCTGTCGATGGCTTCGACGGCAATTGCGAGACCATCCGCCATATTATTAGCTTTGCCGCTGACCATCATGCCGGCGGCGGCGTTAAGCAAGACAACGTCACGCTTTGGCCCAGGCTTGCTGTGTAGTACTTCAAGGGCTATGGCCGCGTTCTCCTGTGGTGTTCCTCCGAGAAGCGCTTCGATTGGAGCTATCGGAAGTCCAAGTTCTTCAGGAGTAACTTGGTGCCTCGAGATCTCATTATTATTCAGATAGACGACCTGGTTAGTCCCCGTGGTTGAGAGTTCATCGAGTCCGCCGTGGCCATGGACTATTACAGCACGCTTGGTACCGAGAGATTTGAGTGCCTCGGCCAGTGTTACGGTAAGGGCCGCTGAGTAAGCGCCCATGAGCTGGATGGTAGCACCAGCAGGGTTAGCCAGTGGGCCAAGTATATTGAAGATGGTTCGTATGCCGGTCTCCTTTCGCGCTGCGGCGGCGTGTTTCATTGCCGGATGCAGACGCTGGGCGAAAAGGAAGCCGATGCCGATTTCATCGATGCATCTTCCGACCTCCTCAGGGCCGAGGTCGATTTTTACCCCCAGTGCTTCAAGCAGGTCGGCACTGCCGCAGCGGCTGGAGACGGAGCGGTTGCCATGCTTGGCTACGGCAACGCCAGCTCCGGCCAGGACCAGAGCGGCGATGGTCGAAATATTAAATGTTCCAGAGGCGTCACCGCCGGTGCCGCAGGTATCCACAAGCGGCTGTTGGTGGCAGTTTACTTTCAGGGCGCTGGCGCGCATTGCCCGGGCACAGCCAACGATTTCCGAAACCTTTTCACCTTTCATGCGGAGAGCGGTAATAAAGGCGGTAATCTGGGCCGGAGTCGCCTCGCCGCGCATGATTTCGCCCATGGCGGCTTCAGCTTCAAGCCCGGTAAGGTCGACTCGTTCAACCAGTTTAGCGATAGCTTCTCGGATCATCACAAATACCTATTGCCCGATTTCGGCAAGCTCCACGGCCTTCTGGAGCGCTTCAAGTTTGCTGAGAGTTTCCCGGTACTCGCGTGCAGGGTCGGAATCAGCCACAATGCCGGCGCCGGCTTGAAAGTACGCCCGGCCTTCTTTATAAATGATGGTGCGGATGGTGATGCAGGTGTCCATGTTACCAGTGAAGCTGAAATAGCCAACAGCGCCGGCGTATGGCCCGCGGCGTACAGTTTCGAGTTCGTTGATAATTTCCATAGCTCGGACTTTAGGTGCACCGCTTACAGTGCCTGCCGGGAAGCAGGCTCGAAGAAGGCTGAAGGCGTCTTCACCTTCTTTCAGGTTGCCAGTGACTGACGATACGATATGCATGACGTGGGAGTACTTCTCCACGCTCATCAGAACCGGCGCGCTCACCGATTTGAAATCGCAGACGCGGCCGAGGTCGTTTCTGCCGAGATCGACCAGCATGATGTGTTCTGCGCGCTCTTTGGCATCCGTAAGGAGTTCGGCTCTGAGCGCTTCATCTTGAACTTCGGTATTGCCCCTGGGCCGGGTGCCGGCGATGGGCCGTGTCTCGGCATGCCGGCCGTCGAGCTTGACCAGCATCTCCGGGGACGAGCCGATAAGCTGGAAGTCATTGAAGTCGAGATAAAACATATATGGAGATGGATTGAGCCGCCGTAGGACGCGGTATATCGAGAAAGGTTTAGCCGCCGTCTGGCGCTGAAGCCGTTGGGAGAGGACAATCTGGAAGGCATCGCCAGCGAGGATATACTCTTTGGCAGCCTTGACGGTGGCCTCGAACTCGCGCTGTGTGAAGTTAGAGGTAGCTTCGACTAATGACGGAGAGGCGCCGTTGATCACGTACGAAGGCAGTTGTTCAGCAGGCAGGGGACGGTTCAGCGCGGTAACTATGGTCTCGATCTTGTTAGTAGCTTCCCGGTATGCAGAGGCGGGGTCGTCTTTGACTAGGGCGCATGCGACAACCTTCATTTTATTGACAACATGGTCGAAGATGACGAGGGTATCGGCAAACATGAAGGCCGAGTCCGGCATATCAAGTTCATCCGCCGGGGATGGCGGTAGATGCTCAACAAAGCGGACCATATCGTAGGCAAGGTAGCCCACGCCCCCGCCGAAGAAACCGGGCAGACCAACTGCGGGTTCGGCCCGATAATGCGAAATAAGGCGTCTCAGCGCCGACAAGGGGTCTGTCTTTTTCATGATGGTGCGGGCTTTGGCCGGGCCGCTGATGGTGATTTCGCCGTTGCGTGAATTGAAAACAAGAAATGGGTCGGTACCAATGAATGAATAGCGGCCGACCTGCTCACCACGCTCGACGCTTTCCAGCAGGAAAGCTGGTCCGGCGTCTTTGAGCTTAAGGAAAACCGAGACGGGCGTTTCGAGGTCGGCCGGTAATTCCCGGAATACCGGATGGATGCCCATCTTTCCGCTGGCGGCGGAGAAAGTTACCTCGTCTGGGTTGTATGTCATTGCCACATCTCGCATATATATAACAAAAAACCTCTCACCCAAAAGGGGCGAGAGGTTAATCCTTCGCGGTGCCACCCTCGTTTGGTCTGGCGACCATCTCTTATTCAGATACAGCCCTGGTTTCCCAGAGCGATACCTTAGGCTCTGATGACGCTGCCCTTGCGGCAAAGCCTACCAGGAGAGAATGTCTCCCTTTCGGTTTGCGGCTCCCGAGTCCATTCGGTCCTGGCGCTGGTACCGGCTTACACCTGCCCCGGCTCTCTAAACCTCGCTTCAGAGCTTACTAGTCTCGTTCAACGCCTTTACATATTCAATTGTTATGTAAATGCTACTCTCTCTATGGATGTGTTGTCAAGTTACCATTGCAGTTGACCGTGCAGGCGTGATAGAATAGCTACTGGTTGCGGGGTTGAACCTTTAAGTCAGTACCGCGAGACTGGCAAGGGGAGATAATGAAGACGGGAATTGTAACTAACCGAATAGTTATCACGTCCTCGACAGCCTCTTGCCTCCCTTTGGCAGGAGGCTTTCTTTATGTCTGAAAAGATTTTGATGTCCACCGAGGATATCAGACGGGCGCTTAACCGCATTGCCCACGAGATTATCGAACGAAACCGCGGTGCTGAGGGATTGGTCTTTGTCGGTATCCGTACCCGCGGCGTCCCGCTTGCTCAGCGCATTGCGAGGATGATTCAGCTCCTTGAAGGCGTGAGTGTCCCGGTCGGGACGCTTGATATCAGCAATTACCGTGATGACTTGCCCCCGGGTGACCAGTCAATCTCTATGGCGTTCGACAACGTTCCTGCTGATATCAAGAACCATCGTGTTGTTGTGGTTGATGATGTCCTTTACACTGGCAGAAGTATTAGGGCGGCGATGGATGCCATTATTGACCTCGGCCGTCCGACGTCTATACAGCTAGCTGTACTCGTTGATCGCGGCCACCGCGAAATGCCGATAAGGGCCGACTACGTAGGCAAGAACGTGCCCAGTGCACATAGCGAACACATAGACGTTCGTCTACGTGAAGTCGATGGGCGAGACGAGGTGGCGATTACCAACATTGTGACAAACGGGCTTCCGTCAAAGAGCGGCAATGGAACCATGAAGGAGACGGGGGAATGAGAATGGCAGGCATGAGCTTGGTCAGTGTGGATGACCTCTCCGATGGGCAGATAGAGGAGATATTTGCGCTGGCGGACCAGATGCAAGGTGACAGGGTAAAAACTACCTGCCGCGGCAAGATTATGGCCAGCCTGTTCTTTGAGCCTAGCACCCGGACACGGCTTTCCTTCGAGACAGCCATGTACCGGCTTGGCGGCAACGTCATTAGTGCCGTCGAAGTGAAGAGTACCTCGCTGGCCAAGGGCGAGAGCATCGCCGATATGGCCCGGGTCATTGGCAAGTACGCCGATATAATAGTCATGCGTCATCCTTGGGAGGGGGCGGCGAGGATTGCCGCCGAGTACGCTGGAATACCAGTTATCAATGCCGGCGATGGCGGTCATGAGCATCCCACTCAGACCCTGTGCGACCTCTACACCATTCGTAAATCTCGGAAGACTATCAAGGGGCTTAAGATAGCACTTTGCGGCGACTTGAAGTACGGAAGGACGGTACATTCGTTGATATATGCTCTGGCGCGTCTCGGAGCTTCGGCCATCATCTTTTCACCGGGGGCTGGCTTCCAGATGCCGGAGCACGTTATTCGAAAGCTGACCACAGAGTACGGTGGCGTTCTTAAAAAAGTGGATGCTCGTGACCTGCCGACGTTGGTACCGGTGCTGAGTCAAAATGGCTCGGCGGCTGGTGCGGCGCTTGATGCTATCTACATTACGCCTGACCGCTCGCACCAGCTCACGTTGATACCTGATATCAACCTGCGCGTTGACCTGAGCTCAGGGGTTGATGCGCTTTATATGACGAGGCTTCAAAAGGAACGCCTGTCTGAATCAGCTAAGGAAGAACCATCCAGAGCCTATCCCGTGATTGACAGAAGACTCCTGAAGGGCAAGGAATTTCAGAACACCCTCATCATGCATCCTCTACCGCGTGTTGATGAACTCGCTTTCGAGATGGACAGCGATCCCCGCGCGATGTATTTCGAGCAAGCGGCTTACGGCGTCCCGGTAAGAATGGCACTGATTTCTCTCCTGCTCGGCCGTTATAAGCCGAAGGGCGATGCCGGAGAACTAAAGCAGCCAACGCATTACGTCTATAGCAGTGCGGCAGGGAGTCGATGCGAGAACCCGGCCTGTGTTACGGTACACGAGGCGCGGTATGTCACGCCAAAATTCGCGGTGCTGAGCGTGAAGCCGCCCATCTTGAGGTGTCTCTACTGCGATCATGAGAAAACGCCGAAGTATATTGGCAACCTTGAGTCACACATCTATCACACACCGGAGGACCCATCACTGCCGCGCATCAAGCCGGAGAATTGCCTGTTTTTCGATACGGACGAGCAGGCACAGAAGCTGGAATTCCGCGCTTCACTCGAAGGGCAGCCGAGAAGCCGTAGCGCATCGGCTATTGATGCCAGGGATGAAGCCAGGCAAAGCGAAACAACTGTCTGAGTGAAATTGCTATGACTAAGAAGGCGATACTTGTTCTCGAAGATAGTATGGTATTCGAAGGCCAGACCTTCGGGGCAGAGACAACTACCTACGGTGAAGTAGTTTTCGATACTGCTATGGCTGGCTATCAGGAAATGCTCACCGACCCATCGTTTGCCGGCCAGATTGTGACCCCGACGTATCCGCTAATCGGCAACTATGGAATCAACGATTACGACGTCGAGTCAAAGCGGGTCCAGGTCAGAGGTTTTGCGGTCAGAGAGCACTGCCTGGTCCCGAGCCATTACACCAGCCGGAAGACGCTCCACCAGTATCTGCTGGAAAATGGCGTATCGGGGATCGCCGGCATCGACACGCGCTCGCTGGTACGCCATATCCGGTATCTTGGTGTAATGATGGGCATCCTGACCAGCGAGCTTACTCTTGAAGAAGCGAAAAAAGAGTTAAAGAGCTTGCCGCCTTATGGAAAGGTGGACTACGTCCGCGAAGTGAGCACCGGCAGTGTCTACGAATGGGACGGTAAGGCCCCGGGAATCGGGGTCAATATCACGGTGCTGGATGGCGGTGTGAAGTATAACATCCTCAGGATTCTCCGACGGCTTGGTTGTACGGTAAATGTGACACCGTGCAACAGTCTGGCAAATGAAATACTGAAATTGAACCCCGATGGTATTGTCCTCTCTCCCGGCCCCGGCGATCCAGCCTTGCTTGACTACATGAAGGATACCGCCCGTGGTCTTATCGGCAAGAAACCCGTTATGGGCATCTGCCTCGGGCACCAGATTCTGGGACATGCTTTCGGCGCGTCTACCTTTAAACTCAAATTTGGGCACCGTGGCGGTAATCATCCGGTCCGTGACCTGACCACAGGGCGAGTCCACATCACCACACAGAATCATGGATATGCCGTGGATGCTGATACAGTGAAGAACGGCCTTGAAGTCAGCCAGATTAACCTGAACGACGGCACGGTAGAAGGACTGCGGCATCGCGACCTACCGGTGCTTTCGATTCAGTATCATCCTGAGGCGGCCCCGGGACCGCAGGACAACACATATCTTTTCGACCGATTTGTTGAGATGGCGAAGTCACAGAAATAGGGCACAATACATGACCGGACCAAAGAAGGTACTTGTCATCGGTTCAGGACCGATAGTAATTGGACAGGCGGCGGAATTTGACTACGCTGGCACCCAGGCCTGCCGTGCTCTCAGAGAAGAAGGCGTGACATCAGTGCTGGTGAATTCCAACCCGGCGACAATCATGACCGATGAAGGCATCGCCGATGTCGTATATATCGAGCCGCTAACGTGTGAAGTAATCGCTCGCATTATCGAAAGGGAACGTCCGGATGGTCTTCTGCCAACACTGGGAGGTCAGACCGGTCTCAACCTGGCGGTCGAACTTTCCGATTCTGGCATTTTGAACAAGTACGATGTCAGGCTCCTCGGAACGCCGCTCCAGACCATCAAGAACGCTGAAGAGAGATCATTGTTCAAGAAACTTCTCACTGATATCGGGGAGCCAGTACCGCCAAGCGATACAGTCCATTCAATTGAGGAGGCACGCCATCTGGCACGCCAGATTGGCCTGCCTCTCATCGTACGGCCTTCTTTCACTCTTGGCGGCAGTGGTGGCGGCATCTGCCACACTATAGAAGAACTTGAACGTACCGTATCCAGCGGTCTTTCAGCTTCTATGAGCCATGAAGTACTGGTAGAGAAGTGTTTGCTCGGCTGGAAGGAAATCGAGTACGAGGTAATCCGCGATGCCGATGACAACTGCATCACCATCTGTAACATGGAAAACATCGACCCGATGGGTGTGCACACTGGTGATAGCATTGTGGTAGTGCCGACCCAGACACTCACGGATAAGGACTACCAGATGCTCAGGACGGCCAGTATCAGGATAATACGCGCCCTCGGGATCGAGGGTGGTTGTAATATCCAGTATGGGCTTAACCCGCATCCACTGGTGGCCGAGAGATGGGCGCCTGACTGGAAGAACCCGCCCCACAGCCAGTATTACGTAATCGAAGTAAACCCGAGAGTCAGCCGGAGTTCGGCACTGGCAAGCAAGGCTACTGGTTACCCTATTGCCCGTGTGGCCGCGAAGATCGCCATTGGCAAACGCCTCTGGGAGATATCCAACAAGGTCACTGGTAAGACCACTGCCGCTTTTGAACCTGCAGTGGACTACTGTGTGCTCAAAATACCGCGCTGGCCGTTTGACAAGTTCGCCTTTGGCGATCGGACTATTGGCAGTCAGATGAAAGCAACTGGCGAGGTTATGGCCATTGACCGCACTTTTGAATCAGCCCTCCAAAAAGCGGTGCGGTCATTAGAAATCGGGAAGAAGTCGTTGCTCTGGGAAGATGCTGGCTGGGCCAATGTTAAGAGCCTCGACGAGTTTCCCCTCCACCCCCATGACATGAGGCTATGGGCAGTCATGGCCGCCCTGCGGCGCGGCAATACTCCCGAGGAGCTTTCGGTGCGGACCGGTATTGACCCGTGGTTTACTTGTAAGTTTCTCAATATCGTCCAGATGGAGAGGCGTCTTCTTAAGGAACCGCTCAGCCGAGACATGCTGTGGGAGGCAAAACGTCTTGGCTTTTCTGACAGTGTGATTGGAACACTGGCCGACCGCCTGCCGGAGCAGGTGCGGGAACTGAGGAAAACCTGGCGAATTATCCCTGTCTACAAAATGGTCGATACTTGCGCCGCTGAGTTTGATGCCGCCACACCCTACTTTTACAGTAGCTACGAGGAGGAAAATGAGGCCCGTGCGATACCAGAAAAAAAGGCTCTGGTAATCGGGAGCGGCCCGATACGAATTGGGCAGGGAATCGAGTTTGACTACTGTAGTGTCCATTCGGCATGGGCGCTCCGTGAGGCTAACGTGCGGAGCATCATGGCCAACTCCAATCCCGAGACGGTCTCCACCGACTTCGATACCAGCGACCGTCTCTATTTCGAGCCGCTGGACGATGAAAGCATCCGCGACCTGCTGGAGAATGAAGCGTGTGAGCTGCCCGGTGTGCCTAATACGACTCCTCCGTCCATTGTGCAATTCGGGGGCCAAACGGCCATCAATCTCACCGAATCAATTGTCAATAGCGGCCATTCTATCATTGGCTCGAGCTTTGAGAATATTGACATTACCGAAGACCGCCGTCGGTTCGAAGATTTCGCGGCCAGACTGGGCATCCCTCAACCACCCGGCGCCGCCGTAACTTCAATGGATGAAGCGCTCAAAGTGGCCAGGAGTCTTGGCTACCCAGTACTGGTGCGTCCCAGCTACGTCCTCGGCGGACGGGCGATGGAGATTGTTCATAATGAGACTGAGCTTACAAGGTATATCTCGCTGGCGCTAGAAATGGACAGCCGCCACCCCGTACTCATCGACAAATACATAGAGGGCATTGAGACTGAACTCGATGCGGTGTGTGATGGCGAGAACGTCCTTATCCCTGGTATCATGGAACATATCGAACGTGCTGGTGTCCATAGTGGTGACGCAATATCAGTTTATCCAGCGCTCCACCTCACTGCCTACGAAGTCGAGACCATGGTTGATTACACACTGAAGCTTGGCCAAGCGCTTCAAACCAGGGGACTGATGAACGTACAGTTTGTCATCATGAGGACACGATACGGCACAGGGCATTCTCAGGTGTACGTCCTCGAGGTTAATCCTAGGGCCAGCCGCACGGTACCATTCATATCTAAAGTCACTGGCGTACCCATGGTCAAGCTAGCTACCAAAGTGATGCTCGACATTAGCCTCAAAGACCAGGGATACCACGGCGGACTCTGGAAACGGCAAAAACTTGTTGGCATCAAGGCACCGGTATTCTCGATGTCCAAACTCACCGGCGTCGATACCTATCTGGGACCGGAGATGAAATCGACCGGCGAGGTCATGGGTGTTGACCATACTTTCGAGGCGGCACTAGTTAAAGCACTTATGGCGGCAGGCCTTATGCTCCAGCCCGGACTGCCTGTTCTCCTGAGCATAGCCGATCGCGACAAGACCGATGCCATACCTCTTGCAACAAGGTTCGACGCCATGGGTTGCCCGCTTTATGCCACAGAGGGAACGGCCGCAGTGATTGAGAGCGTTGGTGTCCCGGTACGGCTGATAACCAAGAAGCTCAATGAGGGGTCACCGAATGTCATTGACATCATAAACGACGGCAGTGTTCAGGGTGTGGTCAACACCGTTACTGGCGGGCGTACAGCGCTTAAAGATGGCTTCCACATTCGACGCGCCGCAGCGGAGAAAAGAATCCCCTGTTTCACATCTATTGATACGGCACGTGCCGCCGTTGATGTACTGGCGAACTCCGGGCAGATGTACAATATCAAGCCGGTAGGCGAATACCTGAGAACCACGGGTAAGACTTGAAGACAGTCCAGGCGACGGTGGTATCGAACCAGGAGCTGATGGCCGGTGTGAGGCTTATGGAGTTTGAGGCGCCGGAGATTGCCTCAATAGCTGAGCCCGGGCAGTTCGTCATGATCCGCTGCGCGGAAAGCTTTGTGCTCCCCCGTCCGTTCAGCATTCATGGAGCATCAAGGGAAACGGGGCGTTTCTCTCTGCTTTTCGCTTTAAGAGGTAGAGGGACCCGATGGCTGACACAGCGCCGTTCCGAAGAGATAATTCAGATTACCGGGCCGCTCGGAAACACCTTCTTGCTGCCGGAAGAGCCATCTAACTTGCTGATGGTGGCAGGCGGTATTGGTATTGCACCCCTGACCTTCCTGATTTCTGAGGCTCTGAATACCCACGTTATGACGCTCCTTATCGGAGCAACCACGGCAGCGAAGCTGTATCCTAAGCAGATGTTGCCCGGCGGCGTGGGTATAGTCACAATAACTGACGACGGTAGCACCGGCAAGCGTGGGCTGGTCAGCGATGCTATCAGCGATTATCTTAGCTGGGCTGATAAAGTCTACGTTTGCGGTCCCTTACCCATGTACCGTGCAATTGCCGAGCGGTTGTCGGAGCGGCGGGTGATACCGCCTGTGGAAGTCTCGCTCGAGGTGAGGATGGGATGCGGACTGGGGATCTGCTACGGTTGTACGGTAAAGACCAGGCACGGAGTAAAGCAAGTCTGCCGCGACGGGCCGGTATTTCCAATGGACGAGGTCATCTGGGATTCTGTAGCTTGCTGAGGCGTTCATGGTAGTCACCAAAAAGATTCATTTCGATACCAGGGGCAATGGCCACATCATTGATATTACCCCTGATGTAGTCAAGCAACTGGCAAGTGCTGGTCTACGGAACGGTACCGCGACCGTTTTTATTACCGGTTCCACTACCGCAGTCACTACTATAGAGTTTGAGCCGGGACTGCTCTCTGACTTCAAGACAATGTGGGAGCGCGTTATCCCGAAGAACATACCCTATCAACATGACGCCGCGTGGGGCGAGAGTAATGGCTTTTCTCACGTTCGCGCCTCATTGCTCGGGCCTTCGCTGGTGATACCTGTGGTGGAAGGGGTCATGGTCCTCGGTACCTGGCAGCAGATTGTGCTAATCGACTTCGACCACCAGCCCCGGTCACGGGAAGTAGTTCTACAGTTCGCAGGTGAGTAGCCTGCCGGTAAGGCATAGAGCCATGCCGAGCTTGACACCCTGATTCATTATGGTATCATACCACCGATTTGCGAGCATAGGATAACGAGGTATCCCTTTCTAGGCCCGCAGTCGGTCTGACAGCAATGTCTAAAGTCGCCATCGTTACTGACAGCACCAGTTGCATGCCCCCCGAGCTTCTTAAGGAATACGACATCCGGGTCGTGCCTGTGGGCATGGTCATGAACGGCAGGGTCTACCGCGATATGGTGGATATCACTGCCGCCGAGTTCTGGAAGATATTCCCGGATATCAAGGAACAGCCGACCACGACCGCCGGCAACCCGGGCGATTTCGTCACCGTTTTCGGCGAGCTGGCCAAAGCGACCGATAATATTGTCTGCATCCTTGTTTCCAAGGCGCTAACCGCTACCTTTGAGTCGGCTTATCTGGCGCGCAAGCTGGTCAAGGCGGACCATCCTGATGTCAACATACACATTATTGACAGCCGGACTTCGGCGGGAGCGCTCGGGTTCATCGTCCTTGAGGCCGCAAAGACAGCAAGGGCCGGTAAGCCGGTGGGCGAGGTGCTCAAGGTCGTCGATGATATGACCTCCCGCGTCATTTACGTGGCGGCGCTGGACACACTCAAGTACCTGATTAATATCGGCCGTGCTCCGAAGAACGCCAACATTGGTGAAATGCTGAATGTAAAGCCGATAATCGGCTTCGTCGATGACGGCGGCTTGATTGAGGTGGTGGGTCGGGTTGGCGGTAAGGAGAAGGCCCTCAACAAGATGGTGGACATGGTCAAAAAATACGTGGACATTAAGAACCCCCTGCATGTTATTGTCCACTATTCCAACCGCCCGGAGGAGGGCGAGCAGTTGAAGCAGTTGGTGGCCTCGCGCTATAAGTGCGCCGAACTGCTCTTTACCGAGTATACTCCGGTGATGTGCAGCGCTACCGGACCGATGGTCGGGATGGGCTTCTATACCTGATGGTTTACCGTGTCATTGACTTGGGGGAAATTCGAAGTGGCTAGTCCTTTGATTGGGTTTCTGCCTTCTCTAAGTAGAGAGAGGGATGCTTAAGTTTAAGGTATAAGGAGGTATCTGTGAGCAAAACGGTTAGAGTACTTCTCATGGTCATGTGCCTCTCGCTGGCGGCGGCGCTGGTAATAGGCGCTTATGGATGCGCCCCGGCGTCTCAGCCGGCAACCACGGTGCGCATCGGTCTCATGGGCGGTCTGACTGGTCCGGCGGCGGCGGCGGTCAAAACGGCCCTTGAGGAAGATGAACTCATGATGCGCTACATCAATGAGAAAGAGGGCGGCATCGACGGCATCAAACTTGAATGGAAGACCGTTGATAACAAAGGTACGCCCGATGGCGCTGTCATCGCTTACAAAGAGCTCAGGGACAGCTTTAAGCCAGTCTTGAATGTGGTGGTCGAGGACTACTACTATCTGGGTGCTAAGTCCCAGATCGAGGCGGACAAGTCAGTCCTTGTCACTCATTCGGCGCTTGATAACCGCGGGTTTGTCCCTCCCGGGCGGGTCTTCAGCATGGGTGTTCCGACCGCTGATGCTTTCGGCGCCTACGTTAAAAATGTCCTGACTGAAATGAAAGGCAAAGCTAAGATTGGCGTTGTCTATTGGGATCTGCCATCCGGCCTGCAGTGGCGCGCCGCCGAAGCCTGGGCCCGCAAGCAGGGCGCCGGCTTCGTGCCGGTGACCTATTCGATGACGGCTATGGATCTCAAGCCGCAATTTCTGCAGTTAAAAGATGCCAATGTTGACCGGGTCTGGATGATGGCTACCACACCGCAGGCAGCTCTGGCTATCCGCGACTGGCGCGGCCTCGGGCTGGCCGGCAAAATTCCCCTCTCCTTTAATGAGTTCACTGAGTCTGAGCCTCTGCTAAAAATCGTCGGCGACCAGGCTGAGGGCTTCTATCAGTACCGGGCGGAGAGCCCCTATGCGGATAAGGCCCAGGCCTCGCAAATGTACACCGGCATCTGGGCATTTGGCGGTAAAACTGACAAATGGTCTGACAACCGGATAGTCATTACTCTTAAGGCGCTCCTCGGGACTGTCATTAAACAGGCGGCCGCCGATGTTGGCCGCGACAAGATAACTTCAGAAGCTATCTTTAACGCCCTTAATAAGGCGACCAAGATAGATACCTGGGGCAACATGGAAGGCTTTGGTTACGGGCCGGACAAGCGCATCGGCGTTTCCACCATCAAAATGCACCAATATACCAAGAACGGTACCGTGGGCGTTGGTGGCTGGCTTACCACGCCGAGAATCTTCGAAGGCGTTGATAAATAAATAGTACCGGATAACCAGGATAGTCGGTTACGAAGGGGTGCCGCCCGGGGTGGGCTCGTTCCCGGCCAAGGAACGGTAGTAACTCTGGGCAGTGCCCCTTCCGTTCGTTCCCAGGTAAGATTCCCTGAGCCGTTCGCTGGCTTTCAACTGCTCGGACGTGCCTTCGGCAACCACACTGCCGTTCTGCAGGATATAACCGTAGTCAGCGATGGCCAGGGCGGCGCCGCTGTTCTGCTCGGCTATCAGGAGCGAAGTGCCCTCTTCCATATTAATACGTTTGAGGATTGGGAAGAGGTCGGTGATGACCGCCGGAGCCAGCCCCAGCGATGGCTCATCAAGGAGCATCAGCCTGGGACGCGACATCAGCGCACGTCCGATGACCAGCATTTGTTGTTCACCGCCGGAGAGATAGCCGCTCCGTCGCAAGCGCAGTGGCCGGAGCTTGGGGAAGTAGCCAAAGACGCGCTCTATATCTTTCTTAATTCCGTCTTTGTCCCGGCGGAGGTAAGCGCCCATTTGCAGGTTCTCCTCGGTAGTCAGTTGCGAGAAGACCGGGTGGCCCTGCATAACGTGACAAATCCCGAGCCTGGCGATAGTCTCCGGGTTGTACCTGTCAATTCGCTGTCCGTCAAGCTCGATTGTCCCTTCGGTCAGCTTGCCGTCTTCTGTTGCCAGAACGCCGGAGATGGCTTTGAGGGTGGTTGACTTGCCACTCCCGTTGCCGCCGAGTAAAGCGATGACTTTGCCGCCGTCGATGCGCATGGTCAGGTCTTTGAGCGCCAGCACCACGCCCAGATATTTGACTTCGATCTTGTTGGCCTGAAGGAGCATGTCTCTCCGTATTATCCAAACGGCCAGCGTTTATACTGCGCCTGCCATTTGCGCCAGATGGCGATTAGCCCGTAAGGCTGGAACGATACGAAAGCGATGATAGCCGCTCCATAGATGGCATAGGTGATGGAAGACCAGAAGCTGGCGCCGAGCGATGGTACCCATGAACCCATGCTAACGACGTGGAGGAACTGGCTGATGAGCCGCAGGAATAGGACTCCCATGACGGTGCCCGCGGTACTACCGGCACCTCCGATAATGACCATACCCAGGTACCAGATGGACTCGAAAACAGTAAACTGGTCCACCCGGATAACGCTGAGGTAACTTGCCCCGAGTCCTCCAGCAACTCCGGCGTAGAGCGAGCCGATAAAGAATGCGGTGACTTTGGTCAGGTAGACGTTGATACCCATGCTCGGGGCAGTGATGTCATTGTCGCGTACCGCAGAAAAGGCCCGGCCCAGCCGGGAGCGGGTGAGGTTGACTGAGGATATCACGCCTCCGATGGTTAACAGCAGAATTAGATAATACCACTTCAAATCAGTATCAATCCTGAAATCGCCGATAGACGGCGCGGGAATACCAATCAAACCGTGGATGCCGTTGGTGATATCGAGGTGCTTGATAAGGAACTGGGCGAAAAACAGGAAAGCGAGGGTGGCGATGGCCAGATAGAAGCCGCGGAGACGTACCGATGGCGCGCCGACTACCAGTCCGATAGCGGCGGTGATGATGCCTCCGGCAGGGAGGGCCAGCCAGAAGGGCCAGTCCATCTTCGTAGTCAGGATACCCAGAGTGTAGCCACCGACCATGATAAAAGCGGCGTGGCCGAGGCTGACCTGTCCGGCCATGCCGGTAGTGATGTTGAGTCCGAGCACGGCGATAATGGTGATGAAGGTGAAGTTGAGCCAGGTGAGCCAGCTATTATTATCGGTCCAGGTCAGGATGCCGGGTAAAATGCCAAGGAGGATGAGAAAACCAGCCAGAATAAACCAGTGCGTCCTGGTGCGGATAACGGCCAGTTCGCGCCCGTAGTCCCGCTTGATTTTACCACGCGCCCTCATCGTCTTAGACCCTGTCAATCGACTTACTGCCAAAGAGTCCGGCCGGCCGTATTAAAAGGACCATTAGAATCAGGAGAACGCCGAAGACCTCGCTGATGCCCTGGATATGCGGGTTCAGATAGTAGCTGGCCAGGTTGCCGCCGATAGCCAGGACCAGGCCACCGGCAATACATCCCACCAGTGAGTCCAGACCTCCCAGCATCGTCACCGCCAGGACCGACATTGCCAGTTCCCCAAGAAGGGGGCTTACCCCCTGTACCGAGGCGATGAGGATACCGCCGATGGTTGCCAGGAGGGAGCTGATAATCCAGGCAATCTGCGAGTTCAGGCGGGCGCTGACGCCGAGACATCGGGCCGCCACCTGGTTGTCATAGGCCGCCCGGATGGCCAGTCCCAGCTTGGTATTGCGGAAAAAGATGACAAAGGCGATGAGCGCCGCCATGGCTACGGCAAAGCTCCAGAGGTATTCTTGCGGCAGAGTGATTTCGCCGACTCCGACCGGGCCTTTGGGGAAAGTTTGGGCCAGGGCCAGTGGCGCCGGTCCCCAGACCAGCAGGACGACAGAATTAATGACTGCCAGAAGTCCCAGTGTCAGCATGAAGGGTACGAACAGCGGTCGGCCGATCATGCGCCGGAAGAAGACCCGCTCCACGAAGAGGCCGAAAGCGATGGCGAAAAGCACAGTCAGAATAATGCCCAGCCACAGCGGGAACCGTGGTGAGTCCGGAGAGCCGAGGAATGTCCATGCCATGTAAGCCCCAACCATGGCGAACTGGCCGTAGGCCATGTTGAAGACGTGGGCGCTGCGATAGGTGATGACGAAGCCCATCGCTATCAGGCCAAAAACACAACCGACCAGGATGCCGGATAGTGTCAGTTGGAGCAGGGCTGTCATTTACTCGAAGTCCGGGGCGAGTGTATGACTTTAGGTCTTATCAAGTAGAACATATAGGTTTCAAGCCGCCGGCTGGCATGTCTTGCCTAGGGTAATTCCCCCGACGTAAGCGGCTGTTACCTGGCTGTTGCGGCAGACGTCATCGGGTGAGCCTTCAGCGATTTTCTGTCCGAAGTCGAGGACGATTACCGAATTGGACAGCCCCATCACGACCTGCATGTCGTGCTCGACGAGCACCACGGTGACACCTTGATTGCGGACGCTGATGACCAGCTCGGCAACAAGCTCTTTCATCACCTCATCAAGCCCGGACATCGGCTCGTCGAGGAAGATAACCCTGGGCTCCATGGCCAGGGCACGGGTGATTTCCACTAATTTGCGCTGGCCGTAGGACATGGTGGCTACAGTGCGGTTGCGCAGGTCCTGGATTTTAGCGAAACCGATTATGCCTTCGACAAAGCGCCGGCTTTCAATTTCCTCATGGCGGCTCCGGCCGAAGAAAAGCAGTGCTTCCGGCAGGGTCGTCTTTGTGTGCATATAGCGAGCCAGCATCAGGTTGTCGAACGCCGTCATGTGTGGGTAAAGAGATGGGTTCTGGAAGGTGCGGCTGATGCCGAGCCGGGCGATGCGGTACGATGGCAAGCCGGTGATGTTGTGGCCGTCGTAGGTGATACTGCCTTTTTGCGGCCGGTAGTAGCCGGTGATGCAGTTGACTAGGCAGGTCTTGCCGGCGCCGTTGGGACCGATGATGGAGACAATTTCGCCGCGCTTGACCTGGAAATCTACGTTTAAGAGAGCCTTGATGCCGCCGAAGCTTAACGAAAGGTCCGTGCCGGCGACAATAGTTCCGTTCTTGTTTCCGGTTTCGGCTGGTGCCATGTCGTTATCTACGCTCCTGGAGGAGCTCGAAGAACTGCTCCATTTTACCACGCATATCGTGTTCCGAGGTAATGGCGGTGTCAACTTTACGGCTTGCGTGTTTGTTGTGCCTAGTATAGCGAGGTAGTGTAACAAGGCGTGTCTGGGGTGTCAACACAGTATCGCCTTGGCGGAAGAGCCAGGTCATTCCGAACGGAGCGTCAGCGACCGAAGCAATCTCGGCGGTTTGGGTATGCCCGAAGATATCCTCGGGCTAATTCTTAGTTGGCATACTGCCGGAGTACTTTTTCAAAACGGCGTAGGTGGTCATCGGGTTGGACAGGGAAGCGATGTTTTTTTCCAACCAGCTTATATCGCCTGATGAGAACGCCGCCTTTTCTTCCTCAGCGAGGTTGTAGTCCTTCAGGACGGTCTCGGGCGATTTTGCCAGTCTCTCGAAGAATGACTTGTCACCTATGGTGCGGGCCAGCACGGCGGTGGCAAGAAGCTCCGGCAGGGCTTTGCCCGCGCTGGCGGTGACTGGCTCAGCCGCGGCCGAAACAGGCGCTAAGGCCGGTACCGGTTGAAGCGTTGGCACAGCCGAAGGCGAGGATGTGGCTGGCTCTGTCGGCCGGCGCCACGGCGTTAGCGTCATTAGCCAGCGCTGGAGCGCCAGGCTGAAGCCGGCATTGTCCTGACGGAGATAGGTTACCCAGTAAATCGTCCCGACCATGACGCTCCCGCCAATGATGTTCCCAAGCGTCACCGGCACCAGATTGCTGATAAAACCGGTCAGGTTCAGGTTGGCGACACTGCTCGCTGTCAGGTTGGCCGCCTGGAGGACTGAGGGTTCCTGCGCCAGCAGGATGCCGATGGGAATGAAGTACATGTTGGCGATTGAGTGCTCGAAACCGGCGGCGACGAAGGCGGTGATAGGGAAGATGATAGCCAGAATCTTGTCGATGACTGTCTTCCCGCTGAAGCACATCCAGATGGCAAGGCAGACCAGGGCATTGCAAAGGATGCCGCGCGCCAGTGCCGGCCAGAAAGCGATATTGACCTTGGCGTTGGCAATCGCCACCGCATTAGCGCCAACCAGGTTGTTACTGAAACTCCACTGCTGGCTGGCATAGACGATAGCTACCAGCCCGAGCGCCCCGACGAGGTTGGCGAAATACACGATGGTCCAGTTTTTGAACACTTTGCCGGCGCCAATCTGGCCACTGAACCAGCCCATGACGAGCAGGGTGTTACCGGTAAAAAGTTCGGCTCCGGCGACAATTACCAGGATAAGTCCGAGGCAGAAGACCACCCCTCCCACCAGCTTGTTGAGTCCGAACCCCAGTCCTGATTGTGTCGTGACCAGGGTGCATAACATGGCACCGAGGCCGATGAAAGCGCCAGCGAGGATGCCAAGCAGTACGCTGTTTAATGTATTTAGATTGGCCTTGTTGACCCCGGCTGTCTCCGCCTTGCGGGCAATTTCGGCCGCGGGAAGGCAGTCAGGGCAGGCTTTTTTAGCAAGTTCAGCGATAGATGGGTCTATCGTTGTCTTTGGCGGTTCTTTAACATTCATCGCCAGTAATCCTTTTATGTATTCATTTTACCGATGCGAATTTGCCGGTGGTTTCACCATTTTTCCTGGCCGAGACGAGCCCAGAGCCATGACGCCAGCCTGGGGTCAAGCTTGCCTACCCAGCTTTCAATCTTCCGGATGTCTCCGCTTGCCAGGGCCGCCTTTTGTTCCGCCGTTAGCGTGTAATACTCTGCCAGGGCCTCTGATGGGTCATCTGCCAGCCTTGCCTGGAACTGGGCTTCCTCGGCCGCGCGCTCGAGGACGGAGAGAATCGTCATTCTCCCCTTATGAATCTGCGGGTTGGCGATTTCAGTAATCGATGGGCTTGTTAGCGTTACCATGCTGCTTCTCCTTCCGTTGTTTTTCCGTTAAAGGATGGTACGCTCGTATGCCTTGCCATCGCATCGTCCGGTAGGGCTGGCTGTCAGGGACCATGGGACATTATGTGCGTACCAGTAGTACTAGGCCACAGAGGGAAATGTACGTTGCGGCGGTAAATCAAGGGGGAGTATAATCACCTAGTAGTCCTCAATTATGGACTGAGATACTTGGTCGCCCGCCACTAGCCGGGGAGAAAAAATTGGTAGACAAAATCAGGCTCTTGATTGCTGATGACCATCCGCTGATGCGTGAGGCCATCCGCGGGGCATTTCAGGAGCAGGAGGATATGGAGGTGGTTGCTGAGGCTTGTGATGGAGAGGAGGCGGCTCGCGTTTGTTCCCAGCTTAAGCCTGATGTTGTCATTCTTGATATCGTCATGCCTAAAATGAGCGGGATTGAGGCAACCAGGGAGATTGTGAAAAAATGCCCGGAAACCTCAGTTCTTATCCTTACCGCTTATGATGATGACCGCTACGTAGTTGGCCTGCTCGAAGCCGGTGCCACCGGGTATTTACTAAAGACAGCCAGAGGCCGCGCTATTGTTGATGCTGTCCGGGCCGTTCATCATGGCGAGTCGGTATTGCATCCCACGGTAATCGCCAAAATGCTTAAGTACAGTGTCCAGACACAGACCGAGGCCGGGGCCGGTGAGGGCAATGTGATGGATCTGAGTGAGCGTGAGATAGAGATACTGAAACTGGCGGCACGCGGTCTGAGCAACAAGGAAATTGCCAAACAGGTATTTCTCAGCACGCGTACCGTTAAAGCTCACCTTTCCAACGTATTTAACAAGATGAATGTGACCTCGCGGACGGAGGCTATTGTCAAGGGGGCCAGGGAGGGCGTTATCTCCCTCGATAGCATTGACGGGGAGAAAAAGTAGTCTGGGCGGGCAGTTGCTTCCGGCCTTTTCGCGGGGACAATCGCAATAGGGGGTGTTTGGGGTTGAAAATAACTTCGGAACACCCGATTAAGCAGCGGCACCTAGCAGTGGTCGTGGTGCTGTTCGCGGCGATTACGGCCAGTCATTACACCGAAGTCCTCGTTGGAATTCCCGTCATCAACTATGTTTCGACTGCCGTTTTTGGGCTTGGTCGCCATGCGCCTGACCGCTTATTGTATGTCCTGCTGGTTGCTTATGCCGGGTGGTTCTTAGGGGTTCGTTGGGGTGTGGTGACGCTGGCTGTAGCCATGGTCATGATGATACCGCGCGCCGTCTGGCTCTCGCCTCTGCCGAGGGACGCCGTCTTTGAAATGTTCACCGCCGTCATTACCGGCGGCCTTCTTCTGACGCTGGTCTACAGCATCCGGCGTGGCCGGAAGCACCGGGAGAATCTGGTTTCGGCCATGGCGCTTCTAAAGGAGTCGGAGACCGAGTACCGGGAATTATTCGAAAATGCTAGCGATGCCATCTGGATCCATGACCTCGAAGGCAAAATCATCCATGCCAACAAGGCGACTGAGAAGCTCAATGGCTATAGCCTTTCGGAGATGGTGGGTAAGAATGTCGGGAGTTTTTTATCGGAAGACGGTCACACCCTCGCCCACGATGTCAAAGCTAAACTGCTCGGTGGTCAGCCGGTCCAGCCGAGGTACGAACAGCGGCTGTACCGTAAAGACGGCAGTGAGGCCGTTGTTGAACTGACGACGCGCTTGATAACGTATGGTGATAAACCTATCGCCTTTCAGAACATCGCGCGCGATGTCACCCAGGAGCGGCGACTTCAGGCTAGCCTCCATTTCTATCTACAGCAGATACTGGAGGCTCAGGAGGCGGAGCGCAAGCGCATTGCCCGCGACCTTCATGACGATACCGCGCAATCGCTCCTGTATATCATCCATCAGCTTGATTCCGTGCTGTCGGACAGAAACGCTAACCTGATCGCTGAGGTAAGCGAGAGGCTTCTCAGACTTCATACCATTGCCGTGAATACCCATGATTCCCTGCGTCGCTACACCAAGCAGTTGCGGCCGGCGATTCTGGATGACTTAGGGTTGGGGCCGGCGCTGGAATGGCTGGCGGATAATCTGACGGCCGAGACCGAAGCCGATGTCACCGTTCAACTGAGCCCGATACCGCCTGACCTCTCGCACGAAGTCCAGTTGACGCTTTTCCGGATTGCTCAGGAAGCCCTGTCAAACATTAAACGTCATGCCGGGGCCACCCAGGCGGGAATCCGGCTTGCCCGCGCCGGGAATCTTATCCGGATGACCATAAGCGATAACGGCAAGGGGTTCGATGTGCCCACGGTCCTGAGCGACTTCAGTGGTACAGGAAAGCTCGGGCTGGCCGGTATGCAGGAGCGCATTCAACTGCTCGGCGGAAATTTGAACGTGCAGTCAACTGCCGGTAGGGGGACGACTATTGTCGTTGAGGTGCCGGCCTATCCGGTGGGTACGGTAAAGACCAGAGAGTCCGGTCAGCGCCAATAACGTCAGTTCAGCGAATCCCGCCTAAAAGGGGCAGTACAGATTATTCCGCATAGACATGCACTTTTTCTTTACCATCCTCCACGTCCACCTCCAGGTCGCCGAGGGCTTTTAGGAATTCATCAAGGTCATCAGGCTTCACATTACGCAGGTCATAGTCAATGCCCTTTTCAAGCAGTGCATCGTGCACCTTGTCGGCGGCTTGGGGAGGGATGAGGGCGGTAAGCTTCATACCTGCCCGGATGAGGTTTATCGGCACACGGATGTTGACCTTTCCCGGTTGTGGCGAACCTTCGGCCTTCGGCCCCGGCCTGACCTCCACTCGCAGATATTTGAAGGGGACTTTTCTATTCGATGTCCCTGCAGCGCCTGTCCTGGCGGCGTCATCATCAGACGCGGTCAGAGCTAGTAGTTTTTCCGCTTCATCCACCGTGATTTTACCCCCGGCAAGCATTTCCAGGATTCGTTTCTTGTTCTCGGACATCATATGATTCCTCCTTTTAGAGCTGTCTAAACTGCGGACAACCTCTCGATTGCTTCGGCGGCGGTGATTTCGCCCCTTTCCAGCTCATCCAGCACCGCCTTCTTGGTTGGTAAAGGCTGTGTTTCTACCAGCTCCAACCGATCGGCAAGGCGATTAAGCCGGTTTTTCACCGTTGGATAGCTGATGCCAAACATCTGTTCCATATCCTTGATAGACCCGTGGCACCGGACGAAGGCCATAATAAAAACCTGGTCTTCAGCGGAGAGACGGGCCAGCGGCGGCAGTTCGAATTCGCCCTCAATGGCTATTTTGCTGCCGGAAAGGCGGACACGCTCCACAATGATGTCTGCCCCGCGGGTCAAGCCGGTCAATTCGTTCCATTCTCCTGCCATAAACTCTATCCTTTTCTGTGTTAATAAACTTAATACCTAACTTAATTACTATAACTAAATAATAGCATATATGTTGATTTTGTCAAGTAACCGCTGTAGAATAGTCCGGTAAAAGGGGCGATGCTTAGGGTTTGTCGGTTATGGAACGACTGCTCTCAGCGTGAGATACTATTCAGAGCTTGTTACGGTACTGAGTTTAGAGTATAGGAATAAAAGTAGGGAGGTCTAAAATGGGTTATTTCAGGATTTTGGCGGCTATTCCCGGCTTTTTCGTCAGTTCCTTTATTCTGATGCTACTGTGGGGGGCTATTTCTCCTGAATTCGGGATAGCCACCATTAGCTATGTCAAAGCTATGCTGATTACCATCACTCTCTGGCTAACGGTGGCACCGCTGGCCGCAGTTGGCCGGGGACACGGTCACTAAATAAGATAAGAAAAGAGGGAGAGCGAATCCCCCGGGAACAGGCCAAAGTCCGGCTTGGTGCGTAGAAAGGATGTCGTTTAGTAACGCTAGCGGGGAATTGAAATGCGAGCAGGGTTAAAGAAATATCCCATCGTCGGGGCCTGCGGCCTCGATTGCAGCCTGTGCCCGAGGTACCACACAATCGGGCCTTCCAGATGCCCCGGCTGTGCCGGCCCGGATTTTGAGCAGAAACATCCGGCCTGCGGCTTCATCACCTGTTGCGTCAAGCAGAAGCACCTCGAGACCTGTGCGCAATGTCTGGAATGGGAAAGCTGTGCCAGAGTAAGCCGGGTCATGAAAGCGTCGCAACAAGCCGATTCCTTTATCTCATACCGGCCGCTGGCGTCCAACTATGCCTTCATTCAGAAACACGGCATTGAGGAATTTGCCCGGCTGGAAATGGCCAAACTGGAGTTCCTCCGCCGTCTTCTGGAGCGTTATGATGACGGCCGTTCTAAATCTTTCTATTGCACTGCCTGTCAGCTAATGCCTCTGGACGGCTTAAAGGCAGCCATGGCTGAGGCCGGGTCTGTGATAAGTAAAAGCGCTGACATCAAGGAGAAGGCCAGGCTGGTCCGGGCGGCTATCAGCCGTTGGGCGGATGCCTCAGGGATTGATTTGAGGCTAAGAAAATAAACTTGGGTGGGGAACAAAGTCCCATCTTCCCTTAACGCTAGCTTAACAATCACAATCCATAATTGATGTTAGCTGGCAAAGATTAACCGCTAAAAAGATAACGATGAAGCGTCTTTGCCTGGGGCGAGGAGGATTATGGCTAAGGAATTACGAATAGGGGTCACGGCAGTATTTTTAGCTGCATTGAGTCTTTCTATTAGCGCATGCTCACAGGCCCCGGCTCTGTCTTATTCAGCCTCTCCTGCAACGATAACATCGGGATCGGCACCGGCGCTATCGCCTGGACCCGCTCCGTCGCCTTCAACACCCTCACCAGCCTCAAGTCCTTCGCAAACACCGGAGTCTCCTTCAGCGACGAAGGCGGCATTTCCATATACAATTGTGGATACAGGTCAGACCGAATACTACGACAATTCGAAGGAGATAGCGGCACCAAGACAAGGGGAGCCTTTCTATGGACAGGATGCTCACTATCGGGGAAACCAGCCTGCCTACAAGGACAATGGTGATGGAACAGTTACCGATCTTAATACCGGGTTGATGTGGCAGAAAAGCCCGGATAGAAACGTTGACGGGGTTATCAATGCTTCAGATAAGTTGTACTACGATGAAGCGGTTAGTTCGGCATTGGAGTTTAAACTTGCGGGGTATTCCGACTGGCGGCTGCCAACCATTAAGGAGCTTTATTCTCTCATAATATTTAGCGGGGCCGGCCCAGGGTCTAACGCCACGTCAATAACTGGTTCCATTTCATTTATCGATACCAGCTATTTTAGCTTCGGCTACGGTGATCTCGGTGCCGGCGAACGGCTCATCGATGCTCAATATGCAACTTCGACGTTGTATACTGGCACACCACTGATGGGCTCCAGGCTGATGTTCGGGGTCAATTTTGCCGACGGCCGCATAAAAGGTTACCCCACCGGTACACAAAAAAAGTATTACGTGCTATACGTTCGCGGTAACACAAATTATGGGAAAAACGATTTTGTTGATAACGGTGATGGAACGATTACGGACAGAGCAACCGGTTTGATGTGGTCGAAAGCCGACAGCGGCTCGGGCATGGACTGGGAAAGCGCTCTGGCGTGGGTGCAGACCAGGAACGCCGAGAACTGCCTGGGCTACAACGACTGGCGCCTGCCCGATGCCAAGGAGTTGCAGAGCATCGTGGATTACACCCGTTCTCCCAGTGCCACCAGTTCCGCGGCCATTGCCCCGATTTTCACCTGTACCCAGATTATTAATGAACTGAACCAGGCCGACTATCCTTATTACTGGACGGGGACCACGCTCGGGTACGCAGCCCGTCCTCCTGTGGGGATTCCGGGGGAGGGGGTGTATATCGCCTTTGGAAGAGCTTTGGGTCATATGGCTCGGGGGTCTGGTGGTGGTTGGATGGATGTTCACGGAGCGGGCGCTCAGCGCAGCGACCCAAAGACAGGGAATCCCGCCGCCTTTTCAACCGGTCGCGGTCCGCAGAGTGACGCCATCCGCATCAACAACTATGTACGCCTTGTAAGGAATTAAGCAGATAGGTGAAAGTAAAGAGGGCCGCCCGCGCGGGCGGCCCTCCCTGCAGGCTCCTCCTAATATGTGATGCTGAAACGAAGCGAAGCATCTGGTGGGGAGAGGCCTATTCGAACCGGTTGTTTCTTACCCCAACCACCATCTGGGCGATATACATGGCGTCGAAGATATCAATCTTGTCGTTGCCGGTATCGTGTTTTACGCAGGCGGCGTTGACGGCATTAATCTGTGACAGTGGCCGGTTGCCGACGA
>JBFMDU010000010.1:0-82772 GCA_040753815.1 Chloroflexota bacterium
TCCTTAAGTGCCTGGATGATCTGCTCCTCGGTGTACCTCTTGCGTACCATGTCGAGTCCTCCTGTCATACGTAATTCTATCGGAGAACTCTAATTGGGAGTGATACTGTTTACGGGGGAAACGTCAAGTCATAACATATTGGCGTTTCCCTAGTAAGCTGATTTTAGAGCCCTGTTACAACCTATTATCTGAGATATATCTCACCACCGCCGCCGGTACGGCCCTTCCAGCCGAACGGCCTGACTTCAGCCGCTCGCGGATCTCGGTCGAGCTTGCATCCACTGGTGCCATGTTAAGGAAAACAATCCGCTCGCCGATACCCGGGACCATCTTCTCCAGACGGGCGACATCCGGCGCTGAAACACGGGGCCGGCCCGCCACCGCCAGACGGCACATCGCCGCCAGCTTCCCCGGCTCCTTCCACTGGTGAAGTTCGGTCAGGCTGTCAGCGCCCATTATGAAATACAGGCCGGCCTCCACCCCCAACTCCTTTCTTACTGCCGCCACCGTGTCCACGGCATAGGTCTTCCCCGGCCGCTCAAGGTCAACCGTAGATACCTCGAAGCCCGGCTTGCCCTTCAGCGCCAGCCGGAGCATAGCCAGACGGTGCCTGGCCGGCGCTATCCGGCGGCGGCCGGTCTTCATCCATGGGTCACGGGCGGGAACAAAAAGCACCTTATCAAGACCAAGCTGTTCCAGCGCCGTCTTCGCCAGCGCCAGATGCCCGCGGTGCACCGGGTCAAAGGTACCGCCGAGAATACCGACTTTCACCTTTTCCCCTCATCTACCGGCCTGGGACGGAAAATCGCAATTGTCTCCTTCGGCTCAGGCTCGGCGCGTCGGGTTTCTCTCACCATCGAAACTAACCGGGCCATCAACTCGGGTACGCCTTCTCCGGTTAAAGCCGATATGAACATCGCTTTAGCTTCACCAAGCCGCCGCTTGATCTCAGGGACACGCCCGTGTACATCAGCCAGGTCCACTTTATTAATAGCAACCAGCCGCGCTTTGCCTGTCAGCGACGTTACCCAGCGCCCAAGCTCGTCCTCCAACACCCCCAGATCATCCCAGGGCAACGGTAAACTGCCATCAAGCAGAATCAGCAGCACCCCAGCCCGCTCGGCATGCCGCAGAAAGCGGTTGCCCAATCCCTTTCCGCTATGCGCTCCCGCTACCAGCGCCGGCAGTTCCGCCAGCACCAACCGCTCATCACCGACATCAGCCGTTCCAAGCACCGCCTCACTGGTTGTAAAGGGATAATCGGCAACTTTGGGCCGGGCCGCTGAAACCCGGCTCAGGAGCGTTGATTTACCGGCGTTAGGCAGGCTGACGATAGCAATATCCACCACGTGTTTTAACTCGAGAATTAGCCTTCGCTCCTCCCCCGGTTTACCCTCGGTAGCTTTCTCAGGCACTTGCCTGGATGGTGTGGCAAAGCAGGCATTCCCAAGCCCACCAGCACCTCCGCGGACAGCAAGTACTTTCTGTCCCGGTTCAACTACATCGGCGATTAAGACATCAGTACCCGTCTGTCCCACATTAGAAATCTCCGTCCCTACCGGGACCTCAATAATCAGATCGCGCCCATCCCGGCCGTGCTTTTTCTGGCCTTCTCCCCGTCTCCCCGGCTCAGCCTCAAAAAGCCGGCGTCCTTTAAAAACCTCAAGCCCATCCACCGAAGGACTAGCCGCCAGATACACATCTCCACCCTTTCCACCATTCCCACCATCCGGCCCGCCCTTCGGGATATACTTCTCCCGACGAAAGCTCACCACACCATCACCACCACACCCTCCCCTTACCACGATTTCAACTCTATCCACTGTTAACACTACCGTATCTAAAGTAAATACAATCTTCCTGTCTGTATCGGTATGTCTCTAATCATACATAATAAGGGTTAGACAGGCCACTCGTTAAGGTGGATTCCAGGTGCGGCGAAGGCAGTTCATTAATAGCCTGCAGGAGGCCGTTACCGGGGGATGTTGGCGGGTTTGTCCACTGCTGGTGGATTATCATTCCGGGGAGTGATTTCTTGGAGAATTGGCTCAAGTCTATCTTTGAGGACCTTGTCGGACTTGAGGGTCTCAGCGATCTTGCGGAAGCCGTGGATTATGGTGGAGTGGTCGCGGTTGCCGAGACTGCGGCCGATGTCGGCCACGCGGTATCCGGCCACCTCGTGCATCAGGTACATAGCTATTTGGCGGGCGAGAGTCGTCATCTTGTCGCGCCTGGTGCTGATAAGCGCCTGAGGAGTTACACTGAAGGCCCTGGCTACGGCTTCGATAATAGTCTTAGGCGATGGGGCTGTCGACTGACCCGGTCCATGAGGCGGGGCAACCAGTTCGGTTACCACCTGGCTGGCGATTTTGACGTCCGGTCCGCTTCCGGCGAGTTTGGCCCGTGCGACAATCTGGTTAAGCACACCTTCCATCTCCCGTACGTTACCCGGCAGGCGGTCGGCAACCAGCTCGAGTACCGCTTGAGGCACCTTGAGCCCCTTGTTGCTCACCTGTGTTTGGAGGATGGCAAGGCGTGTGTCCCTGTCCGGCGGCGAAATTCGTGTTACCAGGCCCCATGAGAAACGTGACTGGAGGCGCTCGTCCAGCGAGGGTAACCCTTGCGGAGGACGGTCGCCGGCGATGACGATGCGGCAGTTGCTGTTGTGGAGGTCTATGAAAATGTGGAGCAGGCACTCCTGCGTTTGCTCGCGCCCGCCGATAAACTGGATATCGTCAATGATAAATACCTCGACGTCGTGGAAACGGGCACGGAAGTCTTCGACATGCCGCCCCTTGACAGCGGCGACGAATTCGTTAGTAAAGTGCTCCGCGGTCATATAGAGGGTGTTCATACGCTTGCTGGTGATGTGGGCGATAGCGTGGAGGAGGTGGGTCTTGCCCATGCCGGTAGCTCCGTAAATGTATAACGGGTTGTACTGGATGAGCGGGCTTTCGGCAACCTCGAGCGCGCTTGAATATGGCAGGCGGTTGGAGTCGCCGGAGATGAATGTCTCAAAGGTATAGCGCGGGTTCAGTCTGGGGTGAGCGATAGACACCGTGGGGCGCTCCCGGAGGCTGACACCGCCGTCATTCTGAACAGGTGCTGGTATGGGGGCCGGCCGCAAGGTCTCAACAGCCACCGGCATGAACTCGATATCGGTATTTTTTCCGAGGATGCTCGAGATAGTCCTTGCGATGAGAGGGCGGAGCCGGCTGTTGAGCCACTCGCCGACAAAAGCATTGGGGACGCCAACCGTGAACAGGCCGTCCCGGCAGGAAACGCCTCTGGTATCTTTTAGCCAGGTATCGAAGTTAGGCTTGCTTACCTGGACCTGCAGTTCTCCGAGAGCCGACTCCCAGATATCTGAAGCTGACTTCAAGTATTTCTCCTCGCGGCTGAGGGCGGGCTCCCGTCAGCTACGGACAAAAGAATCCCCCACGGGTTGAATGTAAAGTGAAATAGTACCCCTATTACGAATGTCTTTAAGGACTGAGACGGCGTTATTGTCTCATGGAAACCCCTGGGCTCCTTTTCTAGGGTATCATCCCCCACTTTTGGGCTGTCAAGTGGGTTTTGACATAAAGGCAAAAATTGTTAGAATGCCCCACTATGGGCCTGAAAATTATTTTCATGGGGACGCCGGCCTTTGCCGTGCCCGTCCTTGAAGCCCTGGCGCGCCTGCCGTACCAGATGGTGGGTGTTATCACCCAGCCCGACCGCGCCTCCGGCCGCGGCCGGCATCTGGCTGAGTCTCCGGTGAAAAAGTCGGCCATAGTCCTGGGTATCCCGGTCTTCCAGCCGGAGAAACTTTCCGCTCCGGAAGCTTTCGAACAACTGTCGGCTCTGGCGCCGGACCTGATTGTTGTCGCCGCTTACGGGCATATCCTCAAGAAGGATGTGCTTAGCCTGCCGCGGTTCGGCTGTCTCAATGTCCATCCATCCCTCCTGCCAAAGCACCGTGGGGCGTCGCCGGTGGCCGGGGCCATCCTTGCCGGGGATGAAGAGACCGGTGTTACCATCATGCTGATGGATGAGGGCATGGACACCGGGCCGGTGCTGTCCCGGGTACCGGCGCCGGTCTTGCCTCAGGATACCACCGGTTCGCTGGCAGAGAAACTGGCGAGAATCGGGGCGGACTTGCTGGTGGAGACGGTCCCGCTGTGGGTGGAGGGTAAGCTTAAGCCTCAGCCCCAGGACAATAGCCGGGCGACTTACACCAGGGTAATAATGCCCCAGGATGGCCTGCTTGACTGGAAGCTTGCGGCACAGGAGCTATGGCTGCGGGTGCGGGCATTCAGCCCCTGGCCGGGGAGCTATACCTTCTGGAAAGGCCGCCGGCTCAAGGTGATTGAAGTAGCGCCGGTCGGCGTTACTTCAGACCAGCCGGGGAAAGTCGTACCCTTACCGGCCGGGTCACTATCACCGGTCGGAGTGACAACCGGAAGCGGCGCTCTGGGCCTACTCCGGGTCCAACTTGAGGGCAAGCGGGAGCTGGCAATAGATGAGTTCCTCCGCGGCTCGCGAGACTTTGTTGGCTCGGTGCTGGGCTAGCCCTTTTGACGTCAATAATGTCTTTTGACTACAATTTCCTCATCGAGAATATTCATGCTGAGGAAAGGTAGCGATGTTTTTCTTTGATCCAATGTGGTTTCTCTTCATGCTCCCGCCGTTCATATTTATGATTTACGCCCAGGCGAAGGTGAGTTCGACATACGGCAAGTACTCCAAGGTGCCTAACATGAACCGTACTACCGGCGTCGAAGCGGCGCAAAAACTTCTTCAGGCCAACGGGCTCGGGTCGGTGAAGATTGAGGTCTCCAAAGGGATGCTTAGCGACCACTACGACCCCGGCAAGAAGGTCCTCAGGCTTTCGCCGCAGGTCTACAACGGTTCATCGGTGGCCGCGGTTGGGATTGTCGCCCACGAAGTCGGGCATGCCGTGCAGGATGCCACCGGTTATGCCATGATGAGATTCCGCACCTCTCTGGTCCCGGCGGCGACGCTCGGCAGTCAGCTCGGATATGCCGCGGTTATCCTCGGCGCACTGCTTGCCTGGATGGGCGCCAGCTTCGGGACGACCATGATCTGGGCCGGCGTTTTCCTCTTTTCACTGGTAGTGCTTTTTTCTCTGGTAACCCTGCCGGTGGAATATGATGCCAGTCACCGGGCAAGGCAGATGATGCAGAGCACAGCACTGGTTTCCCGTGGAGACTATCAGGGGGCCAGCGCCGTCCTTTCAGCAGCGGCGCTGACATACGTGGCCGCTACTTTGCAGGCCGTAGCCCAGCTCTTCTACTTCATCATGCTGGCTATGGGCGGTCGACGCCAGTAGCTTTAACGTCGGCTGGTTAAATCGGGGTGTTCAGGAGGGTCATCGCCCCTCTTGTTCTTTTAGCTCGTAGGGGGAGTATGTCACCATATAAGAACCTGCGCAGTTTCGCCACGCTCAAGCGCATCGTTGCGCGCCTTCGCGGCCCCCGCGGCTGTCCCTGGGACCGGGCGCAGACACCGGCTTCGCTGAAGACCAGCTTCCTCGAGGAGGCCTACGAGGTCCTCGAGGCCATTGATAAGAACGATACCAATGCTCTGCGGGACGAGCTCGGTGACCTGATGCTCCACGTCATGCTCCAGGCACAGATGGCGTCCGAAGCCGGACGCTTCGAAATTGATGATGTCCTTGAAGGTATCAATCGCAAGCTCATCCACCGTCACCCCCATGTCTTCGGCGGGATTAAGGTCAACGGCGCTGAGGACGTCATCGCCAACTGGGAAGTTCTCAAGCGCGAGGAGCGGCCGGAGGGCAAGTCGCTGATGGACAGCGTTCCCGACCAGCTCCCGGCGCTGGCTCAGGCGAACTCACTCCAGCGCCGCGCGGCCAATGTCGGCTTCGACTGGCCTGAGGGCTCCGGCATCATGGACAAGCTGTCCGAAGAGGTATCGGAACTGGAAAAGGCGGCGTCGCGGGAAGAGAAGGCCAAAGAGTTCGGCGACGTGCTGTTTACCCTGGTGAACATCGCCCGCCGGTGGGATATTGACCTTGAAGCCGCTCTGCGCGAGGCCAACAAGCGCTTTGCCGGCCGCTTCCGCTACATGGAAGAACTGTGCCGGAAGCGCAAGCTTAAGTTCGAAAAGCTGACGCTGGACGAGCAGAACGCGCTCTGGGACGAGGCCAAGAAGAAAGTTCGGTAGTGGTCGGGGCGGGCGGACTCGAACCGCCGGCCTCAGCGTCCCGAACGCTGCGCGCTACCAAGCTGCGCTACGCCCCGTGAGTCTGGATATTGTACGACTAGTTGGGGGTAGTGGCAACTGTTGTTGACATGACCCGATATAGCCCGTAAAGTTTATAGATAATGAGTAACGGGTTCCAAGTACTAGATACACGAGCGCACCAATTTCGCTCCTCTAGGTTGAAGGCTGTGGTTGAGGAGGCGCTTGACTTCTTTGTGGGTACACCCTTAATGGCTCTTCCGCCCGCAAGTGTCTTCGTTGGTGGTGGGGTGTATACCCTGTACTATGTTGGAGGGTTTACGCACTACAAAAAGTTGTCGGCGCGCAACCACCTTGAATGTCGGCAGCCTATCTACGTTGGCAAGGCAGTTCCTGTTGGCTGGCGTACTGCTCGTGTACAATCCGCGACTGCGCCGGTGCTCTACCGAAGACTGAAGGAGCACGCAAACAGCATTCGGCAGACGGAGAACCTTAAGCTGGAGGACTTCAAGTGCCGATTCATGATTCTTGACCAGCTTGAAGGTGACTTGGTGGTTCCGGTTGAGGCGGAGTTAATTCGTAGACAGCGCCCTCTCTGGAATACCGTGGTTGACGGATTCGGGAATCATGACCCAGGGTCCGGACGGTATAACCAAGCTTTGTCCGAATGGGACGTCTTGCATCCTGGCAGAGCGTGGACGAAGCGTCTGACTGGCCAGTCGCCTAAGCTAGAGCAAGTTTTAGCTAAGGTTGCTCGGCAACTTACGTAATTCCACAACCGCCTCGTATAGTCCGTACGCACCTTTTACTGGTGAGGCCCGTGCACTTGACCCCAAGATGCTGTTGCCAACACGGGTGGCTCTTGGTATGGTTATGCCCAAAAGTTCTAACCCCACACTCCGCCCGATCTCGCCGAGATATTGATCCGTAGCGATTGCCACTCCTTGCAGGATGCTGTTGCCGATTACTATTAGGGCGCGTCCTCCAGGACGGAGAACACGCGCTGCGCTAAGGGCGAATCTATAGCAGTCATTGAAGTAGGAAGCTGCATAGTTGGCCCATCCGCGACCCCCATAGATGCCTTTTTCGGGATTGAGAGATCTCAGCCTTTCGAGAGTTTCCGCTAGGTCGAGATCCGGTAGCGAGAAGTCCAAGTCAACTCTGTCTAATTCGCGGACCGTTTGCCAGTACTTGCCGAAATTGGCAACCTCCAGCGACCTAAAAGCCCCCGCGTCGCGTTTGTATCCTAACCAGTATAGTTGGGGTCTGGTATTGCGGTTGTAATGGTAGTTGTTGAGGTAAGGAGGTGACGTCACGATCAGGTCTACGGAACCAGAAGGGACTAGATCATTGCGCGTCAAGAACGACTCATTGAAGACTTGAGATGTGCTCATTCTTGTAGGCACGCGAGACTGGAGCCAAGCGATGTCCTCAATCATTTGGGCAAGCTTTGCCATTATGGCATGGTCTACGGGGGAGTCATCAATGTCTGGCTTACCGACGCTTGCGCGTCTTCCTAGACTTGGCTCGTAGGAGTAGTTCGAGTACTGTACCATTGTGGAGCCAAACGCCAGTTTGAAGAGGTCTCGTGTATCAGGGGCCGCAATTGTATCGACAAAGTCTTGGAAGATGAGTACTTTCTTCAAGACACTCGGACTGAAGAAAGCAGACCGTGTCTTGAAGCCATGCGGTGGTGTAGCCATCGGCTTGTAGTTCGAGCAGACTCTCTGATTGAAGAACTTGCGGAACCGGGTGACCTCCGACTCTAGATTGTTTCTGTCGATAAGGTGGGCTTGGCACTTGACACGGCAGGATAGAGCCGCGTACGGGTTAATCTCAAAACCGATAGCATCATGACCCCGTAGGATGGCCTCCACTAAAGTCGTGCCTACACCTGCAAAGGGATCGAGCACGACGCCGGGAACATTTAGGGACTGGCGGATAGCGTCTGCCACAAAAGCACCAGAGAAGCCGGCTATCCACGGGACCCATCGGTGTACGGGCGCACTCTTGTTAGCCGCGAATGCAGGATCAGTAAAACGAGGTTCCTCTTCCCTCGTATCGAAGAGTGTCGGTTGTATGCGAGTTTGTGTGGTCATCCCTGAATTACTGAGATATTATTACCTTCGACTCCGCTCGGGCCGGGGAGTTATCGCTTGGCCAAGGGTATAAGACGGTCTCACCTCGCGTACTAGTGAGTACATCTGCCTACGGTCCACATCGTCTCGAAGTAGAGTAGCGAAATCGTCGAAGCTCATGATAACTGCCAGAGGAGTGCCGCGTCTCTGAACGATATATCTAGTGCGATTATGGGTGGCATCGTCAAGGACGCGGCCGAAGTTGTTTTGGGCCTCGGTAGAGGCTATGCTTTTCGTGATCATCTGAGGCTTAAGTGTACAAATTAGCTAACTTATCCATATTGTATATGAAACCTTGGCAATTGTCAACTCCGCTCTGTAACATGTGTCGTCTCGAACGGAGTGAGAGATCCGGTGGGGGGAGGGCAATCACCACCACCCCAGATTCCTCAGTCGTTCACGCTCCTTCGGAATGACAGGAGAACCGCCCCGCCAGATTCTTCGAGTGCTGCGCACTCTCCAGAATGACAAGCTGGTGATGGTTCTGTTCCTTCAGGGGTAGGGGACTGCCGTTTTTTGAACCATAGTGACGTCGTTGCTATAATCTCCTGAACATGAAGTACGGCATCATCATCATGGACGGGGCGGCCGGGTGGCCGCTCCCCCAGCGGAACAACAAGACCTGCCTCGAGCTAGCGAGCAAGCCTAATCTGGACTCGCTGGCCCGGGAGGGTATTGTCGGGCTGGTCCGCACCGTGCCCGAGGGCATGGAGCCGTCGAGCGCCATCGCCTGTCTCTCGGTGCTCGGCTACGACCCGAAGGTCTATTATGGGGGACGGAGTGGCATCGAGGCCAGGAGCCTCGGTATCCCGCTTAAGAAAGGCGAGGTCACTTTCCGCTGTAACCTGGTGGCGGTCAAGGACGGCCGCATGTGGAGCTACAGTTGCGGGGATATTAAGGACGCCGATTCACGCTCCCTTATCGCCGCCGTGCAGGCCAAACTCGGCAGTGACCGTTTCCATTTCTACCCCGGCGTCGGCTACCGGCATATACTTGTTGTCAAAGACGGTAAGGAATTACTCGGCGCTGATTGTACCCCGCCCCACGATATTCCGGATAAGGCGATAAAGGACTTTTTGCCTGAGGGGCGGGGAGGCGAGGTTCTGCGCGATCTGATGGACCGCTCCCAAGAGGTGTTGCGCGACCATTCGGTCAACCAGGCCCGCCGGAGCCGCGGTGAGATTCCGGCCTCTATGGTCTGGCTCTTCTGGCCGAGCGGTGAAATACCGGAGCTGTCGCCGTTCCAGAAGCGGTATGGTCTCAGGGCGGCGATGACTTCGGGGGTTGACCTTTTACGCGGCCTGGCAAAAATGGCCGGTCTGACCGTGCTCCAGATTAAGGGCGTCACTGCCGGCCTCGACAACGATTACGCCGCTCAGGCTAACGGAGCGCTGGAGGCCCTAAAAGACCATGACTTGGTCGTTGTCCATATCGAGTCGCCGGACGAGTCCGGGCACGCCGGCGGGATTGATGATAAAATAGCGTCTATAGAGGCTATCGACCGCGAGGTCGTTGGCCGGTTCAAGTCGTTTGCGAAGAAGGACTGGCGTCTCCTGATTATGCCTGACCATCCCACTCCCATAGCCATTCGCACCCATTGTCCCGACCCCGTGCCGTTCATTGTCTGGGGAGATGGCTTCGCCGCCAACGGCGTCCGGTCGTATACTGAAGAGGAGGGTAGAAAGTCCGGTGTATTCATCGAGGCCGGGCACACCCTTATGGACAGGTTTACAGGCGGTTGGCAATGAGCGTAGTTATCCAGAAATACGGCGGTAGCTCCCTGGCCGATGCGCTGAAGATTAAGAACGTCGCCCACCGTATTATTAAGGCCAGGGAGAGGGGCGACCGTGTGGTCGTGGTCGCCTCAGCCATGGGTGATACCACTGATGAACTTATCAAGCTCGCCCATAGAATAACCGACCAGCCCGACAAGCGGGAGATGGACTCACTGCTTTCCACCGGTGAACTGGTAAGTTGTGCCCTGCTGGCTATAGCTCTCAAAAGTATGGGCTACCCGGCAGTCAGCTTGAGTGGTGCTCAGGCGGGCATCATTACGGAAAAGACCCATGGTGCGGCGCGTATTCTAAGAGTCGACCCGGCTCGGATGCAGAGGGAGCTTGAGGCCGGTCATATTGTCATCGTCGCCGGCTTCCAGGGGATAACCGATGAGGCGACCGATGTGACCACCCTGGGGCGCGGCGGCTCAAATACTACCGCTGTCGCCGTCGCCGCGGCCCTGGGCGCCAGGGTCTGTGAGATGTACACCGATGTTGAAGGCGTCTTCTCCGCCGACCCGCGCATTGTGCCGGAAGCGGTAAAGCTTAAGGAAATTGGCTTTGAGGAAATGCTTGAGCTGGCCACCTACGGCTCGAACGTGTTGCACAACCGTGCGGTGGAATTGGCCGAACTTTACAATATTCCCATCATGGTGGCATCCAGCTTTGTCGAGGCTCCGGGGACGCTGATTCATGGAGGCATTCCGATGGAAGTCAGGAACAAAGTAAGAGGCATCGCTCAGGACCTTAATGTGGCTCAGATAACTGTTGTCGGGGTACCTGACAAGCCCGGCGTTGCCGCGGCGCTGTTCGAGCCGCTGGCCGAAGCCGGGGTAAGCGTCGATACTATCGTTCAGACCGCCAGCATCGGCCGGGCTGCCGAGCTTACCTTTACCGTCGCCAAGAACGATATGAAAAGGGCAATGGATATTATCGAGCCGGTTGCTAAATCCCTTGGGGCGAAGCGGGTGACAGCGGACGCTTCCATGGCTAAAGTGAGCGTCGTGGGCACCGGCATGCAGAATACGCCGGGCTATGCGGCTAAAATGTTCCGGGTGCTCTCCGAGAAGGGCATTAATATCGAGCTGATTACGACCTCGGAAATCCGGATAACGGTAGTAATCGCGGCGGACAGGGTGAACGAAGCCGTTCGGGCCTTGCACAGAGGGTTTGAGCTGGAGAAAGCCTGAAGCGGCAGTCTAGTTGACAGCCTGTACTTCCTTGATCTCGGGAAGCTCGCTCTTGAGCATGCGCTCGATGCCCATCTTAAGGGTCAACTGGGACATGGGGCAGCCGAAGCAGGCGCCCGTCAGCTTGACCTTGACCACTCCATCAAGTACGTCAACAAGCTGGACGTTGCCGCCGTCTGCCTGAAGGTTTGGCCGGATGCGGTCCAGCACTTTTTCAACCTTCTGTTTTACCGTAACCGGGCCCGGTACTTCTGCCATGGGAATCTCCTCAACCAGATAAGTTTCGATAGGGTAGCGCAAAGTGTGGCGTGTTGTCAAAACACTGGCGGTTTTAGCCGTTCCTCACGTTTGCGCCGCTATTGAGGAAGTCATGGGGTTCATATACAATATGCTGAATATAGAAGTCACGGCTCTTTTCCCTTCAAGAGAAGGGGGAACCTGTAAGTCCACAATTCGGAGGAAGCAGATTGCCGTATCAGGAGGAGACCAGGGCCCGTCCCCGGCGCGAGCTTGTCGATGAGGCCATAGCACTGGCCAAGCAAAGCCGTTGGGAGGAGGCCGTTGCTGTTAATAAGGCCCTTCTGGAGGGTTTCCCGACCGATGTCGACGCCCATAACCGGCTCGGCCGGGCGCTGATGGAGCTCGGCCGCTTTGCCGAGGCTAGGGAAGCCTATGCCAAGGCCATCGAGCTGGCACCGAATAACCAGATTGCCAGGAAGAACCTGGAGCGCCTTTCTTTGCTTAAACAACTTAAACAAAAAGAAGGGGCGCCAGTATCCCAGCAGGCCGCCGTCTCGCCGGAGTTCTTTGTCTGGGAAAGCAGTAAGTCTCGCGTCGTCCGGCTGTATCACCTCGCATCCAGGCGCGTCCTGGCAAAGATGGCCGCCGGCGACCAGGTGTTTTTGAAACCCCGGGGCAAGCATCTTCAGGTGGAAACGGCCGAGAAAGAGGTGCTGGGATGGGTGGAGCCGCGCTATGAGCTCCGTCTGCTCCAGCTTATGAAAGGCGGCAACAAGTACGATGCCGCCGTCGTCAGCGTTGACAGCGACTCGATGAAAATCATCATTATTGAGTCCTATCAGCACCCAAAGCAGGCAGGCAAGCTCTCGTTCCCGGCTACTTCCGGGGCCGGGCTCAAAGGTGGCAAGGAGACACTGCTCCGCAGGGTCGAAGAGGACCTCGATGAGTTAGAGTTTTCCGAAACGGAGGAGGGCGAGGAGGAGTCGGAACCCCTGCCCGATGGCTTCACTGTAATGGAGAACGGTGCCCGCGTCGAGGAAGAACTGAGTGACAAGAACGGAGTCTAACGTGACCGAGGTCGGTGTTATCAGGCCAATCAATATCGAAGAGGAGATGAAAAGCTCCTACCTCGACTACGCTATGAGCGTCATCGTTTCCCGTGCCTTGCCGGATGTGCGTGACGGTTTGAAGCCGGTCCAGCGGCGCATCCTCTATGCCATGCAGGAACTCGGCATCCGACATAACAGCGCCTTCAGGAAGAGCGCCCGCATCGTCGGCGATGTCATGGGCAAGTATCATCCTCATGGCGATGCACCGGTGTACGAGGCCATGGTGCGCCTGGCCCAGGACTTTTCCATGCGCTATACCCTGGTTGATGGCCAGGGCAACTTTGGCAGTGTTGACAACGACCCGCCAGCGGCCATGCGTTACACCGAGGCCCGGCTTTCCGCCATCTCCGAGGAGATGCTGGTTGACATTGATAAAGAAACAGTCGAGTTCACCCCGAACTTTGACAACTCGCTCCAGGAGCCGACCGTCCTGCCAGCCAAACTGCCCAATCTCCTGGTTAACGGCTCCGCCGGCATCGCCGTCGGCATGGCTACCAGCATACCGCCGCATAACCTGCGCGAGGTCTGCGATGCCATCGTCCACGTCATCGAAAACCCCGAGGCGACGGTTGACGAACTGATGAGGTATGTCAAGGGGCCAGATTTCCCTACCGGCGCCATCAGCATGGGGGTCGAGGGTATCCGTCAGGCATACGCGACCGGTCAGGGCAAAGTTGTGGTAAGGGCGCGCGTCGAGGAGGTGGAGGGTAGAGGCGGGCGGACGCAGATTGTGGTCAGCGAACTGCCCTATCAGGTGGATAAGGCGGCTCTGGTCAAGCGCATCGCCGAGCTGGCTCGCGAACGCAAGATTGAGGGCATTGCCGAGATCCGCGACGAGTCTGACCGTGAAGGCATGCGGATTGCCATCGACCTTAAGAAAGATGGCCAGGCCGGGGTGGTTCTGAACAATCTCTTCAAGCACACGCCGATGCAATCGGCCTTTTTCATCAATATGGTGGCCCTGGTACACGGCGCTCCGCGCGTCATCAACCTTAAAGAGGCCCTGACCAACTATATTGAGTTCCGCCAGGAGGTTATCACCCGGCGGTCGAAGTTCGACCTGAACAAGGCCAAGGAACGCGCTCACATCCTCGAAGGCTTCCGCATCGCCCTCGACAATATCGATGAAGTGATTGAGACCATCCGCCGTTCCGAAACGGTGGAATCAGCCCGGGCCAACCTGATGAAGAAGTTCAGCCTGTCACAGATTCAGGCGCAGGCCATCCTCGACATGCAGTTGCGCCGCCTGGCAAAGCTGGAGCGGAATAAGATTGCCGAGGAGTACGCCGAGATCATCAAGACCATCGCCTACCTTGAGGACCTTCTGGCTAACCCGCGCAAGATACTCAGCCTGATTTCCCAGGAAGTCACCGAACTTAAGAAAAAGTACGGCGACGACCGGCGTACTGAGATAAGCCAGCAGGAGGCGGTCGAGCAGACTATTGAACAGCTTATCCCGCACCAGCGCGTTGTTGTCACCATGAGCAATCAGGACTATATCAAACGCTATCCGCAGTCCAGCCAGCGCCTCCAGCGCCGGGGCGGCAAAGGCGTTATCGGCATGATTGGGCGCGAGACCGATGTTGTCCGGCACATTGTTGCCGCCGATACTCACGATAACCTTCTGCTCTTCACTGACCGCGGCCGCGTCTACCGGCTCAAAGTCTACCAGGTACCGGACCAGTCGCGCGCCAGTAAGGGCACGGCTATGGTCAACTTGCTTGGCATCGATCTTAAGGAGCATGTTACGGCTATGATTGCCGTGACTGAGTTTACACCCGGGATGTACCTGTTTATGGCCACCTCCGGCGGTACCGTCAAACGGACGCCGCTCGAGGACTTCGCCTCGGTCAGGAGTAACGGCCTGATTGCTATCAAGCTCAAGAAAGGTGAGCTGGTGGCGGCAGCGCTGGCCAGAAATGAAGATGAGGTCGTCATGGTGACCCGCGAGGGCAAGGGCATCCGCTTCCAGGTCGGCAACGTCCGGCCGCTCTCCCGTACGGCGACCGGCGTCCGCGGCATCCGGCTGGCGCCGGGTGATAGGGTCGTGGGTATGGACATCGTCCGCATGGATGCTGAGAAGCAGGCTGAGATGCTGGACACCTATGTTCTGACGGTTACCGATAACGGCTTTGGCAAACTGACCCAGACCAAGACTTACCGCATTATCCGGCGCGGCGGCCAGGGCGTCATCGCCCATAAGCTGACGGGAAAGACCGGCAAGATAGCGGCGGCACGCCAGGTCCCGCGGGAATGTCAGTTGACCATCGCCTCGGTCGGCGGCATGGTATTGCGGACATCGGTTGAGGAACTCCGCGCTACCGGCAGGGCTACCCAGGGCGTCTACGTTATGCGGCTTGACCCCGGCGACCACGTGGCCGCTATCTCCTGCCAGCAGACCGACGGCGCGCCCGAGGCGGAAAAGGACAAGTAGGGGAACCCCCCGGTGTCATTCCGAGGCCATTATCAGGTACCCGCCGCAGGCGGGTGTAAGGCCGAGGAATCTGGTGGGGAGGCGGGATGGAAACACCCCCCCCGCTGGATGCTTCGCTTAAGCCAAAAAACTCTACTTGCCGGCCTTCTCTTTTGCTTCGTACGCGACGTCTTCGGTGATCTCTGCGATCCCTTGCTCTCGTGCGTATTCCTCAACTCGCTTCTTCGCCCTATCTCTCACGAAGGACGGTACCATTTCCAGGTAGTCCAGGGCCTCCTTAGTCCAAACGGGCTTTCCTTCTTCCTTCTCGCCAGTTACCTTGGGGGTCTCCTCCATAATGATACCTCCTTGTCCGGTCGAGATTTCCCAGTTCAGTCCGGAGAGAGCAGGTTTTGGCTTTTATCCTGAAGGTAGCCGTTGCCAGAGATTCTATAAGACCAACAAGGACATTGTCTACTTGGATTGAGTTTAACAACACGGCTGGTGTCCGATAGGCTGGAGTCTGGTGGGGACGCTCGTTGTCACAGTGTATGTGGAAAAGCATCGCTCCTTCTGGTATCTTGGTAATAGGCATTTCCCATGAAGTGATTGGGATTTGGTCTGAGCCATGCTTGAGTTCCTGAAACAGATAGGTCTTACCTTCGTCCCGCTCTTCGTCGCCATGGACGTCTTCGGCGTCCTGCCCATCATGGTTTCCCTTACTGCGAACCTTTCCGGCCCACAGTTTTCCCGCATGGTCCGTTATGCCATTCTAAGCGCGCTCGGACTGGGGCTTGTCTTCCTGGCCCTGGGCAAGGGCATTTTCACCCTTATGGGTATTGAGGTGCGTGACTTTCTAATTGGCGGCGGCGTCATCCTGTTCTTGATTTCGGCCAAAGACCTGGTCACCGGCAAACTGCTGGAGGCCGACCTTGCCGCGGAGGCCCCGCTGGTCGGCGCGGTGCCTATCGGCATCCCGCTGATTGTCGGTCCGGCGGTGCTTACCACGCTTCTCCTGCTGGTTGACCAGTATTCCATCTTCGCCATTCTCATCTCCTTTATCATCAACCTGGCCATCGCCTGGGTCGTCATAGCCCAGATGCAGAGGATTATGCGTTTCCTCGGTCAGGGCGGCGTCAGGGTTATTTCCAAGGTCGCCGCACTCCTCCTCGCGGCGATTGCGGTGAAGATGATACGGCAGGGGATTGTGGGGGGATGAAATAGCGATTCACACTCTCCAGCAATATGGAGGATCTTTGCATAAGAGGGTTTGATGAGGAAGCTTATTTAATGCATACCTTAAACAGTGATATCCAAGCGATAGCCTCCCTTATTAGTTGTGCGTAAAGGAAGATTATGAGTGCAAAGTTTTGGTTAATATTAACAGGTATAGGACTCTCTCTATTAGGGCTTGTATTGGTCTTGACGATTACTGCATATTTGAAAGAAGAACCTTGGCGAGCAGTGCTCACCCACATAGGTTCGATTATGATCGGGGCTGGAGCGGTAGAATTAATCGTTTCAGCATTTGCTACTAATAGCTTGGTTAGCCATGTTAAGGACGGTGTGCTAGGAGCACTAAACCTTCCGATCGAAAAGTTCTATGTTAGTAGGGATGGTCTCGAATCGATAGATCAGGCTACGAAGGATGCAAAGGAAGTGTGGGCGGTATGGCACACAGGGACAATCGTAAGTACAACAAACCTCTTCAAGAATGGAATTAAGGGAAGAGTAATCTTGATGAATCCTGAACGTAGTCTTCTAGAAGAATTAGCTAAAATCACTATTGATAGGACAGCTGATGGCATGCAGTCGGACATCCTAGAGACGACTAGATCCTTACGCTTAAATAAAGTCGAAGTTAGATGGTTTAGAGGGCCGATTCAAAACAGTACAACCATTGTTGATCCCTGCTCCCCATATTCATGGATAACTGTGGAGTTACTTATTCCGCACTTGACTTCAAGGAAAAGACCCAGTTTTAGAATATCTAAGTCCCATTCACAGGAGCTTTACAATACTATCTTCGATAGCTATACCAAGATGTGGGAAAAAAGTGAAACACCTCCAGATAATACAAGTAACCAACAAGATGCCCAACATTGAGGTAATCCAATCATCATAATGTCGTATAGATAATGATGATTGAGTCCCGTTACTCTGCCTGGTACGGCGTCCTCGAGCGGCGGCGCTCCCACCGGCGGTTTGACCTGCGGCAAGTTATTTCTTCTGAACGTCTTGCCGCGTTGAAGCGCGTCTGTGGGGAGTTCCGGCCGTTCCCGGCGGCGCGGTCGGTGCTGGTGACGGACTCTCCTGAAGATGTTTTCAAGGGCGTAGTTGGGAGCTATGGCAAAGTCACCGGTGCACGGACATGTATAGCTTTTATTGGCGACATGACTAATCCGAATGTGCAGGAGATGGCCGGCTACACCGGCGAGGGCATCGTGCTGGAGGCCACAGCGCTCGGTCTGAATACCTGCTGGGTCGGCGGCTTTTTCCGCCCTGAGGTCACGGGTAAACTGGCTGGTACCAGGGAGAACGAGCGCGTTCTGGCAGTGACGCCGGTGGGATATGCGAAGCTAAGTCCGTCGGTACATGAAGCAGTCATGAGCGGCTTCGGCCGCCATCACCGGCGAGAGTTGCTTTCCAAGCTGGTGAGCGGGCTGGAGGAAAGCCGGTGGCCGGAATGGGTGCGAGCGGCTCTTGAGGCGGCGCGGCTGGCGCCCTCGGCCGTCAACCGTCAGCCGTGGATGTTCCGGGTGGAACCGGAGGCCATCACCGTATCGGTAAGACTGCGGGGCCCTGATTTCGGCGTTTCCAAGCGGCTTGATTGCGGAATCGCCATGCTCCATATAGAGCTGGGCGCGGCCAGTTGCGGAGTACGGGGTGGGTGGGAGTTTCTGAAGGCGCCGGTGGTGGCGAGGTTCGTGGCCTCAGCATGACACGGCAATCCGGTTTCGGCTATATGTGACGCATGTCCGCGCGCCGACCTCTACCGGCCGTTCTACGCTAACACCATCTTCCCGCCCAATAAGGTCTTCGAGGTCGGTTTCATGACCCGACTTAATGACGAGGGTGTCACCAAACGCCGCCGGGAAGCCGTGGCTAACCGCCAGAAGATGATGAACTATTACTCTGAGGAAGACGTCAAGTAGCGCCTGTCATACAGGCTCGACTGACACGAACCTGTCCTTGACAAGTGAGTTAAGTAGTTCGGCAATTTTAACGTCCCGGATTTCCGGCCGACGCAGAGGCAGTTGCCCGTTGATGCGGTATCGATTGGCTCTGCCCACGCGCTTTTTCTCGATGTAGCCTTCTTTTTCAAGGTCAGCGATAATCCTGCGTACCGTGCGCTCGGTAAGTCCGGCCTGCGAGGCTATATCGGTTGCCAGGACATCCCGGTTGCGGGCGATGTAAGTAAGGACGGCTCCGTGGCTTGTTATAAATGTCCAGGACGGCATTGGCGTCTCCTTGACAATTCATCCGCCGGGTGGTAGGCTAAATATGTCACGTATTTCATGTAATAGCTATCACTATTACATCAAATACTTGCGGTATAGTCAAGGGGGCATCCCGGTGGACAGGCGTAATAAATGTGGGAGAGGCAGGGTAACTGCGCTTGGCAGTCTGGTCCTGGTGGCGTTACTCCTGTTTATTGTCTGGCATGTTGTGGTGGTTGATAGGGATAGCGGCGCGCTGATTCCCGCCAGCAATACTACCCCTTCGCTTGACTGTCAGTGGGTCCTCCCATGGCAGGCAGTAGCATTTAACGGGCTTGACGGTCGGCGTAATTCGGGAGACTTCTTACGCGAGACCCTCCCTGGACCGACAATCGCTTTGCTTCTTGCCACGGTAGCGTTGTCAGGATGGTCTCGAAAGCATACAACCAGCATCTTTTCAGTGAGGCTCCAGGCCGGTTCGCCGCCTGGCCTGGTGCTGCGCCTCTGACCCGCCTCCTGCTGTTACCCGCACCATTCAGTAGTCAGTAAAAATATTGCAGGAGGATTTAACCATGGGTGCTATTAAAGATGTTCCCCAAATGCCGTATTCCCATATCATAACCGAGTTCCATGTCGATCCGGACTGGGCCTACTCGCGTCTCAGGTGTGTCGAGGACCGGGACAAGGCCAAAAAGATTCGCCGCTATCGCATCTTTGACATGGATGTGATTAGCGCCAACAAGGGCTTCAAGGTCAAGGACTATGCGTCATTCGACGCGCATCCCGAGATGGTGATGTTCGAAGGCTTCGTCACCGATGATGGCCAGGTGTCGCTGACCAGGAACGATGCGTCTAAACCAGCATAACCGCTGACGGTCTTCAAACATAAACTTGCGACAGGCCCGGCCGGTACTCCGGAGGGTGCGTCCGCACCTTTGAAGTTCACCTGTCAAAGAGGAGGAATTGCATGTTTTGGAAGAAAGATAAGTCGGGGCACGTGTCTCCGAAAGACGCTCTGATAAGCGAGATTGAAGGACTAACTACGGGCCAGGCAATACGATACCGGCTGACGGACACGTTTGGCGGGGGTCTGGCGGTAATCGGCCTCAATCCCGAGTACCCGGCCAAAGGCGCCAGGTACGTACTCTGCACTGAGGCCCTGGCAAATGAAAAGCCGTCAGGCAACAAGAGGACACTCTTCGATACCAATAAGGCAAAGCTGCTGGCTGATTGGATATTCGACCGCAATGGTCAGCGGTACGCCTGATACGCTGGCCGGCTAAGGCATTGAGCACTAACCAGGGGCCGCCTGTCACAGGCGGCCCCTGGGATAGGTGGCTGTGGCCAGTTGCGCCTGCCAGCGATATAAGTATAATCGTAGTAAGGCAACTGGAGGGCAACCATGAATAACTTCGGAATCGGGCTGGCTCTGGCAATGAGCGGCTTTGCCTGTTATCTGCTTGCCGATAACGCCGGTAAGTGGCTTGCCAGCCTGCAGGGTATGGCAGACTTCGCTAAAGTATTTTCTATGGTCTGGCCGTGGCTTTGTCTTGCCGTAGTAATCATTGGTGTGGGTTGGTTCTGGATACTCAGCCCATTGCTTTATTACACGAGGCCATACCCGGGAGAGCGATCTCAAAAATAAGCTTTACAAGTGTTCCCCACCCCCGCGATTGAGTGGGCCGGAAAGATATTATGAACGGTTCGGGACAGCAGAAAGAGGGCAGTGCATCGGAGGCCTCACCCGGGTCGGCTAATGCGGTTAAAGAACGGGTGGAAGCAGAGAAGGAAAGGCCGAAAGCGGCCCCGGGGAAAAAGAAGCCAGGCCGCCGGGCTGGCTACATCGGCAATATCGTCTGGAACCTGATTTTCCTATTCATTCTGAATAACCTGACTAACTGGAACGTGCCCTTTATTGCCCCGAGCTGGGTGGCGGTGCTCTGGGCAATCAACCTGTCACTTGGTACGACCATCCTGGCCAATATCGTTTTCCTGGCCTTCGACCCGCGCTGGTTCCGCCATGCGGCGCAGATAGTATTGAACCTGCTGGCCCTGCTTTCGACCTACGTTATCTATATCATCTTCCCCTTCGAACTCCCCGGTGAGCCGGTCACCTTGATTTTCCGGGTGTGCTTGATAATCGCCATGGTGGTCACCGCTATCGGGGTTGTTGTCGAGCTGGTGAAGCTGGTGCTGAACCGGGATTGAGACAGAGAAGGCGTAATGACTGCTGAGGTAAAAGCGGCCAGGGGCATGGCCCTGCGTCAACGTTTGCGGCTGACCTTCCTTTACCTGATGCTCATTACCTTCCCCATCACCCTCAACTACTTTTCGGTCTACCTTATCATTGAAGGCTCATCCCAGGGCATCGCTGTCTTCAGCTTCTTTTTCTGGACAGCCTGGGTCGTTGCCGGCTTCTTTTTCGGGCGCGCCGCCTGCGGCTATGCCTGCCCGCTTGGCGCCATCCAGGAGGTCAGGGACCGAATGGGCGGCCGGATGCTGTGGCGGATTCGCTATTTCCGCTGGGTAAAGTACCTGCTGGCTGTTGCCTGGGTAGGCGGCATCGCCGCCGCGGCAATTGCCGCCGGCGGCTACCGGAAAATCGAGCTTCTCTATAACATGCCGCAGGGCATCTCAGTGGATAGCATCCAGTCCCTGTTCATGTTCTTCACCGTGGTTCTGGCCGTCCTGATACCGTCCCTGATTCTGGGCAAGCGCGGCTTTTGCCACTACCTCTGTCCTTGGGGCGTCCTCAACATTGTCGGTACTAAAGTCAAGGGCCTCTTCCGCTGGCCGTCGCTTCACCTTCGCCCGGAGAAAGAGAAATGCAAGCAGTGCCGTACCTGCGACAACAATTGCCCGATGAGTCTCGGTGTGAGCCGGATGGTAGCCTCCGGGTCCATGCGTAATACCGAGTGCATCCTTTGCGGGACGTGCGTTGATACCTGTCCGAATGGGACGATAAAATACTCGTGGCGGAGAGTGCCGAAGGTAAGTTAATTAAGTACCATTTCGAGGCCATCTGGGTATGGCCGAGAAGTCTGGGGGGTGGCCGTTCCACCCCTGCCCCGGATTTCTCGCTTCGCTCGAAATGGCATATTGTTGATTGAAGGAGCCTGTAATTGAAAGCTACTGAAGGCAAGCTCGGCCGTGTCTTCGTCCTGCGGCTTGAGGACGGCGATATCGTTCCTGACTGCATCGAGAAGTTCGCCGCCGAAAAGGGGGTGACGCATGGCCATGTCGTGCTGGTCGGCGGTATCGGCAACGGCCAAGTGGTGGTAGGGCCCCGGCAGACCGGGCAGATGCCGCCGGAGCCGATGCTCCTGCCGCTTGACGGTGCTCATGAGGTCGCTGGCATCGGCGTGCTGGCCCCGGACGAGACGGGCAGGCCGGTACTCCACATCCACGCCGCCCTCGGACGCTCCGGCCAGACCATGACCGGCTGTCTGCGCTATGGCGTCAAGACCTGGCTGACCTGCGAGGCCATCCTATATGAGATTGTCGGCGCTAAAGCGGCGCGCGTGAAAGATATGGCCAGCGGCTTTACTTTGCTTGATACGAAGTAGCTGTCAGTCAGCCGGCAGGCCGACGACGCGATGTCCCTTGATATCCATGTAGCCGGCTTCGCAGATGCGGATGAAGGGTATGGAGCAGGAGGTCAGGGGCATCAGGGTGATGTATACGGTGGGCAGTCTTGAGCCGAGCCCTTCCGCCTCCTTCTGTATAGACCGCAGGCGCGCGATTGTGTCTCCGGCCGGCAGGTCGCTCAGGAAGCCGTTGACCGGCAGGGGAAGCTCGGCCAGCACCCGGCCGCCGGAGCACACCACCAGCCCGCCCTGAAGCTCTCTGATACGGTTAGCGGCAAAAGCCATGTCCGCTTCATCAGTCCCGACCACGGTGATGCCGACCAGGTCCCATGTGGTGCTGGTAGCGATAGCGCCTCTCCTTAAGCCGCATCCTTTTATAAACCCGGTGAAAGTCTTGCCCGGCTCGTTGATGCGGTCGATGAAGGCAACCTTGAGCAGGTCGCTGGCCGGGTCGGCCCGAAGGCGCCCTTCTACCGGCGTGAGGTGTACCGTTTCTTCGCGGGTGACCAGGTCGGTCTCCAGCCTGATGACGCGCACCGCCGCCAGCCCTTCGGCGGCAACCTTAAAGTCCTCAACGCTAACCGGCCGGGGTAGCCTGACGGTGCTTCTCAACGCTTGGCTGAAGCGGTAACGCGGTGAAGGTCCGGTGACCCTGCCGTTTTCGCTAATTATCCTGCCGCGGCAGAGCACCAGCTCCGGTCTGATGGTGCGGATGTCCGGGATGACGGCGATATCGGCGTACCTGCCCGGCGCGATGCCGCCGAGCTCACGGTCGAGGCCAAAGCACACCGCCGGATTGAGCGTGGCCATCTGTATCGCGGTCACCGGCGGGAAACCCAGGTCGATTAGCTCCTGCACCGCGGCATCCATGTAGCCGTGTTCCGTCAGGTAGAGCGGGTCAACGCCGTCGGAGACGAGGCAAAAGCGACGCAGGTCAATTCCCGCTTCAAGCAGTCCGGTCATGGATGGAAGCTCGTCGCGGACGTTGCCGCGCCGCAATAGAGTATAGAGGCCGAGGCGGGCGCGTTCGATGGCTTCTTCGGGAGAAATTGGCTCGTGGCAATCAGTTACCCCGGCGGCTATATAAGCCTGGAGCCGGTTGCCGGTGGCCCCGGCGGAATGCCCGCCGACGCCCCTCCTGAGCTTTGCGGCAGTCTCGAATAGTCCCAGCAGGCGCTGGTCGCCGTTCAGGATGAACGGCCAGAAAGTCTCGCCCAGGGTAAGTACGTCCTGCCGGCGTAAGAGCCGCGCCGCGTCCCGTGCGGGGAGGGCGCGTTTTTGAAAGCCGGGACTGAGAGTCGGATGAGACGGCGCGGCGAAGAAGAACCGGACCGGAAACCGCCGGGTAGCGCGGGTCAGTTCGTTGAAGCCCGGAAGGCCGAGCGACAGGAAAAGCTCGGCGGCCTCAGTCAGGACCGAAGTGGTGCCGCTGGCGGCGGCGATATCGGCAAAATCGGCCAGGTCTCCGAAGTAGTTCCACAGGTGGTTATGGAAGTCGGTCAGGCCGGGGATGACCGTTTTGCCGGTGATATTGATGACCCGTGTCCCGGGGCCGATGGTGTGCCCGGCGCTTTTCCCGGCGAAGGCGATGCGGTCGCCCTTGATGGCAATATCCTGCCCCGGTATAACCTCGCCGGTGTAGACATTGACCAGGTCGCCGCCGGTCAGGACAAAATCGGCGGGCGCTTTGCCAAGAGCGACCGCACCAAGCTCTTTAGCCTGAGAAGGCTGCATATATCACAACTGAAGGCTGCCCCGCCAGATCTCTCGGCCTTCTACGAATGGCCCGAAATGACATCACCAAAAGGTGTCATTCCGAACGTATGTGAGGAATCCGGGGAGGCGGCTCTGGCATTACTACACCCCCAGCCGGAACGGCGGGTACTGGTCGGTGGTCAGGAGGAAGGCGTAGGCGTCAACACGTAGCCACCAGCGCTCGTAGCCAACGACGAAATCGAACAGGTCCTTCGGGTACTTGCCGGTGAATAAAATGGCGAACCAGGCGATGACGGTGACCACGGCGGCGCCGATACCGATGAAAGCGAGGACGATGTAATGTGGTATGGCCATAATCCATTTGAACAGCGGCAGCCAGCGCTTGATGTCTTTTTTAGCATCAGGATAGGCAATGTCGATGTGTACCGCCTGCTCCTCGTCGGTCGAGGGGTACTCGTCACGCAACAGAAAGAAGTAGGTGCAGACGCGGTAAGCGAACCTGGTAAGGTTCAGGTTCCAGTCAAACCACCACCTTGGATACTTTTGCCGGAAGAGAATCATCAGTACCAGCGGTAGGAAGACGAAGCCGTAAAGACCATAGGACCAGTTGTTGTCTGACCCCCAGTTGGCATTGGCCCCCATCAGAAGGGCCATGACTATCCAGATTGGAATTACAGTGAAGGCGCGGAAGAAACAGGTCAGACGGTTGCGGGGCTTGTCGGGGTAGTCGATGTTCAGTGTCGCCGGATAGGGTTTCACAGTTTCAGCCATAAACACCTCCATACAACAAACGCCTTTGCGGCGTCGTGTTCCCTATCAAGTTAGTCGATCTGAGGCGGCAGTCTTGTAGCCTCGTCTACAGCCGGTTATTTCTCGAAGCCGGACTTCTTTTTAAGGGTGGCGATGAGCGATTCCAGCGTCATGGCCGGAAGAGTCGTCGGCGAGAGCGTCCCGCGGGCACTGAGATGAATGGCGAGCTTGGCCACGGTCTCGTCATTCGGTGCTTCGATGATATTGACGAAGTCGTGCGGCCCGAGCAGGGCGTACTGGGCTATAATCTTGACGCCGAAGAACTCCACTTCTTTGTTAATCTCGCGCAGGCGGTCGGGGTCGTCTTTGACGACTCTCCGGCCCTCATCAGTCAGGTTGGCAAGCATTAAATAAGTGGCCATTATTACCTCCCCGCAGTTAGTCCTGCCCGGCGTCGCAGACGGAAATATTTTAGCGGATAGCTCTATGGTATTCACAAAAGTGACGGAAGTCAACCCATATCGGGTCCAATTTCCGGGTGATGGTCACAGCCCCGGTTTCTCTAGTTTTGGCTGGCTCAGCTTTGGGGTGATGGTCAACATTGTCAAAAATATCACTTATTAAGTGGTACAATTTATGGGTGCGGATCGTCGGGTTCATGGTCCATACAAGCCTGAAGGGGGCCTCAGGTTTAATCCGGCGAAGCGATCTTCGGCCTGAGCCTTGATGTAAGCCGACATTCCGCCAGGAGTGAAACGTGAAGAACAAGTCACTGATTGCCGGGATCCTATCAATCATCGCGGGTGCCTCCAGCATTCTACCCATTGGAGGCAGTATCCTCATGATGGTTGTGCTTTATTCATCGATGCGCGCAGCGCCTCCGGTAACCCGCGGGGGACCTTTCCCAGAAGTATTAATAATTTTCTTCTTAGCCTTCTATGGCCTGATTGCGCTGGGTTTTGCCCTTCTTGGCGCGCTCGGCATAACCGGCGGCTTCTTTGCCCTGAAGAAACGACTTTGGCCTTTAGGGCTAGCAGGAGCTATTGGCGGCACACTGACCGCTTTCCCCATCGGCATTGCGGCGACTGTTTTCATGGCCATGGCCCACCCGGAATTTCGTAGAGTGGCTACCAGTCCGGGCCTAGTATCCGACCAACCATGTGTCGAAGTACCACAACCCGGAGGAGTGGCAACAGATAAGAGTCTGCGTATAGCCGGCATCCTGACGGCCGTCTCCGGCGGCCTGGGCGTGCTCGGCGCCCTCATTATGGTAATCTGGCTATACGCGATAGAACTTATGAGAGCTTACCCGGAGTTTTACCCGTTCTTCAACCAACCGGCGTCCCTCATGTCGCTAATGTACTGCGTGGAAGGAGCCGTAATGCTTGTCCTTGGTGCGATGGCCATCACTGGCGGCATCTTCATCCTCAGGAAAAGACGGTGGGGACTTTCACTTGCCGGGGCCATCACCGCCAGTATTGTCTCCCCCCTCACCGGTGTCGCCGGACTCATTTTCCTCATTATGGGCCGGGAAGGCTTTAGGTCAACTGTTCCCCCGGTGGTCCCTTCAATACAGCCAACATAGATACACGTTATCGGAATCAGCGAACGCAATTGGGTGGGCAAATGAAAAACAAATCGCAAATCGCCGGAATACTCGCCGTCATAGCCGGAACAGGCAGCGTCATGCCGATTGTAACGGTGATACTTTCCATATACTTTTTCCGGGACCTAATGAGCACCGCAGTGTCTACGACGCCTGGTACCCCCTTTCCTGACGAGGTAGTCGTTGTGATTACCTTAATGTATGTGGCCGGCGCTGTCTTGGCTGTTGTGCTGGGAATCCTCAGTGTCGTGGGGGGCGTCAACGCACTAAGAAAAAAACACTGGGGACTCGCCTTTGTCGGCTCGATTTCCGGGGCTCTTGTATTTCTGCCGGTCGGAGTCGCCGCAGCGGTCTTCACCGCTAAAGCGAAGGACGAATTTAGACGAGCCGATACAGCGCCGCCTGTTGCCGGACTGCCGCAACCGTCGCCAGCGTTGGAGAGTACTGTCTCAAGGAACAACTCCAGGCTCGCAGGAATTTTAACAATCATATCCGGCGCTTTTGCCTTCCTCTGGGCGGCGCAGCTGACTTTTGGCGATCCCGTACTCCAGTCTCTTGGCAGTAGTTTCCCCAGGTCGCCTGCTACCCCGGGAATAGCCGACATCTCCCCTTCGTTTGCCAGTATGGCATCTTTGATCGGCGATGTACAAGGAGTCATATTTGCTCTGCTTGGAGCGCTGGCGGTTATTGGGGGTATTCTCGCTTTTACTAAGGCAAAATGGCCTGTTGTCCTCGCCGGGTCAATAGCTTCTACTCTCGTCTTTTTCCCTTGCGGCATCCCGGCGGTAATCTTTGCAGTATCAGCCCGTGACGAATTTCTGACAACAGACTTGAAGTCATAGCGGACTCGGGATGCAAAAGCTACACGGAGACCGTTTGACCGGAGGTTAGGGGTATGAAAGCCCTACGTATTTCGTTTCTGGCAGGCCTTTCCATAGCTATGCTGGTGGCTGGAATCTTTCTTGGAGCGACGTTAGAGAAGTACTTTTTATACGGTGGGGGTGGGATTGATAGTGCTACCGGACTGCGCCTGGTTGACGAAGCCTGGAGTATAACAAGGACGATGTATGTTGACCGGGAAGCGACTGAACCGACCCGGCTAGCCTATGGGGCTATTGAGGGTATGCTGACTTCTTTGGGCGATACTGGCCACAGCGCCTTCCTCACACCTGAGGACGTTAGATATCGAAAGGACCACGCGAGTGGACAATATGAGGGCATTGGGATTGAGGTGCGCTATGTACCGGGCCGGGTTGAAGTGGTCGGCGTTCTTGATGGTTCTCCTGCGATGGCGGCGGGCCTTAAGCCAGGAGACCAGGTGATAGCGATAGACGGACAGCCAATCGTGACTCCAGCTGACGCTAGGCGAGTACTCGGGCCAGCAGGAACGTCGGTCATACTTACTGTTATCTCTGGTGAAGAGACCAGGGAGGTAGCTCTGGCAAGAGCCCGACTGGCAATCGAAACGGTGAGCTGGGCAATCCTCCCGGGGAGCCAGATAGCCCATTTGAGGATTGCCGCATTCTCCAAAGGCACCGCAGATAAACTGAATTCAGCTATTGATAAAATAGGGCCTGCCGCCACGAAGGGTATTGTACTTGACTTGAGAGGCAATTCCGGAGGGCTGTACGATGAAGTGGTTGGAGCAACAAGCGAGTTCATCGGAACCGGCAATGTGATGCTACGAAAAAGTGCCGAAGGGACTATCAAGGCTATTCCGGTGAAGCCTGACACCACCTCGGCCGCTACCACACCGCTGGTTGTACTGGTCGATAGAGCAACCGCCAGCGGCGCTGAAGTGATGGCAGCAGCTTTACAGGATTCGGGCCGGGCCACGCTGGTTGGGGAGACGACGGCCGGCACCGGTACCATACTGCGCCAATTCACTCTTACCGACGGTTCAGCACTTCTATTGGGATTTGAGCTATGGCTAACGCCATCCGGCCGGAGCCTGTGGCATCAGGGTCTCACGCCCGATATAACGGCCACGCTCCCAGAGGGCGTGGTGAGCCTGAAACCAGTTTCCGAAAAGAAAATGACCCCGGAAGAGATAAGCGCCAGTGGAGACAGCCAGCTTCTTACGGCAATGAAGTTGCTAGCCGGATGAACAACTACGGGTGCAGGTCATCTATAAAGACATGGACGAGAGAAAAGCCGGTGTCAACCATTGCAAGTCCACCAAGACCTAACATGAGAGACTATCAGGGACAGATGTTTACTGCAACGAGAGGCTCATGAAGATGGGGTCCATAACCTGAATTGTTCCTTCAAGGGGATAGATTACCCGCGAAACGACCAGGATGGCGCCGTCACCCCCGCGCACGATCCCGACAACAGAGATACCAAGAGATGAGTTTGGAAACAGGTCTGATGGCTCGGGAAGATATGGCAACAGATGACTGGGGACAGCCCATTCTTTCAACAGGATTTCCTTCTGGTATCCCTTCGCTCCCGTGTCCATGGTAATTTCACCTTCGAATATTACCTGGAAATCGGGCCGCACATTCAAGGAGGCGATAGTTGCGCCAACGAGACTGGCAGCGGACGTCGCCCGGTCGCTACGGTCCACGCTGAGCGTGCCAACATCAAAGCCTCTTCGTAAAAGCAATGCCGGTGATGACTGGCCGGTCACCAGCCCAACCCATCCTGTCGGTAGCTTCAGGCTTACACCGTTGGTTTTGTCAGTGTACTGCCCATAGGCGATTCTCGGAGCGTTGAAGCCGTTTACACAGGTATCCAGCAATCTGCCGAGGTCTACCCGCAACTCCTCGTTCTCCGCAAGAACTGTGAAGGTGAAGGCACCGCCGAGCAGGACAATCCCTCGACCGACGTAACTGGCCCCCGATGCGATGTAGCTGTACTCGATGCGTTGCCCGCGATAGATGCCAGTTGTCTCCATTGAAGTCCACTTGTTCGTCGTGAAGCCACTGATACCTGGGATTCGCTCTTTGGCGGCTTGTATAAGTTGCTGCGTGGTACGAGGAAAACTGCCGGAGATATCCTCAATAGGGTTCAGTATCAGAACTCCGGAGGCGTCTTCGTTCTGAAAGGTGACCTGTCCCGTCGCGGTCTCCGACCTCTTCCATCCTTTGGGAAAGGGAATCGAGTAGTAGAGCGAACTATCGGTGTACGTTCCCAGGTCCATGGGCGTCGGACTAGAGCGCGGCGCAACTGTCGAAGATGGTGTGGGCGATACCCCTGAGGCAGCTTTGATGCGTATCTTTGATGTTCCAATTCCTACATCTTCGCCCCACGATGGATCTGTGACATGAACAGTCAGCACATAGTCGCCCGGCTTGCCAAAACTCGTATTTAATAGACCAGAAGTGCTCTTGGCTAAAAGTTCGCCATCCAGCCGCCATTCACACATACCGGCACCACCTCCTCCGGCGGATGCCCTAAAGGTATAGAACTCGTTCACGACGCCGTCCAGTATTTCTGGCTTTATAGCGACCGTCACTGGAGCAGGACTGACGTAGTAGATGTACACCAACGTCTTCCCGACTATCTCGGTCTGCGCCCTATTCCAGACATATATGTGCAATTGGTTGGTACGGGATTGAAGTTCGAAGCGTCCGGTCTGACTTATTGGTAGCTGGGCTGGGGAATACACAAAGCCAAATTCGGGATTAAGAGCGACGCTGAATGGCAGGGCACCCCTGGAGTCCTCGACCGCTACGGTGACATTGTTGGTGCGTACCTTTATTCCAGACCCGACAAGGGTGTCATAGTCAGATGTAGTGTTTCCCTGACCATCGGTTATCCTCACGGTGTAGGGCAGGCCGGCTGGCTGAGAATCGGCGGCGGGGAAGTCGCAGGCAGATATAAGCAGTCCTGTAAGCAACAACAACGACATCAAGATTTTGGTCATGTGCATGTCTTCTCAACTAGCGACTTACGAGACCGGACCCGCGCTTCCCGCGACACTTCAATTCTAACACATGGTTAGGTACTGTACTGAACCCATCCGGGTGGTTGCCGGGGGCGGGGTGGTCATGTTACTATCGGTCTGAAGGAGGGACGCGACATGGAAGATGTGATTGGTCTGGTCAAAACAACTTTAGGCGAAATCGAGAAGATGCTCAGCACCAAGGCGGTGGTCGGGGAGCCGGTTACCGTTGAGGGCAAAACGCTGATACCGTTAATCGCCTTTGGCTTTGGCTTTGGTGCTGGCGGCGGCTCGGGCAAGTCCGAGGAAAAGGCGAGGGGTGAAGGCGGCATGCTCGGTACCGGCGGTGGCGGCGGCGTAAAACCGATTGCCGTGGTTGTCATTGATAAAGACAGCGTGCGGGTGGAGTCCATCCGCGGCGGCCTGTCCAGCGTTATCGGCGACCTTGTTCAGGAGATACCCGATATGGTGGACAAGGCTTCCCGGAAAAAGAAGGACAAGGAAGAGTAAGCTGAGTTGTGGTGGGCGTGGGTTGTCGGTGTCTTATTCGGCCTGATTGCGCTTGCTGTCATCTGCCTCTCGATTCCACTGGCGCTTTCGTATGAGGCGGAGTGGCATGGCCGCCGGGCCAGGGTTAAGCTAAAAGTCTTATGGCTCTTCGAGCGTGTCGGCTGGGACCTGCCGCGCGCCGTGAAAAAGGTGGGAAAGCGGGCGCCGGAGCGAAGACGCGAGCGACGGCCGGGGAAACGGGGCCCGTCCGGACGCTCGGTGCTGGCGATTCTCCGTACGCGCGGCCTTTTTCCACAGGTCGGGCGGTTCTTCCGCGACCTCATTCACAGCTTCGAGTTCCGTGATTTCCGTCTGGAACTGCGGGCCGGACTTGACGACCCATACGATACCGGCATGCTCTTCGCTTATGCCGGCCCGGCTTCGGTGATGCTTTACCAGCTTGCCCCGGGACGGGTGAGCATTCAACCTGTCTTCAATGGAGCGGCTTTTGAGGGCGCATCGAGCGGCGTCCTCAGGCTCTGGCCGGTACGGGTAGTCGGCGCCGCGTTGAAGCTGGCCTTATCGCCGCCGGCGTTTCGAGTTTACCGGGTGGTGATGTCGCATGGTCGAAAGTAAGTGTGAAATCAGGGCTGAGGCTCCGGTCTCGGTCGCCGGTGTGACGGTGGTGCGGGTGTTTGAGCAGGTCGTGTGTTGTGACGGCCGCCGCGGGGGATTGTCGTTCGTCGCCGTCAAGCGGCCGGTGGCGGTGGTGGTTGGCTCGTCCAGCGGCTGGCGGGTCTTTCGCGCCAGCGGGGAAGAGATGACGTTTGATGAGTTCCGGGAGGAGTTTTCAGGTCTCAAGATGCCTTATGGAGGTCTTGCATGAAGCTGGACTATGCTTTTATCTGCGATTATGCCGAAGTGACGGGCAAGGTCAATGCCATGGGCATTGGCTTTGAGGTCATCTACGCGCCGAAGGTCCCGGCCAAGCACCGGTTCTTCTATCTGGTGGCGCAGTTCCGGGCAAGCTCGGTGGAAGCCGGGGAGAAAAAGCTGACGGTAAACCTGATTGATGAGGACGGCCAGGACGTCATCCCGGCCATCCAGGGACCGTTGCCCGTGCCAAGACCCAAGGAAGGCGTTGAGACCGTAGCCAGGATTGCCCTTGAGTTTAACGGCGTTGAGTTCCCCAGGTACGGCTCATACTCGGCCCATCTGCTCCTGGACGGGACCGAAATGGCCCGCATTCCGTTTAAGGTAAGCCCGCCGCCGACGCCGGGGTAGGCTTTACTTCCTGGCCTTCATCGGAGCGCCGCAGGCGCAGACGAGGCAGTCGACGAAGTCACAGCTTCCGGTCTCGTCGATGCGCAGTACCGCGCCGCACTCAACGCAGGAATAAACGGCCCCCTTCTTGAGCGCCGTCTTCTTGCCCTTTTTGACCGTTATCGCCTTTTTCGCGGCCATAAAAGAGACTCCTTATTTTTTGGCCTTCATCGGTTTTTCACAGCAGATAATCTCGCCGACCGCCATGTTGCCCCAGTCATCTACGGCGACCGTCAGCCCGCAGGTGCCGCAGACGAATTTGGACGCTTTTGAGGATGCTTTCCTGGCCGGGGCCTTCTTAACCGTAACTTTCTTTGCCGCTGTCTTTTTGGCCGGTGCCTTCGCCTTGACTGCCATGCTGCCTCCTTGCGTGTTATTCAAATCAATATTGTCATAAGCGCGTCATTATGTAAAGAGATGCGGCGAAAACGACAAATCAGCTAATTTCAGGAGGCAAACATCAACCCCCTGCAGGTATGTACCCATTCGTTCCAGACCGTTTCGTATTCCGGTGCATTTTTCATCATCGGCGCAAGCTGGTTTTTCCAGGCCCGACGGTTCCATTCCTTAAGAGCGTCAGATATAAGAAGACGCAGGTCGGGGGTGATATTCTTGACGGCGCATTTACGAGCGAAGAGGTCCTGTAGTTCTGCGGCCGGTAGTCTTTCCGCCTTATGACACAGGATGAACCAGAGGTCATAAAGGTCGCGTGGACGCGGCCATTTATCCTGTTGCTGGATGAGCGCGCGCATTTTCTCAGCCACGATTTCGATAATACTGTATGAGGCAATCGGGAACGGGGATGGTTCAGTATAAGGCGGTTGGACCCTACGGAGGGGGGGCGGTACAAGGACCGGCTCATCGAAGGTGAGGTGGACTCTGACGGCTGGGAGCCCCTGTCGGCGGAGGCCGCCCCGCGAGTAGTGAACAGCTATCTCCAGTTGCTCCTGACCGGCGGACTGCTGGGCATCGCTGACCGCCATCTCCAGACCCGACTCATTCTGTACGAGTTGTGCTGTCCGTATCAATACTGAGGCGCTTGCCGGGGCATTATCTTTTCCGGAGCGGCATGAGAAATCAATATCCTCAGAAAACCGGAAGCCGGCATAATAGCAGTGTCTCAGACAGGTGCCGCCTTTGAACACCCATTGGGCGCTTTCGCTGAGTGTCCTGACCAGGGCGGAAAGGATGAGGAGGATGACATAGTCCTTCTCGGCCTGGTCGAACCGCAGGCCTTCTCTGCTTGCAGCACGGTGGAGTTCGGCAGTGGTTATCATCCGGTCACCCGGGCATTAATAAGAAGCCCCCAGCGCCGATTGAATTTCCCGGTTGGCGGCAAGGTGGGATCAAGGCGGGGATAACCGGAGGCGAGCTTTGCAGAGGAGCGAAGAGCTTCAGCGTCGCCGAGGCTGTACGTTTCCATGAGAAAGCCGAGACGCTTGACGGCCGCGGAGTTGCCGATTCTGGCGGCGTAGTCCCGGAGGCGGGACTCGTCCAGTTCGCTCCAGTGTTGAAGGAGCGCTGAAGCGACAATGCCAATACCGCCAGCTTTCTCCGGGAGGTCAAATGCGTCGATGACTGATTTCTCTCGGTCTGTAACCATGAATGGCTGTTCGTTAATCCAGGCCTTACTGATGCCAAAGAACTTTTCCTTCCGGATGGAGACAATGCGGAAGCTGAAACCCAGAGAATGCCTGACCGGCCGCCGGACCGGGTGGTCGGTAGCGACGTAAACGATAGAGGGCAATTGCTCGGTCAGGCCGTGATGGTTCAGGGCTGACAGGTAGGCGATAGCGGCGGGGGTAACGAGTTCCATGGCGATGACGAACTCATGGAGCTGGGGGGAACGTGTGTCGCCGGAGGAAAGAGGGATTACCGCGTACCGCCCTCGTTTCAGACGTTCAATCCACCCCTTTTGCCGTAACTGGTCGAGGACCTGTGCGGCGGTGTGCGACTTTTCCGGGCCGAGAGCTTCCCGAGCGTCGGCGATGGAGAAGGTAGCGAGGTGGGCTAAACGGGCAAGAAGCCGCAGCTCGGCCTTTCCTGGGGGAGTTCGTGTTATATTATGACTGCCGTTAATCATTTGTTACGCCTATCTATGGCATATAAAATATAACATAATGCCGTAAGTGTCAAGAGGTAATCGAACTCCGCCTTTCAACTGCGATTCGCTCCAACGGAAATGGCATCACTGCGTGTTGTTGACCCGTCCGAGGGCCACGACGATTACCTGATGAGCCTGGTCCTGTACCTCCACGCCGCTAACGGCTGGGTGCTCCGGGTGGTCATGGCGGGGATGGCTTCGCTGTAGGGGAGATTGCTATGATGGTGAAAAGGGTTGATGCCGGGTTAGCCGGTTACCTCTGCACAAACACCGGCATGTGAGTCCAATCATGCGCATATGGCCTTAGCAGCAGTGATTACCCAAGAAGCGTAAAGTCTTAACAAAATGTCCTACGTTTCCGGTAATTAAACATCCGCCGGGATCGGTAACGTGGGGGATTGCACTATCCGGCTGGAGTAAATAAAGGTTCCTTTTTATATAGTACCCCTTTTAGCTATAAGAAGTCGGGGAAACGAGGGTGCCATAAGGGCTGCCTTTCTAAGGTAGCCCTTTGAACTGGTTACTGTCTCTTATATCTGATTCCACTAATTACCACATCCTCCACATCCTGATGGACACATTGACCACGATCATCGATAAGTTCATGCTTCGTACAGATGTACCGAGAACCGTCGTAGTAGGAGACAATAATACTACGGCCGTGGGGGACACTTTTCGATGGTTGATTATCCTGAATCACTTCAGAATATTGCCCGGAGTCGATACCCTTGAGAAGTCCGTGTGATTTTAATAAATCCTTGAGTTTAGCTTTCGGTAACTTTTGACTCGTCATATCAGTCAGAGTATACTAATAGTCACGTCTAGTTAGGATTCGACCCTTTAATATTACGAGATAAAGATGATAAGCCAGAAAACTGTTGATTTGCTGGAGTCCTTTGTAAGTGGCCGTACGAATTTGGCTGAATTCGGGGAGCAGGTTGCAGACTTGCTGTTTGAATTGAGGCAAACGCCACAAATGACAGTGGAGAAGTCCACCTTGTCGAGAATCCAGCTTTACCTGCACGAAATGGAAGAGGGCTCCAGGGATGACTTTGATATCTATAGAGCCAGCTTGGCGGCTTTGGAATCCGTAAGGCCTTCTAATATAAAACCGAGTATTAAGATTTATCAATTGACCCCTCCTACGCATGCCACAGGCACCCTATCGAATCCTAGGGATGTAACTGAGGTTAAAGTTCCAGTAACCGCTTAGAGATAACCTCAGTTACTAGTCTGTTGTCTTTTATACACCACCAGAAATGGGATTCTGCCTTTTGGCACGTCATTTAACAAGAACTCTAGCCAATATGTGCCAGCTGTAGACAGATTAACTCTTGCCCCAGTCACTATACTGTGCGTTTGTGTTAGCGTATCTAGGTGGAAAGGAAAGTTTCGACGACTCTTACGTACCTCACCAGTAGGTGTAATGACGCTAAACGCTGCGGAGTGGCTACCTAAGCCACCTACCCAAGCCATAGTAAAAGTTGTGAGAATTCTAGTCGGTGGCATATCCTCAGGTGGATTTTGTCCTTCTGCCATAATCTCGAATCTGTCGATGATTCGGACAATGGTAAGGACGTTATCTTTTTCAACGAGTACCTTTTCACAAATTAGGCCAAATTTAAGAAATGGCTCTTTTGGACCTGGCATACTCAACCTCCCTTCGATGTGAAATCTTTTCCGGCTTTGATGATTAGTCTATCAGCAGTAATATACATCGAATAGTCTCTTTAAACTTTAGGCTGAATTCGACATTTTCACCCTGAATCAGGTGCTCTATTACTTCCTTAGGAATACTCTGATTCACAATGCCCATCAAATTCCTGACCTGCCCTCATAAATTGCACACCCTGTTAGATAGCATTCTTTCCAATGTGCCCACCCCCTACCCCGCCCGCCGACCCCGCCTCGGGGGCATGTTATTGTTCTTGCGCGGCTTGAGGTCGGCCAGGTAGTTCGGGGCGATGATGGGAAAGACCATGTTGAAGCGGGTATCGGCCATGCGGGAGCCGATGCGGTCGTCCATGTCAACCATGTCCTGCATGGTGAGGCGGGTGGTGATGACCGTCGGAAGTTGAGCGTTGTAGCGGTAGTTGAGGAGCTGGTAGAGCTTCTCCTGCGCCCAGGAGGTCGTTGACTGCCCCTCCAGCCCGTCGAGTATCAGGAGCGGCGACTGCTTCACCCTGTCGAACAGCTCGTCATAAGACACCTTGCTTTCCGGGCTGAAGGCGGCACGGAAGCGGTCAAGAAGGTCGGAGACTGGGATGAACAGCACCGACCGGCCGGCCTCAAGCTGGTAGTTGGCGATGGCCGCGGCCAGGTGCGTCTTGCCCGAGCCGCTCTCTCCCTGGAGCACCAGCCAGCCCTGCGGCGATTCGGCGAAGTTCATGGCCAGCCGGTAGGCCTGCTCCAGGTTCTGTCGCTGTTCCGGCGGCAGGTTCATGCGCCTGGGGTCGAACGATTTGAAGGTCATGCTCCGCAGGAGCTGGAGGCCCATGCTGTCAAGCTGTTCCAGCACCGTGGCCGGGTTATCCTCCAGGGCAAAGACCTTGCAGAACTCGGTATCGCCGAGCCGGGCGCAGAGCCGCTCGTCAAGCTCCTCCAGCGGCCGGTCGGCGGTGATGATGGTCGGCATCCGGGCGTTGAAGCGGTGATTGAGCAACTGCTCCACCTTCTCGCGTCCCCAGGCGGTGGCCGTCTCCAGGTTGAGGTCATCGAGGACGAGCAGAGGGGTATTCTTTACCTGGTCAAAAAGGTCCTCGGGTGTCTCGGCGCCCGGGCTTGAGGCGCGCCGCAGGTGGTCCAGGAGGTCGGCACTGCTGATGTAGAAGACCGGCTGGCCCTGCCTTAATCGCTCATTGGCCGCGGCCGCGGCCAGGTGCGTCTTGCCCGAGCCGGCCGGGCCAAGGAAGACCAGCCAGCCTTCAGGTCGGGCGGCAAAGCTTTTAGCCGCCTCGAATGCTTTGGTGAATTTCTGCTGGTTGGCGGTATCGCCGCGGCGGCCCTGGGGTGAAATGGTATCGAAGGTCATGCGGGTGAGAGTCCCCAGGTTGCTCAACCGCTCCAGGGTTGCCAGGCGCTCCTTCTCCATGCGCTCCCTGACACAGCGGCACGGGACAACGCGGGCATAGTCGGGCTTGCCCGACCGCGTCAGCGGGTGGACAAACTCGGCCCCGCCGCAGATGGGGCAGACGTCTCTTCCGGCCCGGCGGTCAGCGGCTGACGAGGTGCCCGAAGCGGCCTTTGTAGTAGTCTTCGGGCCGGGCCCGTTTTTTAGGATATCCCCCAGGCTTTCCACTTTCCTTACCCTGAGTCGCCCAGTTCTCCAGAATCCGGGCGATGTATCTCCAGTTGCGCTTGTTCAGCGCCGCGGCCTCTTTGAAGGCGTCCTCTATCCACTGCTCCGGGTATTCCGCCTCCGCAGCGCGCAGTTCTTCGGCAATCATCGGCGTCAGCATGCCGATGTTCTGCTCGTATAGCGTGAAGATATTGGGCCTGGCTGGAGGCGTCTCCCTGGCGGCCGGTGCCTTCGGGACTGCCGTTGCGGCGCCGGCCAGCCGCGGCAATGCCCGCCGCCCGGCCTCGTCATTGACGACCAGGAACTCCTGTGCCCCGGCCATTGCCCTGATGAGTGTGCCCCGCGCTACCGCCTGGTCGACGGCCTGCCTCAAGACCTCAGCCGACGCTCCGGCGCCGTCTTCAAGCCCGTTAAGCAGGACGGGGTCGCTCTCCAGTTCCCCGAAGGTGACGAACCGCGGGTAGCCTTTCTTATGATAAATTGCCTGCACCACATACAGGGTGACCTTCAGCTCGGCGATGTCCTTGATTTCGGACATCACCCCGGTGAGCAGTAAAGTCGGGATGGCGGAATAGTCCGCCCGCGGCGGGAAGCCGCCGAAGCTTTTTGTACCCATCAGACTTCCTGAGCGCCGACCTCGGCCGGCAGGTTGGTGAAGCTGGCGGTGTAGCTCTGGAAACGCAGGCTGACGACGCCCGTCGGGCCGTTGCGGTGCTTGGCGATGTGGATTTCGGCGATACCTTTGGGGTAAGGATTCTGCTCAAGGTCGTGAAACTTGGCCCAGTCCTCGGGACTCTTGTAATACATCTCCGGGCGGTAGATGAAAAGGACGACATCGGCATCCTGCTCAATGGAGCCGCTTTCGCGGAGGTCGGACAACTGCGGGATGTGCGACATGCGGCCTTCCGGGGCGCGGCTGAGCTGGGAGACGGCGATGACCGGCACGTTGAGCTCACGGGCCACGGCCTTCATGGTGCGGGTGATTTCGCTGATTTCCTGGACGCGGCTCTCGGTGGGCCGGTCGCTCTGCATCAATTGCAGGTAGTCAACCACCAGCAGGTCGACGCGCTGTTCGAAATGGAGGCGCTTGGCCTTGGCCCGCATCTCCATTATTCTCAGCATCGGGGTATCGTCGATGAAGATAGGGGCTTCGGAAAGAATGCCGCTGGCCTCCATTACCTGGGCCTCTTCGACCTCGCTAAAACCGCCGAGGCGTAGTCGCTTGGAATCAACCAATGACTCGGCGGATAGAAAGCGCTGGCCGACGGCATCGCGCGACATTTCCAGGCTGAAGATAGCGACGTGTGCCCGCTGGTTGACTGCGGCATTGCGGGCGATGGTGAGGGCCAGGCTGGTCTTGCCGGCGGTGGGACGGGCGGCCACGATGACGAGGTCGGAGCGCTGGAGACCGCCTAAAAAGTCATCGAGGGCATGGAAACCGGTGCTGATGCGGGCGATTTCCTCGGCGCGGCGGGCGGCGCCCGCCTGCTCGAAGTACTCGCCGAGGATGTCTCTGAGGGGGATGAAATCGGTGGGACTGCGTTTGCGCACCTGGAAGAGGGCATCCTCAGCCTCGGCCAGGGCGGCGTCCACCTCGGGGTCGGCGCGGTAGCCGACACGGGCGATTTTGCCGCCGGCCTCAATGAGCCGCCGCATCAGGGAAAGCCGGGCCACGATATCGGCGTAGTACTTGATGTGGAACGGGTCCGGAACCTTGGAGACGAGATGGGCCAGATAAGCGGCGCCGCCGACCTTGTCCAGCTTCTCGTCGTGGGCTAACTGCTGGCCGATGGTGACCTCGTTGATGCCCTCATTGCGCTGGTAGACGTTGAGACAGGCGGCATAGACCCACCCGTTCTTTTCGGAGAAGAAATCATCCGGTTTCAGGTCGGGCGCAATCTCGTGGATGGCTTCCCCATCGACAAGTAAAGAACCGATTACGGCCTCTTCGGCTTCAACATCATGGGGCGGCAGTTTTTCCTGCGTCATGCCTTCTCTTCTTTTTCGGCTTCGATAATTACCTTGATTTTTGCCTGGATGTCCCTGGAGAACTTAAGGGTGACATCATGGACACCGAGCTGGCGGAGGGCTTCGCCTACGTCCACCTTGCGCTTGTCAACCTCGACGTTGGTCAGTTTCTTGATGGCTCCGGCGATATCGGCATTGGTGATGGCGCCGTAGAGACGTTCGTTCTTGCCGGCCCGGGCGGTGAACCTGAACTCTTTGCCCTCGATTTCAGAAGCCAGTCTGGCGAATTCGGACTCGGTGCGGGCGCGCCGGGCCGCCACCTGTTTGGCATAAAGCTCGGCCTCCTTGGCCTTGCCCGGCGTGGCGATGACGGCCAGTCCTTTAGGTAAAAGATAGTTGCGGGCGAAGCCTTCGGCGACCTCCTTGATCTCCCCGGCTTTGCCCTGGTTGGCGACATCGGTGACAAAGATGACTTTCATGTGTCTCAATCCCCTATTTCGCTTCGCTGATATACCGTTCGGCGGCGGCCGCGGCGGTGGCGCCGTCCCCGGCCGCCGAGGCTACCTGCCTTATCGAATTATGCCTGATATCGCCGGCGGCAAAGATGCCGGGGACGTTCGTCGCCATCATTTCACTGGTGATAATATACCCGGCCTCATCCAGGTCCACGATGCCTTTCAGGTACTCGGTATTGGGGATATGGCCGATAGCCACCAGCACTCCGTTCACCTCAATCTGCGATGTCTGGCCGGTGACGACGTTTTGCAGGGTGACGCCGGTTACCATTTTATCACCCTTTACCTCTTTTACCACCGAGTCCCAGGCGAATTTCATTTTCGGCTCGGCAAAGGCCCGTTCCTGGAGGACTTTGCTCGCCCGGAGTTGGTTGCGCCGGTGGATGACCGTTACTGACGAGGCGAATCTGGTCATGTAAAGGGCCTCGGTGATGGCGGCATCACCGCCGCCGACCACTGCCACCGCCTTATTCCGGTACATGGGACCGTCGCAGGTGGCGCAGTAGAAGACGCCGCGGCCGGTTAGTTCCTTTTCCCCCGGCGCGTTGATGAGCACGCGCCGGCAACCTCCGGCCAGGATGACCGCGCTGGCCTTATAAGTCTCGCCGGCCGTCTTCACCAGCTTGCCTTCCGGCTTCACCTCAAGGCCGGTCACCTCGTCGAGGACGATTTCGATACCCTGGGCGCGCGCCTGCTTTTCCATCAGTTCCCCTATTTGATTGCCGGAGACGCCTTCGGGGAAGCCCGGATAGTTCTCCAGGAGCGGCGTGTAGGTTATCTGCCCGCCGAGGATTTCCCGCTCGATGAGGACGGTCGAAAGCCGGGCGCGTCCGGCGTAGATGCCCGCGGTCAACCCCGCCGGCCCGCCTCCAACAATAATAAGCTGGTACTCTTTCATTTTAACCCCCGGGATTGACAGTTCTAAGGTAAACCCGGCACCGGAGCGGTCAGGAAATGCCGCTTTCAGTCACTGCGGTTGGCGTGTTCCCAGCGCAGTTTGGTGAAAAGCTCCGGCTCAGCGAAGAGGTCGGCGACGGTCATGGCCATCGCTTTGGCCCCGTCGATGAGGCCCTTATGGCCGGCCTCGGAGGCTGCCGCTTTGGCAAACTCTGGAGTATGTTCGGAAACATGGGACGGTGCGATGGCCACCCAGCCGTGGATGCTCGGCACCACCTGGCTGACGTTGCCCATATCGGTACTGCCCATGCCCAGCCGCGGCAGGGAGGGGTCGATTTTACGGCCGATGGCCTCCATATTGGCGCTGAACAGGTGAGCCAGGGTCAGGCTGTTCTTCATTGAGGCGTAGAGCCTTTCATTCCAGGAGTATTCAAGCCGGGCGCCGGTGGCCAGCGCCGCGCCGGTGAAACAGTCGAGAACGCGGGTTTTGAGATTTTCCAGATAATTCATGTTGGGCGCTCTGACCAGAAAGACGCCGCAGGAGTAGTCGGGGACGATGTTCGGCGCGGCGCCGCCGTCCTTGATGATGCCGTGGATGCGGGCCTTCTCTCCAATGTGCTGGCGCAGGGAGTTGATATTATTGAAGGATAAGATGAGGGCCTCCAGGGCGTTGATGCCGGCTTCGGGGTCGGAAGCGGCGTGGGCGGCTTTCCCAAAGAATTCCACCTTGATGCCGATTGCCGCCAGGGCTTCGGTCATGGCCGAATCGCGCCGGCTGGGATGGACCATCATGGCGCAGTCGAGGTCTTTGAAGGCGCCCTGCTCCACCATGATGATTTTCCCGCCGCCGCCTTCCTCACCCGGCGTGCCCATAACGACCACAGAGCCGCCGTATTTATCGACAGCCAGCCTGCCGGCGATGCCGGCGCCCACAGCCGCGGCGGCGATGACGTTGTGGCCGCAGGCGTGGCCCACCTGGGGTAAAGCATCGTATTCGGCGAGGATGGCAATTGATGGTTTGCCCGAACCGTAAGTCCCACGGAAGGCGGTGGGCAGGCCGCAGATGCCGCGCTCGACCGTAAAGCCGTTCTTTTCGAGAAAGCCGGAGAGGAGCGCTGAGGCTTTTGTTTCCTGGAAGGACAGCTCCGGGTTGCGGTGGAGCTCCAGACTGATATCGATAAGCTCCTGTCGGCGCTGGTCGATGGCTTCTCTGATTCGTTCTTTGAGGGCTGCTTTGTTCATGTCGGGGCCGCTCCGCTTTGCCATGGCTCATTATACCCCATGCCGGGGCGGGAAAAGCGCCATATGGTAGCCCAGTGCCGGCATGCCGCGCAACACGTACGCGTATTATATAATTACGGTACCAGTGATAACGTTTGGCTTTATTGACTGGTTATTACGCACGGCCTTGTACCCCGAACGGACGTGAAGATGCAACCAGAGAATAGCGCCGATGTGAAGTGGTTGACAGCGACAAAGCTGCACCCACCGCGGCTTCGTAAGGACATCATCCAGCGTAAGCAATTGCTTACGGCACTTCATGACGCCGCAGTCTCGCATCCTCTGACCCTGATGTCCGCTCCTGCTGGCTATGGTAAGACAACCTTGCTTGCCGAGTTCGTTGATTCGTACCCGGAGCTTCTTACAGCCTGGCTTTCGCTGGACGAGGAAGACAATGACCCGGCCCGGTTCCTAGGGGCCGTCGTCGCTGCCATTCAGCGTCCAGTTCCTGCTTGCGGAACGAGGTCGCAAGTTCTGCTTACTAGCCTGCCTGCCCCAGGAGCCGATGTCCGGCGGGTCATCGGAGCACTGATCAACGACTTTGCTGACGCTCAATCTGACTCCCTTGTGCTGATATTAGATGACCTGCATCTGGTCACCGAGCCAACGGTCTACGTCGCATTAGATTATCTTCTGGAACGCCTGCCACCTCAAATGCATGTGGTCGTATCGGCTCGTCATGACCCGCCCCTGGCGCTGGCTCGCCTGAGGGCTCGAGGACAACTAGCCGAGGTGCGTCTACACCAGATGCGTTTCACCCCTGATGAAACCACAGCCTTTCTTAATGGTCAGATGCACATGGGTCTTACTCCGGAAGAACTATCAATGCTATACACTGGTACCGAGGGATGGGCAGCAGGTCTGCGCCTTCTGGCTAATTCGCTTGGCCGGATCCCGGCGTCTACCGAGCGTGGTGCCTTCATTAACCGCCTGGCTCAAACCAGCACGCATGTTTTCGACTTTCTGGCTGATGAGGTGCTGGCCCGTCAGAGCACAGCTGTACGTACTTTCCTACTGGAGACTTCTATACTGCCCGAGCTTACCCCAGGTCTGTGCCAGGCTGTCACGGGACGGAGTGATACCACAGCTATGCTTGAAGATGTTTACCGGCGTAATCTTTTCCTGGTTGCGATGGACGAGGCGGGCAAAAGCTATCGTTACCATCACCTTTTTGCCGAATTCCTGCGCCGGCGGCTGATGCGTGATATGCCGGAGCGAGTTACTGAACTACATCGGAGAGCTGCGGAAGCCGAGACCAATCCGGCGCGCGCCATTTCGCACTATCTGGCGGCAGGCTTCTGGGAGCAGGCAGCTAAAAGGATGGAGCAAGTCGGTGAGCAGTTGTTGGATGACGGATTCTCACATACCCTGCGCAGTTGGATTGAATCCCTTCCTGTTTCTGTTCGAGAGATGCATCCACGTCTAATCTACATCCTAGGTGTTTGCGCTCTCCAACGCGGCGATTTGGAGCAGGCGTCGTCGCTGCTTGAACGCGCCCGGCGCGGCTTTGAAATGGCCGGAGATGAGATGGGGCAGGGCGAAGTTTTGCTGGGGCTGGTGGATGTTGCCAGCCAGGGACACGATTATGAGCGTCAAGCCGTGTCTATTGGTCAGGCTTTAGCTCTGCCGCTTCCGCCGCACGGACGGGTGCATCTGCTAATGGCCAGGGTCTGGCAATCGATCAACGAGGGTAATTGGGAAAAAGCAGACGTAGATTTGGATGGAGCTCTCCGAATTACCCTGGAATCAGGGGAAGCAAAGACGTTCGGTTTCCTGGCGCCGATACTTCGTGCTCATGTAGCGCTGCTGCCCGGCGGTACCGGCCGTCTCGAACACTATTGCCGCCAGGCGCTGGCCCGGTTTGGTGAAGGAATCGGTCCGGTACAAGCAGGCGCTCATTCCCTTCTGGGATACATCGACTTCTTGCACGGCCGGATGGATGAGGCTGTCGTGCAAGCAGAGCAAGCTCGCAGTATTAGTCAGCAACTGGGCGGTTTTCCCTTTCTGGATAGCGAAGTCGACCTGGTGCTGATGGGTGTCTCGTCAGCGCGCGGAGAATACGCAGCGGTTGAGCATCACTGGCAAGCCCGGTTGCCATGGGTTGAACAGACGCCCCCTCTAAAATTCTGGACGGTTACTATTCTCTATTACATTGGCCGGGCGCAATGGCTGCAGGGTAATCTGGAACAGGCGCGTATAACCCATGGACGTATGTCTGCTGTCGGGGAGGGACAAGAGTTGCCTGAAGCAATGGTATCCAGAGGGATGATGAGAGCATTGCTTGAGATGAGTGACCGACGCTATCCTGACGCCGAACGCACATTACAATTTGCGATTAACATTGAAGACAAAAATCCGCAGTGCCTTGTTTTCGGCATCGCCCGATTACTGCTTGCGCACCTGTATCTGGTATGGAAACGCCCGCAAGCGGGGGTGTTAGAGCTTGCCTCTGTGCTTGCGGATTGCGAACGGCGCGATATGCCCGGCTTGATTCTGCGCGAAGGCGAAATGATGGTGCCGTTGCTGCGGCTGGCAGTGGAGCGTGGGATTCATCCATCGTTTGCTACCCGGTTGCTTGGTCTATTCGGTGAGAGTGTGGAAATGCGCCGGGTTTACGTGCCCGACACCGGCGAGACCCTGACTGCCCGCGAGGTCGAGGTATTGCGCTTGATTGCTCAAGGCGTCGGCAACCGGGAAATCACCGGCCAACTGGTTATCACGGAGGCCACCGTCAAGACCCACGTGACCAGCATATTGCGTAAATTGAACGTTACCTCCCGTACCCAGGCTGCCGCTCGCGCTCGCGACCTGGGTATAGTCTGAGCGCTCCTCAGTCCCCACCCGCGAAAAATCATACCCTCTCACAAAGCCAGTTCATACTTTCGTATGAGGACTCTCCTTTGGGCAATCGCTAGACTGGCTTCAGGATGACAAAGACCGGAAATGACTTAGCCAGTGTCAGTATTGGAGGCTTTCGTTGTTGAATATCCTGCGAGAACGGATGCGGAATTTCCTTTCGACTAATAGGGTGGGTGTACTGACTGGTTCAGGCACTGAGGGTACGTGGACCATGCCGGTGCGCTACCGTGTCAAGAACCTGGAGCTGGACTGCCTCGTACCCCGCTGGGCCGATATTGCCTACTATGTTGAGCCGTACCCAGAGGTACTGATGGTGGTTCTGGTCGTGCTCCCGTCCCCTGGAGACCCATTATGCTGGCTGCAATATAAAGGCAGTGCCCGGCCGTTGACTAACCACGATTGGAAGGGCTTGTTACCAACAGGGGCATCCGAGAATCTCGCCAAGGATATGTACCTGGTTCTCCGCGTTGTCCCGGAGCGGATAGACCTGTTTGACGAAAACCGCGGTTGGGGTGCGCGGGAAACGCTGGAGATAAGATGATGCATCTTCATGAGATGAAAGGGATGTAACCATAGCTCATATCATAGATAATTTTTTGCAAAGGAGGAAACAGCAATGGACGCAGCATTACGGATATTGCACATCATCTTTGGGGTGTACGTAGGAGGTATGTATATCTTCGCAACCCTGATACTACTACCTAAACTCCATAGTCTAGGCTCTAAGGTTGAGCGGAGCGTGATACGGTCGGTATTAAGCGTTGCCTCCCCTGTCAATGCGGTCAGCCTTATCATCGTCATAGGTACTGGCGTGGCGATGACTTTCCGGCTGCAGGGAGGGGATATCAGTAAACTGCTAACAACCGGATGGGGAGTGACCATATTCATTGGAGCCATAGCGGCCGTGGTTGCCACACTCATTGGCTTCGTCCTGTTAATGCCTAAGGGGCTGCGTATGGACAAGATATACCGCAGTATCGGTGAAGGCGAGCCCAATGCCGAGCAAGCCAATGAACTAGACGACATGATTGCTAGGTTCAGGAAGATAGAGCGGGTCAACTTTGTATTAATGATGATTGCCTTAATTTCTATGCCTGTATCACGGTTCGTACGGTTCGTGTAGGATGGACGAATGTAAGAAATATTCTGTCGCAAGTTAGTTCTTCCTTGCACCAATCGAAAGAGTCTGGTCGGAACTTACTAATGTGCAGTCCTGGCCTGCCTGGTGGCAAGAATTCAAGAGAGTATCAGTGAGTGAACCAGACTCGAAACTTAAAGTCGGCTCAGTAGCAGATTGTGAGGTAAAGGGAGGACTGCCTTATGCATTACGTTTCTCGACGTCAGCCACCACCCTGCAACCACCGTTTGATTCACTTCGAAATATAGGGAGATTTGGAGGGTGATTATAGGTGGGTACTGGAATCTCAATCTGGTGAAACTGCGGTGACGGCTTACTGGGATTGCGGGGCTCCAAAGTCGATTGTGAATTTTCTGGCTAAGCTGCCCCTTATGAAGGGCATTCTGGAGAGAAATCATGAGAGCCTGATGGTCAGCGGTTACCGCGCCCTGAAGTCGAGGCTGGAAGGATAGTAGGGTTGACTCTTATTCCGTTATGGTTACTGATATGAAGATGAACTTCTTTGGGATAGGAAACTGGGAAAGGGGGTACTAGAGTGAAAGTTTTCGTTCTTGGAGGTACCGGGTTCATTGGGAGTAGAGTAGTGAGAACCCTGGTGCAAAGCGGACATCATGTCACCGCACTGGCACGGAGGCCTGAGAAAGCCGCTTTTCTGGAGGGGCTGGGGGCGGTGGCAAAATATGGCGATTTGGAGCAACCGCAAACGATACCAGAAGCTATCAAAGGCTGTGAAGTGATAGTTAATGCGGCTTGTCCATCGTTCTTGGGAAGATTCACCATGAAAAGGGTACGTCGGGATAGAGAGCGTGCGTTAATTCAGGCGAAGAACCTGCTGGAGGCGGTAGTTCAGTTTAACAAGGTGCCGGTTATTTTCACCGAAGGCACCATGCTGCGAGGTGATAGCGGGGATGGCTGGTTGGATGAGAAGTCACCCTACCGGCTTGATAAGGCCTATGGCAGGCTGGCGGAACTGCGCGTTCCCTATGTGCAAAAAATGGAGCAGCAACATCGTCTACCTTTGATCACCGTTATGATAACCGGAGCTTATGGACCCGGAAGCTGGTTCAAGCAGTCGGTCTATGACTATATGAAAAGAGGGTGGTTTCGGATTTTCGGTGACGGGAGAAACGTCTGGTCGCTCGTGCATGTAGACGATGTTGCTGAGGCTTACCGTCTAATCGTTGAGAAACTGCCCGTCGGTCAGTCATTTGTGGTTGCTGATGATGAGCCTTGCACGATGTTGGAGTTGGCTAATTTCGTAGTCCGGCAAATACGAAAACCCCCGGTGAAACATTTCCCCAGGTGGCTCGGTGGCATCATGCTGGGAAGCGTCTTGCTGGAGGCTCTGACGATGAACCAGAGATCCAGGAACACCAAGGCGAAGAAAGAACTGGGCTGGAAGCTAAAATATCCGACATACAGGGAGGGCATACCTGCCGTTATCAAGGAGTTGGAAGGAGCGCCAGACTATGGATAAAAAGACAATAGTCGTATGTGGTTCCACCGGGAATCAGGGAGGGGCAGTGGTACAGAGTCTGCTAAATAGTCAGAGTTGGCAAATCATTGGCCTTTCCAGATATCCAAGCGGCGACCGCTCTCAAGCCCTTAAACAAAAAGGGGTCGAGGTGAGAAAGGCGGACTTAGACGACAAGTCGTCACTAATTCCAGCCTTTGAGAATGCTTATGGTGTTTTCGGAGTGACTCAACCCTGGTCACCTGATTACAAAAAATGTAATCCTCAAGCCGAGATAAAACAAGGGCACAATATCATCGATGCCTGTTTGCAGACTGGTGTCAAGCACCTGGTGCTCAGCACGGTGGGTAGCATCGGAACAGAGAAAACGGGCGTCTCTCATGTAGATAGTAAGTTGATGATTGAGGAATATGCCCGGGCACGCAGGGTATCATATACTTTCCTCAAACCGCTCCAATTCATGGACAACATTGGTCTTCCGTTTTTCCCGATAAAGCAAGGCAGTGTTAGAGGTTTTGTCGATGGTGATGCTAAAGTCCCTTACATCGTCTGCAAAGACATCGGGATATTCGCGGCATTAGCATTTGGACATCCGGATGAGTACATCGGGACGGAATTAAATGTGATAGGCGATTTCGTCTCCGGAGAAGAACTATGCCGGATTTTAGCCAAGCTCCGTAACGGTGAACATTTCAAGTATAAGACGGTTCCCAGGTTAGTAATGCGGATTTTTGCAAAAGAGTTCTATCGGATGAGAATTGGTTTTGAGAAGTGGGGACGTCCGCCATACCCGAAAGAACTGCTTGATGCCATGACCAATTGCAAAAGATTGCATCCAGAAATAATGTCAGTTGAACGATATCTCAAGTCTAAAGAGTATGACGTTAAGAGCCTTTAGTCAGTAATTGCATCCCCGGGGATTTCGTTTCCGAACCTGTCCTCTCTTACTTGAATTTTAGTCAGCAGGTCAGTGCCCGCACCTTTTTCTCAGGCTCCCTTTGAAGCGGTAGCTTGTTGTCTAGAGCACGGCGCCCGGATATTGACACAGCCTTAACGGTTGCCTATACTATTATGAGCATATGCCCATAACTAACAGGAGGAGGCAACCGTGCCAAGGCCACCTAAGTGTCGCCGGGTAGCGTTCATGCCGGATGTGGCTTATTTTAAGCCGGCCGGTGTGCCAATGAGACTTCTTGAAGAAGTGCGCCTTTCGGTAGAGGAGCTTGAGGCAATTCGTCTCCGGGACCTTGAGGACCTGGAGCAGGAACAGGCCGGTGAGAAGATGAATGTCTCCCGGCCGACGTTCCAGAGAATTCTGGAGTCAGCCAGACGCAAGCTGGCTGATGCCTTGCATAATGGTAAAGCTATCAGGATTCAGGGCGGGCGGTTTGAGATGGCATCGCGCCGCTTCCGGTGCGTCAGCGGTCACGAATGGGAAATGTCATTTGAAGCGCTGGTCAAGGCATTGCCCGAGACATGTCCGACCTGCGAGACGCGGGATATTGCTCCGCTTCTACCGGCAGGGTTCGGGTATTGCCGCGGCGGCAGGGGGAGAAAAGGGCATGGCCCATCAGGAGAATATGTAAACATTCTCGTCGGAGAGGCGGGAAAGACGGTCCATAAGTATTCCGTCAAAGGAGGTTAAAAATGGCTAGCAGGAATTATTGGAGAGGCGGCTATGGAGGGGGAATGGGGTTCGGCTTCAGAGGGTGGTCTCCACCCTGGCCCTATGTAGGTAGAGGCAGAGGCGGTTTGCCCCGGTGTGGTTACTATCTGTCCGGGGCCGGGACCGCACCTCCAGCCACGTCAGCATTCGCCGGCAGGGAAAGCGACCTGCTGAAAGCCCGGATGGAAGACCTGAAGAGGGAACTCGAGCACATTGAAGCAAGACTCCGTGACCTTGAAACTAACAAGGCAAATTAAGGCACTTCGCCAGGTAACTAACACAAGCTCGCTCTACGCTTGAGTGGGACTGAGAGGTTGGCTATGAAAATCGCTATTACGGCCACAGGCCAGACTCTGGAAGCGCCGGTGGACCCGCGCCTGGGGCGGTGCCGGTACATTCTCCTGATTGACCCGGAGACCATGTCGTTTGAAGTGCATGACAACATCGATGCCATGGAATCAGGTGGGGCTGGTGTGGCGGTGGCGCAGATGCTTGCCGGCAAAGGCATCAAGGCGGTGCTGACGGGCAACTGCGGCCCGAACGCGTATCAGGTGCTTTCCGCCGCAGGAATACAGGTGATGACAGGGGTTGCAGGTGTCGTCCGGGATGTCGTCCAGAGATACCGGTCGGGCGAGCTTCACCCCAGCCCCCAGCCCACCGTACCGGGCCATTTCGGTCTGGGGGGTGGCTGGGGACCGGGAGGAGGCGGCGGTGGCCGTGGCCGAGGCCGGGGAATGGGCTGGGGCGGAGGCAGAGGCGCAGAGCGTTAGGAGGTGTCGTATGCCCAGAGGAGATGGTACCGGTCCGCCGAAAGGAAGCGCTGGGAGAGGCGCCCGTATGAGAGGAAGCCGCGCTGGAGCGGGACCTGGCGGCAACTGTGTCTGTCCCCGCTGTGGAGAGAAAGTGCCTCACCAGATGGGGACACCGTGCTACAACACGAAATGTCCCAGGTGTGGTACCGCGATGATAAGGGAGTAACCGGCAATTCGCTTAAGTATAAAGTTACGGAGGTGACAAATGCCGTTTTACGAGCCGTTAGAGAAGTTAGACCCCAAGCATGTTGACCTTGAAAGGGCCAGGAAGTCACTGCGCGAGGAACTGGAGGCCATCGATTTCTACCAGGAGCGCATTGATGCTACCGAAGATGCTTCCCTCAAGCAACTGCTCGCGCACAATATGAATGAGGAAAAAGAGCACGCGGCCATGCTTATTGAGTGGCTAAGGAAGCATGACCCGACCCAGGATAAGATGTTCGAAGAGCATGACTGAGGACATCCAGTGATTATTTCGGTTGCCAGCGGTAAAGGGGGAACCGGCAAGACCCTGGTAGCGACCAGCCTTGCCCTGTCGCTGAAGGGAGAAGAGAAGGTACAGCTTCTTGACTGCGACGTCGAGGAGCCTAATGCCCATATCTTTCTGAAACCAGTTATTACCCGAAGCGAGCCGGTCTTTGTGCCGGTCCCCGTTATCGACGAGAAGAAGTGCACCTATTGCGGCGATTGCGCTATGGTGTGCGCCTATCACGCCATTGCCATATTCCCCGGCCATGCCATGACTTTTGCTCAACTCTGTCACGGATGCGGCGCCTGCACCTATTTCTGCCCGCAGAAGGCAGTTCATGAAGAGGGGCGCGAGGCTGGTGTCGTGGAAAGAGGCTATTGTGACGGGGTGGATTTCGTACATGGCCGGCTCAAGGTTGGAGAAGCAATGGCGCCGCCTGTTATACGGCGGGTGAAGGAATTTGTCGACCGCCGAATGGTGGCTATCATAGATGTTTCTCCCGGGACATCCTGCCCGGTGATAACGGCAGTGAGGGATAGCGATTTCTGCCTGCTGGTGACGGAGCCAACTCCTTTTGGCCTGAACGACCTCGAGCTGGCGGTTCAGATGGTCCTGGAACTCGCCATACCTCATGGTGTGGTGATTAACCGGGCCGGAGTCGGTAATGACGCAGTTGAGGCTTACTGCCGCGAGCGCGGCATTCCCGTCCTGCTTACTATCCCGATGGCCCGTAAGATAGCCGGGCTCAATTCGCGGGGCGTGGCCCTGGTGGACGGTATGCCGGAATGGATACCGGAATTCAGAGGTCTGTATTACAGAATCAGGGAGATGGCCGGTGAAGGAAGTCGTTGTGTTAAGCGGTAAGGGCGGGACGGGTAAGACCAGTATTGTCGGCTCGTTCGCGGTCCTGGTGGGGAGAAAAGTCCTGGACGATTGCGATGTAGACGCGGCCGACCTCCATCTGCTGTTAGGCCCGAAGGTCCGGGAAAAGCACGAGTTCTGGAGCGGCCGGGTTGCCTTCATCAATAAGGATAAATGCAGTCAGTGTGGCCTGTGTCAGCAACTATGCCGCTTCAAAGCCATCAGCAATTTCACGGTCAGCCCCGCGTCGTGCGAAGGCTGCGGCTTCTGTTTCCATGCCTGTCCTGACAGGGCTATTGTGATGAAGGATAACCTGGCGGGGCACTGGTTCATTTCGGACACTAAATACGGGGCCATGGTGCATGCGCGGCTTGGCGTTGGTGGCGAGAACTCCGGCAAACTGGTGGCCCAGGTCAGGCAGAAGGCCAGGGCGATAGCCGAGGAGAGAGGTGCCGACTATATTATCAGCGATGGGCCGCCGGGTATCGGTTGTCCGGTTATCTCTTCGCTGGCGGGGGCTGACGTTGCTCTCCTGGTTACCGAACCGACGCTGTCGGGTATGCATGACCTGGAAAGAGTCCTGGGCGTTTGCCGCCACTTCGACGTGCCGGTGGTGGTATGCGTCAACAAATACGACATCAACCAGGACAACGCGACCCGGCTGGAGGACCTGTGCGCCGGTCTGGGTGTGCCGGTTGGGGCCAAGATTCCCTTTGATGATGTGGTCATCAGGGCTATGGCTGAGGGAATGCCCGTGGTGGAATATAGCGACAGTGATGTTTCAAAGAAAATTCGCAAGCTATGGGATGGAATAGAGGACTTCCTGGCTTGCAAGACGAGGAGTTAACATGCCGACGTACGATTACAGATGTCTCAACTACGGTGAGGTGTCGGAGTTTGTGATATCCAGCGACTCCAGTAAGAGCGAGCTGTCCTGTCCCGCCTGCGGCGGACACAGGCTGGAAAGGCTGATATCTGCCCCGAACCTGTTAAAAGGCGGTCCCATCCATTCTGGGACTACGTGTTGCGGGCGTACCGAACGATGCGAGACCCCACCCTGCTCAACTGGAGGAGGGTGCCGGAGACACTAGGGGGAATAATATGCAGGAACTTATCAAGGAGTTTATGTCTCAAAAGAGGTTCGCCGTAGTTGGCGCTACCGATAATACTAAGAAGTATGGCAATCAGATATTCAAGAACCTGAAAAAGCGGGGCTATGAAGTGTACCCCATCAATCCAAACCTCAAAGAGCTTGAAGGTGTCAGGTGTTATCCCGGTCTTGCAGATATTCCGGTTAAGGTAGATGTAGTTGATTTCGTGGTACCGCCGCAGGTGACTGAGGAGATGCTTAAGGAGTGTAAGCGGTTAGGGCTTGGCCGGATCTGGCTCCAGCCGGGCTCGGAGAGCGAAGCGGCCATAGCTTACTGTCGTGTGAATAATTTAAAAGTCGTGCATGACGTCTGTGTCATGATGAACTAAGGAGATGCGCTTCGTATGGAACCGGTGAACCTTGAGCCAAGGTATTCGACAAAAGATGTACCGGGGAAGTGTGTCAAGTGCCTGGCGGAGCACGAACTCAATAGTTGTCTCATGGAGCTATTAAGAGGGAAAGACAGTGAGGAACTCCGGCAGAGGTTTGAGATGCTGGCGACCTTTCTTAGATCACCCGAGTCTCAGAAACTGCGTGATGAGGCAGAGAAGTATCTTGCCGAGGGCAAGGAAGTAAAACTCAGTTTAAGCTTTGCCGACGGTAAACCCAAATACGAGCTTAAGATAAGCTAATTAGTATTAATAAATCGGAGGTAAGACAAATGAAAATCGCCGCGATATCTGATGACGGAGTCACCATCAGCCAGCATTTTGGCCGGGCGCCGCTTTATGTGGTTTTAACAGTTGATAACGGGAAAGTCCTGGGTAAGGAAACCAGGCCGAAGGCGGGTCACCAAACGTTTGCCGTCCATGGGCCGGAGCACCAGGACGCAAGCGGCCGGCATGGCTACGACGCTGGTTCTCAGGCCAAGCATGCCACCATGGCTGGAACTATTACCGATTGCCAGGTACTTCTTGCCGGCGGCATGGGCTGGGGTGCCTACGAAAGCCTCAAGGGTTATGGGATTAGCCCGGTCGTCACCGACGTTGAGAACATCGATGAGGCAGTGAAGCGCTATCTTGAGGGTAAGCTGCCCAACCTGATGGAGCGATTGCACTAACCTGAATCATTCCTGTTGTGCCCTTAAACAATGTGTGGAAAAAGAAGTAATGCCATCAACCAGGTACCGTAGCGGAGAGCTAAAGGTGAGAATAAGACGCCCGAGAACCGAGAAAGACGAATTGTCTCCCTTCGATAAGCTGGCCAGTGAGTACGATGCCTGGTTTGACGGGGAAGGTAAACTTACCTTCAACATAGAAACTCGGGCGTTCAGGCATTTGTTGCCTTCGTTGCCAAAACCATGGCTCGAAATCGGAGTTGGCAGCGGGCGCTTCGCCCACGCTCTTGGAATAGAGACTGGAATTGACCCGTCAGCCAGGCTTATCAGAATGGCAAGAGCTAGAGGAATAAACGCTATTGTTGGTCGGGGAGAAGATAGGCTATTTGACGAAGAATCATTCGGGACGGTGTTCTTGATTGTTACCATGTGCTTCTTAGACTCGCCCCTGAGTGTCCTGGAGGAAGCAAACCGCATCCTGATGCCGGACGGCAAGATAGTGCTGGGATTGGTCTTGAAGGGAAGCCCGTGGGGGAACTTTTATCAGCAAAAGAAGGTGGAAGGGCATCGTTTCTACAAGCATGCCACCTTCTACAGGTATGACGAGGTGGTCAAACTCCTGGCACAGGCAGGTTTCGTAACCGAGCGAACAACCTCAACGCTATTTCAAAAGCCCGGAGAGGTGCGGCGTACCGAAGAGCCAAAAGGAGGCTATTTCCCGGATGCCGGTTTCACGATAGTTGTAGCCGGTAAACAAACTAATAGTAACTAATCGGCAGGAAGTATCATGGGAGTTCTACCAATCTGTCGATTCCCCGAGAACAAGGCCTTGAGGCAGAAAGCCAGGAAGGTAACGGATATAGACGGCAAGATTCAGACTCTTATCGATGACATGATCGATACGATGCATCATGCTGGTGGTGTGGGTTTAGCGGCACCCCAGGTAGGCGTATCCCTCAGGGTCATCGTAGTGCAGGTTCCCGGGGAGGAACCCACCGTGCTCATTAACCCTGAGATAGTTAGACGCACCGGGAAGCAGGAGGTAACAGAGGGATGTTTGAGCGTTCCTAGTTACTATGGGGAGATAGAACGTTCGACCGGGGTCGTGGTCAAGGGGAAGGACCGCCAGGGCAAAGCGGTTAGAATTAAAGCTACCGGCCTGATGGCAGAGGCCTTCGAGCATGAGATAGACCACCTGAACGGAGTTTTATATATCGACCGTATTGAACGCGAGGATAAGTTGCACAAAGTTCAAGGGACCACAACAGGAGATGGAGGGCAGGGGTGATGGAGGCGGGTGGAAAAAGAGTCAGGCATCGGGACAGGACCGCCGGAAACAACCTGCCCTACGAAGATGACGGGTTAGAGGAGTATAAGGACCGCCTTAGAGAGGGCTTGGTCAGGTACACAAGAAGGGCGTTCCGGACGCTTCCTGAAATGACAGCTCCCCGCATATTGGATATCGGTTGCGGTTCCGGAGTCCCGACTTTGGAACTGGCGAAATTAAGCGACGGGGAAATAACAGCTATTGATATTGACCAGACGGCGCTTGATAGACTGGCAATCAAGATTAAAAAATCAGGGCTGGGCGCTCGGATTAAGGCGGTAAAGTGCTCCCTGTTCGACATTGATTTACCCCCGGAAAGTTTTGATATCATCTGGGCGGAAGGCTCCATAAACGTAATAGGTTTCGAGAAGGGACTCAGAGAGTGGCGGCGGTTCCTTAAAACCGGGGGCTTTCTCGTACTTCATGACGAGCTGGGCAACCTTATCGAGAAACAGAATCAAATATCCCGGTGCGGCTATGAACTAATCAGTTATTTTGTTGTAAGCGAGGATATCTGGTGGAACGAATACTGCGTTCCGCTTGAGAATAGATTGAGAGAGATACAAGCAAAACACCCCAGCTATGGTAAAACTATTGCGAAGTTAAATGAGAGCCAGCGTGAGGTGGATATTTTCAAACAAGACCCTGAGAGAAATCGCTCAGCGTTCTTTGTTATGAGGAAAGGTCAATGAAAGCACGTTTTGTGGGAAACGAAGTGTCAAAATGGTAAGTGCAATTGAAGTCTCCGGCCTGACCAAAACATATGACGGACTGGTCGCAGTGGACGGCATCAATTTTAACATTCAGGCCGGTGAGGCCTTTGGGTTTCTTGGGCCAAACGGCGCCGGCAAGACGACTACTATCCGCCTTCTTGACGGTCTTTCCAAACCCAGCGCCGGCGGTGCTCGTGTCCTCGGCTATGACATAGCCTCGGAAATGGTGAAGGCCAAAAGGTATATTGGCGTCGTACCTGAGCTGTCAAACATGTATGACGAGCTGACGGGAATCGATAATCTTGTGTTTATGGGGCAGCTCTACGGAGTACCGTCTCATGAGCGCTGGCCGAGAGCGGAAGAACTTCTCAAGACTTTCGGGCTTTACGAAAGGAAGGACTCCAGGTTCGCTACCTACTCACGGGGAATGAAGCGGGCATTGACTATCGCTGCTGCCCTGGTCCATAAACCCCGCCTGCTTTTTCTCGATGAGCCGACGGTTGGTCTGGATGTGGCGGCGGCACGTTCTTTACGCGCCATAATCAGGCGATTCAGAGAAGCCGGCATAACTGTCTTCATCACCACTCACTACCTTGAGGAGGCGGACATTCTCTGCGACCGCATTGCCCTGCTGGTCAAGGGAAAGATAGTTGCCATGGATACCCCGGCTGGTCTTAAAGCCATGGCGGAAGAAACTCCGGCACTGGAGGTGTCATTCAAGGAGCCGGTATCGGGAGTGTTAGAAGATATCAAACGGCGGTTGCCGGACCTGACGGTGATGAAAGTAGATGACCGGTTACGTATTTACGGCGGTGATACTGATACAGTGGTCGGAGCGGTACTTGACTGCGCCAAAGAGAAGGGAACGCAAATAACCTCGATCAACAGCCTTAAGCCGAGCCTGGAGGACGCCTTTGTCAAACTCACCGGACTGAGCCCGTTGGTGATGGCGGCTGAAAAGGGAGGGCGGCAATGAGCTACGAAAGCCTTCGCAGTATCTACTACATTGCTCTCAAGGATATGAAGACCTATTACCTTAAGCCGCCGGCGATTAGCTGGGGCATTGTCTTTCCGGTAGCCTGGATACTAGCCTTTTACCTGAGGAACCCGAGAAACTTTGAGGAGCTTGTGCCCGGCCTTATCGCCATGACCGTCCTCTTCAGCACCACGGCAATGGAGGCGGTGGTCATCAACTTTGAACTCAGGCTGGGGTCGCTGGAAAGACTGCTCCTGGCGCCGGTCAGTATCTCAACAGTACTACTGGGCAAGGTACTGGGGGGCGCCATCTTTGGGCTGATGATAACCGCAGTGGTAGCGGTAGCTTCTATAATTGCTCTCGGTCTTTTTCAGATTAACTTGCTGTATTTACTACTGATCTTGTTGCCCTCGCTTCTAATGTTTTCCGCCCTGGGTGCGCTGATGTGCGTTCTGGTCCGAGAGGTGTTTGAGGCGCAAACACTGGCTAACCTGCCGCGCTTCCTCATGGTGTTTTTAAGCGGTGTCTTTATACCTATTGCCTCCTTGCCTTTGGTGCTGAAATGCATTGCCTATGTTATGCCGCTTACTTATACCGTTGATGGCATACAGCAAGCTCTCGGTAATGCCGGGAGTATTCCGATAGCCATTGACATCCTGGTTCTCGTCGCCCTGATTCCGGCTTTGATATTGCCAGCGGCGAAGTTGCTGGCGAGGCGATTCGTATAGGCTGTCTTAGGAGGGACATCATGCCGACTCAAGAACAAGTCATGGAAACCCTGGAAGAAGTCCTGGTTCCGCGCGTTATGCGCAGTCTGGTCAAGATGAACCTTGTCCGTGATGTTAACCTGGCTGACCACAAAGTGTCGGTTACCCTGTCTTCGGTTGCCCTGACCGAGGAGGTGCAAACGGAGATTGAAGATGCGGTTAAGGAAGTCACCAGAAAACTCGATGGGGTGAGGGAGGTCAATGTCAGCTACGTTAGTGGTAAACCGGGTGTTTTAAATAAGATTAACCACGTTATTGCTGTTATGAGCGGCAAGGGGGGTGTGGGTAAATCATTGATTTCCAGTTTAGCCGCGGTTGCCCTGAAGCGCCGCGGCCATGAGGTGGGCATACTGGATGCTGATATTACCGGCCCCAGCATTCCGAAGATGTTCGGCATCAGCGCCAGGCCCGGGGGCAGTGATACCGGTATTCTGCCGGTGGTCTCAAGGTCAGGCATTGAAGTCATGTCCATCAATCTACTTTTAGCAAGTGATGATGATGCTGTTATCTGGCGTGGGCCTCTTATCGGGAAGGCGATTACCCAGTTCTGGGAGGAGGTGCTCTGGGGCAAACTGGACTATCTGATTGTCGACCTGCCGCCGGGCACGGCCGACGCTCCTCTGACCGTATTGCAAAGCCTGCCAGTGTCAGGAATAGTCATCGTGTTCACGCCGCAGGACCTGACGGCGATGATAGTTAAGAAGGCGGTAAAAATGGCGCTCCAGATGAACAAACCCATTCTTGGCGTCGTCGAGAATATGAGCTATCTTAATGTGCCCGAGATAAATAAGAAAATCGAGCTGTTCGGTAAAAGCCAGGGGGCAGAAATGGCGCGGGCCGCCGGCGCACCGCTTCTGGGACAATTCCCGATAGACCCGGCCCTGGCCAAGCTCTGTGATGAGGGTAACATCGAGCGTTACGATTCAGAGATGTATGGTGCTTTTGCCGAGAACCTGGCCGGAGCGCTACAGAGCGGCGCAAAGTGAGTTCGGAAGGGACCATAACAATTAGAAGGGGAATTATGATTATGGTGAAACAAAAGTTACTGTATGGTCTGGTGCTGGTGTTTATCCTCAGTTTGGTGCTGATTTCCGGCTGTGTTTCTGGTGGTGCCGCCGATTCCGGCGGCTGGCGGTGGCCGGGCCAGATTGTGTTCTCGTCCGCCGGGGGTAGCGGTCTGGCGAAGTACATAAGCTGGGCGAGCCTGCTTGAGAAGGACACAGGCAGTAAGGTCAGGGTTGTGCCTGAAGAGAACAGCATCCAGCGCTTTCGGAGTGTGCAGGAGCAGCGTGCCCTCCTCACCAACGGCGGCAAGCGCGAAACGGGAAACGTCATTGAAGCCGTCGAGGGTCATGCGGTGAAAGACGCCGGCCCCTTCCCTATGAGGTTTGTGTGGACGCATGCCCTGGCTAACTCCGGCATTTTCGTACGCGGCGATTCCCCGATTAAGACTATATACGATATCAAGCCGGGTATACGCTGGGCGGTGTGGTCGATGCAGCCCACGGTAGTCAAGGTCCCGAAGGCGATTGCCGACTGGATTCAACTACCTCACGACCAGATAGTGTGGGTTAATGCCGGTAGCTACGACGGTTGCGCCCGGGCAGTGGCCGAGGGACGCGCTGACATCATGTTCTGTTTTCCCGTCTCGGCCGCCATATACGAGGCGGCTGCGGCACCCCAGGGGATACGCTTTTTGGATTTGAACTCTGACAAGGACCCGGAAGGCGCCAAGAGGTTCCGCCTTAACGACCCTTCGTATTGTTTTGGTCCGATATTGAGCGGTGTCCCGGAAGCCCGCGGCCACTGGGGTACTGTGGGGTACACTTCTGAGGTAACGCACGCCGCCAGCGACCCGGAGCTAATATACCATCTAGTGAAATGGCTTGACAGCAACTTCGAGCAATATAAGAAGGGTTTTGACTCCAACGAGTTTATGGACATCAACAATGTCATGGAGTGTCTCAAGGTCACATGTCTGCCGGTACACGATGGCACTATCAAGCTTTTGAAGGAGAAGGGGCTGTGGACGCCGGACCATGACCGGCGGCAGGCGGTCAACCTGGCTATGGTAGACGCCTACATAAAGGCTTACCCTGAAGCGATAAAGCTGGCTGAGTCGAAAGGGATAAAAATTGATCCGACCAATAAGGCTTGGATTGACCTCTGGGAAGGCTATAAGCGTGAAAAGCATCTCCCCAGGTTTGGACTTCATCAGAGCCTGGCGGTAGAGTACGGAGAGCACTACTGAAATGGCGAGGTTCTCAAATACACCATGTCCACGGAAGTGGATGTCGCCTGAGCCTTCCTCTCAAATTCAGGAGGGCAACTAAATGGTCCTGGCACAGATACTCAGCGCAACTTTTATTATCAGTCTGATTGCCTTTGCCGGTCTCCTTGTCTTTGCGTTTAAGGGTGAATGGCTAAACAAAACTCTGCTGGTCCTGGTAGCGCTTTCCTCCGGTGCTTTGCTTGGGGGCGCCTTCCTGCACCTGGTACCCGAGGCAATTTCGGAATTAGGGGGTAGCCTGAGCGTATTTCTGTATTTGCTTCTCGGTTTTTGTTTGTTCTTCATACTGGAGCAATTCCTTCACTGGCGTCACCAGCACGGTACAACCCACGGAGTGAAACCTTTCTCCTACCTGATTCTGGTCAGCGACGGCGTGCACAACTTCATTGACGGGCTGGTCATCGCCGCCAGCTTTGTCGTCAGCTTCCCTGTAGGCATCGCCACTACTATGGCAGTTGCTTTGCATGAAATCCCACAGGAGCTAGGTGATTTCGGGGTGCTGGTTTATGGTGGCTTCAGCAAATTCCGAGCGCTGACCTTCAATTACATATCGGCAGTAACTGCAATTGTTGGCGGCGTCATTGGTTACCTTGCCTCCTCCATTATTCATGGTTCCATCGTATACTTGCTTCCTTTCGCGGCCGGCAACTTCATTTACATCGCCGCCGCTGACCTGATTCCTGAAATAAAGCACGCGGTCAGCCTGCGCCGGTCGATATTACATTTTTGTGTTTTTCTTATTGGTATAGGGATTATGCTTCTAGTGAAATTTCTTCATTAATTCTGTGGCTGCAATGTGAGTTGCCATGCTATGAATATTGCGTGAAAAGTAATGAGGGATACCATGCAGATTCAGATAACGACACTCAGTGAAAACACGGCTAATTATGGCTTCCTGGCTGAGTGGGGTTTGAGTATTCTAGTCGAGGTGGACGGCCTGAGAATTCTTATGGATACCGGGCTTAGCTTCTCAGCAGTACATAATGCCTCACTCTTGGGTGTTGACCTTTCTGCGGTTGACCGGATAGTGCTTAGCCACGGCCATGCTGACCACACCGGAGGCCTGCGCGACGTGCTCAGGATTAGAGGTGAGGTGGAGGTGGTGGGGCATCCGGATATTTGGACCTCGAAGTACGTACGGCGAGGCACGGGATCGGTGCGATACTGCGGGGTGCCGTTTTCTCGCGAAGAACTGGAAAGCCAGGGGGCGCGTTTCAACCTGACACGGGAACCGGTGCGTATCTCGGAACGGGTCATGACCACCGGAGAGATTCCGATGATGACGGACTACGAACATATTGAAGACAACCTCTTCGTTAAGGTTGGTGATACATTACGGCCAGACGCGCTGGCAGATGACCTGGCTCTTATCATAAATGCGGACTTTGGCCTGGTCGTGGTGCTTGGCTGTGCCCACCGCGGCGCGGTCAACACCCTGCGGCACGCCCAGAAGCTGACGGGCATTGAACGCGTCCATGCTGTTATCGGCGGTGCTCACCTATTTCGAGCGTCGGATGAGCGCCTGGAAAGAACCGTGTCCGAGTTAAAGGGGATGGGAATTCAGCGGCTATGCCTGTCGCATTGCACGGGGTTCGACGCCTCGGCTCGTCTGGCGCGCGAATTTGGGGGAGTATTCTTTCTAAATAATGCTGGTGCCAGGTTTACACTACCGTGACGGTGAAAATAGTGTTAATACCGACTCTCTCCCACTGTATCGAGACAGCGGCTAAGGCGGAATATGAGAAGAGTCTGCGGCAGTTGCTTGCAGAGGGAAATGACCGGCGAGAATTGTCTGAGCGTGTTGAGGTGCTCACCAGGTTTCTCAGTACGGCTGATTTCAGGAAACTGCGTATGGAGTCAGAGAGATATCTTTTGGAAGGGCAGCAGGTCAAGTTTCTGGTTTACCAGGAGGATGGCGTCATCAGATACAGGATGGAGATGCCCGGCGATTAGATGAAAGAGCAAGTCGAAAACGTAAAAGCAATACAACCCGCGCTATTGAGACTTGGGGTATTTTCTCTGGCCATGAACTTGGTTCTGGCTAGCGGAAAGATGGGGATGTCTTTAATGACCGGCAGTCTGGCGTTGCGGGCTGATGCCATCCACTCCGGGGTCGATGTCCTCGGCTCGCTGGCGCTAATACTTGGTCTGCTGATATCTAACCGCAGGAGCAAGAACTTCCCCTATGGGCTCTACAAGGTTGAAAACGTCGTCGCTGTCATCATATCTCTGCTCCTGTTCTTTGCCGCCTACGAGATAATTAGTGAGGCGTTCAGCCGGGCCGAAGCGGCAGTAGAATACAACGGTTGGGTCCTGGTGGTGGTTGGTTTCCTGGTACTGGTGCCCTTTTTATTTAGCCGGTACGAAGCAAGCGTGGGTAAAAAGTGGCACTCGCCGAGCTTGGTAGCCGATGCCAGCCATTTCAAGGCCGATGTCCTGGCCAGCCTGGTCGTCTTCTTCGGTCTCGTGGGGCAACGTTTGGGCTTTCCACTTGATAGAGTTGCCGCCGCTATAGTGGCGCTTTTTATCGGATACGCTGCGTGGGGGTTGCTGGCCAGCAGTATGCGCGTTCTCCTTGATGCTTCCATAAGCCGTGACATGCTCGATAAAATCCGTTCGCTGGTTGAGGTAGAGCCGGCGGTAGCCGGCGTAAGAAATGTAGCCGGTCGCAACTCGGGGCGGTATGTCTTTGTCGAGGTTGATGTTACTTTGAGACTGACCGACCTACAGAGAGCTCATCTGGTCAGCGAACGAATCGAAAAGAAGGTAAGGGAGGCTGTACTTAACGTTGACACGGTGCTGGTGCACTATGCGCCGCAGGACAAGACCCAGTTTCGATACGCAATAGCGCTGGCAGACCGTAACGGCGAGGTGAGCGGGCATTTCGGTGAATCGCCCTACTTTGCCATCGTGGATATTGATGCCTCCACAAAGCTTGTCCGGAGGCAGGAGCTGGTATCCAATCCCTACGCCGGGCTGGAAAAGGGAAAGGGCATAAAGGTTGCTCAGTTGCTCCTGAACTACAAGCCAGATTTCGTGGTGTGCCGGGAGAGTCTGTCGGGTAAAGGGCCCGGTTACGCCTTTGCCGAGGCCGGGACTCAGGCAATGCAGACAGAAGCCCGACGCCTTGATGATGTTCTGGCACAAATAGCACCTGCTCAATCTTAGAGGTCGCCATTGACTATTGCGTTATTTGGAAACCCGAACAGGATTTGCCCCTTGAATTACTTGACAATGCCTATTCATAATCATACAATGGCCGCTTGGGTAATTTACGGGTGGTGGTTGGACGGGAATTCACGGTTATCACTTAGGTATTCGGCGCACCCATTAGAGCCTTGCCTGGTGCAGCATGGGCGCATGAGTAAGGAGGTAGCCGCGCAATGAAGATCATTGGCGAGAACATCCACATCATCTCCAAGGCCGTCAACGACGCTGTTAAGGAGCGGAACCCCAAGCCAATCCAGGAACTCGCCCTCGCCCAGGCTAAAGCTGGCGCTGACTATATCGACGTTAATGTCGGGCCAGCACGTAAAAACCCGGAAAACGTCTCCTGGCTGGTCGACGTCATCCAGCAAGTCACAGAACTTCCCCTTTCAATAGATACTATGAACCCCGGGGCTATGGAGAACGGTCTCAAGCTCTGCAAGAAGCGCCCCCTGCTCAATTCCGCCTCCGGCCGCACTGATTCCAAGGTCAATATGCTTCCTCTCGCGGTGAAGTATAAGTGCGACGTGGTTATCTCGGTGCTCGTCGATACCGGCTGTCCGCCTGATGTCGAGGGTCGCTCCGAGAGCATCATGAACACTGTGGCCCTGGCTAATGAGCAGGGCATCCCCAACGAGGACATCTGGGTTGACCCTATCATTCTGCCGGTCAGCGGCGACCAGGTACAGGTCGGCCTCTGCCTCGAGTTCGTCAAAATCCTCCAGGACCTTCTGCCGGGGGTGAAGGGTACAGTTGGCCTTTCCAATGTCTCCAACGGTACGCCGGAGCATCTGCGCCCTATCCTTAACCGTACTTACATGGTCATGCTGGAAAAGTGCGGCATGTACTCGGCCATAGCTGATCCGCTGGACCAGGAGCTTATGGCCATTAACCGCGGTGAACGGCCGCATATCGTCAAGATAATTCATCGGGTCATGGACGGCGAGGACGTCGACCTTAATTCCCTCACCCCGGAAGAGCGTGACTACGCCAAGACGGCCAAGGTGCTCAAAGGCGACATCCTCTATTCTCATGCCTGGCTTGAGGTCTAGAGACCCTTATTTGAAATCAGCCTGGGGCGAAAGGAGCTGAAATGGAGTACAAAGCGCCTGTTGAGACCTACACCGGTAAGGTGGCCGAAGTCGTCATCGGCAAAGGTAGCAAGGCGGTTAAGGTAGGCGGCGAAAGCGTGCTTCCCCTTCATACATTTGAAGGGACGATACCTAACCCGCCGAAGATAGCCCTGCAGACGCTGGATGCTGCACCGCCGGCTAGTTGGACACAATGGGTGCTGGAGCCGTATGGCGACGCCGTCAAGGACCCGGTCGCCTGGGCGAAAAAGGCAGTTGAATACGGCGCCGACCTTGTGGCCATTACCCTTGACAGCACCGACCCTGCCGGCGCCAATGCTCCCGCTGATGCCGCGGCGGTGGTGGTAAAGAAGGTTAACGACGCTGTCAGTGTGCCCCTTATCGTTTACGGCACCGGCGATGAGAAGAAGGATGTTGAGGTCCTGGTCAAGGTCGCCGAGGTCTGTTCTGGCGAGGTTCTGCTCCTGGGGCCGGTCCTCAAGGAAAATTATGAGCCGATTGCCCAAGCCGCACTCGCCCATGGCCATAACCTGATTGCTCAGACACCACTCGATATCAATTTGTTAAAAGAGTTGAATATCAAGCTGGCCAAGTTCTTCCCGCCCAACCGCATCGTGATTGACCCGCTGTCTTCACCGCTCGGCTATGGCATGGAATATAGCTTCAGCCTGATGGAGCGCACCAAGCAGACCGGCGTCATCTTCAAGGATGCCATGACCCAGATGCCCATCATCGCTAATCTGGCGCTCGAAACCTGCAAAACCAAAGAGGCCAAGGCGGACAAGAAGCAGGGCATCCTCTGGGAGCTTATGGCCGCGGTCAGTTTGCTTCTGGCCGGCGCCAATATCATCGTGGTCCAGTATCCGGATACCCTCAAAGCCCTTAAAGGCCTGATGGCCGGTAAAGTGTGACCTACCGCTTCCCCTCCGGAGGGGAAGGTTGAAGGGCTTTGTTGACATCTTGGGCTGACTTGACATAATATTTATAGAAGAAAGGCGACTGCGCCGTAAAGGAGGCAGTAGATGACGCAGACAGCAGATAAAGTTACCAAACACCAGGCCGAGAAAAACGAGATTATCCGGGCCAGTGACCCATGGGAACCGGTCGGCCACACGCCGATGCCGGGCCTCCCCGACCTGCGGAACTGGGACATGCGGCTACTCAAGACCTACAAGCCGTTCTATGCCCCGTTCTGCGACCTGTGCTGTTTCTGCACCTTTGGCAAGTGCGATTTGACCGGTAGCAACCGTGGTGCCTGCGGTATTGATATCGCCTCACAGCAGGCGCGCTTCTTCCTGTTTGACACCTGCATGGGCATGTCAGCCCATGGCGCCCACGGTCGCCATGTAATTGATTACCTTATCGAAAAGTATGGTGAAGACTACAAGATTGATTTAGGCGACCAGGTGGAGGTAGAAGCTCCAAATATCCGTACTGTGCTTGGCCTTAAACCGAAGACCCTGGGCGATCTCAGGAAAGCCATTGAGTATGTCGAGGGGGAGCTTATCCATCTGATATCTTCGCTTCATACCGGTATGGAAGGCTCACCGCTGGATTTCGAGTCCAAAGCGCTCCACGCCGGAATGCTTGACCACGTGGCGATGGAAGCCGCTGATATTGCCCAGATTGCCGGCTTCAAATACCCGACTTCAGTTGCCGAAACGCCGCTGGTCGGTCTTGGTTGGGGCTCGGTTGACCGGAACAAGGCAGTAGTACTCTGCATCGGTCATAACCCGGTGACCGCTTTGCCCATCGTCGATTACATTAATGCTAATAACCTCCAGGACAAAGTGGAGGTGGCCGGTATCTGTTGTACGGCCCTTGAGATTACGCGGTACAGCAAGGCGGCTAAGGTAGTCGGGCCACTCTCCCGCGAACTCTTTTTCCTGCGCTGTGGCATTGCTGATTGCGTCGTTACCGATGAGCAGTGCATCCGAACTGACACACCGATTGAAGCCGCTAAACAGGGTGCCGGCATGATAGCCACCTCCGATAAGGTATGTTACGGTCTCGAGAACGTTAGCGAAAAGACGCCGGATGAGATTGTCAACGCTATGGTCAACGAGGGTAAGCAGGTGCTTATCCTTGACCCGGACAAGGCGGCTGAGGCGGCTGTCAGAGTGGCCCTAGCGCTTAAGCCAAAGCGTAATAAAGTTGTGGCGACCAAGGAGCAGGTACAGGGGCTGGTTAAAGACCACAAGCTGTGCAACGCCTGCACCCGCGCCTGTGCCAATCTCCTGCCCGTCGGCGACGCTATCGAGGCCGCCCAGAAGGGCGATACCAGTAAGTTAGTCGAAGTCTTTGAGAAGTGCATCGGGTGCGGCAAGTGCGAGCAGGCTTGCCCTAGGCATGTGCCGATATTCAAGGCTTTCCAGGGTGCCGCTTCCTGGGAGGAGTGGAATGTCCGGTCCGGCCGCGGCCCGATTATGGACGTCGAAATCCGCAAGGTCGGCCAGCCCATTGTTTTCGGCACTATCCCGGGCGTCGTCGCTTTCGTCGGCTGTTCCAACTACGACCATATCGAAGACGTCGCCGTCATGGCCGAGGAATTCGCTAAGCGTAAGTTCATCGTCGTCCTCTCTGGATGTGCCGCTATGGTGGCCGGTATGAAGAAAGACGCTGATGGCAAGACCATCTACGAGAAATATACGCCGCAGTTCGATGCTGGCTGTATTGTCAACGTCGGCTCCTGTGTCGCCAACTCGCACATCTCCGGTGCGGCGATGAAGATTGCCAATATCTTCGCCAAACTGCCGCTGAGGGGCAACTATGAAGTAATCGCCGACTACATTTTGAATCGCGTCGGCGCTGTCGGTGTTGCCTGGGGCGCTTACTCTCAGAAGGCGACCTCCATTGCTAACGGTTGTAACCGGCTCGGCGTTCCCGTTATTCTCGGGCCGGAAGGCTCCAAGTACCGTCGGCTGTTCATGAGCCGCAAGGAGGAAGACGACTGGAAGGTCAAGGATGGCCGCACCGGTCAGGACGTTGACACCCAGGAGCCTTCACCGGAGCACCTGGCCTACGTCGTCGAGACACGCGAGCGCTGTATGGTCACCATCGCCAAGCTGGTGATGCGGAAGAACGATACCCCGCAGGGCCGCCAGATTAAGCTGACCCACTACATCGGCTTGCATAAGCAGTATATGGGCACACTACCGGACGATCTTCAGCACTACGTCCGTAAGGCTACCGATATCCCCATCTTCTTCAAGAAAGAGGTGATGGAATACCTCAACAAGGTCGGCTGGAAAGAGAAGCCGGTGCTGACCCTACCGACCTGGATCGGCACCTATCCGACCAAGGTGCCGCTGGATGCGGTGGTGCACTAGGCAAGGAGAGAAAGTAAGGAGAAAGACAAATGACAACAACACCCTTACCATACTTTCATGTTAACGTCCTGACCGGCCTCAAGGGCTGTCGGGTTATCGAGGACCCGTCTGAGTATGCCATGTTCATCAAGCGGGCGAAGCGGCCGCTCTTCGTCCTAGGAGCTAACACCATCAAGACAGTCCTCGGAGGCAGGCTCCTGATGGAATGGGCGGTCGATATCGCCAAGACGCTAAATATGCCGGTGGTGGCTACTGCCCACACCAAGAAGAAACTGATTGAGTTAAATTACCCGCCGGCCAGCTCCTACGACCTGATGGAGATTATCAACCACCTTAAAGACCCGAACTGGCAGGGCGTTAGGAAAGAAGGCAACCACGACCTGGTGATTTTCCTGGGCGTCCGGAGCGACCTGGGCAACCAGGGTCTCTCCACCCTGAAGCACTTCGCCCCGCACTTGAAGACGATGACCCTGTGCAAGTACGTCTTCCCCCACGCCTCATACTCTCTAACCAATCTCCGGGACGATAAGTGGAAAGAGTTCCTGGAGAAGCTAATAGCTGAACTGAACGTAAAGGAGGCATAAGCATAAATGGCAGGAATGTTCCCCGTTGACATTGGCCCTCAGTACGAAGGCCAGACCATCCGCAAGAAGGACTTCCAGGTAGAGTTCGGCGGCCCGGACATCAAGACCAAGTTCGAGCTGGTGACGCTGAAAAAGCCAGAGGAGGTGGAGCACGAGAAGGTGACTATCATCGGCAACGATATCGAGAACTTGCCGGAAGGAAGCACTCATCCGCTGGCTATCCTTATCGATATCGCCGGCGCCAACCTGGAAAAGGACATGGAGCCGGTCATCGAGCGCCGTATGCACCTTTACGCTAACTACATTGACGGCTCTTACCACATGAACCAGCGCAACGATATCTGGGTCAGAATACACAAAGAAGCCTTCAAAAAGGGCCTGAACCTGAAGGTGCTCGGCCAGATACTTATCTTCCTTTACACTTCGGAACTGCCGGTCATCGAAAAAATCGCCATCACCTTCGTTACCGACCCGAAGAAGGTCGAAGAGCTGTATCCCCAGGCGCTCGCCGTTTATAAAGAGAGGGATGAACGCGCCCGCGGCCTTAAGGAAGAGGATGTCACCGATTTCTATGGATGCGTTCTCTGCCAGAGCTTTGCCCCGACCCATGTCTGTATCGTCAGCCCGGAGCGCATCTCCAACTGCGGCGCTATCACCTGGTTCGATGGTCGCGCCGCCGCCAAGCTGGACCCGGAAGGTCCCATCTTCGCTATACAGAAGGGCGAGCTGGTCGACAAGATTAAGGGCGAGTATTCCGGCGCCAACGAGGTGGAAAACCAGCGGTCGATGGGCAAATACGACCGCGTTTATCTCCATAGCGCTTTCGAGCATCCGCATACTTCGTGCGGCTGTTTCCAGTCAATCAGTTTCTATATCCCGGAGGTTGACGCCTTCGGCATCGTCCATCGCGAGTTTACCGGCCGTACCCCGCTGGGCATGCCATTCTCGACCATGGCTGGCGAGACCTCGGGAGGCCTCCAGGTTGAAGGCCGGCTCGGCATGGCACTGGAGTACATCAGGTCGCCCAAGTTCATGCAGGCCGATGGCGGCATTAAGCGCATCGTCTGGATGCCCAAGGAACTTAAGGAACGTTACAAGGATTGCATTCCGGCAGACCTGTACGACAAGATAGCCACCGAAGAGGATGTCGACTCGGCCGATAAACTCGCTGAGTGGCTGAATGAAAAAGGCCATCCCTGGGTGAAGGGCGAAGTCGAAATACCATCGTAGAGTGTTATTAAAGAGGGGGTGTTACCCCCTCTTTAATACCTGTATTAGGAGGTTTTTGAAATGGCTCTTAAGGGGACTGACATTGTTAAGAGACTGCCGGATGGCGGCAAGAAGAACTGCAAAGAGTGTGGTTTCCCTACCTGCTTTGCCTATGCCATGAAGCTGGCTTCCGGAGGTACCACCGTGGACAAGTGCACTTACCTTGCCCCGGAGGTGAAAGCTGAGCTGACCGAGGCCCTTTCGCCGCCGATGAAGCTGGTGACTATAGGCTCGGGGGCTAACGCCCTCAAGATCGGCAACGAGGAAGTCCTCTACCGCCATGAGAAGGCCTTCTTTAACAAGCCCGGGCTGGCTATCCTCATCAATGATAACGAGCCTGCTGACAGCGTCGACGCCAAGGTTAAGAAAATCAAGGACATGAAATTCGAGCGCGTCGGCCTTATTCTTAAGGCTGATATGCTCGCTCTGCGCTTTGTCTCGGGCAACCGTGCCAGTTACGAGGCACTGGTCAAGAAAGTCTGCGAGTCCACCGATGTCCCCCTGGTGCTTATCTCTGAAGACTTTGACGCTCTGGTTGCTGCCCGCCAGATTTGCGGCGCCCGCAACTCGCTGGTCTATCCCATTACCAAAGACAATATTGACAAAGCTATTGCCGCCTTCAAAGCGGCGCCGACGCCGCTGGGTATCCGCGGCTCAAACGTCGAGGAGCTTATCCCGCTGACCACCAAACTGAAAGAAGCTGGGCTTGATGACCTGGTGCTCGACCCCGGCTCGAAGAATGTGGTCGATGCCATCCGCGACCAGACTTTTATCCGGCGCGCTACGCTCAAGCAGGGCTTCCGTCCGCTTGGCTACCCAACAATTGCCTTGCCGGCGCTCACCACTAACGGTGGTCTCAATGAGATGGCCGCGGCCGCGGCTATGATATGCAAGTACCCCGGCGTTATCGTGCTATCCGATTTTGATGAAGCCTCGCTTCTGGCGCTTACCGTCCTCAGGCTCAATGTCTATACTGACCCGCGCGTGCCGATGTCGGTCGAAGAGAAGGTCTATGGGGTCAACAACCCGGACGAGAACTCCCCGGTACTGCTCACCGGCAATTGGGCGCTGACTTTCTTCATTGTTTCCTCGGAAACCGAAGGCTCCAAGGTACCTTCATGGCTGGCGGTCAAACATACTGAAGGACTCGGCGTTCTTACCGCCTGGGCGGCGGGCAAGTTCTCCGGCGACAACATCGGCCCATTCGTCAAGAAAGTCGGCGTCGCCGATAAGGTGAAGCACCGCAAGCTTGTCATTCCGGGCAAGGTGGCCCGCATCAAGGGTGAGCTTGAGGAGGCTTTGCCTGACTGGGAAATCATTGTCGGCCCCAGGGAAGCCAGCGAGATTCCTGCCTGGTTACCCAAGCTGGTCGAGAAGTGGAAGAACTAGGTGGCATAAGCCGCCTGGGTTCTGCTAACATCGGCGCTGTGACACAGCCATCAAGCGCCGATCACAAGCCGCCCGACCTGGAAAAACGCCTGAACGCCATCTTCTCTCGCTACTACGGGGAAAAGGGCGAGTTACTCTCATTGCTCCAGGCTGTCCAGGACGAGTTCGGCTTCCTTCCTCCTGAAGCCATGCTCGCCGTTGCCCGCTTTATCCATGTGCCTGAAGGCAAGGTCTACGGCGTAGCTACCTTTTACAACCAGTTCCGTTTCACTCCACCCGGCAAGCATCCCATCAGGGTCTGCATGGGTACCGCCTGCCATATGGCCGGCGGCCAGCTTGTCCTCGAAGCCGCCGAGCGCACTCTGGATATTAAAGTCGGCGGCCTTACACCGGATGGCGAGTTCAGCCTGGAGAGGGTGGCCTGCGTCGGCTGTTGCGCCATCGCTCCGGTTATGGTCGTCGGTGAGACCGTACAGCCGAAGATGACGTCGTTCAAGGTCGAGGAAGTGTTTGCTGCCCGTAAGGCGGCGGCCGGTCAGGTGCCGAAGCAGGAGTAGCTGATGGGAGTGGTAGAACTCCGTGAGCGCGCCGCCTCGAAGTGGCAGGGAATGGTCAGCGGCGGGAAGCCGGTAGTCACCGTCGGTACCGCTACCTGCGGGCAGGCGGCTGGCGCTATGGCTGTGCTTTCTGCCTTCGAGCGTGAACTGAAACAGCAGAACGTCGAGGCCAGCCTGGTGCCGGTCGGCTGTATGGGCATGTGCTACGCCGAGCCGCTGGTCACCATCAGCAAGCCCGGCGGCTTCCGCGTCTGCTACCACAACGTCACCGAGATGGAGGTCGCCCGGCTCGTCCAGGGTTATCTCGTCAATGATGATCCCTGCCTCGACCTGGCACTGGGTGCGGTTGAGGGCGGTGGTGGCGAGCCTCTGCGGGTACCGGAACTGTCCCGGTTCGAACGTGAACAGCGGCTTATCCTCCGCAACTGCGGCGAGATCAATCCCGAAGATATTGACCATTATATTGCTGTCGGCGGTTACCGGGCATTGGAAAAAGCGCTCGCCATGCCGCCGGAGCATGTCTTGAACGAAGTAATCCTGTCACATTTGCGCGGCCGCGGCGGCGCTGGCTTCCCCACGGGCACCAAGTGGTGGCAGGCGCGGCGTGTGCCGGTGACGCCTAAGTACGTTATTGCCAACGGTGACGAGGGCGACCCCGGCGCCTTTATGGACCGTGTCATCCTGGAAAGCGACCCCCACCAGGTTATCGAGGGCATGATTATCTGCGGCTATGCTATTGGCAGTAACCAGGGCTATATTTATGTCCGTGCCGAGTATCCCCTGGCGGTGCGGCGGCTGGAAATTGCGCTCAGGCAGGCGGAAGAGGCGGGTTTTCTTGGTGACCGGATTTTGGGGAGCCGGTTCGGTTTTCGGATACGTATTGCTAAAGGCGCCGGGGCCTTTGTCAGCGGTGAATCGACGGCGCTGATGCGGGCCATCGAAGGCGAGCGGAGTATGCCCCGGGCCAGGCCGCCGCATTCCTCCGAGTCCGGCCTGTGGGGCAAGCCCACCGTCCTCAACAACGTCAAGACCTTTGCCTGCGTGCCACTTATCATCGAGAAGGGTGGTCCGTGGTTTGCCGGCATCGGCACCGAGGGAAGCAAGGGCACCGCCGTCTTTGCTTTGGCAGGGAAGGTGGCTAATTCCGGCCTGGCTGAAGTACCGATGGGAACAACCATCCGGACGCTTATCAACGACATCGGCGGCGGTGTTGCCAGCGGTCGGAATCTCAAGGCAGTGCAGATTGGCGGGCCGTCCGGCGGCTGTCTCCCGGAAAGCCTGTTCGATACGCCGGTTGACTTCGATACGTTAACCAGAGCCGGCGCGGTTATGGGCTCGGGCGGCCTTATTGTCATGGACGACAGTAACTGCATGGTTGACACCGCCCGGTTTTTCCTCGATTTCTGCCAGAAAGAGTCGTGCGGTAAGTGCACCATGTGCCGTCTCGGCACCAGGCAACTGCTGGATATCCTCAACGATATTGTTGTCGGCCGGGGCCGGATGGAAGACCTTGACCTGCTGGTCGAGCTTGGCGAGGATGTCATTGCCGGGTCGCTCTGCGGCCTGGGCCAGACGGCGCCGAACCCTTTGTTGACTACCATCAGGTACTTTCGAGACGAATACGAGGCGCATATCAGGGAAAAGCGGTGTCCTTCGCTGGTCTGCCGCGACCTGATTGCCTACTACATCAAGCGCGATAAGTGCGACCGGGCCTGCGAGCACTGTGTCCTTACCTGTCCCACCAAGGCCATCTTCAGCGATGAGAAGGGCATCAAGGTAATTGACCAGGAGAAGTGCACCAAGTGCGGCAACTGCCTCGAGCGCTGTCCGCCGGAGTTCACGGCCGTGGTTAAAATATCACCGGTCAGCACTCTCCCGCCCTCCCCGCCGCGGCCAGTTGAAGAAGGACAAAAGTCATAGTATGGTTCTTTAGAGAAGCGTAGTCTAGCCAGACATTAACAGCGAACCCCTTCAGGGGTGTAAAGAGGGGCGCAGCCCCTCTTGAAAAATCATCCCCTCCTGTGGAGAGGGGTAGAGGGATAGGTCAAATGACAGTAACAATTGCCGTAGTTGGCAAGGGCGGTGTCGGCAAGACCGCCGTTTCCACGTTATTGACGAGTATGCTCTCGGAAAAGGGGGTTGTGCTGGCTATCGATGCCGACCCCAGCACAAACCTCAATCAGGCGCTGGGGATGCCGCTGGGTAAGACCGTCGGCCGCATCCGCGAGGATACCAGCGATGATATCCAGAAGGGCCGGCTTTCCCCGGAGATACCGAAGCAGGACTATCTTACGATGCGTATCCGCGAGGCAGTGGTCGAGGGCGATAATATCGACCTCCTGGCCATGGGCCGCCCGGAAGGCCCCGGCTGTTACTGCGCCGCCAACAACATGCTCCGTCAGGCCATCGATAAACTGGGACACAGCTATAAGTATGTGGTTATCGACTCCGAGGCTGGCATGGAGCATATCAGCCGCCAGACGACTCGTGATGTCGATATCATGCTGGCTGTGACCGACCCGACTGTGCGCGGCATCACCGCCGCCATCCGCATGAAAGAGCTTATTAAGGAACTGCGGACAAAGGTTGGTAAGATCGGCCTTATCGTGAATCGTGTCCGCAACGGGCTTCCGCCCGAGCTCAAGAAAATTGCCGATGAGGCGAAGATTGAGATAGTCGCCGCCATCCCCGAAGACCCTAATCTCCCCGCCCTTGAAATCGCCGGCAAGCCCATCACCGACCTCCCCGATAACTCCCCGCTCAAGAAGGGCGTCAGGGAGATGATGGGGAAGCTGGGGCTGTAGAATTCTCCGTCCCAGCTTAGTATCTTGTTTTTAGCCACTTTGTTACTTTGAACCTCCTCACATATGGGACTGCTTTAACCTCGTTCATCAAATCCCAATAGCACATTTTGGCATATTCTGATTTGATACCTTCAGGATATCTAAAGGAGTACTTAAGAGGATCGCTGCCTTCGTACACAATACTTCTTTGTAATTCCGGTTGTAGGTATTCGTAAATTCCCCACCTAATGTTATTTAGAAATTCGGCGAGGGTGCTACCGTAGTAGTTTAAAATATCATTGTGAAAGCGCTCGTAAAAATCAGCTAATGCTAACAGGGCTTCATTACTATTGACAGTTATGCCGCTACACAACAATATATTTCTAAGTTCTTCAGCTACGCGAAATGCTCTGAGGTAGTTGTGTTTTGATAGGTTGCCGGTCATCTTTAGGAATTGAAATCTTGTAATCCTCAGTATTGCATCCTTGCTAATTGACGGCAACCATAGGGGAACCTGTATTTCTTGTTCAAGCCAGTCTTTGAACTCTTTTATTGCAGCACTCAAGTTCTCTACTGAATTATTTTCGTTAAAGTTCGGCTTGTTTACTATCCCTCTTAAACCTCCAAGATAAGAGGTTTTCTCAATTGGGCTTTTCGCATCTGTACATGATAAAAAATCTACAAGGATAATATTGAAAAATCTTTGATGCGTGATTGACTTAAAAAGTATGTTTGAATCTGGATCATTCCCTAACAAGGACATCAGTTCGAAATTCACCATTAAGTCAATTAACTCTTCGACCGCCATCAGGAGAATAATCTCCTGTTCAATTCCTGCTGATTTGGCAACGATGGAAATTGCCTCAGCTACATCCCGCTCCACTTCCTCAAAGGGTATCGCCCGGTTGCGCTCGGCGATGTCCTGAAGGCGGCTGAAAAGAGCCTCCCTGGCTACGGGGCTGGTACTGGCGGCCAGGAGGAATAGCTCGAGATCCCTTCCTGTTATGCGGTAGCTCCGACCGAATCGAGAAGCGGACAGCTTGCCCTCTCTGATGTAGCGGTAGATGGTTTCCCTGTTCAGTTTCAGGTATTCCGCGACCTGTTCCGGGGTCAGTACTTTATCAAGTGCTTCCATTTCGTATCTCCTGTGAGTAATTATACTACTATTGTCCACTCATGTCTATATTATAATATTTCTTTTGCGTAGTATTGATTATAGTTATCAAGCACCTGCTCTGGCTATGCCCCCACCCCACCAGATCTCTCGCTAACGCTCGAGATGGTGTAGTTTGGAGAGGTGTTTTGCTACCACTTCACTGCGTTCAGGACTTCGGCTCGCCCGGTATGACATATCGGGCTATCGCTGAAATCGCTGAAATCGTGCCTTCTATTTGGTAGAATAGCCCCTTCTGTTGCCCGTATCACCGGGCAGAAAGGGGCAGACTACCATGGCGGAGGAAAGCAAGAAGCTATACAGCGTGCGGGACCTGGAAGGCGTGGTCAGCCCGCATGACGGCTCGCTCAAGCGCGGCCTTGACCACCGCAAAGAGGCGTTCAAAGGGTTCAAGGATATTGCCGGTCTTGCCCGTCATATCGGCGGCGAGGTCGAGTCTCTCGGCCTGCACGAGACCTGGGCCATCCGCAAGGAGTTTTTCCCCGGCGTTGAAGTCCATTTCATATACGACGAAGCTGACGACGAGTTCCCCAGCCGGCTCCGCGCCCTGTTCTCCGGCGCTAACATCCGTAACATGAAAGGCGAGGATATGTACGATGCTACTATCTTCATCGCCAACTATATGGTTGAATACGTGAAGAAGGCAAAGTCATGACCTTCCCGGCCAACCGGAAGGGGCTGGACTTCGTCTTTTACCCGGAGACGCTGGCAATCGTCGGCGTTTCCACCGGAGCGGCGGCCTGGAGCGCCGGCGCTATGTATTTCGAGTCCCTGCGGCTCTTCGGCTACCATGGCCGCATCTACCTGGTCAACCGCAAGGGCGGTGACTTTAACGGCACACGACTCTATACCAGCCTCATTGATCTTCCGGAAGCACCGGACCTGGTATTTTGCTGTATCTCCCGCGAGTTCATACCGGGGCTGATGGACGAGTGCGTTGCCAAAGGGGTAAAGGCAGTCTCCATTTTCACCGGCGGCTTCAGCGAGCGGACCGGTGAAGAAGGGCGTCGGCTGGAGCGGGAGATTGTGAGCCGGGCGAAGGCTGGAGGCGTACGCGTTCTCGGTCCCAACTGCCTTGGCCCTTTCTGCCCTGAGGTCGGGCTTTCTCCGGGCACGGAATTCCCCCATGGGTCGGGTACCATCGGGTTCATCTCGCAGAGCGGCGGCAACGCCATTAATTTCATCAGGGCCTCAGCTCAGCGCGGCATCCGCCTGAACAAGGGCATTTCCTTCGGCAATGCCTCCGATATCAACGAGGCCGGCCTCCTTGAGTACATGGCTGGTGACCCGAAGATAAGCGTGATTGCCATATATCTTGAAGGCGTTAAAGACGGCCGGCGCTTCCTCCAGACACTTAAAGAAGCCGTGAAGAAGAAGCCCGTGGCGATTTTCAAGGGTGGCTCTACCGAGGCAGGCGCCAGGACGGCGGCTTCACACTCGGGTTCTCTGGCAGGCTCGAACCGCGTCTGGGACGTTCTGTACCGGCAGACCGGTGCGATACAGGCAGATTCGCTCGAAGAGCTTATCGATATCGTTGTTGCCTTTCGTTTCCTGCCTCCGCTAAAGGGCCGGCGCGTTGGACTGGTCGGTATGACCGGCGGCGCTACCGTCCAGGCGGCCGATGACTGCGCCAGGGACGGCCTCGTTTTGCCAAGAATATCCTCGGATATCGAGGACGAACTGCGTCGGCACTTCAACAACGACCCCGGTCTCATCCTCCACAACCCGATTGATGAGTCGACTCACGGCTTTACCGACGGCATCTACTGGCCTCTCAAGATAATGCAGAAGGCGGACGTAGATTTCTTGATAGTCCATATCCCGATGGGCATGTTCTTACTGCCGCGGGCCATCTCTGAAGTGACATCCCTCAAGATGCTGGTTAACGATGTTATCCGGATGCATCAGGAGGGAAGCATGCCGATGGCAGTGGTGATATCGCATACAATTCTTCCCGAAACCCGTGTAGCGGCGGTGGAATGTCAGGAGACCCTGGCCGCGGCCAGCCTGCCGGTGTTCCACACGGTATCCGGAGCCGCCCGGGCGATTGACCGCTTTATCCGCTATCACGCATGGCGGACGGAGGTATAAGGTTTACGCACCCCACCAGATCTCTCGCTACGCTCGAGATGGTGAGGAGTAATGGCGACCATTTCGAGGCCATCAGGTGGGAGGCCGAGAAATCTTGTCAAGCGGGGGCCACCGCCCCTTCACTGGGGCTCTCCCAGTTTTTAAGGGCAGGTCACTTCCTTCAGGGTAAGAGAGCTTGCTCATTGCAAGCATCATGAATCTCTGCTATATGACGTTTTTTCATGCTTATCTAATCATCATGCTATAATACGTTCCAGTAGTGAAACGCCCGATTTGCTACTTGGGTATAGTTGAAGTTGGGCTTGTGGTTCGGAGATTTTAAATGGACCACACATTTCGACGAATACCTATCATCCTCTTGGGTATCGTCATTCTAACTCTTTGCATATCAAGTCAGGTATTTGCCCTTTCACTTGCCATGAGCCTGGAGGAGTTGACTGCAGGGGCAAGCCATATTGTTGTCGGTACAGTTGTCAAACTCAGTTCTTCCTGGAATGCCGATAGAACGCACATCACCACACAGGCAACTATTACTGTAGAGCAACAGTTAAAAGGCGAGGCTGTTTCCGAGGTAACTGTTGAGGTTCCGGGTGGAGAAGTTGACGGTATCCGGGAATGGGTTGAGGACTCTCCTTCATTTTCCCTTCGCGAGAAAGCCGTTCTGTTCCTGAAGGATAGTTCAACTCCAGGCAGGCTTCAAGTCTTTGGTCAGTCACAGGGCAAGTTTGAAATCCTGAACGATCAGGTCGGCCCGTTTACCTTGACCGAGTTCACCAGTGATATCCGGTCAATCGTCAGCGGTAATCAGTCCCGGTTAAGCAAACCTTTATCCTCAGGGACTGGAGCCACGGATCCAAGTATTACCAATATTATTCCGGATTCGGCGTCTGCGGGAACCAATAGCCAGATCTGGATTGTCGGCAACAACTTTGGGATGGTCCCCGGGACAGTATGGTTTACCTACGGTTGGGCTCAATGGGTTCCATATATTATGAGTGCTCAGGTAACATCCTGGTCAGATACGCAAATTACGGCAGTCGTACCAACAGCGACAATTGACGGATACCCGTATTCGGCCTGCAGCGGGTGGGTAATGGTCAAGACATCCACAGGCGTACAGAGCACACGGAGAGGGTTTTCGGTGGACTTCGGTTACGGTGGAGCCAAATGGCCCGGCCTTAACCCGGCGGTATCCTATAAGGTCAACGCTGCGCCGGACCGGGTTTTGGCGGTCCAGAATGCTGCTGCCTCCTGGAGTAATGTTTCCGGGAAGAGCTTCGCGTTTACATATGGTGGTACAACTACGGCTCAATCCTCAACACAGAACAACATCAATGAAATCATCTGGCGAGACCTCGGAAGTACAACCATTGTCGCCCAGTCACGGTCCTGGACATCCGGAAATACGGTATTGGAGGCAGATATTGAGTTCAACACTCGTTTTCAATGGAACACGTCTTCTACGCCACTTCCCAGCACTATCGATGTCGAGACCGTCGCCTTACATGAACTGGGTCACTGGCTCAAGCTGCGAGATTTATACGGAAACATACCTAATTATCCGCAGGACTCGTATAAAGCCATGTACGGGTATATCAATTATACCCTGATTAAGCGCTCTCTTACCGAGCCCGATAAGTCCGGTATACGCTGGATTTACCCCGGGGCTACAACTCCACCAGCCGTTTCAACCGCCGCCGCTACAAATGTAAGCTACTTCAGTGCCACGCTTAATGGTAATCTGGTTTCAATGGGGTCCGCGGCAAGCAATCAAGTGTTTTTCGAATACAGTTCTCCATTCTACTATGGAAGATTCTCCACACCGCTGACTATGACAACCACCGGCGCCTTCAGTATCGATGTATCTGGCCTTGAGAGTAACGTCACCTATAATTTCCGCGCCCTAGTTGATGGTGGAGCTCATGGTTCGGCGGCGGGTTCGAATTTTGAGTTCACTACCAGTGCCAGTAACGCGCCTGTAGTCGTCACTGAAGCCGCATCAAGCGTTACCGGTTACGGTGCTCAACTGAATGGTAATCTTACTTCTCTCGGGACCGCATCCACTGTTCAGGTTGCATTCGAGTATGGAACCCAAACCACCTACGGCAGCGTTTCCACTCCTCAGACAAGGACAACAACCGGCACCTTTAGCACTAGTCTGACCACACTAAATCCAGGTACTACCTACAATTATCGTGCCAAGGCCGACGGCGGTCCTCACGGACTTGTCTACGGTTCCAACGTTCAGTTCACTACTGGAACCGCTATTCCTCCGGCTGTTGTCACCAATGCTGCTTCCAATATTACTGCTCACGGGGCCCAACTCAACGGCAATCTTACTTCTCTTGGTTCGGCTTTACGCGTCATTTGTCAGTTCCAGTACGGTAAAACACCTGATCCATACCTGTACTGTGGATTCAGTGAATTGGCGGCTCCTGGTAGTTTTTACTCATTGCTGACAGAGTTATCTCCTGGAAATACTTACTATTACCGGGCCGTAGCTAATGGTGGATTGCATGGTGTGTCATACGGCAGCACCATGCTGTTTACCACTGCTACTGTACCCCCAACCATCTTGACGCATGATGCTGGTGATGTACTAGTAACCAGTGCAACACTAAATGGCTGGATATCTTCCCTGGGTTCAACTGTAACTATTAGTGTATGGTTCGAGTGGGGTACTACGATACCGAACTACGGCAACGCCACACCCGCGGAGGTCAAGACCTCCACAGGATCATTCAACGCACGCATAACCGGGCTTAACCCGAGCACATCGTATCATTACCGCGCCAGGGCTGACAACGGGTCCCAAGGCACTGCCACCGGCGAAAACCAGTCCTTTACCACTCTGGCTATGCCAACGCTTTTCATTACCTCTCCGATTGGAGGCGAAATCTGGCAGATTGGGACCAACCGGGACATCACATGGACTGCCTCTTGGCCAGATGGTCATATATTGGGCAATATCAAGATTGAACTCACCCGCAACAACGGCGGTACCTGGGAAACTCTCTTTGTTGACACACCGAACGATGGTACGCAAGCATGGACTGTCACCGGTGAAGCTACAAACCAAGCCAAGGTGAGAGTTTCCAGTGTGCGTGAACCGTCTGTACACGATGAAAGTGACTCGGTATTTGGAATATCCTATACGATTCAATCACCAACTGTCCAAACAAATCCAGCAAGTAACATTAACGTCACTACTGCCACTTTAAACGGCAATCTTGCGGCATTGGGGACAGCTCCCAGCGTTAATGTCAACTTCGAATACGGCACCACCATTAGCTACGGCACGATGACCGCCGCCCAGGCCAAGACAGCCACTGGCATCTTCTCCGCTAATATCACCGGCCTGTTACCCGGCATGAGCTATAAATTCCGGGCAAAAGCTGATGGCGGCATCCATGGTACCGCCCTTGGTGCCAACTCGACTTTTACTAGCCTGCCACCGCCGTTCCTAATGAAGTGGGGGGCTTACGGCGATGCCGATGGTCAGTTCAGTATTCCCTACGGGATCGCTCTGGATGCCTCTGGTAACATTTATGTAGTTGATACCAACAACCACCGTATCCAGAAGTTCTCCAGCAACGGCGCTTTCATCACCAAGTGGGGTTCACTGGGCCAAGGTGACGGACAATTCCATACTCCGCGGGGTATTGCCATTGATGCCGTCGGCAACGTATACGTAGCTTCTCTTTACAGTAATTTCATCCAGAAGTTCACCAGCAACGGCGTCTTCATTGCCAAATGGAGTACACAGGGAAGCGGCGACGGTCAGGTCTTGTATCCGGGTGGGGTTGCCGTCGACGTCAACGGAAACGTATACATTGCGGATACTGGCAACCACCGCATCCAGAAATTTTCCAGCAATGGCACATTCATCGCCAAGTGGGGCATACAGGGCAGTGATGATGGTCAGTTCAGAAACCCCTACGGAGTCGCGGTAGATGCTACCGGCAATATATACATTACAGATACTGGCAACCACCGCATCCAGAAATTCTCTAGCAACGGTAATTTTCAAGCTAAGTGGGGCACACAGGGTAGTGGTGACGGTCAGTTTTTTTATCTAGGAGGAGTAGCCATCAATAGCGCCGGTAATATTTACGTAACTGATATTAATAACAGTCGCATTCAGGTTTTCGGGTACCCGGTACCACCATCCGTCATCACCGGCAATGCGACCAACATCGGCACCAGTTCGGCTACTCTGAACGGAAATCTAATATCCCCCGGCACTGCTGCCAGCGTCAGTGTGTCCTTCGAGTATGGGACCGCCGCAACTGCCTACGGCAACGCCACCACTCCACAGGCCAGGACAACATCCGGCGACTTCTCCGCCAATGTGACGGGGCTGACCGAGTCCACCACTTACCACTTCCGCGCCAAGGCCGATGGCGGAGTGCATGGCCGGGCTGACGGAAGCGACGCAACTTTTACAACCGATAGCACCGCCGCCAGTGTTCAAGTCAATAACGGCACTACTATCAATCTTCAACCCGGCGACAGCGTATCCAACATACCAATAACCATCAAAAATATTCCCAACCTTGGTTCCGGCAACGGGGTAGGCACCTTCACCTTTCGCCTCAACTGGAATAAGGACGTGATTACCGTGAGCTCCGTCACCCCGGCTTCAATTAGCGGCTGGAACATCCTCGGCGGCACAATCGATAGCTCCAACGGCCAAGTGACAATCAGCGGCTACGGGACCAATTATTTCACTGTAAACACAGTAATCGGCACCATCTCAATTACGGCTGTCGGCGCTAAAGGCACTTCTACAAGCCTGGAATTATCTATCCAGAGTCTTGGCGATAAAGACGGCATGGCGATCCCGGTAACGGCGGTTAACGCACCGGTATCTATCGTTAATATTGTTGCTGAGACGGCCCTCTCCACAGATGTCGAGTCTAGCGGCTTGGCTGTGGTCAACGTCAAAATCAACCGCGGCAAAAACTCCGGGGACGGCTCGACTATTGAGATACCCGGTGGGATAGGGTCTTTCTCGGCTACCGCATCCTCAGCCCAAGCGGCAACTGGCCGGACCAGCGGTTTTGCCGGTATGGAGTTTGTCGGCGTGGTCGAGTCGGCGCCTTACCTTAACCCCACATTCAATGCCACCACGGGCGTTTTCGGCGTATCTAGTGTTACCTCGCCGGAACAACCGAACAACTCGACTGTGGTGAAACTGCTGATAAAGCTCACCGGTGACAAGGACGCCGCCTATACCCTTAATGTTTCCTTCCAATCAATTACCGCTGCCAGCGGTGGGCAGAATGTCCCCGAGGACTCGGCTAAGTCGCTCACCTTCCGGCGGGGAGACGCAAGTAATAACGGCACAGTCGATATCTTCGATGCCATGTACATTGCCCAATACATCGTCGGGGTAAGGCCAGCTTCTCAAATTAGTGCAGTTAATGCCGCCTGCGTGAAGCACGATACCGGCGGGGATAAATTGGACATCTTCGATGCTATGTACATAGCGCAGATGGTAGTTGGGGTGAGAAACAGTGGTTTCGAATAAGACTTTCCAAGTACACGAATTCAATATTTATCAATGGCAACAATTTCGAGGCCATCAGGTGGGAGGCCGAGAAATCTGGTCAAGCGGGGGCCACCACCCCACCAGATCTCTCGCTACACTCGAGATGACACATTACGGAACGATTACCGTCTGATAAGTCTCTTCGCCTCGTCAGCCATCCGCCGTGCCGTCAGGCCGAACTGCTCGTAAAGGACCGGCCCCGGCGCCGAAGCGCCGAAACGATTGAGTCCGATCGCTATACCATCAA
>JBFMDU010000011.1:0-36749 GCA_040753815.1 Chloroflexota bacterium
AAGCCTGGCGGATGGACTATAATGGGGTCAGGCCTCACAGCTCTCTTGGCGGACTGACCCCGAAGGAATTCGTAGCGGTGGGCGCTGGACTCTAATTGGCGGTGATACTAAAAAGGGGGGAAGGTCATCTCATGTCACTTCCTTCTAGCGAAATAATCTAGTAGACATATGACTTGAATAATAGCAATAGTCATATTAACCCACCTCCCCCGCCTTCCCCTTCAACTCATACAGCTTGGCGATGGCCTCAAGCGGCGACATGGAGTCCACATCAAGCCCGGCAAGCTCTTTGGCAAGCTGACTGCCACCGGCAAACAGAGGTAGTTGCGGCGCCGGGGCTTCTTTAGCCTTACCGCGGGCGGGCTTGATTTCCACCTGCGGTTTGCCTTCAAGACCGGCCAGGATTTCCTGGGCACGGTGCAGGACCGATTTCGGCAGACCGGCTAGCTGGGCAACGTGGATGCCGTAGCTCTTATCGGCACCGCCGGCGACAATCTGCCTGAGGAAGACCGCTTTGCCTTTTTCTTCGGTAACCGCCACATTGAAGTTCCTGACACGGGGCAGAAGTCCGGCAAGCTCGACCAGCTCGTGGTAATGCGTGGCAAAGAGCGTCTTGGCCCCAAGCCTGGGGTGGTTGTGGATATACTCGGCCACCGCCCAGGCAATGGACAGCCCGTCATAGGTGCTGGTGCCACGCCCGATTTCGTCCAGAATAATCAGCGAGCGCGGCGTGGCGTTGTTCAAAATATTGGCCGTCTCAATCATCTCGACCATAAACGTCGATTGACCGGCGGCCAGGTCTTCCTGAGCTCCGATACGGGTAAAGACGCGGTCGACAATGCCAATCCGGGCCGACTGCGCCGGCACGAAACTACCGACCTGCGCCATGAGGACAATCAGCGCCACCTGCCTCAAATAGGTGGACTTGCCCGACATATTAGGCCCAGTAAGAATAATGACCTGCGTGTCTCTGCCAGATAGATAAGCATCGTTGGGGATAAAGCCGTCGCCGCCAAGAAAGCGCTCGACTACCGGATGCCGCCCGGCCCTGATGGAAATCACGTCATTGCCGGTCACTTCCGGCCGGACGTAGCCGTACCGGGCGGCGGCTTCAGCCAGGGCGGCGAAAACGTCCAGTTCCGCCAGCGCCCGGGCCGTTGACAGAATAACCTGCCCCGAAGCCGTTACCTGGGCGCAGACCTGCTGGAAAAGCGTCCGCTCCAGCTCGGCCAGCCGTTCTTCGGCATTGAGCACCAGCGATTCGTATTCCTTTAGCTGAGGCGTGTAAAAACGCTCCCCGTTGGTGATGGTCTGCTTGCGGATGTAGTCGGCAGGTACCGCCCCGAGATTGGGCTTCGAGACCTCGATATAGTAGCCAAAGACGCGGTTGTAGCCGACCCTGAGTGACTTTATGCCGGTCCGCTCGCGCTCCTGCTTTTCCAGGTTGGCCAGGTATTGTTTGGCGTCGCCGGAGGCCTTACGCAGGTTGTCCAGCTCCTGCGAAAAGCCACCACGGATAACACCGCCATCAGCCAGGGTGCCCGGGTCGGGAGCAATGGCGCGCTGGATTAGCTCGACAACTTCCGGACTGGTTTTAAGCTCGCTGTCCAGTGCCGCCAGGGCCTCGCTTCCGGCAATAGCGGCTTTAAGCTCCGGCACTTTGCCCAGGCTGGCGCCGAGCTTGACCACTTCCCGGGGCAGGGCTGAGCTAATAGCCACCCGGTTGAGCAGTCTTTCGAGGTCAGCGATATCGGCCAAAATTGTCCTGACCGACTGTCGGGCGGTGGTGCCGGAGACCAGCCAGGCAATCGCCTCCTGCCGACGGCGGATGTCATTAACGTCAAGCAGAGGCTGTCCCAGCCAGCGTTTCAAGAGCCGTCCCCCCATCGGGGTAGCCGTCATATCGATAACCGAGAGCAAAGAGCCGGCCAGGGCACCGGAGCGGCTGCTCTGGAACAGCTCCAGGTTGCGCCGCGTCTGGGCATCAAGCACCATGAACGAGCCGGTGGAGTAAGTGGACAGGCGCTCAAGTTGTCCCAGGGCCGCTTTCTGCGTTTCCTGAAGGTAATGGACCACGGCGCCGGCAGCGCCGACAGCCAGCGGCAGGCCGTCACAGCCGTAGCCTTCTAAACTTGAAGCTTTGAAATGGCTCTTCAGGGTGTCCCCGGCGACTTCGGCATCGAACCAGTGAGTTTCAAGGGCCGTCACGGTCTGGGGGCGGCTGATGCCGTTGAACGGCGTCCCCTCTGGTACCAGCAGTTCCGCCGGACCGAGCCGTTCCAGTTCGGCATTGACCCGGCCGGCGGGTAGCTGGGTGACCGCGAACTCGCCGGTGCTGATATCGACATAAGCGATGCCGGCGGTCTCGCCATCCACCAGCAGGCTGGCCAGGTAGTTGTTGCTTTTGCCTTCGAGCAGATCCGGCTCGGTGACGGTGCCCGGCGTTACCACCCGGACGACGTCGCGCTCCACCAGACCCTTGCCCGGCGGGGTCAACTGCTCGCAGATGGCCACCTTGTAGCCGCGGTCGATCAGTTTGGCCAGGTAGTTATCAAGGGCATGATAGGGAATGCCGGCCATCGGCACCGGCTGGCCTTTGCCCATCTCCCGCGAGGTAAGCACAATTTCCAGCTCACGCGCCGTAATCCGGGCGTCCTCGTCGAAGGTCTCATAGAAATCGCCAAGGCGGAAGAGGACAATCGTCCCGGGGTACTGCTGTTTGACCCGGAGGTACTGGCGGCGGATGGGCGTTACCGACATGGAGATATTCTACCCCAGCCGGAGAGAACCACAAAGGGGCTATTGCGCGGTGTGGTAGGCTATTATCGGATAATAAGTTATCACGGAGATATAGGATGCAGATAAGCAACAAGGTCCTTGTAGCCTTCGCTTCCAAGTACGGCGCCACGGCGGAGATTGCCAACCGGGTCGGCCAGATTATCCGCAAGGAGGGCTTTGAGGTAGATGTCCTGCCATTTAACCGTGTCGTTGACCTGGCGCAGTATAAGGCCGTCATCATCAGCAGTGCCGTCTATATCGGGCAGTGGCGCAAGGAGGCGGTGAAGTTCGTTACCCAGAACGAGAAGCTGTTAACCGAGCGGCAGGTGTGGATATTCTCCAGCGGCCCGACCGGCGAAGGCGACGCAATGGAACTGATGAGTGGCTGGAAATACCCGGGAAAGCTGAAACCGGCCATCGAACGGATACATCCCAACGATATCGCCGTTTTCCACGGCCTGATTGATATGAAGAGGCTAAACTTCATGGAGAGGTTCATGATCAACCGGGTCAAGGCGGCGAGCGGTGATTTCCGCAAGTGGGACGCGGTAGACAAGTGGGCGGCGGGGATAGCTAAGGCGCTGAAGGTGTAGGCGGGACTACACCCTACCCCACCAGATTTCTCGCTGACGCTCGAAATGGTACAAGGAAGTCACCATCTCGAGGCCATCCACCGGAGGCCGAGAGATCTGGTCGGGGGCACTTACGCAAACCCCACCAGATTTCTCGCTGGCGCTCGAAATGGCACGACAGGTATGGAGTCCCCACCACACCAGATGCTTCGGCCTCCCAAATGATGGCCTCAGCATGACACAGGGTTAGTGATAATCCTATCCGCCCTTAAGGAACTGGTCGATTGAGGCGGCGGCGCGTTTGCCGGCACCCATGGCGCTGATGACGGTGGCGGCGCCGGTAACGACATCGCCGCCGGCCCAGACCTTATCTTTCTTGGTCTTCCCGCTCTGCTCATCGGCTACGACGGTGCCATGACTGGTGGTTATAAGGCCCTGAGTGGTCTGAGCAATCAACGGGTTGGGAGTGGTGCCGAGGGCCACGATGGCCACATCGCAGTCAATCATGAACTCGGTCCCCGGTTTAACGACGGGACGGCGGCGGCCGCTGGCATCCGGCTCGCCCAATTCCATCTCAAGACACTCCATGCCGGTCACCCAGCCTCGAGCATCGCCGACAAATCGCTTGGGGTTGGTCAGCCACTTGAAGATGACGCCTTCTTCCTCGGCGTTCTCCAGCTCCTCTTTACGGGCCGGAGCTTCAACTTTGGAGCGGCGGTAAACGACAAAGACCTGGTCAGCGCCAAGGCGCAGAGCACAGCGGGCCGAGTCCATGGCGACGTTGCCAGCGCCGATGACGGCGACTTTCTTACCCTTCTTGACCGGTGTATCGAACTCCGGGAAGAGGTAGGCCTTCATTAGGTTGACGCGGGTGAGGAACTCGTTGGCGGAATAGACGCCGTTGAGGTTTTCGCCGGGGATATTCAGGAACATCGGCAGGCCAGCGCCGGTGCCAAGAAAAACGGCATCGTAGCTGTCCCCAAGAATCTCATCGACGGTGTCCAGCTTACCGATGACCGAGTCCAGATGGACCTCGACGCCAAGCGATTTGACGTACTCGACTTCGGCTTTAACGATGGCTTTGGGCAGTCTGAACTCCGGGATGCCGTATATCAGGACACCTCCCGGCTCATGCAGGGCTTCGAACATGGTCACCTTATGGCCCATCTTGGCTAAATCGGCGGCGCAGGTCAGGCCGGCCGGGCCGGTACCGACAACAGCTACTTTCTTGCCGGTGGGCGGCGGCAGTTGAGGCTTGCCCTCGGAATGGTGGGCCAGCTCCCAGTCAGCCACATATCGCTCGAGGCGACCGATGGCTATGGGCGCGCCTTTCTTACCCAGTGAGCAGACTTCCTCACACTGCGATTCCTGGGGGCAGACGCGGCCGCAGATGGCCGGCAGGGCATTCTTACCCTTAAGAATACGCACCGACTCGGCCATATTGCTATCTTTAAGCGCCTTGATGAACTCAGGGATGTCAACGTTGACCGGGCATCCGGCAACGCAGGAGCGCTTGGCGCACTGGATACAGCGGTTAGCTTCGGCTTTCATCATATCTTCGGTATAACCCAGGGCGACTTCCTTGAAGTTACTTGCCCGAACCTTCGGCTCCTGACGGGGCATCTCAACGCGGTTCAAATCAAGCTTGGCCATGGCTTAAGCCCTCGCTTTCTGGGCGGCATTGACGCATCCGCACCGTTCCCACTCCTGCACCGCCAGCTTTTCTTCATCAAGATATATCTGCTGTCTCGCCTGGAAGAGGTCCCAGTCGATAATATATCCGTCGAAGTCCGGGCCATCAACGCAGACGAACTTTGTCTGCCCGCCGGCGGAGACCCGGCAGCACCCGCACATGCCAGTGCCGTCGAGCATGATGGAGTTCAGACTGACGATGGTCTTGACGCTAAACGGCTTGGTGGTGACACAGCAGAACTTCATCATCACCACCGGCCCGATGGCAACGACCTGGTCTATCTTCTCACCCCGCTCCAGCACCTCTTTCAGCGGGATGGTGACCACACCCTTGCGGCCGTAGGTCCCATCATCGGTAGTGACAATCAGCTCGTCGCTCCAGGCTTTCAACCGGTCTTCCCAGAAGAGCAGGTTCTGGCTCCGAGCACCCATGATAGTGATGACCTTGTTGCCGGCCTGTTTGAAGGCGCGGGCGATGGGCGCAATCGGGGCTACTCCGACGCCGCCGGCAACGCAGACGATGGTGCCAAGCTTTTCAATATGGGTTGGGATGCCAAGCGGCCCGACGAAGTCCTGAACAAAGTCGCCGGCATTGAACTTGGCCAGCTCACGAGTGCTCTTGCCGACCTCCATGAAGACGATGGTTATGGTGCCTTCCTTAGCATCCATGTCGGCAATGGTCAGGGGAATCCTCTCGCCGCGCTCGTGAGTACGGACGATGACGAACTGGCCCGCCTTGCCCTTGCGGCTGACCGCCGGGGCTTCTATTTTCATCATGTGAATGGTCGGGACCAGCGTCTCTTTGGCCACGATACGGTACATGGGTCGGCCTCCTTCAAGCCTTTTCTATCTTGACTGCGGACACTTTGAACTCCGGTATCTTGCACACCGGGTCAAGGGCCGCGTTGGTCAGCACGTTAGCCGAGCTTTCGGCGAAGTGGAAAGTCATGAAGACTAAGCCGGGAGCCGCGGCTTCGGTAACCTTAGCTTTAGTCCTGACCTCGCCGCGCCGCGACTTTACTTTGACCATTTCGCCATTGGCGATGCCGAGCGCCTCAGCGTCAGCCGGGTGAATCTCTACGGTACCACCCGGCTCAATCTGATTGAGTCCGGCGACCTTACGGGTCATGGTGCCGGTGTGATAGTGGAACAAAGAGCGTCCGGTGGTCAGGACCAGCGGGTAGTCTTTGTCTGGCGCTTCCATTGGCGGACGGTATTTAAGCGGGAAGAACTTGCCTTTGCCACGGGTAAAGGCCGTTCGGTGGAGAATAGGCGTACCCGGGTGCTCCTTCATGGGGCACGGCCACTGGAGGCCACCGCTTTCGAGGCGGTTATAGCTGATGCCACCGTAGCTCGGCGTTAACTCGCCAATCTCATTCATAATCTCTTCGGCGGTCAGGAAGTCAAAGCCGCTCGCCCCCATCCGGGAAGCGACACTGCAAACTATGCTCCAGTCGGTCCTCGCCTCACCCGGCGGCTCGACCGCTTTGCGCACCCGCTGGACGCGGCGCTCGGTGTTGGTGAAGGTGCCGTCCTTCTCGGCGAAGCTGGCGGCCGGAAGCACCACGTGGGCCAGCCGGCTGGTCTCAGTCAGGAAAATATCCTGGGCGACAAAGAACTCCAGCTTTTCGAGGGCCTTTGCGACATGAGTGGCATCAGCATCGGCCACCACCGGGTTCTCACCCATGATGTACAATGCTTTGATTTCGCCGCGGTCGATAGCGCCGACCATTTCGGTCATGGTCAGCCCTGGTTTAGTGCTCATCTTGCCGCCCCAGGCAGTCTCGAATTTAGCGGCAATCGCCGGGTCGGCTACGGACTGATAGCCTGAATAGACATTGGGTAAAGCGCCCATGTCGCAGGCACCCTGGACATTATTCTGACCGCGTAAAGGGTTAACGCCGCTGGACGGCTTGCCGACGTTGCCGGTCATCATGGCCAGATTGGCAATGGCCAGGACGTTATCGGTGCCGTGACTGCTCTGGGTAATACCCATGGTGTACAGGATGCTTGCCGGTCCGTTAGCGGCGTACATCCGGGCGGCTTCAACGATGTGCTCCTTGCTGACACCGCTAACTTTCTCAACAGTATCAAGGTCGAAGTCGGCCAGCGACTCCTTAAATGCTTCGAAGTTCTCACAGCGCTGGGCGACAAAATCCATATCGGCCAGACCCTGCTCAAGGATGGCCCGGGCCATGCCCATAACCAGGGCGACATCACTGCCCGGCTTATGCCGGAGCCAGAGGTCAGCCGACCGGCAGAGAGCGATTTCGAGGGGATTAATCACGATAAGCTTGGCGCCGCGCCGGACAGCCCGCTTCACCTCAAGACCGATAACGGGGTGCGCTTCCGTGGTGTTACTGCCGATGACGACAACGCAGGAGGCATCGCCGATTTCGCTGATGGAGTTGGTCATAGCGCCGCTGCCGAAAGACTGGGCCAGGCCGGCCACGGTCGAAGCATGGCATAACCGGGCGCAGTGGTCGACGTTATTGGTGCCCATGACCACGCGGGCGAATTTCTGAGCTACGTAATTTTCTTCGTTGGTGCACTTAGCAGAGGTGACGAATCCGAACTGGTCGCCTTTGTATTGCGACAGCCTGGCCGCGACCAGCGACAGCGCCTCATCCCAGGAGCTTTCGACCAGCTTGCCGTCCTTACGAATAAGCGGCCTGGTCAGACGCTCCGGATGATGGACAAACTCCGGAATACCGTACTTGCCCTTGACGCACAACTGGCCGTTGTTGGGCGCCATGCCGGCGGCGGCTTCCGAATAGACTATCCTCCCGTCTTTAACGGAAAGAAGGAGCTGACAGCCGACACCGCAGTAAGGACAGGTGGTAATGACGCGGCGGTCAACCGAGCGGACCGGCTTGGCCGCCCGGTCCATGAGGGCACCGGTAGGACAGGCATCAACGCAGGCGCCGCAGAACTGGCAATCGGCATCCTGGAGAGTCTGACCGAAGGCGGTGCCGACCAGCGAATCACCGCCGCGATAAGTAAAAGCAATGGCAGCGGCGCCGCGCACTTCCTGACACATACGCACACAGCGGCCGCAGAGAATACACAGCTTGTAATCGCGGTCAAAGAAGGGACTATCGGTCAGCACCGGCAGGTCCTTGCCCACCGATGGCAGAGACACTTTGTCCAACCCGATGTAGGTAGCCACCTGCTGAAGCTCACAGCGCATATTCTTAACGCAGGAAGTGCACTGCCAGGGGTGCTCGCTCAAGACAAGCTCGAAGATATTGCGGCGTAGTTCCTGAAGTTCCGGCGTGTTCGTCTTAACGGCCATTTTGCTGGTTACCGGGGTTGAGCATGAAGTCGGAAACCCCCGCATCCCCTCAACCTGGACGATACACATACGGCAGCCGCCGTAAGGGGCGAGCGCCGGATGATGACAGAGAGTCGGTACATACACACCCGCCTTTCGGGCGGCGTCCAGAATTGTCACATCTTCGGGCACTTCAACAGACTTACCGTCGATCGAGACGCTTATGACTGCTGGCTTCTGTTCGGACACTGTTTCAGTCATATCGGGATTCCTTCAACTCTCTGTATGTCTTGTCACTTACCGGCCTTTACCGGTATTGGCTCAGGGGGAACTTCCACTTTTTCCCCGGATACTTTGACAACGGCGGCGAACTTCTCTGGGCAGACATCCAGACAGGTGCCACACTTCACACATTTAGGCTGGTCAATAACATGCACCAGTCTCTTGCCACCGCGAATGGCGTCCACCGGACAATTGCGGGCGCATATCATGCATCCCTGGCATTTATCCGGCAGAATGTAGAACTGGATAAGCTCCTTACATGCAAGAGCGGGACATCGTTTCTCGTTAACATGCGCTTCATACTCATTGCGGAAGTAGCGCAGGGTAGTGAGTACCGGGTTCGGGGCGGTCTGGCCTAACCCGCACAGCGAACCATTTTTTATGGTATTCGCAAGGCGCTGCATCTGGTCAATATCTTCCGGCTTGCCTTTGCCCCGGGTAATACGCTCAAGGATGGCCAGCATCTGCCTGGTTCCAACGCGGCATGGCACGCACTTGCCACACGACTCCGCCTGGGTAAAATTCAGGAAATAACGGGCAAGGTCAACCATGCAGGTATCTTCGTCCATGACGATCATACCGCCCGAGCCCATGATTGATCCGGCCGCAGTCAGTGATTCATAGTCCACCGGTTGGTCGAGGAACGTTGCGGGGAGACACCCGCCAGAAGGCCCGCCGGTCTGAACAGCTTTGAAGTTCTTGCCATTAAGAATCCCGCCACCCACGTCATAAATTACTTCCCTTAGTTTGATGCCAAACGGGACTTCAATAAGACCGGTACGTTCAACTTTTCCTACCAGAGAGAATGTCTTGGTGCCTTTACTGGTGGCACTGCCGTACCGGGCATACCATTCTCCGCCTTTCTGGAGAATCAACGCGGCATTGGCCCACGACTCAACGTTATTGATGTTTGTTGGCTTTCCCCACAGTCCAGACACCGCCGGGAAAGGCGGTCTTGGCCGGGGCATCCCGCGCTTGCCTTCAATCGACTGCATGAGCGCTGTTTCTTCGCCGCAGACAAAGGCACCCGCTCCTTCCTTAACAATAAGGTCGAAACTGAAGTCTGACCCCATAATGTTGTCACCGAGAAAGCCCGATTCTCTCATCTGTTTGATAGCGAGAGCGAGTCTTTCCAGCGCCAGGGGATACTCCGCCCGGCAATAGATGTAGCCCTTCGAAGCTCCCATCACATACGCCCCGATAACCATACCTTCCAGAACCGAATGCGGGTCGCCCTCAAGCAAGGAGCGATTCATAAAGGCGCCAGGGTCGCCTTCATCGGCATTGCAGATGATATATTTCTGGTCACCCGGCGCTTTGCGGCAGAAATCCCATTTCTGCCAGGTTGGGAACCCGGCGCCGCCGCGTCCTCTCAAACCTGATTTCTTCATTTCAGCAATGATTTCATCTGGCTTCAGCGACAGGGCCTTGGCCAAGCCGCTATAGCCGCCATTAGCGATATAGTGATTCAGGTTTTCAGGGTCGATGAATCCGCAGTTCCTGAGAACCAGCCGGACCTGGGGTTTCAAGACACTGGTGTCAAAGAATTTAGGTATACCATTAACCGGACGATCGCCAAGGTAGCCGAGGGCTAAATCGGCTCTGGCATCGTTCTTTATCAGGCAATCCTCGATTAACTGGGGTGCGATCTTAGCCGTGACATTGCCATAGGAGACCCGGGAACCTCCAGGCTTCTGTATGTCCACTATGGGTTCTGCGTAGCACAGACCGATACAGCCAACACCCGTAACCGAAGCCTCAATGTTGCGCCGGCTCAGTTCGTCCTTGATAGCGGCAACTACCGCATCAGCCCCAGCGGCCTTGCCACAGGTGGCAGTTCCAATAAGTATTCGCGGCTTGCCGCTCCCGGTCCAGGCTTGCCACTCAGCCGTAGCCTTCTTCTGGATATCAGTGAACCTCATGGTTTACCACCTATTCGTACTTACTGAGAACATCCTTGGCCTTGGCTGGCGTCATACGACCGTACACGTCCTTATCGACGACTACCACCGGGGCCAGCGCGCATGACCCAAAGCAGGCAACGCGTTCCAGAGAGAAACGCCCATCTTTACTGGTGCCGCCGCTTGATACTCTAACATCACGTTCCACACCATCGAGAATGCGTTGACCACCGCGAACATGACAGGCTGTTCCCAGACACACTTTGACACTATGCCTTCCGGGCGCAGTGAAACGGAACTGAGCGTAGAAGGAAGCAACACCGAATACCTCGTTCACCGAAACCCGGCAAATCTTCGCCACATCCGGAAACAACTCTCTAGGCAGGTATCCTAACTTCTCTTGAACTTTCTGAAGAACGGTGATGAGAGCACCTTTCTGCCCCACGTAAGGTGCCAGAATCTTGACTAGCTCAGCATCCATGGTCCCTCCGATGCGCAAGCTTTGGAACAAGGCCGCCTGACATAGAAATGAGCCGCGCCGGGCGGCTCAGAAAGACGGTGATGACCCTTAAGACCAACTGCGTATATCCGCGATATTTAACCACACAATGTCCGTTCGGTCAACAGGTACAGGGAGAACTACGCCAGCATAAAAAAGGAGTGCCGCCGGATTAGACAGCACTCCTTCCGTAGCACATGAACCTTCCACTCTAGACCAGAATCGGCGACTCTTTACGTACTGGAGGCACTGGCGCCGGGTAGATAGTCAACCTCAGGTCGCATCGGAGACAGCGGTTGCCCTCACGCTTTGACTCATCATCGGTCAGGGCCGCCTTACATTCAACAAAGCTTCCGATACGAGCGGCCGGAGCCAGCAGAACGCCTTCCTCCCGCTTTTTCTCACTGAAACCGTCGTCTTTACCAAGCCATTTACTGACAGGCTCAACCAGGGCCAGCGACTCTTCAATCATGCCTTTACCGCCAAGGAACTTATCAATAGAAATGGCCGCCTGCCGGCCGGCGGCGATGGCCTCTATCACCGAGGCCGGGCCGGTAACCGCATCACCGGCGGCAAATACGCCTTTACGGCTGGTCTCAAGCGTCTTCTCATTGGCCGCCACGGTATTGCCCCGGCCAGTCTTAACATTGAACCCCTGCGGTACATCCGGAGCCTGGCCAATGGAAGCGATAATGGTGTCATACCCAACAGAATATTCGCTTCCCGGTATCGGCTCCGGAGAACGGCGACCGCTGGCATCGGGCCTGCCCAGCCTCATACGGATACATTCAAGGCTAAGCCGACCGTCTTTCTGAACAATCTTGCTCGGCGCCGCCAGAAACTCAATCTTAATACCTTCCTGAAGAGCGTCCTCGATTTCCTCGGGGGCCGCCGGCATCTCGGCCCGCGTCCGGCGGTAGACCATGACTACTTCTTTAGCTCCAGCCCTAAGGGCCACCCGGGCACTGTCAATCGCCGAGTTGCCACCGCCGACCACCGCTACCTTATTGCCAACATTCACTTTACGACCAAGATTTACCTCTCTGAGGAAGGTAGCGCCGTCCATCACACCGGGCAGTTCTTCACCGGGCACCCGCATCTTGGTGCCACGATGGGCACCTACCGCCAGCAGTACGGACTCAAAGCCTTTGGACATAAGGTCATCGACCGACTCAACCCTGGTGTTCGTCTTCAGTTCCACACCGGCATCGGTGATGACCTTCACCTCGTCAGCCAGAATGTTCCTTGGCAGGCGGTACTCGGGGATGCCGACACGCATCATGCCGCCGGCCTCAGGCAAAGCCTCGAAGACAGTAACGGAATGGCCGCATTTGGCCAGATAGTACGCCGCAGTCAGCCCGGCCGGGCCAGCGCCAACCACAGCCACTTTCTTGCCTGTCGGTGCTAGCTTTTTCGACTTAGCCTTCCAGGCATCGCCGCCACGGTCAGCAGCGGCCCGTTTTAACTCCTTAATTGAAATCGGCGAGTTCAGCTCGCCGCGGCGGCAAGCCTCTTCGCATGGATGGATGCAGACACGGCCAAGGGAGCCGGGGAACGGTACCTTCTCACGAATTACCGCCAGGGCTTCGGCATATTTCCCGGCACCGCATAAAGTGACATAGCGCGGGATGTTGATGTGAGCCGGGCAAGCGTGCTTGCACGGTACGATAAACGCCTGACGGTCAACCCACAGCTTCTCTTTACGCCGGTCGATCAAGGCACCGGTGGGACAGACCTCAACACAGGCCATACATGATCGGCACCCGGACTCAATTACCGAATCACCCTTGACTGTCAGCACCCGGGTGGGCTTTTCCTCGTTATCAAAGGTGTAGACACCGACACCACGCACGTCCTGGCAAACACGAACGCATCTGCCGCAAAGAATGCACAGGTTGTAATCGCGAACGAAGAAAGGACTTTCGACCCTTACCGGCTCCTTTTTAGGCGTGTAAGGTATATCCGGAAGGACACCGATAAAATCGGCCACTTTCTGCAACTCGCAATGGCCGTTCTTCTCACAGGTAACGCACCGCTCAGTAACAGCCACGTTGCGCAAGCAGATATCATATGGTTTACAACGCTCACGCCTCCAGCAATCAAGGCAGGCATGGGGATGGGTCAGCAGGATATCCCTCAGGTTCTCCTGCCGCCGCTTCTTGACCACTTCGGAGTCTGTGACCACCGCCATACCGGATGCGACCTGGGTCTGACAGGCAAGCATTGGCTCCGAAGCCCCTTCGATTTCCACCACGCACAGCCGGCATTGCCCCATAGGCTTCAAATCAGGATGGGAACATAGCGCCGGGATGTAGATGCCGGCGGCTTGGGTTGCTTGAAGGACGGTGGCCCCATCCTTTGCCTTAACCCCCACCCCATCAATCTTGAGGGTGATCTCGCTCATGCTGTCTCAACTCCCAATTTTAATTGCCGGGCACTCGGCTTCAGACTGGCAGGTCAATCTGACAGTTCTTAAGAGCGTTTTTGATAACACCTGCCGACTTCTCGTCAGGCTCTGTCAACGGCAGACGCGGTTTCCCGACGTTGAAGCCGACAACATTCAACGCATATTTAACCGGCATGGGATTGGGTATGACAAACAGCGCATTGACCAGCGGTAAAAGCTTCCGATGGATGTCCGCCGCCTCGGTGATTTTGCCTGCGACTACCAGATTAACCATCTTCTTAATCTGATTGCCCACCAGATGTGATGCCACAGCGACCACGCCGTAACCGCCGACCGCCATAACTGGCAGGGTATCAGCGTCATTTCCACTCCAGACAAGGAAGTCCTTACGCACGCCGTCGATTATCTTGGCAATTTGATCAAGATTGGCACTGGCCTCTTTAACACCAACAATGTTAGGAACCTGACTGAGCTTGACCACTGTCTCGGGAGCCAGGTTAGTGACGGTCCGCCCCGGCACGTTATAGAGAATGCACGGCAGTTTAGTGGCATCGGCAATTGACTTGAAGTGCAGGTAAAGGCCGTCCTGAGTCGGGCGGTTGTAATACGGCACGACCAGAAGAGCCGCATCAACCCCGGTCTCCTCCGCCTCTCTGGTGAAACGGATGCTCTGGGCTGTATCATTACTGCCGGTCCCCGCAATAACTGTTGCCGTTTTACCTGCTGCTGACTTGACCTCAGAAAACAGACGGAGCTTCTCGTCATGAGTGAGAGTCGGCGATTCGCCAGTGGTTCCAGAGACCACCAACCCATCACTACCCGACTTGATTAGAGCCACAGCCAGTCTCTTGGCTTGTTCGTAATCGACTTTCCCTTCGGAATCGAAAGGCGTGACCATTGCTGTCAGTAACCGACCAATTTCAGCCACAGGTTACTCCTTAAACGCCCTTATGTGGTTTGCGTGAGGAGAAATCAAGATGTTAAAGAACCCCACGGCGAATAGCTTCTTCGGCGATTTGAATAGCATTTAATGCCGCTCCCTTGCGCAGGTTATCAGCCACAATCCACATTGCCAGGCCGTTAGGATGCGAGGGGTCTTTCCGAATCCTGCCGACAAGAACGTCGTCCAATCCAGCCGCCGTCCAAGGTTGAGGGTACAAGCTGACGCTGGGATCATCGAGAACTTTGACGCCTGGCGCCTGGGCGAGAATCTGGCGAGCTTCTTCCGGACCTATGGGATAAGTAAACTCCACATTTACCGCTTCGCTATGGCCCATGAACACAGGTACACGGACACAGGTTGCCGATATGCCTATTTGCTCCGAGCGCAGAATTTTACGGGTCTCCTCGGCAATTCGCCATTCCTCTTTGTTGTAGCCATCATCCATGAAGACGTCTATCTCAGGTAAGATATTATAGGCTATCTGATGAGAGTACACATGGGGAACGACCGCATGCCCTTCAAGCACCAGCTTGGTCTGGAGTGTCAACTCTTCCATGCCGGGGGTGCCGGTGCTGGAGACAGACTGGAAAGTTGTTACAACAATACGTTTTATCGGATTGACCCTGTGCAGAGGATAGAGAGCAACTACTAGCTGGGTAGTCGGTGAGTCCGGATTAGCGATAATGCCCTTGTGGTTCCTGATATCGTCAGGATTGATCTCCGGGACAACCAGAGGCACTGTTGTATCCATACGGAAAGCCGCACTGTGGTCGATAACAATGGAGCCAGCCCTCACCGCAATTGGTGCAAAGTAACGGCTTACCTCAGGTCCGGCTGAGAAAAGGGTGAGGTCGACATACCGGAACGCGTCAGCGTTAGTCTCACGAACAATAAAGTCCTTGTGACCAACGAACATCTTCTTACCAACGGAACGGTCGGATGCAAGAAGCTGAATAGAGGATAGTGGGAAATTACGCTGCTGGAGCATTTTGATAAATTCCTGCCCCACCATGCCTGTTGCCCCTACCACGGCAACGCGGTACTTTTTCATTATGCCTCCCGCGTGGTTCACAAGTTAAGTAATTTGTCCAGACCGTTTACTAAACCCTTCCTCTTAACCACTTCCTTAACGGCCATGGTAACACCAGGTATGTAGCATTCACGGTTGATGGTATCGTGACGCAGGACAAGTCGTTGCCCGAGTGTCCCGAAAATAACTTCCTGGCTGGCCATGAAGCCTGGCAACCGTATACTGTGGATCGGGATGCCTTCGACCTCACCACCCCGGACACCGCCGAGGGTCTCTTTTTTTGTAGGCGAATGAGTAAACTTACCACCTTTCCCCTCAACCATCATGCGGGCGGTGGCCAGAGCCGTACCTGATGGTGCATCGGCCTTTTCATTATGATGCATTTCAATTATTTCGGCATGGTCGAACCATCTGGCCGCCAGCTTGCAATAGTGTTGAAGCAAGACCGCCCCAATAGAAAAATTGGCTGCCACTACCGCGCCGACGTTATTTTTAAATGCTAGTTCCTCAATCTCTTTTAAATCAGCTGGGGCCAGACCCGTAGTACCAACAACAATATTAACTTTATGTGAGAGAGACACCCGTGCCGCCATCATGCACGCCTCATACGTGGTGAAGTCAACGAGGACGTCAGGACGCACGCTGTCAAGAAGCGCACCAAGATTCGAAGAGAACGGTACCGACTCCGATTTCTCCGGCAATGGCAAGCGCATCTGAGTCACCTGCTTCTCCGCCGCGCCGACAATCTCAATTTCAGGGTCCCGGACCAATCCCCACATCACCTCCTTCCCCATGCGCCCCAAAGCCCCATTGACAACTACTCTGATCGGTTCCACTTCAACACTCCCTTTGAGGTAATTATCAACCCCGTTCTTCAAGGCTGTCTTATCGTTATAACCACCAGATGATAAGCCAACTTGCTACTGGATTTTACTAAGGATGACGGCGCCCGCCGCCTTGTGGACGGGATGGCGGCCCTGGCCTAGGCCTATCAGACCTGTCGGGTCTATGGCTCGGTGCCGTCTGGCTTCTACCACCAGTTACCGGAGCCTTGAGTTGCTCATCAAAGACCGCCCTCCGAGACAGATTCACCCTGCCCATACGGTCAATCTCAATGACCTTGACCATTATTTCGTCACCAACCTTGACGACATCCTCAACCGCATTTACCCGGTAGGCGGCAAGTTCACTGATATGAACCAATCCCTCCTTGCCGGGAAGAATCTCCACCATGGCGCCAAAATTCAGTATCCGCGTTACCTTGCCGGTGTACACCGCACCTACAGCCACTTCACGAGTGAGGTCTTCGATCATCCGGATAGCGGCTTGGGCCGTGTCCTCACTGGTCGAACCTATTTGCACCTTGCCGTCATCACCGACGTCAATCGTGACCTTCGTCTTCTCGATGATCGAACGTATCGTTTTCCCCCCTGGTCCTATCACGGCACCTATCTTTTCCGTAGGAATAGTAATCTGGTAGATGCGCGGTGCGTATCGGCTCGTCTCCGGACGGCTGGTACTGATGGTCTCCTTTATCTTATCCAGCACATAAAGATAACCTCTGCATCCTTGACCAAGCGCCTCGTCAAGAATCTCCCAGTTCAAGCCAGGACGTTTTATGTCAAGTTGAAGCGCTGTAATGCCTTTAGCCGTGCCGGCTATCTTGAAATCCATATCACCGCAGGCATCTTCCATTCCCTCGATATCCGTCAGAACGACCTTGCGCCCATCGTCACCCATAACCAGGCCCATGGCAATACCCGCTACCGGCGACTTGATCGGTACACCAGCATCCATCAGCGAAAGACTCGAGCCGCAAACACTCGCCATGGAAGTGCTTCCATTTGAGCTCAGCACCTCGGAGACAAGACGGATCGTATAAGGAAATTCATCTTCCTTAGGAATTACCCTGGAGATGGCCCGCTCTACCAGGGCCCCATGCCCAATTTCCCGGCGACCCGGCGACCCAATACGTTTCACTTCGCCGGTCGAGAAAGGCGGAAAGTTATAATGGTGTATAAAGCGCTTGGTCTCTTCAATCCCAATACCGTCGAGCATCTGCTCTTCGCCCTTGGACCCGAGAGTGGTAATCGTCAGAACCTGCGTCTGGCCACGGACAAACAGCCCAGAGCCATGAGTTCGAGGTAGAAGACCAACCTGACACGTAATTGGGCGTATTTCGTCAAAACGACGCCCATCGACGTGTTGATTTCCCTTCAGTATCCGCTCCCTGACGCATTTCTTCAGTTGCGCGTCAAAGGCCGACGCTATCTCGCCCTCGGGATAGCTGTCACCAAGCTTAGCAACCAACTCCTGCTGGAGGGCATTGACTGCCTTCTCACGGTCCGATTTGTTACCACTCGCAAGGGCCTGATTCAACTGCTCAGTAATAGCAGAGCAGGCATCCGTAATCTCTGGCTTCACCTCAGGCGGTTGGTAAATTAACTTGGGCTTACCGCAAACATCCCTCAGTTCTTCCTGAATCCGAATGATGTCCTGGTTTGCGGCATGGCCGGCTTTAATAGCCTCAATCAAAAGCTCCCGGGGAACTTCACGCGACCCAGCCTCTACCATCACAATGGCGTCTTTGGTACTGGCAACCACCATGTCCAGGTCGCTCTCCATTAGCTCAACCAGGGTCGGATTTACCACCAGGCGTCCATTAATGTAACCTACCCTCACCGCCCCAACTGGCCCCGCGAAAGGTATCGATGACATTGTCAATGCCGCAGAAGCGCCGATGAGCGCCAGAATATCCGGGTCATTGACCTGGTCGGCTGATAAAACAGTAATGATGACCTGCACTTCGTTACGGAACCCTTTAGGGAAAAGCGGTCGCAACGGGCGGTCAGTGAGACGGCTTGCCAGGACCGCATCCTCGCTGGGGCGGCCTTCGCGCCGGATGAAGCCGCCAGGAATTTTGCCGGCTGCGTAGAGCCGTTCCTCGTAATCTATTGTCAGGGGCAGGAAATCAACTCCCTCCCGGGGTGCACCAACACAAGCAGTAACAAGCACCACTGACTCACCATACTTAATAGTTACCACGCCGTCAGCCTGAAAGGCCAGCGAGCCAGTCTCCATAACCAGGTCCCTGCCGGCAATCGAAGTTTTAACAGAATTAATCGTCGCCATAACTGGCATCACTTCCTCAAGCCAAGCTTGTCGATCAGTACATGGTAACTCTTAAGATTCCTCTTGCTCAGGTAGGCAAGAAGCCGTCGGCGTCGGCCAATCAGCTTTAGCAGTCCACGCTGTGAATGAAAATCATGAGGGTTTGCTTTAAGATGTGCTGTGATTTCGTTAATCCGCTCCGTTAACAGAGAAACCTGCACTTCGGTGGAACCGGTATCGCCATCGCGGAGCTTGAATTCCGCAACGATACTCTTCTTCCTATCTGCGTCCAATATAAGTCTCCTTAAAAAATAGTGTCGCAAGATTATATCATATCCACCAAAATACCATGACTGTATCTTTGGCAGCCACATCATGAGTAGAATCTTTTGGGCAACGACTGATTACGCCTTGCCGACATTCTGCAATGTTTTTAGGGCGATTATTGGAAATCCCTGCTCCATACTATTGACTTCGGCCAGATACCGCCCCTATACTAAAAGACTAGGTGGCACCTTCGTTCAGTTCTATAACTCATCTGACACCCTCCTCAAGGGAAGAGCAGGTCTGCTTTTTCGCATGTTCGCAGCGACCTGACCAAGAGGGTTTTGACGCTCAGAGACGGGAACCGTAACGAGGCGCAGTTATCTACCATACCACCTAGGAGGTAAGTTAATGACTCTGGCGGACAAGACCCTGACCTGCCGGGAATGCGGCAAGACGTTCACCTTCACCGTCGGTGAACAGGAGTTCTATCGCTCCAAGGGACTTCAGAATGATCCTGGACGCTGTCCGGATTGCCGGGCAAACAGGAGACAGTCCCGCTCCGCAACCGGAGGTGGCGCTCGACCCAGGACGATGTTCCAGACAACCTGTGCGTCCTGCGGCCAGCCGGCCGAGGTTCCATTTGAGCCCAAGCAAGACCGGCCTGTTTACTGCAGCGCCTGCTACGCGAAAAATAAACCTGCTCGCTAATTAGCTGAATGCCTCTCAGCCCTCTTCCCCTGAGAGGTTCACCAATTCACCAGAGCCAACTTTACTCGCCCGATGAATATCGGAGTTTGCAGAGTAGAGATTCATTTGCCCGAAAGCCAGTCCCTGAAAGACAAACGGCGAATCGTTAAGTCTATCATCTCCCGTCTCCAGAACGAGTATCGCATATCCGTAGCTGAAGTCGAGAATCAGGAGCTCTGGCAACTTGCGACCATTGGGATTGCCTGCGTTAGCAATCACTCCCACCACGCTGATGAGGTACTGACCAATGCGCTGAACTTCATTATCCGCAACTACCCACAAGTGGAAGTTGTCAACCACGAGACTGAGATAATCCCGGTTTTTTAGGTCTTGCCCGGCGGGACCTACATAATACATGCGGATATATATCACGATTATGAGCGATGCCTTCGCCTTCCTCGACTACCTGTTGTCCCTTCCCGACTACGAAGGGCAAGCAGGCCATATCCAGCATATACCACCACGTTCTCCCAAAACCGGGCATCTCAGCCACCATTTACCTAAGATTTTGCAGGATACGCTTGCGTCCGCCGGTGTCTCCAGCCTCTACTCTCACCAGGCCGAGGCTATTAATCTCATCCGCTCTGGTAATAACGTCATAGTGGCAACACCGAGCGCCAGCGGCAAGAGCCTCTGCTACAACATTCCAGTACTTGAAGCCATGCTCACCGGGAAGGCCGATTGTGCCATCTACCTTTTTCCGACCAAAGCGCTGGCCCAAGACCAGCTAAGACGTTTCCACCAGCTGGCCTATCCTGGAATACTGAACCCGGATGAATATGCCGTCTTCGATGGGGATACACCGACTGACAACCGGGCGCGCATCAAGAGGAAGTGCCGAGTCATCATGACCAACCCGGACATGCTCCATGTAGGAATTCTTCCCAACCACCAGGGATGGTCGCGTCTGCTTCGCCGGCTCCGCTTCGTAGTCTGCGACGAAGCTCATATTTACTGCGGTGTTTTCGGTTCGCACGTAGGCAACATAATGCGCCGTCTACGCCGGTTATGCTGTCTTTATGGGTCTTCCCCGCAGTTTGTGTTGTGCTCAGCCACGATTGCCAATCCAAAGGAGCACGCTGAAAAATTAACAGGACTACCATTCGAGGTTGTCGATAAGGATGGTTCGCCCCTCGGCCCAAGACGATTCGTCTTCTGGAATCCGCCTATAGTAGACAAGGCCAAGGCAACACGGCGCAGTCCCAACAGCGAAACTACATTTATTTCCAGCCACCTGATCGAGCGGGACATCCGCACTCTTGTTTTCGCTAGAACTCGAAAGCTGGTCGAACTCATCTTTCGATACGTAAGGGAGCGGCTCCCGGCCAAACTGTCAGAGACCATCAGCCCTTACCGAGCTGGTTATTTAGCCGAAGACCGCCGGCGTATCGAGCGGGCGCTATTCAATGGGGAACTCCGTGGGGTAGTAGCAACTACCGCCCTGGAATTAGGCATAAATGTTGGCGACCTGGAAGCAACCGTCCTCACCGGCTATCCGGGGAGCATCTCCAGCACCTGGCAGCAGGCGGGAAGGAGTGGCCGAGACCGCCGCAAGTCCCTGAGTTTTTTGGTCGCCCGGAATGACCCCCTGGACCAGTATTTCATGAGACACCCCGACTTCTTCTTCGCCCGCAACTTCGAAAGCGCCCTTACCAACCCGGACAACTCTCAAATCCTGAAATCACACCTCCTCTGCGCCACATGGGAAAAACCGCTTGATGGTTCTGACAGGGAGTTTATCGGTGATGCGTTCGATGCCGCCGTCGCCGTCCTCGAGACCGAGGGCAAACTAAAGAGGCGTGAACGCCAGTGGTACCTAACAACATCGGTTACCTATCCGGCACAGGATATCAACATCCGTTCCGGTAGTCAGGACAACTATGCACTGATAGACACTTCACAGGGCTACTGTCTCCTTGAAACCATTCCTTCGAGCACCGCTTTCTCTCAGCTTCACACCGGGGCCGTCTACTTTCATCGAGGGGAATCTTACGTCGTCACCCATCTCGACCTGGAAACTAAAACGGCGCTTCTCGAACCAGCTAATGTTCCTTACTACACCGTCGCCACGGAACTGACTGACATATCGATTCTGCATATAATCGATGAACGAACCGAGTCCGGTGTCCGGGCCTACTTTGGCGAAGTGGACGTCACTACGGTAGTCGTCGGCTTTAAGAAAAAAAGACAGTACACCGAAGAGGTCATTGAGGAACAAGCACTGGAACTGCCGCCTCAGCGATTCGCTACCCATGCCTTGTGGTTCGATCTACCTCAAAAAGGCATCGACCTGGTAAACGCTCGAGGTCTTGACTTCCATGGGGGAATCCACGCTCTCGAGCACGCCGCCATCGGTATCTTACCCCTCTTTGCACTCTGCGACCGCAGCGACATCGGCGGTGTATCAATCCCTCTTCAACCACAAACCGGCAAACCACAGATTTTCATCTACGATGCCCATCCTGGAGGAATCGGCATCGCCGAGAAGGGGTATCATATACTCCCTCACCTGTGGCAGGCCACGCTAACGACCATCGCTGAATGTCCGTGTGAGGATGGCTGTCCCGCATGCACCCAATCACCCAAATGCGGCAACAACAACGAGCCGCTGGACAAAGCGGCAGCGAAATTACTGCTTAAGGCACTAGTATCCCCGTAAAGCCATCCTCCTGACGATAGAGATTGATGCACGGCCGGACAATGACTTAATCACGGCTTTCAATGGCCGCTTCCGTGAAGAATACTTGAATGAGTGCCGGTTCCTATCCATAGTGGTACAATTTATGGCGGCAGATCATGCGTTCTGATGGTAAAAACGCCGGGGTGCGTACCAGGTATTTAGACAATTAGAAGGTAACCGCAATATATAGAATATTTTAGAGGGGGCTGAAATGAAACAATTTGGAGAACTTTTTCAAAGTGCAGACTGGAAAATGGAGAAACATATGCCGGTAATAGAGTGTGCAGACCAGGTGAAAGCCGATGAATTCTTCCCAGTGAAGGTAACCCTAGGGAAGGAGATAGCCCATCCTAACACGACAGAACACCATATCCGGTGGATTTCGGTGTACTTCCATCCTGAGGGGGATAAGTTCCCCTACCAGATAGGCCACTTCGAGTTCACAGCCCACGGGGAATCAGTTGAGGGTCCAAACAAGAGTTCGATATACACGCATCATGAAGTTAGCATCGTCATGAAGATCAGCAAGCCCGGGGTTATCTATGCTACGGCTTTATGCAATATTCACGGGCTTTGGCGGTCAGAGAAAGAAATCAAGCTATCGAGATAATGGTACTAAGCAAGAACCATAGCTCTGGAAGGATACTGACCTTGATGGGGAACAACCCCATGGAGACCGTTCAGGGAGATTGAAGATTTCTTCTGGGCAACCAATGTTGCGGCTATATGAGGAAGAGAAGCTGGATGCCAAGCCGCAGACATCTTTGAGACAGCTAAATCATGCCTGAAAATAGCTTCCTTCACTTGACCTGGATGGAGAGAAACGTCTGCAGTCCCATCTGTGCAAGCTGGTCCTGGACTGTTTCGATGTCGTCAATATGTTTGTCTTCATCATTGAGAATATGCTCTAGAATCTCCCTGGTAGCGAAATCTTGAGAATCACCACAGACCTGGACACCCAAATTGTAGGCTTTGATGGCACTATTTTCCAGGATGTGGTCACTGGCAAACATTTTAGGAACGTCAGAGCCAATATTCATCTTCCTGAGATTGCTTACGATAGGGATGCCTTCTAGAAATATAATGCGTGCAATAAGTTTTTCAGCGTGTTTCATTTCTTCTATAGCACGCTTCTGGATTACTTCGCCAAGCTTGTTGTAGCCCCAACTCTCACACATTTCAGCATGTACCATATATTGGTTAATTGCGGTCAGTTCATCGGCTAATAGAGAGTTGAGAGTATCAATCACCTTTTGTTTCCCTTTCATATTTACCTCCTATTTGCTATATTCTAAATTATCCGAACTCGTACTAAATGATACAATATTTTTGATTATCACAGCCCACCGTAGTAGAATCGCACACCAATCTGGCATTGCTTAGTCAGGAATGTCCCCGGTTGTTTGATTTGCTAAAACGCACCAATCAGGGTGTCGCTAAAAGCCGGCAGCAATGGTTCCATCAGATTGCCGGACTGTTCTCCCGCGGCAGAGTCAGTGACGATGTTTGGAATCAGCTTGAAGAACTACTGGTGTCGGCCGATGTCGGCATCTATACAACCTCCAGACTTCTGGAGCGGGTAAAGAATGGCGCCAAGGAGCAAAACACAAATGACGGCACACGGATTAATGCTCTACTCAAACAGGAGATGATCAACCTGTTAAATACCACGCACACCACCGTTGCCGGCGAGGAGCGCGTTGCGGGAGACAGAATACGCCTCATTCTAGTTGTGGGGGTCAATGGCTCAGGCAAGACAACAAGCATCGCCAAGCTGGCCAACTACTATGTCAAGGAGGGCTCCAGTGTTATTCTCGGTGCGGCTGACACCTTCCGCGCCGCGGCAATTGACCAGCTTAAGCTCTGGGGCAAGCGAGCTGGCGCTGATGTCATCGCACATCAGCCGGGAAGCGACCCAGGCGCAGTTGTCTTCGACACTATCCAGGCTGCCCACGCCCGCCATGCCAGCGTAGTTATCATCGATACCGCCGGACGCCTGCATACCAAATTTAACCTGATGGAAGAACTCAAGAAGATACAACGTGCCGCCACCAAGAGCAGCAGTAACCTGGAAGAACAGGTGCTCTTGGTAATTGACGCTACCACCGGTCAGAACGGACTTTCACAAGCTAGACATTTCACCAAGGCGGTGGGCGTCAACGGCATCTTTCTCTCAAAACTCGATGGTACAGCCCGTGGTGGCATTGTCTTGACAATTTGCGATGAACTCAAAATACCGATACTCTACATCGGCACCGGCGAGCAACTCGAAGACATTGCACCATTCGATCCACGTACATTTGTCGAGGCTTTATTCGGAGACACACAGGGGTAATAGTACAGTAATGAACGCTGTCATAACCATCCCCATACCCCCGATTGCCTTCTGGCTTGGCCCAGTGCCCATCGCCTGGTACGGTATTATGATCGTATTAGCTATGGTGGCCATAGTCCTATTCTCAGCCCGTGAGGCAAAGCGCTACGGTATCCCAAGGGAACAGATATACGAACTAGCCGTATATGCCATTCTAGCCGGAATTGTTGGCGCCAGGCTTGTCCATATCGTTGACTACTGGAGCTACTACTCACAGCATCCATTCGAAATTCTCAGCTTTGAGGGCTTCGCCGTCTGGGGAGCCATCCTCGGAGCGGCCGTAGCTACCGGACTGTATGCCTGGCGCAGGCGGATTTCATTCTGGAAGCTCGGAGATATTGTCGCTCCCGGAGCCGTACTGGCCCAGGCAATCGGACGCGTCGGTTGTACCCTGAACGGGTGCTGTTACGGTACACCAACCGATGTGCCCTGGGCCTTTATGTGGACCGACCCGAGGAGCTACGCACCGGTAGGTGTTGCCGTACATCCAGCCCAGGTGTACCTGCTTCTGTGGAATCTTGTTGTTTTTGGATTACTCCTCTGGCTTCGCAGCCGCATCCGCCCGCAGGGTGCTATTTTCCTTATCTATCTGATTGCCTACGCCATCGGTGACTTCAGTATTCGCTTCATACGGGAAGGAGAACTACCGCTCGCTGGTTTGCTTCAGGCACAAGTTATTAGCCTAGTGGTACTTCTCGTCGCTGTCATATTACTGGTTATCCGCATACACCGCTCCAGGGCCAGCGCCATTGCAACATCGACTACTACTGACTCTGAGCAACATCCAAAAGATTAAGCCTGAGTGTTTCCTCATTTCGCCAATGGTCAACTTCCAAGGTGTAGACCACATCAACATAGGGGCCAAGCTCGCTTTCCAAACCGCCAAGCCCGAATCCAACGGCCTGCCAGACAGCACTCTTATCCCTCAGTTTTAGACGAAGGTGCTCACTATCGCCACCTATCCTGCGGGATTCTATCAGCTTGACCCGGCAACTCAAAAGCACCGGAACCGGGTTACCAGTACCGAACGGCGCCAACCGCTGAATAGTATTGTAAACACCCCGATTGAGAGATGAAAGGGGGACTTCCACATCAATAGTAATGTGCGGGCGCAGGTCAAGCCCCTCGAGTTGTTTGGTGGCAAGTTCACATATCCGGCTTTCAAACTCCGACAGTTTATGCTCAGGCACCGTAAACCCTGCCGCCTGGGAATGGCCGCCAAACTCAATTAGCAAATCAGCGCATTGTTCTAGAGCACCCATCAAGTTAAACTCAGGTATGCTCCGGGCGCTTCCTCGGCATATATTCGCACCCTTCTTTATGATACAAACAGGCCGATAGAATTCCTCAACCAGCCTGCCGGCAACGAGACCAACCACCCCTGGTGGATATTCCTCCCCCACTGCAACAAGGACCGGTGCCCCGGCTTTCGTTTCCTGTATCACCGCGCGGGCGCTCGCCAGCACCGATCTGGTCAATTGCTGACGCTCGGCATTGCTCTGCTCAAGCTTGTCCGCCAGTCTGCCCGCCTCAGTGGCATCACTGGTTATCAGCAATTCGTAACTGGGGATAGCCTCATCAAGACGCCCCGCTGAATTTAGTCGTGGTCCAAGAACCCAGGAAATCTTTTCTGCAGTGATGTCATCCAGCTCAAGGCCAGCGCGCCGCGCCATCTCACATATCCCAGGACGCCGTCCCGACCGGAGAACCTCCAACCCTCTCCTGACCAGATACCGGTTCTCACCGAGCAACGGTGACATATCAGCAATCGTGCCCAATGCCACCAAGTCCAGAAGTCTACCAACATCATCGCGGCGGAGTGTTCCCCAGACCAGCGCTTCGAGCAATTTATAGGCAACACCTACACCGGCCAGGTCGGAGAAGGGATACTGCGAATCCTTACGCTTCGGGTTAATTACGGCGCACGCCTTTGGCAATGACGAAAGCGGCAGGTGATGGTCAGTCACAATAACGTCAAGGCCGATTTTCTGAGCATGCCTGATTTCATCGATAGCAGTGATACCGGAATCGCAGGTGATAACCAGACTGACTCCAGCTTGTTGGAGCTTGTACAGACCATTAGCGTGAAGACCGTATCCCTCATTAATACGGTGCGGAATATACGGTACAACCGAAGCGCCGAGGAGAGAAAGCCCTTCTATAAGCACAACAGTAGCAGTAATACCGTCAACATCAAAGTCGCCATAGACAGCTATTTTCTCACTGGAGAGTAAAGCCCGGAAAATACGACTGACAGCATGCTCCATATCTGGCAGAGTGAATGGGTCGCCATCAATGCTACTATCTCCGGCGAGAAAGGCCCTGGCTTGCACAATGTCCCTGACGCCGCGGTTATACAGGATTTGGCGTATTAACGGCGGCAGGTCGTCCGATGCCAGAGCATCTGATGGCGCTGGCGGCAAAAGCTTCCAGGCGCCTCTAATCACGCTCCGGTATACCTTCTGAACACCAGCACCGAGTTGTGGCCGCCGAAGCCGAAGGTGTTAGACATGGCCACATCAACAATGACCTGACGGGCCTGGTTGGGAACATAATCGAGGTCACAATCCGGGTCAGGGTCGGTAAGATTAACGGTTGGCGGTACAACACCGTTCTTAATAGCAAGGACAGTAAAGACAGCCTCCACCGCCCCTGCCGCGCCCAGCAAATGCCCTGTCATCGATTTCGTCGAGCTTATGGGGATTGCGCGGGCATACTCGCCAAATACCTTTTTGATTGCGATTGTCTCACACTTGTCATTAAGAGGAGTCGAAGTACCATGTGCATTTATGTAATTCACGTCTGACGGTCTGATACCGGCTTTTTTCAGCGCCTTCATCATAGCCCGCCCAGCACCGTCACCGTCTTCCAGAGGTTGAGTGATATGATATGCATCACTGGTTGCTCCATAACCAGCTACCTCGGCAATTATCCGGGCGCCCCTGGCCAGGGCATGCTCAAGTTCCTCGAGAATAAGTACTGCCGCACCCTCTCCCATAACAAAACCGTCGCGTTTGGCGTCGAACGGCCGTGATGCCTTTTCTGGCTCAGCATTGCTGGTCGAAAGCGCCCGTGCCGCATGGAACCCTGCAATGCCAAACGGATTAATTGCGGCCTCACTACCTCCAGTAATCATCGCTACAGCATCGCCACGCTTCACGATTTCATAAGCCTCACCGATGGCATCAGAACTGCTCGAGCATGCCGATGTAGCACAAAGATTCGGACCGCGCACTCCCAGTCTAATCGAAATTTGACCGGATGCCGCATCAGCAATCATCATCGGCACAGTAAATGGACTCACACGGTCATGCCCTCTTTCCACAAGCATCTTGACTTGATTGTAAATAGTGAGAATGCCGCCGACGCCGCTGCCAAACAACACACCAACATCGTCCTTATTCGTCTCATCCAACTTAAGACCCGACTCGTTTACTGCCTGAAGAGTAGCCGCCAGCGCAAACTGGCTGAACCTATCCATATGCCGGGCTTCTTTACGGTCCACATAGAGACCCGGGTCAAACCCCTTAACCTCTGCCGCTATCTTAACCTCGTAACCGCTAGCATCGAAATGAGTGATTAGTCCAACTCCCGATTTTCCGGAGACGGCGTTGCTCCAGGTGTCAACAATGTTCAGGCCAAGGGGACTGACAACCCCAATACCAGTGACAACAACTCGATAGTTCACGACTGCCAATGCCTCCAGGTACCGAAACGGGATACCCGCCATTATTCCCGCGGTTTATACCACAACCAGATAGCCCTTGTAAAACGGCTCGTACAAAATGTGGGGTCTTGACGCCTTTGACCATCCATCAGGCTTACCCCTATAATGCCGGGATATGGGAGACTCCAAATCTCCAAGGGTATGCCTGCACACTCACGGCTGTAAGCTCAACCAAGCTGAGAGTGAGACCTTAGCACTTCAACTTGCTGAGATCGGATGCAGCCTAGTTGATGACGGCCCCGCGGATGTGATGTTGCTTAACACATGCACCGTTACTCATATTGCCGACCGCAAAGCGCGGCAGTGGCTCAGGCAAGCACGCCGGCAGAACCCGGACAGTCTTATAATAGCCATGGGGTGCTACGTAGAAAGGGCCGCGGCTGAGTTCGATAACCCTGGTATCGATCTGATGTGCGACAACCAGGATAAAGCACGTCTCGGCCGACTCATAGCGGACCGCTTAGGTTTCCCAAAACCAAGCAATACCGTTTACTATACCCATCCCCAGGTCAGAACCCGTAGCTTCGTGAAGATTCAAGATGGCTGTCACGGCTCATGCACCTACTGCATTGTGCCTAAAGTACGCCCGAAAGTGCATTCAGAACCTCCGGATCAGGTCGTAGGCGAGATAGACCGCCGTGTCGCTTTAGGATACAAAGAGGTGGTACTTACCGGGACCGAAATTGGCAACTATCACCACCAAACCGACAACCTTGCCAATTTAGTCAGACGAATCCTTAATGAGACCTCGATAGAGAGACTGCGCTTGTCCTCACTTCAACCAAGCCATGTCACACCCGAGATGCTGGTATTATGGCAAGATTCAAGGCTTGCCCGTCATTTCCATATCGCCTTGCAGAGCGGTTGTAACGCCACCCTGACCACAATGAGGCGGCGTTACTCTAGAAACATGTACCGCGAGACCCTGAACTTGATTCGCGAACACGTCCCCGACGCCGCCATCACCACTGACCTCATCGTTGGTTTTCCTGGTGAGAGCGACCGCGACTTCACCGAAAGTTGCGCCTTTGTCGAATCATGTGGCTTCTCTGCTGTTCACGTTTTCCCGTTCTCACCACGGCCGGGCACAGTAGCCGCCAGCATGTCCCATCAAATACCTGCGCTGGAAAAACGAGAGCGGACACTTAAAGCCTTAAGCCTGGCCCGTATTTTAGCCCGAAGGTCCCGAGAGTCTGCTGTCGGGTCAGTTCAAGAGGTTCTCTGGGAAACCGAAACATCGCCAGGGAACGGAATCTATTCCGGCTTTACTTCAAATTACCATCGCGTCTTTACTAAAAGCGGGAAGACTATCACTAACCTGCTCCTTCCCACCCGGCTCATCCGGCACGATATGAACCACCTATGGGGTGAGCTAATCTAATAAACAGACCAGTCTCTCCCGTTCAATGATAGGACTTGACCTCTTACTTCACACGTTATCCTTCAGGCAAATGCGTTGAAAAGGTACGAGCCCGGATGTAGAATAGCCTTGAGGGTAATTACCTAGGGATATCTACTGTCTGGCCCTGTACGGCACCCAACTATACGGGCACAGCCCGGTACCCGGGGGCATGAATGAGTCTTCTGCAGAAGACCGCCAGGCTAGAGGAAATCAGGAAGACATACCCAGAGAAGTTCCGTCTTGAGGACGAGGTATTCAGCCATATCCACCGCGGCGATCGCATTTTCATAAGCTCTGCCTGTGGCGAACCTCAATACCTGGTCCGTGCTCTAATAAACTACGTCGAAACTCACCCCAAGGCTTTCTTCGATACCGAAGTCATACATATCTGGACCCTGGGCTATTCCCCTTATGCCGACGAAAAGTTCCGGCACAATTTCCGACACAACTCCTTTTTCGTAGCCAGCAATAGCCGTGAGGCAGTCAACCGAGGAACCGCCGACTATACGCCAATTTTCCTCTCAGAGGTCCCGGAACTTTTTTACCGCAAAGCAGTCCCGGTTGACGTCGCCCTCATCCAGACATCCCCCCCTGACGAGCACGGATACATGAGCCTCGGCGTCAGCGTGGATGTTGTCAAGGCGGCCACCGAAAACGCTTCCACCGTCATCGCTCAGGTCAACTCTTTCATGCCGAGAGTCCACGGCGACGGCTTCATCCACATCAATAATGTCGATTTTATCGTACCTTATGATGAACCCATCCTCGAATTCGACAGCCCGGTTGACGGTGAGGAAACCCGGCGAATCGGCAAAAACGTCGCTAGCCTTATAAAAGATGGCGATACCATCGAAGTCGGTTACGGCGGCATACCGAATGCCGTACTCGCGCATCTTCAAGGAAAATCTCATCTCGGCGTCCATACCGAGGTGCTCTGGGATGGTATTATTGACCTCATCAAGAAGGGGGCTATTGATAACAGCCGGAAAAATGTTAACCGCGGCAAGACGATTGCCTCTTACTGCATGGGCAAACAGGCAACCTATGAGTTCATTCACGACAACCCCACCATCGAGTTCCGCCGGATTGACTACACCAACAACCCCTTGGTCATCGCCCGGCACCATAATATGGTAGCCATAAATAGCGCCCTCGAAATTGACCTGACTGGTCAGGCTACAGCTGAGTCGATTGGACAAACTTTCTACAGCGGTATCGGCGGTCAGGCGGACTTCATACGCGGTGCCGTCCTCTCAACTAACGGACGCGCTATTATCGCTTTACAATCAACCGCCGAGAACAGCGAAGTCTCCAGAATCGTACCCTTCCTCAAAGAAGGTGCCGGTGTGACATTGAACCGCGGTGATATCCACTACGTCGTCACCGAATACGGCATCGCCTACCTCCACGGTAAAAACATCAGAGAAAGGGCCATGGAGATTATTGCCATCGCCCACCCGAAGTTCCGGCCATGGCTCATTGAGGAGGCAAAGAGACGCAACCTCATTTATCGAGACCAGAAGTACATCACGGGCAAGGGTGGAGAGTATCCCGAGTATCTGGAAACCTATCGCACCGCTAAGTCAGGGCTTGAGATTTTCATCCGGCCGGTACGCATCAGCGACGAGCCGAAACTCAAGGATTTCTTTTATTCCCTCTCGGATGCCAGCATGTACCGGCGCTTCCTCAACCGGCGGCAGGACATGACCCACGAACGGCTCCAGAGCTTCGTAGTGGTCGACTACAACCGGGAAATGGCAATTGTTGCGGTCATCAAACGAGGCGATAAAGAAGAAATCGTCGGTCTCGGCCAGTATTTCATCAACGAGAAGACTCACAGTGCCGAGATGGCACTGACCGTGCGGGATGAGTACCAGAATAAAGGTATTGGCAGTGAACTTCTGAACTATCTAACTTACATCGCACGCCGCGAAGGGCTCCTTGGGTGCGTGGCCGAGGCGCTGGCCGACAATAAGCAGGTCATCCACGTACTGTGTAAAAGCGGTTTCAATATAGAGAGGGAAGAGGAGGGGATGTGCACTCTGAAGACGAGCTTTGAAGAAGAACCACCGCCCGGTCAGACAAATGACTTTGGCAACCGCATGGCCTGACCTGCATAGCCAAGCCATTTCTACGATCATCCCCTTATTCTGTGATATGCCTTAACAATGAAACAGGGCGGCGGTTCTAAAACGCCGCCCTGTTTATAACCCACGACCAACGCACCGTCAGTCCTATACCATATCTAAATCTAAATTTAAGCTATTTAGGTAAACCAAGCGGCAGAACCCATCTGCCATACTTATCGTTAAAGATGACCGCAGCAGAACCATAAACGGCGGCGCCTCCGCATATAAGCCCCTCCCATCCAGCTATCTGCACAGGAATGAAACCGAAGAAAGCACCAGCCAACAGGAAAAACAGTACTGTCAGAGAAGCAAAGACCACAGTGTGCGTAACCGAAACCTTAGTAGCCGGGAAAGTCATATAGAGAGTGAATAGTCCCCACAACAACATTGCCCATGCCAAGCCGGCTGAGTCCCTGGTATAGCCGAAGAAATGGAGAAAGGCCAGACCAATCCAGAAGCACCCATAGGCAGTGAAGGCCGTAAAGCCAAAAGTGTCGCCCCTGCGGGCATCAATTACTCCGCAAATGACCTGCGCCAGTCCTCCCCAGAAGAAGGCGTACAGAATAGGGATGTCACCTTTGATAAGGCCGATATTATGGATCTGGAGCAGGATGGTGTTGAACCCGAAGCACATCAGACCAAGTGCTCCAGGATGCGCCCACTTCACCTGTGCCGTATCGGTAGAAGCCATGTGTTAGGGAGCCTCCTTAATGAATTTTTTCTATAACTCTTAGACCCTGCCTTTAACGAGCTGGTCAACCACACTCGGGTCAGCCAGGGTACTGGTATCGCCCAGATTCGAAACATCCCCTGAGGCAATCTTAACCAGAATCCGGCGCATGATTTTGCCGCTGCGTGTCTTGGGAAGAGCGTCAGCGAATTGGATCTTTTCTGGCGAGGCAATAGGGCCAATAGTAGTGCGTACATGGGCGATGAGTTCCTTGGCAAGTTCCGGACTCTTCGGTACGCCAGCCTTAAGGGTAACGTAGGCATAAATAGACTCACCCTTAATATCGTGGGGCATCGGGACAACAGCCGCTTCGGCTACCTTGGCATGAGACACAAGTGCGCTCTCGACCTCAGCAGTACCGATGCGGTGGCCGGATACCTTGATGACATCATCGATTCGGCCAAGAAGCCAGAAGTAGCCATCCTCATCACGGCGAGCACCATCGCCAGCGCAGTAATATCCGGGGAACTTGGTAAAGTAAGCTTCCTTGAAACGCTTGGGGTCGTTGAAGAGCGACCGCATCATGCCAGGCCATGGTTTACGTATGCACAAATAGCCGCCTTCGTTAACGCCAACCTCACTGCCATCCTCGCGGAGAATGACCGGGTCAACTCCAATGAAAGGGAAGGTCGCCGAGCCCGGCTTCAACGGGATAGCGCCAGGAATAGGGGTAATCATGTGGCCTCCAGTCTCCGTCTGCCACCATGTATCAACAATAGGACACTTCTCTTTACCGATAACTCGGTAATACCACATCCAGGCTTCAGGGTTTATAGGTTCCCCAACACTGCCGAGCAGTCTCAGGCTGGAGAGGTCGCGCCTGTTTGGCCAGTCATCCCCTTCCCTCATCAAGGAGCGGAGAACGGTCGGGGCGGTATAGAACACACTTACCTTGAATTTTTCTACGATTTGCCAGAACCGGTCGGGTTTAGGAAAAGTCGGAACCGCCTCGAACATAAAGCTAGTGGCACCGGCGGCAAGCGGCCCGTAAACGCAATAGCTATGACCGGTAATCCAGCCGATATCCGCCGTGCACCAGAAGATGTCCTCATCCTTAATATCAAAGACCCATTTCATTGTCTGTAATACATAGAGCAGATAGCCGGCCTGGGTATGCTGGACACCCTTCGGCTTGCCCGTACTACCGGAGGTGTAAAGGATAAAAAGGGTCGAGTCAGCGTCCAAAGCCTCAGGCGAACAATTCGCCGAGACATCGTCCTTAGCCATTTCCTCATGCCACCAGACATCACGTCCCGGGGTCATCGGACATTCGCTACCCATTCTCCTAACAACGATTACCCTCTCAACCCTGGGACACTGAGCAACAGCAGTATCAGCACTAGCCTTAGCGCCAACGGCTTTGCCGCTCCGCCAGTAGGCATCAGCAGTAATCAGCAATTTCGAACTGCAGTCAATCATGCGGTCACGAAGGGCCTCGGCGCTGAAACCACCGAACACCACGCTGTGGACGGCGCCAATCCTAGCGCAGGCAAGCATGGCAATTGCCAGTTCGGGAATCATCGGGAGATAAATTGAAACGGTATCGCCTTTCTTAATGCCATTCTTTATAAGGACATTAGCAAACTTACTTACCTCATAGAGTAACTGCTGATAGGTATAAGTCTTGACCTCACCGTCAGGCTCACCCTGCCAGACAATAGCGGCCTTGTTGCGGCGCCAAGTCTTACAGTGCCGGTCAAGGCAGTTAGCGGCGACATTGATTTTGCCGCCGATGAAATGCCGTATTTCAGGTTTGTCCTTAAAATTATATTCAAGATATTTATCCCACTTCTTAAACCACTCAAGCTGGTCAGCCAACTCACCCCAGAACTTCTCCGGTTCTTTAACCGATTTTTCCCAAAGCTCTTTATATTCCTTCATAGACTTGATTGCGGCTTTTCTGGAGAACTCTGGTGACGGAGGAAATACTCTCTTTTCCTCCATTAACGAACTGATTTGCTTAGCTCCCTCTGCCATTTGTCCTGTCACTCCTTACTTGATTACGTGTTACTCAAGAGTCCTCTTCTGTGTACCGCGCCGTTTTAACCCGCCTGGCCCAACGCGAAGAGGCTAATCTGTGGTAGTGTACTAGTCCCATGCGACTCGTTCATCGGTATAAACACGTAACCAACCTGTTTTACCACCCTGTTAATCGAGCTTACCGGTCACCAGGGTCATGCCCGCCTGAAACGTCTGCTTGAGTATTTCCGGATACCGCAGAACGACACCCCTCCCACTCTCATCCAGACCGCTTAGCAAACCGACAAAACCGGTAGCGGCAATCGCCTCGATGGTCGGGAAGCCACGCATACCCACCTTACTGGCGATGTTCTCAATAATGTGCTCGTATGTATCCGGGTCAAGTGTCCCCCAGGTGCCAATAACCATACTGCGCCGCTCCGGCTTAACTTGCGTCCCGACGCATTCGTGATACCGGGCCCATCTTTCCAGAAAGACTGTCAGCTCATCACCCTCCCAGCCATTGATAATCGGAAACCCGATGATGATGGCATCTGCCGCCTGGATTTTCGCGTATATCTCCTGAAACCCGTCCTGAAGGTCACACCGGCCTTTGGTCCCGTCGCTAAAGCCGCGACCGAACTCACAGTACGGCAGTTTAAGCGGTTGCACCACTTTCACTGCGTTGAAATAGTCCCGCTGGATTAGAACATTGGTACAGCGTTTCAGTTGCAGGTTGGTGAGATGTATCTTCTCCACCTTCGCGCCTACCGAGCTTGCCCCCTTCAACGCCTCGTCGGTTAGGGAGTCACTGTTGCCGCCGATACGTGAACTGCCGCTGAAAGCCAGCACTTTCATCTGCTCTGCCGGCTTAGGCGGCGGTACCAGTACCGGCTCCCAACGCTTCGCCCGCCGCGGCGCCGCGTAGTAGGCACCAATCTCTTGATACGGTGCCTTCACCACCTCTCGCTGGCGGACCATAGTACCGGCAAGAATATCGAAGCGTATCCTCAGGCTCGGGCGGGAAATAAATTTACCCGCTTCAATGATGAGTGTCTTGTCAGCCTCTTTAACTCCGCGCTCGGCCATCAACACCGCTACCATACGCAGGAGTTTCTCCTTACGACCGACTCTTACCACTGGAGGGAACCAGGATAGTACTGTCTCCAGAGTCTGTTGCGCTTCCTGAGTTAATACTGGAACCATGGAAATACCTCCTTAACAACAGTCAGCATTTGTCTTTATCACCAATTCGGACAAAATCAGGTCATAGCCAGATTGCTAAGACCCGAAACAAACGAAAGCCTATGGAAATTAGGCACGCCCCGGTTGTCTCTGCTCCAGTGGCTATCCCCCAACCGAAGCCAGTATTTTATAGGAAAGCTTTACCCACGCCAATCGACCAAATGGACGATATAGCCGTTGATTACCGGCACAACTCCGGCCAGGACAGTGCTTCCAGGAGGCCAGCTTCACAGCGCTGCAAGATGGTTCTCGAAGTCCTTGACCCGGGGCGGCTTCTTCCCCTTACCTGGTTCAATGACCAGTCCCTCTTTCATCAGGCGTGATGCTTGGGCCTCGACGCCACCCGGGTACTTCTCGTTCAATTCGCCGCCTGATTTAAGGGTGCGCCAGTATGGCGTGATGTCTTTCTCACCTGCCACCGCTGCTTCTTCCGCGGCATGCGCCGCCACCCAGGCAAAAATGCCCGTTGTTATCGGACACCCGATGCTGGCACAGTGCTTCTTCGCCAGCGCCGTCCTCATTTCGTTGACGGTCGTAACTTTCCCCTTCGGCACCCGTCTCATAAGCGCGTTCACTTCCCTCGGCGCCGGGATGACGACCGTACCTTTTCCCCACCGCTGGCTCATTTTCTCAGTAATGGGTTCGACCTTCGGCAGTCCCTGGTCGTCGTTCAGCTTCTCACGCCATGACTTCTTCAACTTTGCCATCAGATTACCTCCGTCTTCATTCCCTCAACGGCAAAATGACCGTTCCCTTACCAACCAGCACGCTTGCAACTAGTGGCGGGGAAGGTGGGACAGGTCCCGAACTCCTGTTTGAGAAGAAAGGAGTAATTCCAGCTTTGCAGCCAATTAGTATTGCACATTATATAATATATGACGTTTCCCCCGTAAACAGTATCACTCCCAATTAGAGTTCTCCGATAGAATTACGTATGACAGGAGGACTCGACATGGTACGCAAGAGGTACACCGAGGAGCAGATCATCCAGGCACTTAAG
>JBFMDU010000012.1:0-35515 GCA_040753815.1 Chloroflexota bacterium
GGTTCTTACCGCGGTTTATCTTGACATTGACCACGGCGACATTGTCGGTGTCAATCCCCGTAGATAATGCAGTCTCGGCGACCATGCTGACAATCGACACCGGGGCGCCGGTGGTTGTTGAGGGAATGGCGGTTCCATCTTTGTCGCCGAGGCTGGTGACGGATATGCCGATAGTGGTGGAGGTGCCCGAGGCGCCGACCGCGGTAATTGACAGGTTGCCGACAACGGTGTCGGCGGTTAAGAAGCTGTTCGAGGTGTAGCCGGTGATAGTGGCTGTGCCGCTGGTATTATTAGGCGTGCCGGGGATGATGGTCCAGCCGGTTATGGTTGCCCCGGTAAGGCTGTCGATGGTGATGACGTCCTTGTTCCATGAGAGACTAAAGGTGAAACCGCCGACCCCGTTGCCCGTCCCGAGGTTGGGGATGTTCTTTATGGCGATGGGGATGTTGCTCCGGGAGCCGCCGGGGCTGAGTGTGACGGTGCTTCCGTCGTTGACCTGGATGCTGGCGGCTGCAGTGGTAGTGGTGAAGGTTGCGTCATCACCATAGCTGGTTCCAGCCGTCCCACCGTCGGCTTTAGCCCGGTAGTGGTAGGTTGTGGCACTGGTGAGACCTGTAACGGCCGCATTGAAGGCGCCAGTGGTGGTCTTGGCTTCCGGGGTTGTGGTGGAACCGTATGAGGTGGTTATCCCATACTCGAAGGAGACGTTGATCGTGGTGGCTGAACCAAGAGAGATAAGGTTACCGTTGAGTGTGGCTGTACTGGAGGTTACAGCCGTTGCTGGCCCTGTAGTCACTGATGGTGGTGTCAATGGGCTGATAGTGAAAGCGGCGTCACTAGTATCAGTTTGAGTGGGATTGGCCACGCTGGCGACCCGCACTCTAGCTTGAGTTGTGGCATTTCCGGCCGCTGTCCATGTCTGCGTGCCATTGTTTGGTATGTCGGCGAACAGAGTTTCCCATGTGCTGCCGTTGTTGCGGGACAGCTCGATCTTAACGTTGCCGTTAATATTATATGAAGCCCAGGTAATGTTCCGGCTAGTACCGAGAGGCCAAGTCTCACCGCCATTTGGCGAAATTAAAATAATATTTGGTGGTGCGTCCCCTAAATTTAGTCGCCCAAACCCATAATCATTGTTTTTACCGTATGTTCCGGGAGCAGATGTCAATGACTCTAGTACAGTTTGCAGTTGTGATGGGGATAGGGCTGGAAAGGCCGACTTTATAAGAACCGCTGCGCCCGATGCATGTGGAGTTGATGATGAGGTCCCGTGGAATTCGTTTATCCCCTGAGATTTTTGGTAACTATGGGTTGAGACGCCGGTTGGTGCTGTCAAGTCAGGTTTGATGCGTCCATCGACGGTGGGGCCGCGTGAACTATAATCCATCAGGCTGTCATTGCTCCAATAAGTAGCCCCGACTGTTAGGGCATTCGGAGAGTCGGCAGGTATGACTATGCTCCGGGAGCTAACTATGTATTGCAGTGTGCCAGAAGAAGTTAGGGACTGTGGCTCCAGCTTCCGCGCAGCGAGCTTATCCCAAACTGATTTGGCCGACTGGCCTACAGCTTTCTCAAGCCCAAGGCTATGCCACACCTCTAATAAATCAGTTCTTAATTGAGCAGAGGCTTTTTCTAGGACAGCGTCCTTAATCTCCTTTGCTTCTGTAACTAATTCCTCAGTGATATAGAAGCTTTTTGAAGATTGTTGTTGACTCAGCAGGGATTGAAATGCTGGTATCGTTGCGTTTATAAGGGATACCAGACGGCTACTCAATCGAGGCTGAGATAGCAAAATATGGGTAATCTCTGGTGAGTGCTTGTAGTAGAGTTCAATGTACCTTTGCCCAATAGCTGTGGGACGAAGCACCTGATCTCGAAATGCCCGTAAAGCACCCAAAGTATCTGCCTGATTGGGATAATCAACAAGTGCTTGTTCGGCAATACAGCCCGGGCTATCGATGTGAATAAAAAGGTCGAAATCGACGTTCTTCGTCGCGCTCCTCCTGTATATCGCGATGTAATACTGACCACTCTCTGGAATGTTTAGTTCTATTTCTTCTTTTGGTGGCAGAGACCCAGTTTGTCGATTGGCTCCACTTCTTATGGCTGTATCATCTTTGTACAAGTACAAATCATAGTCTTGTTTTCGTTCTCCCCAATCGTTCCATCGCAAACCAATATAGACGTGGTCATTCTGATTGAAAGAGATGGTATTGCCTTCATCAGAACCCGAGAAGTTATGCCAGCCGTCGTTGTCGGTGTCCGAGAATACGCCAGACCAATGGCGAGCACCGCTGTTGCCAGCTGCATTGACCCAAAGAATCCCAGCCTTATTAGCGCGGGCTATTATCTCGTTGTGCGGACCTGACCCATCACCCGGCCCATCAACTAGCCATCCAAAAGACGCGGAGATAACACTTACCCCCTGAGATATCAACCAATCGACGGCGTTGCTCAGTTCACCAAGGTCACTAAAATTGACTAAGTATAATTGTGCTTCGGGGGCGACATCGTAAACTATTTCTGCGACTGCGGTTCCGTGGATTTCACCGCCGCCTGTAATGTCTCCATCACTTCTGAATGACCTAGCTGTTACAGATTGAGGTAGTTCAACACCTAATAAGTCTTGGTAGCCAGAGAAACCCAGATCAATGACACCTATTATTATGCCCCCACCTTTTAAACCCAAACTATGCCATCGGTCTGCTTTGATAGTCTTAACACCCTCGCTTGTGAGGGCTAACGGAATTGGTTGGGTGCTGCGATGAATTGCTACAACGTAAGGGGATTGAGCCAAAGCAATTATGTTTGAAAACGGGAATTGAACGCTAAGCTGATTATTGAATTGGCTATAGACTAAGCCACCTAAGGATTGGACATCCTTCTTAGCTAACTCTATCCGCTCTGTGTGAACCAGTACTTCAACATGTATGTAATGCCCGGTGGTTTTTAAAAAGTTCTTTTTCGCGAACTCAAGAGCCGCATCGGTACCTAGATTCTCACCAACGATTGCTGTATCCCATAGTGCCGAGTCAATTTTAGGATGTTGTAACATGTCTGGCGGTCGAAACCCTGCTAAGTCCTCGATGTCATTGGGGTGAGCATTAGCTATGTGTGTATGCGCATGACGTGACACATGGGCCATGTCTGCGGCGCATGTGGCGAAAGATATAGCTACAATGAGGCCCAGCGTTATAAATGACAGGCGAATAACTTTTAGCACGCCGGTCATCTCACCAGTGTTTTAGCTGGGGTTGGGATTCCTATAGCTTTAACATTTGGTTCTTGCGAAAGGCGATAGAGTTGTTCTATAGGGACGGACGCAAATATCCAGTTGTCGATACGTGCTTTAATCTTAATATTGTAGTCATCTGGCGGAAAGTCCGAATCCTTAATTAGTTCTATTGAAACATCAACCAGACCTTCCTTAAAGGTAATGCCTTGACTACTGGCGACCACGGAAGGGTCTGGCGCGTGAAGTAACTCACATAATTTACGGTCTAACTTGGGGCATGTACTACTTGGTTCAGTGGGAAGTGGTGTTAGTGTTTCCTGCGACGATAGTCTGCATGCTGTAAGGAAAATAAGTAAGGCGCAGAATAATAGTGCGATTTTCACTCGGGAGGACTTGCTTGAGTCAGTGAGTGTTATAGTAACCAGATTTCGCCACGTTCCCATCTTGAGCCGCCTGGGTTGAACTATGGGCAAGCCTTCACTATCGTACGTAGAGAAGTATAGTCCGCTTCGTTTTTTGTTGTCAATGTAGAATAAAGCGTAGTTCACTACCCATCACCAGATTCTTCGGGCGCTCCGCGCCCTCCAGAATGACAGCAACGAGATGTCGTTCGGAGTTGAGCGAAGAATCTGGCAGGGTGGATACATCCCGACTGCGACATGTGTCCGTGATGGCCTCCAGAATGGCACCGCGCTGGAAGTCAGCTACTGGGCTGCTTCAAACCCGGCCTCTTCGAGTTTCCTGGTCACCTCGGCTAGGTCTTTGCCCTGCAGTTCACAGCCTTTGGGGATAGTGGTCACGCGGCCGATGGTGTTGCGGGTGACGGGATTGGCCACGCCGAGGAAGCCCAGCTCCTTGAGGATGGGTATCAGCTCAGGGTAAGCCTCGGTCAGGTCATAGACGCTTTTCTTCAGGTCAAGTTCTTTCATCAATCAGCCTCCTCTCCCCTTCGAGTTTCTTAATATCGGTTATGTCCTGGGTCACTTCGAGCGTCCCCAGGTATTTGCCGTCCCGGTCCTTGACCGCCAGATAGCGGATGTACACCAGCCGGCCGCGGAAATTAATCCAGAAGTCGTAGGAATCACGCTTGCCTTCTTTGAATGACGCCAGAATCTTCTCGACCACATCCACGCTCTGCGGCGGGTGGCAGTTCTGGACTTTACGCCCGATGACTGATTTCGTCCGGGTGAAGATGCGGCTCTTGCCTTCGGAGAAGTACCTGACCCGGTCCTCGGCGTCAACGAAGGTCAGGTCAACCGGCAGGGCATTTAGCAAGGGCATAAGCTCGGCAAGATTGATGCTTCCGGTCGGCAGGACTACGGCGTTGTCGCGGACCACCGTCTCGACCAGCAGGGCCTTCTGGAGCTCTTTGACCAGCACGTCGGTCTCCTCCGGCTTCTTGATGAAGACGTAGCCGATGTCATCGCTTTCCTTGAGGATATCTACCCACTCCGAGGGGGCGAGTTTTTCCAGCGAGGTCGGGAAGAGGATGTTCTCCTCTTTGAAAATCATACCGGTGATTTCCTCAAGCAGAAGGTCCAGGTGCTTCGTCCGATGTGCGGCGGCATCCTCCGAGCTGGCGATACGGTCAAGCTCGGCCATAGCGGACTTCAGCAGACCGCGGACCTCGTTGTCCTTGCCCCACATCACCTTGGAAGGCCCCATAAAGCCGTGTTTCTCCAGGAACGGGAAAAGCAACTGCTCCTTGCGCTCATAATGGGTATCAACCTTCCTGAGAGTCTGCAGCAGGTCTCTTAACGATGTCTTGTAAGTCAGCAGGTCAGTAATGGGCTTCCCGGCAGCCTGCTTGATCGACTCGACAACCTTTTCGACCTCGCGGTTCTCCAGCTTGAAGAGGTAGACCGGGTGGGAGGGGGATACCTCGGTCGCCACTGCTTTCTCCAGGGCCGACTGGAAGATGAGGGCGTGTACGTTGCAGAACTTTTTAATTTCTTCCGGTGAAATACCCTCATTGATGAGGCCCTGCTCGATATCGGCGATTTCTACCGAGGTAACGTTGCCGACCTCCCTTTCAAACCGCTCTTTGGCCTGTTCCGCCGACATCCCCTGGTGCAGTTGCCGGATAATGTCTTTGACTACACCCTTTTTAGTTTCCTTGCTTAATGCCGCATCCATAGATAGACCACCTCCTGAACCGGTGACTTTGCTGATGGGGATTATAGGAGATGTCGAGTATACTGGTAAAGTATCAGGTTGAGGCTTGAAAAGGTTATACCGTCGCCCTATGATACCAGCCCATGGCAAAGAACCGGATAATCGTGGCGGTGCATGAGGACTACGCTGAGCACCTCGACGCGGGGTGGCTGAGGGGCGTGGTGGCGGTGACATTGGATGAAGAGAAGGTATCGCCTCCAGTTGAGGTCAGCCTGCTAGTTATCGGTGATGCCGAAGTCCACCGGCTGAACCGTGATTACCGGGGCAAAGACCGCATCACTGACGTCCTTTCGTTCGGGATGACCGGCGGGAAAGGCGATGATTTTATTGCACCGCCCGACGGTGTGAGGCGACTTGGCGAGGTCATCATCTCCTACCCCCAGGCCGAGCGGCAGGCTAAAGACGCCGGCCACAACGTTAAATCCGAAATGGCGCTCCTGGTGGTACACGGCGTCCTTCATCTGCTGGGATATGACCATGGGAATGTCGCAGATAAGCGCCGGATGTGGCGACGGCAGAAAGCAATTCTGGCGAAGTTGGGAAAGCTATAACTTGATAGTGCGGGGATGGACGCGGGCATGCTCGGCGGTAACGATGGCGGCTATCTTCTTAATGGCCTCATCGAGCCGGTCCTGGTGATTGACCACCACGTAATCGAACATCGATAGCGCGGCGACCTCCTCTTCTACCTTGGCCAGCCGCCTCTCCATATCGGCTGACGACTCACTGTTGCGGACACTGAGCCGCCGCTTGAGTTCTTCAATCGAGGTCGGCATCAGGAAGATAAAGACCGCCTCCGCCATCAGCTTCTTAATGGTGGCGGCGCCCTGGACGTCAACCTTAACCACGGTGTCTTTTCCGGCCTTAAACGCTTTCTCCACCTCGCTCCGCGGTACACCGTAGTATTTGCCGTAGACCTGCGCCCACTCAATGAGACCGTTTTCCGTAATCAGCTTTTTGAAGCTAGCTTCAGTGAGGAAGTGGTAGTGGACACCGTCCTGCTCCGTCGGACGCTTCGGCCTGGAGGTGGCGGTGACGACATAATGGAAGGGGTAGCGGCGTTGTTTCATCCGGGTGATAACAGCGTCCTTGCCGACGCCGGACGGTCCGGAGATAACGAGGAGCAGAGGGCCGGTCTTGATGTCTTTTATCAAGTGACTATCCCTTTGACGGCTTCACCTCGCCGCCCTCGCGTCCGGTAACCGCGCGGTTGACGATGGCTTCGGGCGAGACTGCGGCCAGGGTGATGTGGCCGGTATCGAGCACGATGACGGCCTTAATCTTCCGGCCGTGGGTGGCGTCGATAAGGAGGTCCTTTTCCTTGGCCTCCCTGATAAGGCGTTTCACCGGCTGCTGGTTGGGTGAGAGAAGGGCCAGCACCCGGTTCATAGCCAGGATGTTCTCGAAGCCAATATGCACTAGTTCTGTCATCCTAACTCCCTGCCCCCATTCCCTTGCCATGGAAGGAGGTTAATTTTCTGAAGGGCGGGCCCTTCAGGCTATTCTGATAGTCTGTGTAAATCGTCCCAGAAGCCGGGATACGAGATAGTCACGGAATCAGCCTGATGGATCGAGGTGGTACCTTTCGCGACCAGTCCGGCGACCGCCAGGCTCATGGCCAGACGGTGGTCAAGGTGGCTGGAGACTTCGGCACCTTCCAGTCTCTTGCCGCCATAGATTACCATGCCGTCGGGGAGTTCCTCAATACGTGCCCCTAGGCGAGACAGCTCAGCCGCGGTTGAGGCGATGCGGTCGGACTCCTTGACGCGCAGTTCCGCTGCGTCGCGGATAACCGTCTTGCCTTCAGCCATACAGGCGGCCACGGCCAGCACCGGTATCTCGTCAATCACCCTCGGTATCAGGCCGCCGGAAATTTCCACACCTTTAAGACGGCTTGATTCGACGGTGATGTCGGCCACCGGCTCGTCCCCTTCAAACCGTTCGTTAGCTATTTTAAGCCGGGCGCCCATAGTCTTGAGGACATCGATTATGCCGGTGCGGGTCGGGTTCACGCCGCAGTCCCTGATGGTAATGCGTGCCTCTGGAGAAATGGCTGCGGCCACCATCCAGAAGGCGGCAGAGCTGATATCGCCGGGTACGCGCAGGCTGAATGACTTGAGAGGGCGTCCCGGCATCAGCGTAACCCGCGCGCCGGATGCTTGGAGCCGGGCGCCCATGCGGCGGAGCATGCGCTCGGTGTGGTCACGGGACGGCGACGGCTCCTCGACTGAGGTCTTCCCCTGAGTAAACAGCGCCGCCAGAAGTACCGCCGATTTCACCTGGGCGCTGGCCATGGGAAGGCGGCAGTCTATTCCCTTGAGCTGGCCGCCGTGGATGGCGAGGGGTGCCAGCGAACCATCGCCGCGGCCCCATATCTTTGCGCCCATCTGCCGCAACGGGTCGATGATGCGCTTCATCGGACGGGAGCGCAGCGAGGCATCGCCGGTGATTACCGAAAGGAACGGCTGGGCGGCGAGGATGCCGGTTATGAGGCGGATGGTGGTGCCGCTGTTGCCGGTGTTGAGGACATCGTCCGGCTCTTTAAGGCCTGTCTTCGCGGCGCCGGAGATGATAAGCGCGTCTTTCTGACGCTTGATGCTCACCCCTAGTGTCTTAAGACACTGGATGGTTGAGCGGACGTCGTCACCCTGGGCCAGGTTGGTGACGGCGGCTTCGCCATCGGCCAGGGCGTTGAACATCACCGCCCGGTGGGAGATTGACTTGTCCCCGGGCGGGCTGACCTCGCCGGCAAGGCGTCGGACCGGCCGGACGGTCACTAGTGACGGCTCTTTAGCCATTTCTCCCTGGCCTCCCTGGCCTTATTGAAGGCTTTCTCAAGCGCCTCGTCGCCTTCAGCGACCAGCTTGCGGAAATGCTGGAGTTCCCGGATGAAATCGTCAGTCCATTTAACAATAGACCGCTGGTTGGTGAGGCAGATATCGGTATAAATCCGGCTGTCGCCGGAGGCGAGCCGGGTGACATCGCGGTAGCCGCTTGAGGCCAGCCGCGACATCTCTTTCCAGAGTTTACTGCCGGTAGTGGCCGAAACGAGCGCCGTTGAAAGGACCAGCGGCAGGTGGCTGACGCCGGCGACAAGCAGGTCGTGCCTGGCGGGGTTGATAACGTACGGACGGGCGCCTAGATAACGGATAGTCTTCGATAATTTGCCGAGCGAGTACTTGCTGGCCCCTGGCGAAGGAGTCAGGCACCAGACACATTTGCGGAACAGGGTGGCTTCAGCGGCATCGATACCCGCTACTTCCTTGCCGGCCATGGGGTGTCCGCCGATGAAGTTGACGTGACCGGGAAGAAGTCTATTGGCCCATTTCATCACTTCGACCTTAGTGCTGGCGGCGTCGGTGACAATGCAGTTGCGGTGCAGGGCCGGGGCGATGGCGCCGAAAATGTCTTTGACCGTCCTGACCGGCGTGCAGATAAAGACGATGTCAGCGTTTTTGACCGAAGCGGTGACACTGCCGCTGCCGTGGTCGATAGCGCCGAGCTTGAGGGCTTTTCGGACGGTCGAGACGCGCCGTGAGTAACCGGTAACGACGATGGAGGGGTCAGCCTGCTTCAGGGCGAGGCCGAGCGAGCCGCCGATAAGACCGAGGCCGATAATGGTGATGCGGATAGGTCTCTTGTTCATCGTGGTGTGGCGGACATTATACCATCAGCAGGAATTTTCCTTGTGTCGTTCTGAGGGCGCAAAGCGCCCGTGAGAACCTGGCGGGGCGTACACGTGTTCCCATTTCGAGGCCATTAAACGGCATGAAATGACTTGGCAAGAAGGAGCCGGTTACCTTAAATCGGCTGAGTCCTATTGTTCAGCAACAAAGGTCTCTTAACGCTTGTTTGTCCACGTTGCGGCCTGTATGACTGTGAACCGGTCTTTCTTTCCGAAGCTGCCGTAGAGTTGCTCTGTGGCCGTACCTTCTGGGTAATTGGTGGCTTCTTGTATTGCCACTAATTCTATCGCGGCAAGAAGGAACTCCACGGTGAATTCTCCAACCTTGTCTAATTCTGTAAACGGCATAACATGATCCGGCTTAAAGACCTGAAGGTTTGGAGGGAAGGACTGCGTTGGCTTTAGTTGTCCCAACATGTTCAATATATGATCCCGCAACTTCAGTGTTAACGCAGGATCATGAGCATACTTCACGTACAATTCAACAATTAGGTGTACATGTTTCGGCGTACGTTCCCGCTTGCCGGGTTCTCTGTACTTAACAATGAAATCGTATTCCGATTGCTTCTTCTTACCGGGATAAACTGACAATTCCACATTCTTTGTCGTTGTATAGACGACAGGGTCTTCGTCTACGTGCGGAACACGCCACATCCTGTAGGAACAAGCTAAGAAGTAGTAGACGCCGCTCATGAACAATAATGCTTTCCTCACAGCATCATCTCCATAAGGCTATTAGCAGCCACTTAATCGGGGCTACATTAACGAAGAATCCCTGTTTTCTAGCCATCTCTGATAGTGCGCCGAGCAGTAGATTGTTTGCGACCACTTCGTCCTTTATGCCCGGATACCTTTTGCGTAACCCCAGATTTGCCATATTTTTTCTTCCCCTCTTTTACCGCCATAAGCATGGGACTGACGGATTGCTTCTGCTCGGTTTCTCTGAGTCGTTTCATGGATAAATCCAGGTAGGAGCTGTCGGTCTCGATTCCTATGAATTTCCGGTTGTGCTTCATACAGGCTAGGCCTGTAGTAGAAGACCCGGCAAACGGGTCCAGAACCATGTCCCTAGGCAAGGTGCTAGCCAGGACAACCCTTTCCAAGAGCGCCAGCGGCTTCTGCGTTGGATGTTTCCCAAAGGTTTTTTCTTCGGGTCCCGGAGTCGATATGTCCCATATTACTGACCGGGTTTCGCCGTTGTTTTCTGTAATATCCCAAACCGACCTCATCTGTTTTCCGCCAGCCATCGCCCTCATTTGATCGTAAGCAAATTTATGCTTGCTTTTCTCGGATTTTGCGGCCCAGATCAGGGTTTCGTGACTGTGTGTAAAGTACCGGCAGCTTAGATTCGGGGCTGCATTGGGCTTAAACCAGGAGATATCATTTAACAGATGATAGCCCAACTCCTGAAGGGCGAATCCAATCGAATATATGCTATGCATTGTCCCTGATACCCAGATGGTTCCATCAGGTTTCAAGACACGTTTACAAGCTTGTAGCCAATCAAGGGCAAATGAATGATCGGTATAAACACCTTTTGACTTATCCCATTCCCCTTTGTTCACTGATACCATCTTCCCTGCATGGCAGGTAATTCCACCATTCGAAAGATTGTATGGCGGGTCGGCAAAAATCATGTCTACCGATTCGGACGGTAGTTGCCCAAGGATTTCGCGGCAATCGCCTTGATAGAGAGTGACGTTCTCGGTCTGGTAATAAGGTGTTAACATAGCAATAATGAAGTCCGACCTGTCATTGAAGAAACCAACACGCCCCGATCGTATTTGATCGTGGACGAATTGTCTATGATCGTACGATCGTTCTGTGACAATAGGAATGTACACCTGATTATTGGGTCGATTTCTTCGTGACCGGAATTGCCCGGAGTTTATCGGACTAGGGTAATGCCGTTGTGGCACTCCAATGCCGATGTTACACTCAAATCAGCACGTTTAAGGAGTTAGCATGTCATTCAAGAGAATAGACGGGCGCGCTGTTGATGAGCTCCGCCCGCTGAGCATTACTTTGGGCTACCAGGTCTTTCCCGAGGGCTCTTGCCTGATAGAGCTGGGGCAGACCCGCGTTCTGTGCGCGGTGACGGTGGAGGATCGGGTGCCGCCGTTTCTTAAGGGCAGTGGCGGCGGCTGGGTGACGGCCGAGTACGCCATGTTGCCCCGCTCGACCAAAGAGCGGACGCCACGGATGGGTGCTGGGGGGCTGGCGGCAGGACGGAGCCAGGAAATCCAGCGCCTGATTGGCCGGAGCCTGCGGGCGGCGACCAATCTTGATGTGCTGGGAGAGCGGACGTTTACTGTTGACTGTGACGTTATCCAAGCCGATGGGGGTACCCGGACAGCCGCGATAACCGGCGGTTGGGTAGCGTTGTATGTGGCTATGCACAAGCTGGTGAAAGACGGTGTTTTCAAGTCAATGCCGCTCAAGACGGCGGTGGCCGCGGTCAGCGTCGGTATACTCGGGCCGGACGAGCTTCTCGACCTGTGTTATCAGGAAGACTCCCAGGCCGGGGTTGATTTTAATGTAGTCATGAACGACCAGGGGCAATATATCGAGGTCCAGGGCACCGCCGAAGGCAGGCCCTTCTCCCGCGATACGCTCGATTCACTGCTGGCCCTGGCGGACAAAGGTATCAAACAGCTTTTCAAGGCGCAGAAGGAAGCGCTAAAGGGACTGAAGTAGCGGCACATTGAGGTTATTACTCTGTAATGGTAGCACCAAGAAGCATTATCTCGTTTAGAGACATCATTGCTGAGGAAGGTGCCATTCTGCAGCGGGGCATGAACTACAGAATGAGACCGAATTACAGCATAATCTTGATGTCGCTCAGACGGGATGCACCTTATGCTGATAGGGTTGAGGAGGGCGGTAAGGTATTGGTCTATGAGGGGCATGATGTGCCAAGAACTGCGGGCAGTCCCGACCCAAAGACGGTAGACCAACCGCTTACGACGGCATTCGGAAGGCCAACCCAAAACGGTCTCTTTATGGAAGCAGCGGTGGAATACAAAGAGGGTAAGCGGCCACCCGAGAATGTTCGCGTTTACGAAAAGCTGAAGAGCGGTATCTGGGTCTACAACGGCGTCTTCAAGTTATTAGATGGTTGGCAAGAGATGATTCGTGGCCGTCGCGTGTGTAAATTCCGGTTAGAGCTGACCGATATACTTGAGGACACGGCTATAAGTGCAGGGCAATCTTCAAGGAGTAATGACAGAGTCATACCAAGCGCGGTCAAACAAGAGGTATTCAAACGGGATGGTGGGCGGTGCAGGCAGTGTGGAAGCAGCAAGAACCTGCACTTTGACCACGATATTCCTTACTCACTTGGTGGATCATCTGTCACCGCCGAAAACGTTCAACTTTTGTGCGCCGAGTGTAACCTGAAGAAGCGGGATAAAATTCGCTAGTCCGGCGCTATCCCACCAGATCTCTCACTTGTGTTCGAGATGGCACACTGATTGGTGGGGTGAGATTGCTGCGCCGCGCCCGCGATAACCAGTCAAGAAGGCCGGATAGCGTCCGTGCCCATGTAGGGCCTCAGCGGTTCGGGGATGATGATGGAGCCATCAGCGTTCTGGTAGTTTTCCAGGACGGCGATAAAGAGGCGGGGCAGGGCAACCCCGGAGCCGTTGAGGGTGTGGACGAACTTGAGCGGCTGGTCCGGGCCGGGACGGTACTTGATATTAGCCCGGCGGGCTTGGAAGTCACGGCAGTTACTGCATGAGCTGACCTCCAACCACTCGTTACAGCCCGGCGCCCAGAGCTCGATATCGAACGATTTGGTCGAGGCGAACCCCAGGTCGCCGGTGCAGAGCTGGACAATTCTGTACGCCAGCCCCAGACGGCGCACCACGTCCTCGGCATCGGCCAAAAGCTTGAGCAATTCCTGGTCGGATGTCTCGGCATCGGTGAACTTGTAAAGCTCCACTTTATCGAACTGGTGGCCGCGCTTGATGCCACGGGTGTCCTTGCCCGCCGCCATCTTTTCCCGGCGGAAACAGGCGGTATAAGCGGCGTAATAGATGGGTAGTCTGCCGCCATCGATTATCTCGTCACGGTGGAGGTTGGTCAGCGGCACCTCGGCCGTCGGCACCCACCAGAAGTCCTCGATTTCATCATGGTACAGGTTGTCGCCGAACTTGGGCAGGTTGCCCGACCCTACCAGACACTCCTGCTTGACCATGTACGGCGGGTAAATCTCGGTATAGCCGTGCTCGCGTACGTGAAGGTCAAGCATGAACTGAATAAGAGACCGCTGGAGTTTAGACCCCATTCCCTTGAGGACGTAGAACCGCGTGCCGGAGAGTTTAACGCCACGGTCGAAGTCGATAATGTCCAATTTCTCGCCGATGTCCCAGTGGGGCAATGGTTTGAAGGGGAAAGCCTGCGGCTCGCCCCAGGTGCGGATGACCGGGTTATCTTTATCGGACTTGCCGAGAGGCACATCCGAGGCGGGGATGTTGGGGATGCGGAGCAAGTGCTCCCGGATTTCCTCATCGAGCTTCTTGATGCCCTCTTCAAGAGAAGTAATCTGCTCGCCGATTTGTTTCATTTCAGCGATAAGCTGGGGCGGCTTCTCTTTAGTGCGGCCGATTTCCTTGCTCACCTGGTTGCGCTTCGCCCGCAGGTTCTCCATCTGGAAAAGGGACTGGCGGCGCTTTTCATCAAGTTGAAGGATGGCGTCCAGCGGGGCGTTATCGCCGCGCTTGTCCAGTGCTTCCTGGACGACCGGCCGGTTTTCCCTGATGAGCTTGATGTCAATCATGGCCTTACTCCCGCGACTTCAACTGGGGGAAGAGCACCACCTCGCGGATAGTCTGGCGGTTGGTCAGGAGCATGACCAGGCGGTCGATGCCGATACCCAGCCCGCCGGTTGGCGGCATCCCCTGCTCCAGGGCCATGATGAAGTCATCATCGATAACCTCGGTCTCGGTATCGATAGCCCTGCCCTGGACCTGGTCCTTGAACCGTTCGCGCTGGTCGAGCGGGTCGTTTAACTCGGTGAAGGCGTTGGCGATTTCTATGCCGGCAGCGTAAAGCTCGAAGCGCTCAACCAGCTTCGAGTTATCGCGGTGGCGCTTGGCCAGCGGCGCCGTTTCCACCGGGTAGTCAACGAGGAAGGTCGGCTGGATGAGGCTCGGTTCGATATAGGTCGATGCCAGCTCATCGAGGAGCTTGCCCCGCTCTTTTTTCGGGTCGACCGTCATGCCGCTCTCTTCCATAGCGGCGCGAAGGGACGCGGTATCGGGGTGCTTTTCAATGTCGCGTCCCCAGAATTGCCTCATCGCCTCGCGGTAATCAAGCCGCTGGTATGGCGGCTTGAGGTTGACGGGCTTGCCGCCAAACTCGACCTCAGCCTTGCCCAGAGCCGTCACCGCGGCGTGCTCAACAAGCTCCTCGGTCAGCTTCATGATATCGTTGTAGTCGACGTAGGCCTGATAGGCTTCGAGCATGGTAAACTCGGGGTTATGCCTGGCGTCGATGCCCTCGTTACGGAAGACCCGCCCGATTTCGTAGATGCGGTCAAGCCCGCCCACTATAAGCCGTTTGAGATAAAGCTCAAGCGCGATGCGTAAATAGAGGTCCTCGCCTAACGCCTGGTAATGGGCGATAAACGGCCGGGCCGCGGCACCGCCGGCCAGGGGCTGGAAGACCGGTGTCTCAACTTCGATAAAACCGCGTTTGTTAAGGAAACCGCGTACTGCTGTGATGATGGCGCTCCGCGCCCTGAAGGTGGCCCTGACTTCCTCGTTGACGACAAGGTCGATGTAACGTCGGCGGTAACGGGCGTCGGTATCAACCAGCCCGTGCCACTTTTCCGGCAGGGGCCGTAAGGACTTGGCTAGGACCCGGAAATCAGCGACCTCGAGCGTCACCTCGCCGGCGCGGGTGCGGAAGAGCTTGCCGGAGGCGCCGATGATGTCGCCCAGGTCAAGGTCCTCGAGGAGACTGTACTTCTCTCCGAGCGTGTCTTTGCGGAAAAAGAGCTGGACTTTGCCTGAGCCGTCGTTAATATCAGCAAAGGTGGCTTTGCCCATGCCGCGCATAGCCATGATGCGGCCGGCCAGCTTTAGTTCGGGGGACACACCGCCTTTCTCCTGCTCGGAGAAAAGGGCAATCGCCTCGGAAATCCTGTGGCTTCTCTGAAAGGAGTGGGGATAAGGGTTAATGCCCCTGGCCCGGAGCCGCTCCAGCTTGTTGAGCCGCTGTTGCCCGAGAGCGTCCAAGGGTGGCACCGTGTCCTAAGTTATTTCCGTGACTTTAAGCTTGAGGAGGCCAGCGGGGACAGTAACTTCGACCACCTGCCCCACCTTAGTGCCCAGAAGGGCCTTGCCCACCGGCGATTCGTTGGAGATTTTGTTATTGATAGGGTCGGCCTCGGCCCTGCCGACAATGGTGTACTGCCACGGCCGCCCGTCCTGGTCTTTTAGATGGACGGTTGACCCCAGATTGACACGGTTGGACTTGCGCGGCGATTCAATCAGCTTGGCCTGCTTGATCATGTTCTCAAGCTCGAGGATGCGGCCTTCGACAAACGATTGCTCGTTCTTGGCATCCTCGTACTCGGCATTGTTCTCGGTACCACCCATCTCCCGGGCCCGCTTGATTTTATCGGCTACTTCCTGTCTTTTCACCGACTTCAATTCATCAAGCTCATCCTCCAGCTTGGTGAGCCCTTCTGGGGTAACCAGGAATTCTCTTTGCGCCATGTCCGCCGCTCCTTGTAGGGGTATAGAAAAAACTGAGAGTGCCGGCACTCTCAGTCATTAATATGCGGTCAACTTATGATTATACGTGATAACCACTACATTGTAAAGTAGTGATATAATACGACCTATCCCCCTGGCCCCCTTCCCTCCGAGGGAAGGGGGTGATTAGTGTAAGGAGGGCCTGAATGGTCAGTTTGCTCGTTGCGTCCACCGAACCGGCTGGCAAGACCGCTATATGCGCCGGCACAGGCCGCAAGCTCATTGAGAAAGGCAAGAAAGTCGGCTACCTGAGGCCGGTGACGCTAACCGCTACGGGAGCGCCGGACTACCAGGACGCCGCTACCATAAAGGAGGCGCTTGAGTTATCGGAAACACTCGAGGCGCTGAGTCCGCTCCACCTTTCGGCACAGCAGTTCACTCAGACCCAGGGCCTTGACCAGAAAATAAAAACGGCCTTCGCTGCGGTTCCTGCCGGTAAGGACATCGTGGTTGCCGAAGGCCTGAGCGCTGTTGACGAGGTATCAGGTAAGTTTAATGCCATGCTGGCTGACCTCCTCGATGCGAAGGTGATAACTATTGTCCGATACACGCCGTCAATGTCCGGCGCCAGCGCGGCGGCGGGTAAGGTCTTTGGCAACCGCTGGCTTGGGGCTATTGTGACGGCGGCGCCCGATGTCAAGGCCATGCTGGCCAAAGATGGCGTCAAGGTGCTGGGAATTGTCCCTGAGGACCGTACCCTGTTCGGTATTTCCTGCGCCGAGGTGGCGAAGTTGCTTGAGGCGAAAGTAGTCACCGGCGCGAAACTGCTCGATAAGACCATCGAGAACGTTCTGCTCGGGGCAATGACGGTTGATTCCGGCCTTGAGTACTTCAACCGCAAAGACCACAAGGCGGCGATTATCCGCGGCGACCGGCCGGATATGGCGCTGGCGGCACTCCAGACTAATATGTCGTGCCTTATACTTACCGGCGGGGCCGAACCGCCGTCGGTTGTGGTCAGGACGGCTGACGACAAGAAGGTACCGGTGTTGCTGGTCAAACAAGAGACGCCGGCAGTAGTCGAACTTATTGAAAAGGCCCTGCCGCAGGCGAAGTTCCGTGGAGCGCAGAAGGTGGACCGGCTGGATGACCTTGTGGCTAAATCGGTTGATTTCGACGGCATCTTCAAAGCGATAGGTATTTAGCAGGGTTTTGGCCCGTATTCGGGCAGGTTGATTCGGAGGGCCTGGAAGGCCCGTTTGGGGGTGATAGTTAAGTAATCAGCAGGAGGCAAGCTAAATGAAAGCGTTAGCCAGGCATTTACTTATCGAACTGAAGGACTGCCGGCATGACCGGCTTAATGATTTAGACTTTCTAAGGGACACCCTCAAAGACGCGGCTATTGCGGCCGGCGCCACTGTTATTCAAGACTCTTTCTATCAATTCGCCCCATACGGTATCAGCGGGGTTGTTATCATCGCTGAGTCCCATCTTTCCATCCACACCTGGCCCGAGTTCAACTACGCCGCTGTCGATATTTTCACCTGCGGTATGACCACCAGACCTGAAGAGGCGGCTGATCTGGTGGCCCGGCGGCTCGAGTCTAAAGACACCCGGCTTCGCGAGGTAAAGCGCGGACTTATGCCGGAAGTGCCCGCCGTGTACCCGAAGCAGAAGGTCGGCGTCCGGGCATGAGCGGTGGCCCCGGCGGCAAGTGGCTGCATGATGCCATTTCGCCTGACCTGATTGAACTGCACCGTATCAACCGTGTCTTTTTCTCCGGTCAGACGAAATACCAGAAGGTCGACGTGGTTGAGACTGGTAGTTACGGCCTGACCCTGCTCCTCGACGGCAAGATACAGTCGGCCGAGCGCGACGAGTTTATTTATCACGATGTCCTGGTGCACCCGGCCATGACTACTCATCCCATGCCGGAGAAGGTGTTTATCGGCGGGGGTGGCGAAGGGGCGACACTGCGCGAAGTGCTGCACCATCAGTCAGTCAAACGGGCGGTTATGGTGGATATCGACCAGGCGGTAGTCGAGATTTCCAAGCGCTATCTTCCCGCCTGGAGCAATGGTGCCTTTAAAGACCCGCGGGCTGAAGTCATCTATGCCGACGCCCGGAAGTACCTGGAAGAGACAAAAGAGCGGTTCGATGTCATCGTGCTGGACTTTCCTGACCCGCTCGAAGGCGGTCCGGCCTACCTGCTGTTTACCAAAGAGTTCTATGTTATGCTGGGCAAACGGCTGGCCCCCGGCGGGATTGTCTCGCTCCAGGCCGGAGATGCCAGCTACACTAATTGCGCCACCTTCCTGGCCGTAATCAATACCCTTAAGGCCGTCTTCCCCATAGTGCGGCCGTATGCCATCCATATCCCATCGTTCACCGGTCCCTGGGGTTTTGCAGCAGCGTCATTTAAGCTGGACCCGCTCAAGCTGACACTGGAGATGGTTGACCGGCGGCTTGAGGAAAGGCTTGCCAGTCCGCCTAAGTGCTATGACGGCCTCTGTCACCAGGGGATATTCTCCCTGCCCAAGCACCTCCGGCAAAAGCTGGAGTCTGCAAGGCGCGTCATCCGGGACAAAAGGCCGCAATATACTTACTAGGTCCCGGGCTTGAGCAACCGCGCCACCGCCACGGCGCGCCGGGCCATGGAACGGGCACCTTCGAGACCGTGCCGGTCCTTGAGTATGCCGGCCTTATCGGCGGCCTCGAATTCACCCGCACCGTGCTTACTGGCGGCGCCAGCGGCCCCGAAGGGCGAGCCAAGCCTGGGCGGTGCGACAGGAATCATCTGAAGACCGAGGAAGGCCCCCACGATGCTGACCAGTGCCGGCTCCACGCCCCGGTTGCGGTACCAGCTTACAGCGAGAGCACAGCCCACTTTGTTAGCCAGCTTGCCGGCGTGGACGCGGCCCAGATAGAGACAGCGGAGGCGGTCGATGAAGTTGGCCAGGTAACCGGAGAGTCGGGCGAAATATACCGGAGTGGCCATCATGATGACATCAGCACGGATAAGCTCGGGATAAAGGGCGTCCATGTCATCTTTCACCCGGCAGTAGCGGTCGGCGGTCTGCCTGGTGATACACCAGTTGCAGTGGGTGCAGTCGCCGATATTTTTATCAGCGAGCCGGACCAGCTTGATTGTGACGCCAGGCAGTCCCGCCGCGGCCTTGAGGGCCTCATTCAGGAAGGCTTCGGTGTTACCGCCTTTGACTGGACTACCGCAGATGCCGAGGACAGTGATAGGCATGGTGGTTCCTCCGAATGGAGGATTATAGCATACGGGGATTGGATGTTCGGACTCCGCAGACTAATTGCGCTCTTCGTAGAAGGCAACGCCAAGGAGGCCGGGGCCGGTGTGGATACCCATGACCGGGGTAAAGTCGCTGACAAAGGCTTCGGTGCAGTTGAACTCGCACGTCAGGCGCTGCCTGACGTAATCGGCATCAGCCGGACAACTACTGTGCATGATGACTGCCCGGACGGGCCGTGAGTCCACTCGCTTACGGGTCTCGGTGAGCAACTGCTCGATGGCCTTCTTACGGGTACGCACCTTGGTAAGCAGGCTGGCCTGGCCGGTGCCAGGTTTTATCTGCATGATGGGCTTGATCTTGAGGATGTTTCCTGCCCAGGCGACCGCCTGCGGGACACGGCCGCCGCGGGCCAGGTAATGCAGGGTATCAAGGAAGGCGATGAGGTGGACGGAAGTCATCGGCGTCCTGGCGGCTTCAAGGACCTCTTTCATAGTCTTGCCGGCCGCGGCGGCGCGGGCGGCATTGAGCACCACCAGGCCATGGGCGCCGGCGGCGGTCCTGCAGTCAATTACTTTGACTGCCAGGTCAAGGCGCTTCTCCCTGGCCATCTCGACGGCGGTGCAGGCCGAATCGTAGGTGTGGCTGAAGGTTGACGAGACAGTGATGACCACAGCTTCGCGGGCCGTGCGGCTAAGTCTCTGGAAGGCTTCAAAGTAGGCGCCGGGGGGTGGTGCGGAGGTGGTTGGCAGGGTCTTATCACGGGTAAGGAACTGATAGACCTCGGTCGGGGTAATATCCACGCCGTCACGGTAAACACGGCCCTGGTGAGTAAGTTCTACCGGTACGACGGTTATGCCGTACTGTTTGATCAGGCCAGCCGGAAGACAGGCGGTGCTATCAGTGACTACAGCGACCTTCCTCATCATACGCACAACCTTCAGGCGAAGCCGGATACCTCGTTATCCGATGGTATCGTACCACTATGTATCGCGTCAGTCAAGCAGTGGGAGCGACTTATCGAGTAATACCGTGCGGTGAGCCAGGGCGGACGGCTCTTCAGTCCGGTATCAGGAGTCTAGGTTTCCTTTCTGAACGCGGCGATGAGTGCGAGTACCGCAATGACCAGGCCGCCAGCGATGCCGATCCACATTTGACCGGGCAAAATGCTGGTGAGCAGTATCCACAGGCCAAGGACACAGATTGCCCAGCTAAGCATTTTCATCTAATGGACCTCCTATTTTGGTTGCTGATACGGATATGTCACTCAACTTTGTCGCCCTGGCTCCTGGAAAGGACATACCTCGTATATCGAGGTACATCGTATTACGATGTATGCCCTTGTGTCAATAGGCAATGCTTACGTTGTGTTGAAGCTAAGTATCTAAGAATACTCCCCCGGTGTGTCACCCTTGAGTGCAACGAAGAGGGTCTCACGAAATGGGGGATTCTCTTCAGCCGCTACGCGTCTTCGAGAATGATATTTTATATTGTGTCATCTCGAACGCAGTGAGAGATCTGGTGGTTGGGCGGTTCGATACGCTACACCCCGTCAGACCCCCTCGGCCTGTGGCGTGTGGCCTTGAGATGATACGCGGGAATTACAGGTGTTCCGCCACCTGCTTTAGGCTGGTAATCCTCGGGCAATCGGTGAACTGGGGAAAGAGGTTGAGGCGGTCGAGAAGGAGGGCCCTGAGTCCGGCGTTCATGGCACCGGCGGCATCGATATAGTACTGGTCGCCAACGTGGAGTGCCTCAGCCGGTTTTACTCCGGCACGCTTAACAGCCATGTCGAATATTGCCCGGTCGGGTTTGTCAGCGCCGGCCTCCTGGGGAATAATAATGACATCAAGGAACGGCTTGACCCCGAGTTCGACCAGTACCGGTAGTTTTTCCGGCGGGATGTTGGAAATAAGTCCCAGCGTCAGGCCGCGTCTCTTCAGCCCTTCCAGAGCTGGCAAGGCGTCATCATACAGGACGAATGAGATATCCCGTGCCAGTTCATGGATGCGCTTCATGACTATGGCGACAGTGTGGCGGTCGGGGTTCAGGCTGGCGTTGCACATCGCCAGCTCCTGGTGCCGCAGGAAGACCTCATCCTGCTCTGCCTGGGAACGCTTGGCCACGGTGAAACGCCGGTTTTCTTCGTAGAAATAGTGGTCAGCCATGGCCAGGGCTTTGCGCATCATGTTGATATCGGGATCAAAGCCGAACTCGCGGCAGACCGATACATGAATGACCTCGGCCGCCGGTTCGTAGCGGGCGAGCGTGTTGTAGAAGTCAAAGAAGACGGCCCTGGTCATGATGACTGGTGGCTCCTATTTGACTGTGACCGCCCGTGCAATCGCGTGCTGCGGGCGGTCACAATTCTGACTAAACCGGGTTACAGTATCCAGGCTGGTATCAGGCGTCCTTGATGCCGCGGTCGTGAAGATAGTCGATCACATCCTGGACAGTGACGATTTTCTCGGCATCCTCATCCGGGATATCGAGTTTGTTCTGAGGGGTGCCGAACTCTTCTTCGATAGCCATGATGAGTTCGACCAGGTCGAGCGAATCAGCATTCAGGTCATCGACAAATGAGGCAGTGGGTGTCACCTGGTTCTCTTCCACCCCCAACTGCTCGACGATGACCCGTTTAAGACGATCAAAAATGGTTGCCACAGACAAGGACTCCTTTCCCTGGACTATCTTAAAGCTTCGGCGGCTACCGAACCGAGGACGCCGTTAATAAACTTCGGCGAGGAATCACTACCGAAAGCTTTGGCGATATCGACAGCCTCATTAATGGCAGCCTTCATTGGGACTTTATTATCCAATAACACTTCAAATATGGCAAGACGAAGGATATTTCGGTCGATGACGGCAAGCTGTTCTACCGGGAAGACCGGAGCGTACCGTGCGATGACGCTGTCGATGCGTGCGCGGTTCTCGGTTACGCCTCTGACAAGTTCGCGGGCAAAGGCGACCGCGTCCTCCGGAGGCTCCTGCTCTTCGGCGAGGCGTGACAGGACCTCGTCAGGACTGTGCCTGGCGCAGTCAATTTCATAGAGCGCCTGGAGCGCCAGCGACCTTCCTTTTCGTCTTAAACCAGCCATTTTAACGTACTTTTCCGGTCAGCAAGTCAGATGAAGCACCGCCGCCACCCTGGCGGAAGCGGTCAGGATATTGTAGGTCCGACAGGCCTCATCCGTCACCTGGCAGATAAGTTTTACCCTGTGTCTCCTGGCGTAGTCAAGCACCGTCTGTGGCACCTGCACCTCGCCGAACTTACCGGTACCGATGACCACGACCTCCGGCCTGACTTTGATTATATCGGCAAGGTCATCAGGACACAAAAGGTGACCTTCTTTCGTCCACCATTTGCGCACGGTACCGCCGGAGATGACGACATGGTGCGTGTACTTCTTGCCGTCGATGACAATCTCGCCGAACTGGTACGAGTCAATCATGGCGGCTAGCTGTGCAGGGCGGCCAGGGTACTGGCAATAGTCTGGCTATCCCCAAGACTGTGAGTCCGCGCCGCAGGGCTGGTCCGCTTGATGAGACCGCTCAATACTTCGCCGGGGCCGATTTCGAGGAAAGTAGTGACGCTGGCTGATGTCATATGCTCAACGGACTTCTGCCACTGGACGCGGTTGTTGAGCTGGGCGAGGAGCTCGTCCCGGATAGGACTGGCAGACACGATGGGTTCGGCGGTGACGTTGGATATAACCGGCACTACCGGGTCCTTCAATGAAACGGAAGCCAAGGCCATTTGCAAACCGGGAAGCGCCGGTTCCATCAGCGGCGAATGAAAAGCCCCGCTTACCTTAAGCGGCACCGCCTTGATGTTTCTGGTCTTAGCCGTCTCGCGCGCTTTGCTGATGGCCTCAGAACCGCCGCTGATGACTATCTGGCCGGGGCAGTTGATGTTGGCGACGTAACAGCCGCTATGAGCGCAAAGCTCTTCAGCGGCTTGCAGTTCGACGCCAAGCAAGGCCAGCATACCGCCGGGGTTCTGCTCGCCGGCGGCCTGCATCAGCCGGCCGCGTTCGCGGACCAATTTCAAACCATCACTAAAGGATAGTGCTTTGACGGCTACCAGGGCAGTATACTCACCGAGGCTGTGTCCGGCGGTGAAGGCAGGTGCCGGCAGTCCACCGGACTCCTGTGCCGCCCGCAGGCAGGCGATGCTGACGGTTAGTACCGCCGGCTGGACATTGACGGTCTTCAGGACTTCTTCGGCAGGGCCTTCGAAGCAAAGTTTCGAGATAGGAATGTTGAGGATGCGGTCAGCTTCTTCGAAGACAGCACAGGCAGCCGGAGAGCGCTCGAAAAGGTCACGCCCCATGCCCACTGCCTGGGAGCCCTGCCCCGGGAAAACGTAAGCGACCCTGGTATCAGCCATCTCCAGATGGCCTCTGCCTTACTCTGCCTTTTTCTTCGGGGTCTTAATCTCGATGACTTCCCGGCCGTTGTAGTAGCCGCAGTTGGGGCAGACGCGGTGTGGGAGCTTGGGGGTGTGGCACTGGGGACATTCCACCAGCGCTTTGGGCTTCATCGCCAGGTGGCTCTGCCTCTTGCCGCGGCGAGCTTTGGGATATTTACGCTTTGGTAGCGGTGCCATGGGTCATCTTCCTTTCTCTGGGCGCGGGAGTTCGCTTACGTGTGACAGCCCGCGATGGCTTCTTTCTTAAGGCCGCCAGTTTAGCCCAGCGCGGATCGACGCTGGTTTCACGACATTTACATGGACCTTTATTAAGATTCGCCCCGCAGGTGGGGCATATACCGGCACAGTCCGGCCGGCACAGCGGCTTCATCGGCACCGCCATAAGGACGTATTGCCGTACCGCTTCGCCAAGGTCAAGGATGTGGTTGTGGTCAATAACAAAGACACTGCCGTCGCGCGGCGTGTGAAGCGGCAGTCCGCTGGCGACATCGATGCTTGGCAGGAACTCCTCGTTAAGCGCGATATCCAGGACGCAGTCAGTGGGGCTAAGACAGCGGCTGCAGGCCATCTCGACATGTGTGGTCAAATTTGCCCGTACCAGGACGCCGCGCTGGCTTCTGACCATGCTGACCGGACCGGTAACCGGGCTTTCGTTATTCTCATCGGCGATATCCTCGATGTTGTAATCGCGTGTTGAGCCAATAGGCTCATTAAGGAGCGTGGCCACGTTTACCAGAGCATGAAATGGCTTAAGTTTGATTTCGCAGTTGTTTATTACCATTGGTTTAGGCCTGGTCAAACTGAAAGTAACATTATAGCCTACCAGCTACGGAGCTTCAAACTTGAATCAGGATGGAAAGTAATAAAATCCCGGATGTCTAGGATTTTTTCTATGTCTGGAACGAGACGGAGGCCAATATGGGGCAGGAGTTCTAATCTCCTTAAAGGCTTTTGCGCGGAGTCTCAACAAATACCATCTGAATTGTTCACGCTCTTCTGGAAGCAAACAAGACATTATCCGTTTGGTGACCCGTTTCTTACTCGAATGCAAATAGGCTTTTTCACCTAGGCCTGTCAGGACAACTCTTACCCAATTTCTTTTTCCTACACCCTTGAGCCTCTTTACCAAGCCTTTCCTCTCCATTCTTTTTAGGATGGTGGACACAGAATTGGGTTCTCGAACCAGTAGATGTCGCTGCCGTTAGGTTACGGATGGTGACCTGTTAATGAGGGAGCGAACCCCAAACTTGATTGTGCCAGAATGAAGAGTGTAGCGAACCAGCATTGGTCGCTGTTTCCCGATGGCGAAAGACATACGGACTCTAATAGCTACTGTCCCGCCAACGCCTTGAGTCTGCCGATACGCTGAGCTCTCTTCTTCGCTGCCAATCCGAAGGCACGGGGTACGTCGCACATGAGCGACCGCGACTGTTCAGCGGCCTCCTCGTAGAAAGCCAGGATTCTCTCTTCCATCGCAACGGCTTGCTTCAGGCCTCCTGAGACGGGCATATCGAAAGTAAAGGAATATTTCTCAGTATCGATATCGAAAGTAAAGCAACTCTCAATGGCATCAGTGATGACCCCGTAGTAGGCGCGCTCAATATCGGTTGCGCATCTCCTGTTCTCTTTAGCTAAAGACAACAGGACAACAGAATTGGCAGGGTTCTGAGCCGCGAGTCCCTCATAGAACCTGGCTGAATCATCCTCGAGCTTCTTCGCAAAGCCGACTGTCACAGAAGCAGTATTTAATCTCATTTCACGTTATCACCTAGCGTTGTGACTTAGAACCACCTCTGGATGATTACCTTGCTCTCAGTGAAGAAGCGGACCGCCTCCTGTCCCTGGGTGTGGAGGATGCCGAAGAAGGAGTCCTTCATACCGCTGAATGGGAAGAAGGCGACTGGTGCGGTTACTCCGACATTTATCCCGACATTCCCGCTCACAATGCGGTACTGGAACTCGCGGGCATACTTGCCGCTCGTGGTGAAGATGGCGTCGCCATTTCCAAAGGGGCTGGCGTTGCACATCTCAATAGCGTCGTCAAGAGTCTTTGCCCGCATCACGCTCATTACCGGCCCAAAGATCTCAGCTTTCGCTATCGTCATGTCTGGAGTCACGTTCTCGAATATCGTCGGCCCGAGGAAGGTATCCAGCGGCAGACTGTTCTTAACAGTCGGGTTCCTGCCATCAAGTATAAGGTTCGCCCCTTCGTGGATACCTTTTTCAATATAGCGGATGATGTTTGCCTTCTTCTCGGCATCACGAACTGGCCCCATCTGGACCGATTCATCGAGACCATAGCCAATGATGATCTTCTTGGCGGCTGCGATAACCATTCCCATGAAGCTCTTGTAGAAGCTGTCGTCCTCGCCGACGATGAGCAAATTGGCGCCAGCTAGACACCGCTGACCCGTGTTGCCGAAGAATGATGTCATCATCGCCGCAACGGTCCGGCGCACATCGCAGTCGGGCATGATGACCATAAAGTTCTTAGCGCCACCCTGAGCGATGGCACGCTTACCAGTGGCACCGCAGCGCTCGTAAACATACTTCGCCGTTGGCGTAGAACCGACCAGCGTCACGCCGCTGATTCCGGAATGTTCTAGTATGGTAGAAACCACGGTGCGGCCGCCGTTAACGACGTTCCAGACTCCAGGAGGGAATCCTGCCTCGTCGACAAGTTCCGCTAGCTTCATCTGTGAAAGCGGCACTTCACTTGAAGGTTTAATAATGACGCAATTACCGGTGGCTACAGCATAAGGGGCTGACCATAGCGGGATCATGAAAGGAAAGTTGAAGGGGCCGATGATGCCAAAAACGCCGAGCGGCGTGCGTATCACCCACTCGTCCATTCCGTTAGCTATGTCTTCTGAGTGGTAGCCCTGCATTAGAGTAGGGATGCCGCATGCAACCTCGACGTTCTCAATGCCACGCCGTGTTTCCCCGCGTGATTCATCGATGGTCTTACCATGTTCCTGCGTCTGAATGCGGCTCAGCTCCTCGAAATGTTCCTCTAACAAACCTTTCAAGCGGAACAGGCACCGTGAGCGCGCCAGAGGCGTGGTCGTGCGCCAAGTCGGGAACGCCTCTTGCGCCGCGGCCACAGCGGCGTCCACCTCCTCCTTTGTCGAGATTGGGACCTGAGCGATAGCTTCGCCAGTGGCCGGGTTCACAACGTCGCGGATCTCGCCCTTCGACTCGATCCACTCGCCATTGATGTAGTTCCGTACCAGAGGTTTGCCTTTGATGGGCTCGTCAAGGATGGCTGTGTGCTGGTTAACCCCTGTCATTTGCATCTTGTTTACCGTCAATTCTTAGTAACTAGTACTGATTTCGTTAAGGTCGTTTTGGCCAACAGATATATTCCTCAGGCGTCAAAACTCTATACCAGATCCATTTTCCTGAGAATAGCCTTCAGTTCATCCCTCTCTTTGTCGTTAATGTCAAGGAGCGGTAAACGAACCTTGCCACCTCTAAGTCCGAGAAGATCCATCGCCGCTTTGACCAAGCCGATGTACATGTACCCTGCTTGACCGGCAGCGGCCCCCGGAATGCCAACATGGGGTCCATGATTTTCATTCACAGTGCTAATGAAGTCGAAGTATGGGAACATCTTTGTAACTAGATCGCGGAGGTGGTTAAAGTCTCTCGCCATCGCGGCCTGATATATTGAGTAGGAGAGGTCAGGTGCAAAATTGGCAGCAGAACTTACAAAACCAGGGCAATCGTAGACTGCTTCGAAAGAGAACAGGTGCTCGCCTAAACCACAAAGAATTGCTGTATTCTTTGAATCCACTGATCGCTGGATTTTATTAAAGGCTCTTACGTCCGGAGTATTCTCCTTGACTCCAACAATATTTGGGATTTTAGACAACTTTGTCATCAAAGGAGGCTTGATCCACGAACCCGTTGGTCCCGGGTTGTTATAAATGATGACTCCTATCTTTATAGCTTCGGCGATTCGCTTAAAGTGCTGGAAAATACCTTCTTCTTCTGCTATATGATAGTATGGGAGCACCACCTGGACTCCATCTGCCCCGACCGACTCTGCGTATTGACAAATCTTTATAGTCTCCTCTGTACCAGCACGAGCTGTTCCGGCAATAACCGGGAGCTTACCATTGACCTCCTCCACAACCATCTTGATCACTGCCTTGTCTTCCTCGTCAGAGAGGGTATAAAACTCCCCGGTGCTTCCTGAAGGCACGATGGCAACATCTTTTCCTTTAGCATGCTCAAGTAGCCAGCGTACATTGGCACGCATTCCTTGAAGGTCAACACTTCCATCGTCGCTGAACGGAGTGACCAGGACGATGAAAACGCCTTTCATTGCTTTGCGTAACTCGCTCAGTTGCATTCTCTTCTCCTTCTTGATTAGCTTCTCAAAACAGTCTCTCTAACGTATCTTCCACTTCCTTAAAAGTGAAGACCGGACCTTCCAGACAAACCCGCTTCCATCCCATCATGCAATGACCACACATCCCCATCCCACATTGCATTCGTCTCTCGAATGACATGTAGATTTGGTCTTGACCGAACCCCTTGTCGAGTAGTTTGGTGGTTGTGGCTTTCATCATGAGGCTGGGGCCACAAATGATGGCGCTGGTGCTGGATGGAGCCAGCTTGATATCGTCAATCATCTCCGTCACTCTGCCCACTCGCCATTGCCACCCATTGTCGGGTGTGTCCACCGTCAAGAGCACTTCCAGACTTCTGTCTCGTTCTCCAGTGTTCTTCCATGAAGACAGAGTGTTTTTAAACAGCAGGCGATCTGGCGACATGGCGCCATAGAGCAATTTCACCTCTCCATATTTGTTTCTGTTCCGCAGCAAGTACATAACCACATATTTGAGGGGACTGAGACCCATACCACCGGCCACTAGAAGGATATTCCTCTTTTCCATCTTCTCAACTGGGAAGCCATTGCCGAAGGGTCCCCGGACACCAATCACGGAGTTGACTGGCAATTCCATAAGCCTTCGAGTGGCCTTTCCCAATTCGCGTACAGTAATCTGAAACACGCCTTCCTTTGGCTTGATGACTTCAGAGACGCTGGCGGGGAATTCTCCGTGACCGAACAGAGATAGCTCGACGAACTGCCCGCATTCGTAGTTAAACAGCTGCTTCTTCTTTAGCGAAATGGTGAAGGTCTTGGCCTCGTAGCTCTCAGCCCTTATATCCTTTATGAGAGCAGTTTCAGGTATGTAGGGGTTTTTCACTTAGTGCTCCCTCCTGAAGTGTTCGCAGGGCGTCTCGCAGGTCTATCTCGGATTGGCAGAATTTGATACAGCGTCCACAGCCTACACAGAACACGTCTCCGTATCTGGCAGGGGTATAGTCGAATTTGTCGTATAGCCGGTGCTTGAATCTCGAGGCTTTTGATTCGCGGAGGTCCAGGCCGCCAGCCATTCTAGAGAAGCGCTCGAAGTGACATGAGTCCCATACTCGGACTCTTTTGCCTTCTGTCTGGTCAGCGTTGGTCTTGTCCAGTACTGCAAAGCAGTGGCAGGTTGGGCAAACCATGTTGCAGATACCGCAGGTTACACACCTGTTCGAATATGAATCCCACGCCTTATCATTGTACCTACGCCTCATCGTTTCAATCAGACCGTCAATGCTAAAGCTACTTCTGAGTTGCTGCTCTAACCGCTCAATGACAGCTATCCTCTTGCTCTTGTCAGCCTGTGTCGCTTCCCTGAAATACGTTTTCTTCGTTAGCTTCTCTCCAGACTTACTTCCGACCTTCACGAAATAGCTTCTACCAATGTCCGTCATGAGCAAGTCGAATCCTTTGTTCAGATCTGGTCCCGACCCCACGGATTTGCAGAAACAAAGATGTGCAGGCTCACTGCAAGTTAACCCGACAACGATTGTGTTCTCCCTCTTGTTTTTATAATAGGGGTCTCGGTAGACTTCATCGAAAACCTTGTCCAGACGCGATAGTGCGGTAATGTCGCATGGGTGTATGCCCAGAAGAACACGCTTTTCATCCGGCTTCGACGCTAGGTTGCCGAGTATGATGTCTCCATCCTTTCTTTTGAAACTGAATAGGGCTTCACTGTCCGGTATGAATAACTTCTTAGGAGCGACAGTCGTCGTCTTGTAGTCGAGCACAATATCCTCAAGTTTTTCAGCGAAACCGAATGACAGGTAAGCATGAGCGGTAATGCCGCCTTTCCTGACGGCGCCGACTACTCTTGCCTTTTTTTGAAGATCGTCAAAGAAGGCTGGGAGACTACTCTTCTCAAGTACTTTTTCCACGGCCTTCTACCTCCGGCTGTTCTGGTGTAGGGCTGGCTTTATATACCTTGCAGGGATAGCCTCGAATTGCGACCGACCCTGATAACTTGTCATAAGGTGGGTCGCAATCGGTCAATACGTTGATGTTTGAGTCTTTGAACTCTTTGGTTCCTCCCCATCCGAACTCCGTATTTACCACCTTGGGATGGATCCCCGGGTCGGTCATAAGCCTTTGTTTTACCCGTCCCCTCCTTGTTTCAATCCACACCCAGTCCCCTTCTTTAAGGTCCAGTTTTTTCACTGTCTCCGTGTTCATGAAAACTGTAGGTGGTGGTGATTTCTCAGCCAGTTCCTTTACGTTTCGAAAACCGGAAAGCATAAATACTTCGCTCTTATAGTTGGTTTCCATCAGCGGGTATTTATCCGAGAGTTCAAAAGCACCTCCTAGGGGTTCTTTGAGTTCCTCGAACCTTGGTATTGGGCTGCAGCCTATTTCCTCGAGTTGCTTGGAGTATAGCTCTACTTTTCCGGAAGGCGTTCCATAGCCACTGACCTTCACAGGGCTATATTTGCTCTTCGCCTCAAGGTATCTCACCTCATCACGGAATCTTTCCCAGGTGATGCCGGCAGGTTCAATCATGTAGTCAAGTGATTCCCTCCAATCTTCCCAGAAGTACTTCCTCAGTCCCACCTTTTTAGCGAGTTCATTTACTATCTTGAGATCAGGCCAGGCTTCACCGGGTGGATCTGCAAGCTTGGGATGAGCCCTGGCGTGTCCATACCAGGCAGGCCAGTACCCTACCGTATCGTATTCACATAGGGAATAGGCGGCCGGCAGGATGATATCGGCAATCTCGGTTGTCAGGGTGTGGAAGACCTCGGACACAACCAGCAAATCCAGCTTCATGAATGCCTCGTATGTCCGTTTGCTGTCAGGATATGTAAGGAGGGGATTCGTCAAACATAACAGTGCAACCTTCGGGCGGTACGGTTTTCCATCTAATAGCGCCTTAACCAATGATTGAGTAGGCACATACATGCCGGCGAGTGCTAACCTGAATTCGCCCGCCAGCGACCTCTCCGGAGATCTGGGGAATTCCTTTATTCTCTCCTTTAAAGGCCCGCTAAACATGAAACGACCCGGTGGGCAGATCGGAGCTGAGTCTACTGCCAACTCTCCTCCATCTGGAGTGTTCACGTTGCCTGTTATGCCGTGTAGCATGGCAATAGCCCGGCAGGCTTGGAACGCCTGAGAGTTGCCTTCGAGGGCGTTGCCCCAGCCAATGATGCCCGGCTTGTTTCGGGCATACAACCTGGCCACTTCGATAATCTGCTGTTTGGGAACCCAGGTCAGACTCTCTAAATCATCAAGCCCGAACTTCTTCACCTCTTCCTTCAATGCATCGAACCCGATGGTCCATTCAGCTATGTATTCCGGGTCGTAGAGCCCCTCCTCGATTATCACCTTCAACATCCCCATGGCTAGAAGACCATCACTGTTTGGTCGGGGCCTCAGCCAGTAGTCGGCATTCGAAGCGAACATGCTCTTCTCTGGCCATATCTCTACGTTTCTTGGATCGATCACTACCAGCTTGCAGCCTTCGACCAGGGCTTTATTGAGGTCGTTACGTGTCACCCCGACGAAAGTGCCTCCCGTGTGTGCCACATCAGCTCCCCAGACTACTATGACTCTTGGGTTCTCCATTCTAGGTCGGATTGAGTCCGTGCCAAACATATATCTGAAGGCCATGCCGGTCTGTACGCCACAATAGCATCCAGGAGTAATGACATTTGGAGTCCCGTAGGCAGTGGCAAACCTCTGCCAGAAAGCGAATTCCATACCTTTGGGCTCATTGAGCACCACCGCGGTATATTTGGGATCGTAGTTGTCTCTTATCTCCACAAGCTTGGCAGCTATAGTGTCCAGTGCCTCATCCCAAGATATTCGCTCCCATTTCCCCTCTCCCCTTTTGCCAGCCCTCTTCAGAGGATGCTTCAATCTATCCGGTGCGTTCAGAATACCGATAATATGGGCCGCCCCCTTGTGAAGAGAACAGATATTGACGGGGAAACCTGTTTCTCCGGCTCCGGTTACATCGACTACCTTTCCCTCAGAGATTGTTACCCGAAAGGCACAGTGATTGGTGCAGATAGGGCAAAAGGTGTATTTCGTATCAACCATGGGATTCCCTTTCAATCATGAGTCATACTTAAAGAGCCCGAGCTTGAACTGCCGCTCTGCTCATGGTCTGGCGTTTGAGATTGCCCTGCCTATCTTTAGTAGACAGATCAGGATTCATGGTCAGAAGAGGCCCGTTCTTAAGGACTGATTTTCTCCCCTTTCATTTCCATCTCCCTCAGGGTACGGCGCTGAATCTTGCCTGTCGAAGTTCTTGGCAGCTTAGCGGCGTCAACACACTCAATTATTCGAGGGTACTTATATGGTTCTATCTTGGCCTTTACGAAGTCCTGTAACTCTTTAATCAATCTCTCCGAAGGCTGGTAGCCTTCTCGAACAACAATGAATGCCTTAACCACGTTTCCTCTGATTGGGTCTGGGGATGGTACGATGGCCGCCTCATGAACCGCAGGGTGAGCCAACAGCGCATTCTCAACTTCACCGCCCGGGATTTTGTAGGCTGAGCTTACGATCATGTCGTCAATCCGGCCTCTATAGGACAAGAAGCCATCTTCATCCCGGCTATACACTAACCCGACCCTGTTCCATCCCTTGTACTTACCGCTCTGTACCACAGCCTCCTTCTGTTTATCGGGCCTCCTCCAGTAGTCCTGGCGGGAGGGACCCATTACAATCAACTCACCATCAGTGTTGGGTGGTACTTCATTCAAGCTTTCGTCAACGATTCTTGCTTCCCATCCGGGCAATGGCACCCCCGAGGAACCTGCCTTATCCTCCAGGAAGCCTTGCCTCATCGATATCCAGTAGCCCAATTCAGATGAACCAAGGGCATCCAGTATTTCGACTCTAAATCGTCTCTTCCACTCAAGATAGGTCTTGCCGGGGAGCCACTCGCCAGCGCTTTGGCATAGTCTTAAGGAACTGAGGTTGTATCTTTTTCCTGCATTCTCGACCATGAGCATCGAGTTAAAGAACGATGGAACGCAGCAGAGGACGGTTATCCTATGTTCTTCTACAGTTTCAAACATCTTTTCTGGCGTTGGGCTGTCAACGATGGATAAAGCGCAGCGGCAGCGGAGCGGTAAGGCCAGGAACATAGCTCCGAAGGCAAATGTGTAGTTGGGATGACCGCCTACCACATCTTCTTCAGTCAAGCCGAGTATTTGCTTGCCAAACACGTCGCCGCCAACCGCCATATCAGTCATGTACGATATGGCCGCCTTCGGCTTCCCGGTGGTTCCCGAAGTATAGAGAAGCCTGACGACCTGGTCCCGGTCAGTGTCCTCGATAGCGCATTCCTCGGGCTGGTCTTTCACCAGTTCCCTGTATGACAGGTAGCCTGTTTTCTTATCACCAATGAGGATTACGTGCTTCACCGTCTCGAATTTGGGGATTGCCTCGTCCATGTCCAGTAGTCCATTAGTGTTGACAATATAGACCTTGGCTCCCGAATCATTGGCTTTCCAGACGATCTCCTCGGCTCTTCCTAGATGCATCTGGTACACCGGTATAGCGCCGATGGTCCAACAGGCGTAGACACAGTAGGCGAACTCTGGCACATTGCTTGACTTAATTACTACCCTGTCGTTCCTCTCTACCCCAAGGCTTTTCAAGGCATTGGCGGTCTTGTTGACGTTACTTCGCAGATCTGAGCAGGTTATGCGGCTATCTTGAAAATATAAGACGGTCTTGTTCCAGTCCTTAACCTTTCCGTAGAAGTCACGCATTATATTTAGCTTCTGTGGGTATTGATCCTCAGACAGTGTAAAAACTCTCCGGCCAACAAGGTCACGAGGTGGCAGAAAATCATTAATGGCCTGCATTATTAACACCTCCACTATCAGCTAACGGCTCCGCAGTTGATGATGTGTGTCTACTTAAGTTCATACGATGACTCGGTCTACCGGTTTCTAGATGGTGGTTTGTAATCTATAGCCGGACGAGGCTCTATCTTCCCAGTTCCGGATGGAATTATTGGAAGAATAAGATGAGAAGGGCATGCCATGTTATGGAAGATAGTGTTCCTTCCCGGCTGAAAAAGAGCGTTGTGGGCATTCATCACGTCCCAGATAAATGAGTCACCGCTGGCAATTCTCAAACGCAATCTGTGACCGGCTCTAAAGGTATGGAAAATGGGCCATAACTCTATTTCGTACTTGTAAGTCTTATTCGGCTCGATCCTGGTGGGGTTCGAATGGGTATGGAACGGTTGCCCTGGCTTTGATTTTGCCGGGTCGATTTCTCGATGAGACGCTTTCAGCCACCCTTTAGTTACTACTGCGATAGAGCCGTCCGGTGCCTGATCATCTATCTTTATCACCCAGTTCATGTCGTCAGCAGTAGACGCTGCGTAAAGTATCAAGCTCGCTGGCCCAATGATCTCCATATCTCTGTCAAGCGGAGAGGTTAAATAGGCTAAAACTGGCTGGTTGCTCGCCACACTCCTTTGTGATTCCGGGTAGTCATAAGAATCCCCCGCCTCTTCTTCAGTGGGCCTGTCCACATTCAGAAGACCGTATGGTGGTTTGCTGGCCCCGTTTCCGCTTCCGCGGTGCAAATACCAACTCGTCCATTCGGTTCTTGCCAGGGGGTATTCAAATTCATATCGCCACTCATCCGAGCCCGTTAGATAAACGGCAACGGGGGGCTCGTTCATGATCCCGGTGTCTATTCCTTTCAGCCAATAGTCCAGCCACCGTACAATCTGTTGGGATAAAGCAGGGCTGTGAAACATCTCAAATGGAGGGGCAGCACCGATTAGGAGCTTCTTAGGTTTATTTATTGCCATGTAGGCGTTGAGTTGGCCTCGATAATGGACAAAGTGCCCTGCGCTAGTCATGTGGTAGATTGGGACGGTTATCTTATCAAACTTGGTATAAGATGACCTTTCCCAATAGTAAGACCCATCAGTCGGCCTTAGGATGGTATCTAGTATGATGGGAGCGGGAGGTTGCCACTTTTTGGATGGACGCTCCCCTTGCGGGAGGCATGTTTCGTAGGTTGAGGGTATGAAATATCCGAGCTGACCGGCATTGTACATACCACCTTGGTATATCCAGTCCCGGTAGGCGTCGGTGAACCCATCACACGGCACAATAGTTACTAGCGAGGGTGGCTGGGTTGCTGCGACGAGATACTGGATGGCAGCGAAGTATGACTCTCCTACCATAGCAACCTTGCCGTTACACCATGGCTGTTTGGCTATCCACTCAATAAGCTCGTATCCGTCCTGCTGTTCCTTTTTGTCGAGTACGTTCCATTGTCCTTCCGAAGGGCTGGATCCCCGCACATCGGCGATGACATGAACGTAACCCTTGGATACAAAGTACTTCGTGTCTCCAGCCTCTACTTTGGTGAATATCCCGATAACGCTTTCAGGATAGCGTTGCTTCTCCTTCCCATAAGGAGACATAGAGAGGAGAGCCGGGAACTTGTCTTGCGCCTTTGGCCGGTGAACGTCGACAGCTATCCGTATGCCATCCCGCATTGTTATCAGGATATTTTCGTCTAGCTCAACTTCATATGACGTTTCCCCCGTAAACAGTATCACTCCCAATTAGAGTTCTCCGATAGAATTACGTATGACAGGAGGACTCGACATGGTACGCAAGAGGTACACCGAGGAGCAGATCATCCAGGCACTTAAG
>JBFMDU010000013.1:0-36159 GCA_040753815.1 Chloroflexota bacterium
AGCCTGGCGGATGGACTATAATGGGGTCAGGCCTCACAGCTCTCTTGGCGGACTGACCCCGAAGGAATTCGTAGCGGTGGGCGCTGGACTCTAATTGGCGGTGATACTAAAAAGGGGGGAAGGTCAATGGGGTTACGGTTCTGCCTGTGGTTATTCTAGCTACGCCAAAGGGATTCGAACCGGTCAGTCTCTGGTAACAAGAAGCTAACGCATAATCTCAGCCGGCACCTTTGAACTTGTGAGTGTTATAATGCCTCCGATGTCAATGCGGAGGCCGGAGTGAAAAGGACCCCTGGACGGCGCAGTATTTTCGGCGTTCGGATTAGAGCGCATTACACCTGTGCTGGCGCCTGTGTCCTGGTGGCGGCAATCGTGGCCACTCAGTTGCCGGAGAACTATTCTTTCTGGCAGAAGGCAGTCCTCGGCGTGTCCGCCGCGTTGCTCTATCTCGCCCTGCTGATAGTCAGGGAGCTTGTCCTCAATCTTGCCTCCGACCGCGGGCGTAGCCCGGTGAAAGAGGTGACCCTGTTCGCCTTTGGTGGAGTAAGCCAGACGGCCGAAGAGCTTATTCTGCCCGGTCACGAACTGCTTATGGCTGCCGCAAGGCTACTGTCCAGCCTGGTAACCACGGCGGTGCTATACGGCGTCTATGCCCTGTCCGTAAACTACGGTAATCTCACGGTCGCCGGAGTTACCGAGTGGCTGGTCTTCATCTGGTCCAGCCTGTTCCTCCTGAATATCCTGCCCGGTTTCCCTCTCGACACGGGGATGGCTTTACGGGCAATCCTGCTGAAGCGGTCCGGCGACTACCAGCAGGCGACCTATACGGCAAGCACAGTCGGGTGGTCGGCCGGCTTACTTTTCATTTTTAGCGGTGGTCTGGTATTCATCGTTACGCAGCAATGGCTTGTGGGACTGGTGGTGACAGTCGTGGGGTGGTGTCTGCAAAGTGCATCAGCGGTAATGCGCCGTCAGGCCGCCCTTGTCATGGCCCTTGAGTTTACCGAGGTCCGCAACGTAATGACCGGAGAATATGAGGAAATAGACATTAATGTGACTGTTGACCAGCTTTTCCGGGAGCATATCCTGGTTTCAGGCTGGCGCTACTACGTGGTGACTGATGGCGCGGCTCTGAAAGGGGTCCTGACCGCGCGTAAGATAAAGTCCGTGTCCTGGAGACGGTGGAACAGCACGCGTGCCGGCGATATCATGACTCCGTTAGGTGAGATTGGCACCGCTTATCCCGAGCAGTCCGGGGCGAGCGCCCTTCAGGAAATGTACCTGCGGAGAATGGACAGCATGCCGGTATTGGATGGCGGCGGAGTTGTCGGGGTTGTAGCCCGGGACAGGCTGGTTGGTCTGGGCAAGACACGCGCCGAATTTGAAGTGTAACCAGCCGTGCGTACCGGTTCACGGCCCCGATAAAGCTACCGCCGGAAGTTCGTCAATGACGTTCCTTTGCCGGTTCTCTTTGGAATAGACGCGCCATTGGGCCGTGAACCACCGGAAGGGGCTGTCCGCCTGCGACCATATCCGCAGTCTTAAGTCGCGGGGATTATCGGTCTCCCATGACACGCGGGGGATATCGGCAAGGGGTGTGCCAGTCACTATCTCAACTTCATAGTGGTCCCGCTGGATTCCCTGGGGAAGCAACCCCTGTTGATAGATGCTCCAGTTCACCTGCACGGTGCCTCCGGGGGCGGCCCTGGTCCGTAAGCGGATGCGGCTGTCCTCGGGGTTATCGGGGTTTGCCCAACCTGACTGCGTGACGCTAGTAAGGGACAGGGGGGAATCGGCCTCATGAGGCTCGTAATTGCTCCGCGTGCCGCCTGAAGCAGATTCGCCGAGCACGTCGTCCCACTCCTGCCACCAGAAGGAATTGTTATCGTGTCTCAGGGTGCCGCTGCTGGCAAGAAGGCCGCCAACAAGGTCATTCCACCGGTCGGTGCCGGGAAACAGGTCGGCTTTGTGTTCGAGAGTACCCGACCTGGCGAGGACGGAGCACTGAATAATACCTCCAAAGATGTAGCGAAGAACCTGATCGGCTACGAAGTCGGCTACCACGCCGGATTCCCCGAAATCGCTATGGGCATATTCTCCGTAGTAAACAACATCGGCACCATCGGCGTACTGGGCCGAAATTGGCACGATTGAGTCGTCTATGTCACGAGGCAAGTAATCAACACCGCCAGCATCGAACTGACTGCTGAGCGGCGCGGACTCGGCCGAGACAAAAGCCAGCCAGCGTTTGTTAGTGCTTGCCAATTGCCCATCCCGCGAGCTATCGTAGTTCATTAAAGAGTTGATGGCGCCCCGGTTCGAGATTAGCCAGCTGAGTTCCCAGTAGTTTGACGATGGCTGGCCGCCGACAAAGTAGTAATTCTGCAGGCTTTTTATGGGGCTGTTGATGGTCACCACCATAGCTACTTTATCGGCCAGCTTCCCGATATCATTCGCCACGGCGTAGAGGGCGGTCTTGCCTCCCATGCTGTGCCCGATGAGGACCAGGTTTTTCTTACCGGGGAAATGTTTCTCGATGGTGTCAGCGATGTTCTTCGCCCAGGTGTCTATGTCCACGTCGTTCGGATAGCACCTGTTTAGAGTATCAACGTTTACCACGGTGTCCGGGTGGTCCTGTTCGTAAGCACGGATATAAGCCGGCACCTGCTCCATAATTGAGTCTTCGAGAAGCTGGAGAGAACAGGAGGTGCCGCTGAATCCGTGGAGAAAGACAAAATTCAACTCCTTAATCTTGCCGGGGTTCTGTGCGGCTGATTGCGCCGGGGAAGAGAAGGCCAGGCTGATAAGCAAGACCGAACATATCAGTAAAGATAGTGTGCTAACCGCAGCTTTAGGCATAGAGGCACCATTCAAGGGTGGATCCGGCTACACAGGTGGTTCTTACAGCCTGCATTATGGCTAATAATAACACCGGCACAGAGGCGACAACAATGCTATGGCATCCCGGGAATATTTCGGGGCCAGCTTGCTTTGTAGTATTATTTGGTTAGCTATGAGACGCTGCCTGAATGTTTCAATCACCATCGTAGTCTTGTTTGCCGCAGTGACGGCAGGCGCCTTGCTGCCGGCAACAGCCTGTGCCGCTGATTCGGCCCATTGGGTTTCCCTTAATAGCGGGATAACTACTGACCTTAACGGCATCTGGGGGACTTCCGCAAGCAATGTCTTCGCGGTGGGAAGTGCCGGCATGATTCTGCGCTATGACGGCAGGTCATGGAAGCCGATGGCCAGCGGAAGCGCCAGCGGGCTCTACGGAATCTGGGGAAGTTCCGCCAGCGATGTTTTCGCGGTGGGGACCGATGGGACCATCCTGCACTACGACGGCAAGACATGGGAGACGATGACCAGTAACATAACTACCGACCTTTACGGGGTCTGGGGAACTTCGGCGACCAATGTTTTTACTGTGGGGCTAGGCGGCACTATCCTGCAATATGACGGCAAGACCTGGGAGAAGATGTCCAGCGGCACCGAGGCTGACCTCCTGGGAATCTGGGGCGCTTCCTTCAGTGATATCTTTGTGGTGGGTAGCACCGGTGTGGTAGTGCACTATGACGGCAGGTCATGGTCGGAGATGGTTACCGATGAGGAGAGAAACCTGCTGTGGGTATGGGGAAACTCCGGCTCTGATGTTTATGCCGTTGGCGGGAGCGGAGCGATTTTACATTACGACGGCAAGTCATGGGTTGGGATGCTCAGCGGCACGACGAGCAATCTACTCGCTGTCTGGGGGAGCTCCGGTAGTAATATTTATGCCGTTGGCGTGGCCGGGACCGCCATTTACTATAACGGCAAGGCATGGTCCCCGATGACAAGGGACACGATAAACGACCTCAATGGTCTGTGGGGCATTTCCCCCAACGAAGTCCTGGCAGTCGGGCAGTCCGGGACCGTCCTTCGCTATGCGCCGCCCTCGGTAACGTCAGCGGTCCCTGTCGAGGGCATACAGGGCGCAACGCTTAGTGTCACAATAACCGGCAAAAACCTGGCTGGCGCAAGTGATGTCAGGTTCGGCACGGGTATTGCCGTCAACAGCTTCACGGCGGCCGTGCCGGGGCAGATAACCGCCTATATAACAATCGTTCCCGGCGCGGCGACAGGACCGCGGGATATCTCCGTTACCACGGTGGGAGGCACCGCGACGCTGGTTGGCGGCTTTATTGTAAAGCAGGCGCTTCCCGTGGTTGTATCAGTGGAGCCTAACCAGGCGAACCGGGAAACAAGCATTAATGTAGTGGTCGCCGGAGCTAATTTTACCAGCGCAACCGCAGTGAGCTTTGGCGACGGCATAACTGTTAACAGCTTCGCGGCGCTGGGCTCGGTCCAGATAACAGCTAATATAACCGTCACGGCCGGTGCGGCGATGGGGAAAAGGGGCGTTACGGTTACCACGCCGGGAGGCACGGCAACACTGCCGGACGGATTCACTGTCAAGCAGGCGTTACCGGCCATAAGCTCGGTCAGCCCGAACCAGGGCATGCAGGGTGCGACACTTGATATCACCATCACCGGTAAAAACTTCACCGGGGCGAGTGAAGTCAGGTTCGGCCCCGGCGTTGCCGTCAACCGCTTCACCGTGCCTAACCCGAGCGAGATTACCGCCAACATTACAATTGTCGGCGGCGCCACAACAGGAACAAGGGAGGTTTCCGTTACGACGCCAGGGGGCGCTTCGGCACTACCGGATAGCTTCACTGTCAAACAGGGGTTGCCGGTCATTGCCTCTGTCAGCCCTGCCCAGGGTAGCCCGGGGGACACGCTCGACGTTATCATCAATGGCAGTAACCTGGATGGAGCATCTTCTGTGAGCTTCGGCAGTGAGGTGGCGGTCAACAGCTTCTCCAACCGCAGTCCGACTCAGATTGCGGCCAGGATTGTTATCGCCAGGAACGCGGCCGCGGGAGCCAGAGACGTGTCGGTTACCACGGGAGGAGGTACCGGCATACTTGCCAGTAGTTTTATTGTGAAAGAAGGGCCATTAGGCACCCTTTTCATCGCATTGGTCTGGGTGGGAATTGCTATTGCAGTGGTTGGTCTTTTATTTGTCCTCCGTACTTTGAGACGCAGGAGAGCCTCCGGCCTCTGACAAGCGCAGAACTGGCAACAAGGACGGCCGCGTACGCATTGACAACGTAACTGAGAGGTGATAGCATTTATCGGTTTTTTTGGTATCAAGAGGCGAGTTGTGCGAAAGCCTAGAAATTACAAAAGGAGGTTTTTGTGAAAAGGCTTACCCAGGAAACCGATAACCCAAAGGTACCCCCGAAGACGAAACTGGACCATTACGGGGAGCTGACGGCTCTTCCAGTCCCGGCGCTTGAAGAGTCGCAGTTTGTCCGGTGGATCAAGTCGGAAGGCGCGATGGAGGAGAACCCCCAGCGCTACGTCTACGACTATGACCTCCCGTTCCGACACCTCGATATCACCACCAAGTTCCGGTCCTGCAATACCCGTCATTTGAAGGAAGTCGGCGTTTTCCGGACGGCTTGCCCTGAGCTTTTCGGCGATGCCGGCTACAAGCTGGTTGACGATGCCTACACTTCCTTTGCCCATTCTGAGTTCAAGACCGCCCAGGCCAGAGGCCAGCTCAAGAATGCCCCGAACTGCTCCATCAAGGAAATCGCCAGCTTTATCTGCGTCGCTTACGAGATCCAGAACTTCCCCATCGTCATTGCTGAGGCAACCGACGAGCGCGTCCGCATCCAGCTATACAAGGGCCTGCCCGTTTACTGCCCCTACGATGTCCGCCGCGGCGACTACCGCCTGTGCATGGCTACTGCTGGATACGAGCGCGAGCTGACCAAGCTCTGCAACCCGAAGTTCCGCGCTTACCTCTCCCGCACCAAGGCCATCGGCGACGACTGCTGTGAGTTGACCATCGAGGTCGACAAGTCCGCCAAGAAATAGTCTCTCCTTCCTGATTTATCGATAGCTAAGGTCGGCTCCTGATTCAGGAGCCGACCTTTATAATTACCGTGGTATGATAGTGGCATGAACCTGGATAAGTCGATAAAAAGAACGGGCATGGCCCAGCTTTCTTTTATTGACCGCTTTCTGACGCTCTGGATATTCCTGGCGATGGCCTTCGGGGTTGGCCTGGGCTATTTCGTGCCCGGCGTGGCCGGCGTTATTGGTTACTTCCAGGTGGACACGACTTCGATCCCGATTGCCATTGGCCTGATTTTGATGATGTACCCACCCCTGGCCAAGGTACATTATGAGGAGATGGGGCGGGTCTTCCGCAACTGGCGCGTCCTCAGTCTCTCATTGGTCCAGAACTGGCTTATCGGCCCGGTACTGATGTTCCTTCTGGCCATCATCTTCCTGCGCGGCTATTCAGACTACATGGTCGGCCTAATCTTGATTGGGCTGGCGCGGTGCATCGCCATGGTCATCGTCTGGAACGAACTGGCTGGGGGCGACCATGAATATGCCGCCGGGCTGGTGGCTTTTAACTCGATTTTCCAGATACTGCTTTATTCGGTCTATGCCTATGTATTTATCACTGTTATGCCCGGCTGGTTCGGCTTGAAGGGTTCGGTGGTTGACATCACTATTAGCGAGATTGCCAAGAGCGTCTTTATCTATCTTGGTATTCCGTTCTTTGGCGGCATGATTACCCGGCTATTGCTGGTAAGGGCCAAGGGTCACGAGTGGTACGAACGGCGGTTTGTCCCGAAGATAGGCCCGATAACTCTGGCGGCTCTTCTGTTCACCATCGTTGTCATGTTCTCGCTGAAAGGCGAAATCATCATCCAGTTGCCGCTCGACGTGGTACGCATCGCCGTGCCCCTGCTCATATATTTCGCGGTGATGTTCTTTGTTTCGTTCTATATGGGGAAAAAGATAGGCGCCGACTATCCTAAGACGACGTCAATCGCCTTCACTGCGGCCAGCAACAACTTTGAGCTGGCGATTGCGGTGGCGGTGGCGGTCTTCGGGATTGGTTCGGGGCAGGCATTTGCCGCGGTCATCGGGCCGCTGGTGGAGGTGCCAGTGCTCATTGGCCTGGTGAATGCGGCGCTTTATTTCAAAAGGCGCTGGTTTGCGGGTGAGGCCGCATCCTAATCGCCGATGGTTATCAGAGGGCGGATGCGCTCAAGGGTGCCGGAGCTGATTCCCGGGACTTTAAGCAGGTCGTCAACCGATCGGAATAGCCCGTTCCTGGTGCGGTAGTCCACGATAGCCTGGGCCCTGATTTCACCGATGCCCGGGAGCGCCTGAAGGAGCCACAGTTCGGCGCGGTTAATATCTACCCGTTGGGGCTGGTCTGTTTCGTCAGTTTTAGGCACGTAGAGTCGCAAAGAATTGAGGTCAGCGTCCGACGCCGGTCCGGCTTCGTTCAACAGGTTGGCCAGGGTGCTGTCCGGTCCCGCTTCGAACGTTCCCGGGTTCTTGACCGCGCCGTCAATTTGTACTTTACCGGACGGGGTTTTTGCTTCGGACGTAGAAAGTGTGATTTCGACCGGCCGGGTAGATTTCAATTTGAAAGCGAGGACACCGCCGCCGGTCAGTGAGGCGACGACGAGGAAGGCGATAACGTACAGCCAGATGCGTTGAAGAAGCATGATTAAGTTTTCGTGATTCGGTGACCGCTGTCTTTGCTGGTACGTAGCACCGATGCTAGAATTCTAGCATATTATGGCTGATATTAAAGTTATTTCGGTAAACCGCAAGGCACACCACGACTACCACATACTGGAGACGGTTGAGGCCGGTCTGGTGCTGGCCGGGACGGAAATTAAGTCAATCCGGGCGGGGCAGGTAAGCCTCAAGGACAGCTACGCACGTCCGGAGAATGGCGAGATGTGGCTCTACAACTCGCATATCGCCGGCTACAAAGCGGCGGGACATGGACAGCACGATGTTGACCGGCGGCGCAAGCTCCTTTTGCATCGGAAACAGATTGATACGCTCACGGGTAAGCTGACCCAGCGCAATTTGACCCTCGTTCCATTGAGAATGTATATTAAGGATGGGACTGCCAAGGTGGAGCTTGCCCTGGCTCAGGGCAAGCGGCAGTATGACAAGCGGGAAGCCATCGCCAGAAGGGAAGTTGCCAGGGAGATTGACCGGGCGATGAAGACCCGCAATCGCTGAAGCGTGGGGGCGCGTGGTTTCGACAGGGGAAGGGCTTTCAGGATTGGCAAGCCGAGGGCGCCATCTTCCTCGTAAATCCGGTGGCAAAAGACAACTGCCGAAGCAGTTCCTGTCGCTGCCTAAGCTTTAGGTAGCCATCCAGCCTCGCCCCGTCCCGGCGGGTGGGGACTGGGTGTAGAAATGCCGGGGTGCGCCGGCCCTGACGCCGATAGGGGCAGGCAAAGAAATTATCCGGCTGGTCTGGCTGTACCCGGTCAGCAGGGAGCAGTCAGGCGAGACTCAAGAGCTGACTAAGCTTGTAGTCAGTCCTGTGGTTCTCTCTTGGACGGGGAGTTCGACCCTCCCCCGCCTCCACCATGCACCAACGATCAGCGCCAGAAACCGCTGGTCTTGGGACAAGTAAAATGCGGATCGCGTCACCTGCACCTCCGTTTCGGCTGGCCCTAGTCAAGCCACGTACTTGGATGTGTTGGCGCAAAGGACGTCCTGAACTCAAACAGCTTATAGCCTTGACACATACGTGTTCTTATGATAAAAATAAATCGTAAGCGATATTCGCCGACGATAATTATCAGTTTTGGCTGTCGCTTATGACATGTGCCAAAGCATGATTCAGACTTTGAAGAGAGATCCTTTCGTAGCAGATATCATTGCATACAGCTATCCAATCACATCCTCAGACATCTTTGAATTGGGGGTAAATGATAGTTAGGGGCGGTCTTAGATGTGTAACAAACTCATTCTAGTAGGAAACGGTAGGTGATAGTATGTAGAGAAAATTATGAGGCGCAATCGATGCATCCTACGGTTTAAGGAAGTATACAAGGAGGTATAGAGGAATGGCGAAACAAATGCGAAACATGGCAGTAATATTGGTGGTCCTCGTATCACTCTTGACAACCATCGTACTTGGTGGTTGCGGTGCGCCGGCTCCAACAGCGACGGGTAAGGTAATTGAGTGGAAGATTCAATCCCATTATCCGGCCAGCGACTATTGTACTTCGGTACAAGCGGCTGGGTACGTCAAGGCAATTAATGACAAATGTCAGGGTCGGCTCAAACTCACATTATTTAACCCTGATCAAGTGGTTGCCATAAAGCAGGAATTACAAGCAGTACAGAGTGGACAGATTGATGGAATAATGTCCTGTGGTGTCTACTTCACTGGTGTAATACCGGTTGGCCAGCTTGATTACGGCCTGCCATTCAGCTTTAACGACGGCTCCTCATGGCTGAAATTCATGTACCAGGGTGGGTTCGTTGACTTCTTACGAGAAGAGTACAAGAAAATAAACGTTTATTACGCTGCCCCTGCACCTATGGCAACTACCGCCCTGATGACAACTTTCCCAGTGGCCACGCTTGCGGATCTTAAAGGTAAGAAGGTTAGGGAAGCCGGTCTCGCGACCAAGGTGTACCAGAACTGGGGCATGGCCCCGACCCCTCTACCCAACCCCGAAATGTACATGGGTCTGAAGTTGGGTACGATCGATGCCATCGTCTACACCTTGATGGAACTCAAGAGTATGTCCTTCTGGGAAGTCGTGAAATACACCGTGTTTCCCTCGAAAGGTGCAGGCAACATCGCTCTTTTCATCAACCTAGATGCTTGGAACTCCTTGCCCGATGACCTCAAGAAGACAGTTAACCAGGCTCTGGTTGATGCCGCCCCGGTAGTAGCCGCAGCCTATGCCAAAGACGACAAGCCAATACTTGATGAAGCTGTCGCCAAACATGGGGTGAAAGTGGTGCAACTGCCGGATGCAGATGCCAAAGCACTGCGGGCATACGCGGCTACTCTGTGGGACGAAGAGGCCAAAAAGAGCCCCGCATCAGCCAAAGGTGTCCAGATGATCAAGGACTGGCTGAAGAAGGAAGGACTTCTTAGCTAATCTAGAAACGATCGAGTCTCAGGGCACAGTATTACTGAAGGAGCGCTAAATCATGGCCGAGGCGGTTCCGGCAATGCCAAAATTGGTAAGGGTAGTTGACACGGTCAACGAATATGCCGGCCGAACTGTAAGTTGGACGATAGCTGTAATGATGCTTATCCAAGTCATGGAGTGCATCCTTCGTTACATATTCAAAAGCCCTACCTTCTGGGCCTGGGAAACAAATGAGCAGATCTTCATCGCTATGATCAGTCTGAGCGGTGGGTATGCCCTCCTCTACAATATGCATGTGAGGCTTGACCTAGTTTTTTCCCGTCTGAGCAAAAGAACGCAGATAATAGTGGACATTGTACTTTTTCCCCTAGTAGTGCTCTTCCTAGCTGTCTTGGTTTGGGCGGGGGGGCAAATGGCTGCCTATTCCTTGCGTTTTGGTGAACGGAGCGACTCTATTTTCGCCCCCCCTCTCTCTCCAATCAAAGTAACTTTTGAGGTAGGAGTGGTCTTGTTGCTACTTCAAGCCATCGCTCACTTTGCCCGCAATATTGTTACTCTTAAGTATGGGCTCAAGAAGGCTTGAATCAAATGAGTATAGAGCTGATCACAATTCTGCTATTTAGTACTCTGTTTCTGCTCTTCATGGCAGGAATGCCCATATTCTTGGCTATGGGCGTTACCTCTACGCTTTTTGTCCTGCTCCTCCTTGGCCCGCAGAAGCTTCTCCTAATTGGTTACAATATGTTCGGCGGAGCCGCCAGCATGGTCCTTTTAGCCGTACCCCTGTTCATTTTTATGGGGAACTTGATGCGTTATACGGGAATGGCCCAAGATTTGTTCGATACAATTTACGCTTGGATTGGTGGTGTGAGGGGGGGCTTGGCTATGGGGACTGTAGGCATCTGCGCGGTTTTTGCCTCCATGTCTGGAGTTAGTAGCGCGACGACCATGACCATGGGTGTTATCGGCCTGCCGGCGATGGCTAAACATAAATACAATGATCAACTCGCTATCGGGACTATTGCCGCGGGGGGACTCCTTGGTCTGATAATACCCCCCAGTGTTTCCCAGGTAATCTATAGTAGTATCTCCGGGACCTCGGTGGGCCAGATGTATTTTGGGTGCATGATACCGGGTATATTACTAGCTGGCCTCTACATCGCGTATACGGGCGTTAGGAGCTATCTGCAGCCAGGATTTGCCCCGGCTATGCCCAAGGAGGAACGACTCAGTTGGCGAGAGAAGTTCCTCACTCTGAATGCTGTTGTTGCTCCCGGGCTTATTATCGCCTTCATCTGGGCAGGTATCTATTCTGGCGCAATTACTCCTACTGAGGCGGCGGGTATGGGGGCTATGGCAGTCATCATAGCCTGCCTGGTCAAGAGAACCCTTAACCTGGCGGCAGTTAAAGAAGCACTATCATCCACCCTGAAACTTAGCAGCATGATCATGTGGTTAATCATGGCCTGCGGTTGTTTTTCCGCTCTCTACCAGACATTGGGAGCTAAGGAGTTGATTGAAAAGACGATCCTGGCGTTGCCAGTGAATGGCGTTGTCGTCATCATCATGATGCAGCTACTAATCTTCATTCTTGGCGCGCTCATGGATGATGTGGTCGTAATGATGCTGTGCATCCCGATTATGCTGCCCATTGTAGTCGCTCTGGGTTTCAATCCTTTATGGTTCGGCGTCATTTTCATGATCCAGGTACAGGCTGCGTGGATCACACCACCCTACGGCTTCAACCTGTTCTACATGCGGGCAATCGTACCCACGACGACACCAACGACCACTATCTATAAAGCCGTGTTGCCGTATATCGGCATTCAACTAACGCTGCTTGTGTTGGTGATGTGCGTCCCATGGCTTGCCACATGGCTCCCCTCAGTCGTAATAAGGTAGGAGCTGAAAGAAGAGTCATCAGTAGAACAGACATCAATACCTCTGCGCTAGATAGAGGGTACTGGCCTTCAGATAGCAAGATCAAGGGGTAGGGACAACAGTTTCGTACGTTCTTTCGGAGCAAGTTCCTGAATCACGCGCACCCGGAGCTTCATCAATAACCGTCTGAAATCGTCAAGTTCTTGGTAAGTTAGGGTCTCTAGAACGTGCTTAAGTGGCTTGATCATGGTCGCCTGCCTAAGATACCTTTGACCTTTTGGTGTTAGCTTTACCATTAGATGACTTCGCTTTTCCGGGTCGGTCTTCCTGGCTACAAGTCCCTTCCGTTCCATACGTATCAGGAAGTCAGATATGGTGTTTGGACTGCGTAGCCGCCAAGTAGCTGTACTACCAGGTGAAGCATCTTTACCGAGCATGCTAATGACACGAAGCACCCAGACCATATTGCTTGAGAAGCCCTCTTTTGACAGCTTGTGTTCGATGAGTCTATCAAGAACGTCATTAACTGTTCTCAGGACACGCCACGTGTTATATTCCGTTTCTCCGTCAATAAATTGCTCGTGTATTGGTTTCACCTCGTACATGGAAGCGAAGTGTTCCTCCGCTTTGGCGCGTAGTACCTCTAAATACCTCAAGAAACACTCTAACTCATCTTCTGACAGAGCGGAAAACATTCGTTTAATCGACTTGATAGTCCCCTTTGCTCTTTGATGCGCTTTTCTCCCCTTATCAGTGAAGGTGACATGAATAACATTACGCCGTTGTGAGTCACTAGTTCGTTCGATTAAACCATCGGCTTCCATGTACTTCAATAGTTTTGAAATCGTGTGAGGTCGGCGGTAGCGCCATCTCGCGATTTCACCCGGAGTGGCTTTCTTCCTGAGTATGGGTACAAGAGATAACGTAGCTGCATACTCCAGATTCAGGCCATAACGCCTCAACTCCTGGTTGCGCAGCTTCACCATTAAATCATGCGTCTGCTTGAATACAACCCAGGTATGGAGTAATCTACTTTGGAACAGGGGGTTCTTCTCTGCCATTACTGCTAGTCGACGTCAGCTAGCTGACGGACGAATTGATGTGTCAGATATAACCGCTTCGTTCGACGTTACTGACTTGTATTGTATCATAAGGAACCTTCGCTGTAACGTAGCGGTAGCTTAGAGCAGTATAGTGTATTAACTTTGAGATCATTAAGAGTCCCTACTTGACCGAGCTGGATCTCGTAGGGCTCTTAGTAAGGACACTCCGGTTTCTGGTGGAGCATAGCGACTGCACTCGACCAAATCCAGCTTCACGCATCGTACCCGGAAACGTATATAACCCACCTAGAATTAGCCAAACGAAATAACAAAGGTACTGTCGACAACAGTTGAGTATAACTATCTGTTAACTCATTGTATCAACGTATCAACGCCAACCCGCCTTTCGACATCTCCAATGGCCCTATCAAACGCGCTTATCATTTCATCAATCTCGACCCTGGTAATAGTCATCATAGGACAAACCCAAATTGGATTAGTAAACAGTCCAAATAGCCCGTATGCCATCAATCCTTCTCGCAATAAGTGAGCGATATTACTATTCTCCTGTGTGCTAAATCGTTCTTTGTTATCCCGGTTTTTCATCAATTCGACCTGACACATCAATCCGAGGCCACTTCTGATATCACCGACTATGCGGTGCTTGTAGAGAGTCTTCAGGCCCTCAAACATATATTCGCCCATTATTCTAGCATGCTCGGTTAAGTTCTCTTTCTCAATTATTTCGATGGTTGCTAGAGCAGCTGCGCAAGCTGTTGCGTGGCCTTCGTAGGTATAGGAATGGTGAAGCATCTTCTCAGGACCGCCCTCGAATTTTTCCGCCACTTCCCTGGCAACAATGGCGGCACTGAGTGGTATGTATCCGCTGGCAAATGCCTTACCGACCACAGTGATATCTGGCTTTATTCCCCAGTGCTCGCTGGCAAACATCTTACCAGTGCGCCCGAAACCAGTCACTATCTCATCCAATATCAACAGGACGTCATACTTGTCGCATATAGATCGGATCATAGGCCAATACTCTGGGGGAGGAACATAACAGGTACTAGCTATTGGCACATCGAGAAAGGCCGTTACAGTCTCTGGTCCCTCTTCTCGTATTACACGCTCAACGTACCTGGCACAAGCTATGCGACAGCTTGGATATTCAAGTCCAAGATCACAAACAGCGCAGTAGGGTGAAGGAATATGAATGACTCCAGGCATCAGTGGTTCGAAGTCTTCCCAGTGAAACGACGGACGGCGCCAGCCCGTTGCTTTCGTGGCAACAGTAGAACCGTGGTATGTATAACCGCCAATTATTTTATGCTTGTTCCGGTATCCCGAGATAATGTGGTATTTTCTCGATATTGCCATCGCCGTTTCTACTGACTCGGCCCCACCGCTGGCGAAGAATACCTTCGACAATTTGCCCGTAGGTGCTAAATCTGCCAGCTTTTTAGCTAGCTTGATCTTGGGAATCGATAGTTCGTGATTTGGCGCATAGTTCAACTTTAACATTTGCTCATACGCAGCATCGGCTATTTCTCGCCTTCCCCAACCAACTCCCCCGCAACCGTTTACGGCACCAAAGTAGTCGAGGTATGTGTTGCCGTTAATGTCGGTAGCCCTGCGTCCTTCGCCTTTAGTGAAGATAATGAAACCCCCCGGGGCGCTCAATTCTTTCCAAGTACGTCGAGGTACCCAGACATGCTTGAGGGCTAATTCGGTGAGTTCTTGAATCTCGTTTGGCTTCACTTCGATATCCCCTTCCAATTCCGAGGCGTATTACGAGCTAACAGAATCACTATATGAGATAGCGCGAGTTAACCTATCTATGGCGATTATCGCCTACGCTATTAATACTACGGAATTGGGTGAATGTCAAGAATTCGTTACGATAAGTGGAGTGAACCTCTGAAACTGGACACTTAAGGTTAAGAGGATTGGGCAGGGTCCCGGGTATAATTCAGGAAAGGAGAGGGACCTTGCCATGAGGAATCAAAGAAGTTTCAGTACCAAGTTCAAACGCCAGATAATTGAGGAGCTCTTAAGCGGTTAAAGCCACCCCGCCTAGCTCTGCCGCCGCCACAATATTTCATCGAGCCTGCTCTATCACTGGAAGAAGCAATACGGCCGCGGCAAATTCAACAACGAACCTACTGCCGAAGCCGCACTACGTGACCGGATTGAAAAACTGGAACGACTGGTGGGCAGGCTCACGCTGGAGAATGAGTTTCTGAAAAAGGGGCTGCAAAACAGCCTCAGCCAGTCTCCAGGAAACGGGAAATCGTCGGCCAATGGAAGCACCTTGTCCGCAGCATCCGGCGGGGGTGCTGTCTGATGAACATCGCCCGGAGCACGTTTTACTATAAGCCGAAGGCGGCTTCTGCCGGGAAAGACGCTGACGTTATTGATCGGATGAAGCGATCTGTCTTGAGTTCCCCGGTTACGGCTGCGGGCGTGTGACCAGGCAACTCCAGAATGACGAAACGTTCAGACTGCACCGTTGTCCAAGGCGTGTAACCTTAGCAAGGATTATACCGTCTAGTAAATATGTACCCGTGTACTTGTAAATCCAGATCATGTGACCGATAGCCGGATTCTACCCGTATCAAAATAGTGTTGAAACTCAGGGTGCGGGTTGTGTCTAGGCCTCCCCCGCCTCCACCACAAACACTACGAGACGTCCAAAGCTAGCGGGACGTCTCCTTTTTGAGTGAAGCCCCTTCTAGATAGTAGTAATTGCCATCGTAAGGACGCCCAAAGGGGGCATAGCGGTTGGCTCACCTGCGAGGGCTATACCAGACGCTTGAGGGGGCAGGTCAACCGTGTTTCAGGGGGAGTTCGACCGCGAGTTCTACGGGCTATCCGGCCACAGGTCCGGAATGAGTTCTGGAAGCCCAGCTTCTTTTAGGGCTTCCGCTGTCGGTTTGCCGGTCTTGCGGTTCCATTTCATCCCTTTGTAATAGGTATCAAGCACGGTTTCCCACACCGGTATGATGCCGTGGCCTTTGGCGGGACCGCTAGCGGGAGTCGAGCCGTAGCGAGGAGACGGTCCTTCGATTGAAGCATCATAACCGTGGCGAATGTTAAAAGCGCGCATTAAAAGGACGGAACGCAGGCCGACTTTCTTTGCCTCGTCCCATGTGAAATCGTTCCACCCGGTGGAGGCTTTGACCATTTCGGTAAGCTGCTCCGGCGCTTCCGGATTCGGGAAGCGGCAAACTCCTAGCGAGTCTACAAACGGGGAAGCACCTTTGATATTGACGACATGGTTGGCAATCTGCACAGGATCGAATGGCGCAGGGTCCTTTAGCCCAAGTACATCAGTACGGACGGCAACATTAGCCTCACTCTGACCGGTACCGGAGGTACAAAGGTCAAGGATATATGTCCAGGCTACCCGGTGGTCGTGCTGGCGAATGGTGGTGCCGTTTTTCGTGTAGATTGCCAGGTCCAGGGCTTCTTTGCCAAAATGGGTGGCGGCGGGTAATGTGCCTTCCGCCAGGATATCGCCGATCCCGTCACGTCGGGCTATTTTATTAAACATGGCGCGGACTGATTCTATATTGCCCCAGGTCATGTCGATGTCGTCAGTATCCTTTTTAGTAAGGAGCTCTTTTTGATACATTTCCATGACCATTCCAAGCACCCAACCCAGCTCCAGATGGTCCATCCCAAGCCGGTCAACTTCGTTACAGAGAGCGGTCACGGTTATTCCGTCATGGATGCCCACCTGCGTTCCCAGGCCGGCGTAGCCTTCGTACTCCGGTTCTTCGCCCTCCTGTCCGGCCAACGGTCCCTCGGTAATTTTGATCAGGTTCAAGTGGTGAAGTCGGCAGCCCCAGCAGACATGGCGCGACACGAAAGGAAGTTTTTCGCGGAGATACTGGGGGCTAAAGGTATCAAGTTGCTCTTTGGTCATCGGGCAGTCAGCGGTCTGGTAGTTTTTGAATGGCGTCCGACTGATTAATGCATTGCGCCCCATAAGCCAGAGCGTACCGTATTTATCAATCTGTGACCACCAGCTAGCCGGGTCGGCGACCATTGCGTACAGTGCCTTGCTGGTGGCGGACAGTTTCTCGTTATCGAAGACCGGTACCCGGTTTTTACCCCGGGCTATTACCACAGCTTTCAGGTTCTTGGAACCGAAGACGGCGCCGATGCCGTTGCTAGCCGCCGCGTGGCCGCGGTCTCCCATTAAACACGCGTATTTGACCAGATTTTCACCAGCGAGACCGATGCTGTAAACGCTGGACTGCATACCGGTCAGACCAATCTCCTGCTTTATCAGGTCTTCGGTTTCCCATGTACCGACCCCGGCAAAGTGCCGGGCATCCCGCAGCTCAGCGGTCCCGTCATGTATGTAAAGATAACTCAGGTGGTACGCTTTTCCCTGGATGATAACCGCATCGAAACCGGAAAAACGCATGTAAGCACCGAGGTAGCCGTTGGACTGGGTCGTGGTTGCCCCGTTGGTCCTTGCCCCCTTGGTTACGGCGCAGAAAGTACCGGACCCCATCACCGAGGTGCCGCCAAGTGGTCCCGCAGCCATGATAATTCGGTTCCCGGGGTCGCTCCAGGCAACGCCCGGTGGCACTTCATCATAGAGATATTTGGCCCCCAGCGTCGCCCCGCCGACGTACTTCCGTAATACGGCTTCTTCTATTTTGTCAACGGTAAACCCCGGTTTACTTAAATCAGCCCGCAGGATTTTGCCATGGTATCCGAAAAGTGCACTCATTAAAAGCCTCTGAACATAAAAATTTCCCGGTCACTACCGGGCACGCCAGGTTGGGTGACATTATTGTACCACGCTGTACTTCATTCGTCTTGCATTTGGGGGGCGGAATATGTTCCAATGTACTGGAATAGTCGAGATGACCTACTATCTTCATAAGACGGTGAACGTTATACCAGGCAGGCTGAAGAAATATACGAGGCTCTGGCCTGTGGTTGACGCAATCGAAAAGCCGGTATTAGAGAAGCGGAAAGGTTGCAGTGTCGGCGGCTGGACCACCGTATTTGGCAACGTGAACCATGCATTCCATCTCCTTTCCTATGAGGCTTTGTCTGATGTAGAAGCAGTTGTTCAGGAATTGGATGCTCTTCCGGGCTGGCGTGAACACAATAGCAGACTTGAGGCCTGCCGGGACTGGGTTGACACGATGGTCCTCCAGAGGATTATATCGTTCCCTGATGCGAAATACGCGGACATAATGATGAGTGAGACCGAAAGGCTTTATATCCACCGGATTATTGAACTTAGACCCAATATGCGCGAAAGGTTCATTTCATATCTCGCAGATATTGATGCTATGGAAATACCCGTGATGTCAAAATATGGGGGTAAGGTACACGGTCACTGGGCAACATGCTTTGGCCGCAGTGATTATGTCTTGAGCTTATCGTCATATCATGATTTCTCATCACGGGATGCTGTTGTGAAGGAGTTACGTTCTTTTCCACAGTGGAGCGAGAAGTTCGACCGGGGTATCACCACCTGTCGGAAGACGGTGCATATGAGTCTGGTTAAACCAATTCCTCATTCGCCCAAGCCCTCTCTTCAGACACTGTCTCAGATTGATTAAGTTCCCCCGGAAGCATTCGCCAACCATAGGGCAAGCACATGAATAGATGGATCATCCCAATCGTCATGGTCTTACTTCTGGCCATCGGCAGCACTGCCTGTACTAAAAATTTAGCCGATAATGAGCCGGCTGCTGATAAGACTGGAGAGAAAGATAACCCTATCCATATCACCTTTGTCATTCATTTTGACCCGCTACCAAACTTGCGCGGGCAGGTACTCCGGCAAGCTTATGAGCAGGAGCGCGATAACCTCCAATGGCTGGCTGACTACCTAGAACAACTGGAAGCCGAAAAAGGAAAAGAATTTGTCCCTCGCCTTACATTAGAGATAGCTGGTGACCATGCCGAGTGGTATATAGAGGACGAGAAGGGGTTAGACCTTTTGCAGAGGCTCTACCAAAAGGGCATTCATTCTTTTGGTACGCACTTCCACACCAACTATAAAGCTGGTAAGCACTATTGGGTGAATGCTACACCGTCTCCAGAGAATAACCGTCGTGTCACGCAGGACCACATTGCCGAGGTGGATAAGCTCATCAGCAGGGTTGTCGGTACCGATAACCCTGTAGTAATTCGAGAGGTTAACCGGACCATTACGGGTCATCTCCTGGACCTGGGAGTGGCGGAGCAGATGGGCTTCGATGTGTTTACCGGCGGCCGGAATGAGACAATGAACCTGTTCTTTGACCACGATGTCTATAACCCCTGGCGACCGGCCCAAGGATGGAACCTCGCAGAGGATATTAGCAGCCACTGGCTGTTAATTCCGCAAGCCCCGGTGCTGGGAAGCATCGGAGAGCATGCGCCTCTTCCGCCGGGCATTTCTGAAGAATATACCCGTGGTATGCGCAATATGATCTGGCAGGACATCAGCGTCCCGGCTATGGAAAGAAAGTTCCTGCATCTCTACCTTGAGTGGCGAAATTCCTCGCTTCCCGAGCCGGGTTCTATGAAAGTGTGGGTCTTTGGTTGGCATGAACATACTGGCGACCTATTCCCCGATGATGCGTTAGGGAGAGGTCATAAGATGCGTGGTGCAGTGACCGAGTTTGTGGACTGGTTAAACACCAACTTCATTGGCAAAAAGACTTCTGACGGAAACCTGATCGCCGAATACGCCAATACCGACGAGGTGAGAAATGATTTCCTATTGTGGGAAAAATCGCACCCCGGTCAGTCATCATTCAATTATCCACTGCGGGTACGGGATTGGGACAACTATCCCTACCAGTTGAAGGGACTAGCGCGAGAGCTGATGTACGCTCATTATGAGCAGGAAGTAATGCTGTTCCGAGACAAAGGCGTCCATATCCACAAGTTGCTTAAGACGGAGGGCAGAAACTGGGAAGTACGTGGTGGTAAAGTGGTTTCCACCGGGGCGACGAAAGATATTTACGTGCTCTGGGCGGACAAAGGCGAAGTCGTTACTGACCTCTCCGGTTTCATAGGGGGTAAGGTACGGCGAGTTGAGGGCAAGAGTGGCACTGAGTCGGTTGTCGATGGGAAAAAGCTGACTGTTCCCGAAGAGCCGATCATCATCGAGACCATCGCACAACATACTACCGCTGGAAGTGACGGACGGGCACTTATCCAGTTCCGTATGAACATCAACTATATTGCGGATACAGCAGAGGCACAGCAGAATTATCGCATCTTGCGACGGCACCTGGAACTCTTCAAACAAGCTGGCGTGAAGGCAAGCTACTGGTTCACTGGGCTGGCAGCTGAGCAAGCCCTTCAGCTTGATCCCGAGTTTATCCGGCTTCTTGAAGAGGCCGGTATGCCTGTGGCACATCACGGTGCCAACCGTCCGCCGAAACCGATGCCAATTGACCGTGTTAAAGGCGAAAGCTGGGAGATGGATGTTCAAGCTATTCTTGACTACGAGTCATCTGCTATTGACCCACGCACGGGAGAGTTGGATAAGACTGAAATCGGCGGGCTGAAACGAATGCAGCAGATATTTAACAACCGCATTCAGGCGACAGGACGATTTTTCCAGGCGTCTATTCTCTATGCCGCCAAACAGTTTGGCTGTCGGATGATGGTTGGGCTTAAGGGCAACACTGGCGCCGGTACTAATGCCGGTTGGTTTCTGGGTATGATGGGGATACCAGATTCGCTCTCCATCGGCCCCGAGATGCTCCGCGAAGCGGCTAACGGCCGGCTCGACTTATCCCGTCTTATTGAAGATTTTGTTGCTCAGCAGTCATCTGAACAGGTGCAGTCCCTTGCCGTGGTTATTCACGATACCGACTTCCTGCGTGGACCGTCCGACACACGGGAGAGCTTGTGGAAAACCTATGAGAGCCTGGTCACCTGGGCAGCAAAGCATCCCCAACTGAATGTGGTAACCTTTGAAGAGTTGCTTGGCCGGATTGCTGATGACCGGACGAAAACAGTATCGCGCGAGGCCTTGCTCAAAGCGGCCGGGATAGTCGGCGCTTCCACGGCCGCTCCGCCTGAATACATTGCCCTGGATGGCGACTACCTATCACTTGCCGATACCTTCCAAGCCTTTATGAAAGCGTTGCTGGCTTTCACTGAGACCGGGGAATTACCTCAATCCGTCGGGGTTGCTGACCTGCTTGGGCCTACCGAAACGTTTCAGAGCCATCTTCCTTCAACAACGGACGGTCAGGCCTTACCGTCGGTAAACAGCGAGGAAGTCATCGGCGCTGCTAAGGAGGTCTGTGCCAGGATGACTGACCGCATTCCGTCGTGGATCGGCGTCGGCAGCCTGGAAACTAACCCTGCTGAGTTCCTGTATGCTATGGCACAGACCATTACCGCCATAGCTAAAACGGGCAAACCAGCACTAATCCCGCTTCATGCTCTCGATGCGTTGCCGAATAACGTGCGCCAAAACAGTCTTGCTGACCCACTCACCAGGTTGCAGTTTTGGACCTTCAAGCCAGAGAGATGGACGATAACAGTTGCTAAATAGGTCTCATGGCTCATACCTGCCGATGTCGCAGACAGGAGGAACCAATGGCAAAAGTAACCGTGACACTTAACGAACAGCAGTTGACCCGGCTGGAGCAGGTGGTGATTGACGATGACGCCGAGGGAGCACTGAAGTTGTTAAAAGAGATACGGCGCAAGCTCGAAGCTGATAGCCGCAAGCAGTGCGACCCGGTGAAGCTACGGGCGTCCACTACGATTCAGTCAGCTACCGGCAATCGGGAAGACTGAAGCTAGAAGCAGTCGCATCTGGAAGTTGCGTCTTTTTGATTTAATTCTCCGGCGAATTTAGCTAGAATGAGAGTAGAAGAAGGAGGTGGATGCGATGACGCACTGGATGTGTACTAACTGTGGTTACTTCATCACCATAGCAGCCCCGCCTGACCGCTGTCCGAGCTGTAGTCTGCCCTGCCAGTTCAACAATGTTACCTGCTACCGACCTGAATGCGGCGGCGAAGAGAACATCGACCCACTTCTAGTTGGGGCCACGTTGCGTATGGGCGGCCGCCCAGCCCCGGCACCGGCAACTCGCCCCGAACCGAAGTTCGAGGGCGTCGCTAAGGTTCAGATATTTTCGGGTCTGACCAGGGAGCAGGAGGAAAGGATAGTGGCCCTGGGTAAGACCGAGACCTACCAACCCGGGGCAGTCATTACCAGGCAAGGGGAGCCTTCGCAGAAGCTCTACATCGTGCAGGAAGGCAAGGTGGCTATCAACCGTGCTATTGCCTTCCAGAAGCAATTACCCATAACCTCAGTTGGGCCCGGAGAGGTCTTTGGCTGGTCGTCCCTGGTGCCTCCCCGGGTCTTGACGGCTTCGGCAACTGCCGCTGAGAAGACAACCGTGTTGGCGATTGACGCGGAGCAGATTGAGCGGTATTTCCAATGGGAGCCGCAGGTCGGCCTGACGGTAATGCGGAACGTGGCGGAACTGGTGGCCAGCCGGCTCAAGACAGTGGAACTGGAAATTGCGGGCTACATATACGCGTAGTTGATTTAAGAGGGGCTAGCCCCTCTTAGACACCCGGGAGTGTCGTAGTTACACGGTTGACGCTGACCGCAAGCTACTCTAAACTAGAGCGCTTATTATTTTCAGGAGGCATAATCTGTGAAGGAATTACCTGTATTTGATTTATCTGGCAAATCAGCGGTGGTTACCGGCGGTTGCTCCGGTCTGGGGCTGACTTTTGCTGAAGCGCTGGCCGAGGCGGGCGCTGACGTCACCCTGGGCGATATCATCGCCAATACTCCTAAGGGTGCCGAGGCGGTCGAGAAAATTAAGAAACTGGGCGTCAAATGCGTTGCTGTCCAGGGTGATGTGAGTAAGGAAGCCGATTGCCAAGCCCTCATCGATGCCGCGGTCAAGGAATTCGGCAGAATTGATATCCTGGTAAACAATGCCGGGATATCCGGCGATGGCAAACGAGTCGCCGACCTTTCTCTCGATATGTGGGAGAAAGTAATGGCGGTCAATCTGCGTTCCGCCTTTTTGTGCTCCCGCGCCGCCGCCAAGTATATGATTGCCCAGAAGGAAGGCAAGATTATCAATATCTCCTCTGCCTCCTCATTCAAGGCAGTGTCTGGACTGAGCGCTTACGCCACCACTAAGGCGGGTATGATTATGCTGACCAAAACTCTCGCGGTCGAGTTAGGGCGGTTCAATATCCAGGTCAATGCCTTGGCCCCGGGCTATCTGCTGACGGACCTCAACCGCGCCCACTTTGAATCGGAGGCGGGTAAAAAGCAGATTGAAGGCTTCTCAGGCATGAAGAGGCTGGGCACGGCTGAAGAGCTAAAAGGCCTCATCATCATGCTTGCTTCGAAAGCGTCGTCATTCGTCAGCGGTGCATCCATCGTGGCCGACGGAGGTCAGTGGTTGTAGGGTGGCCGTATCTTAACTATGATAGACTTTAGAAGAGGGGCATTAGCCCCTCTTCAACATTTGTACCTAGCTTACACAGGGCATCACACTGTTTCTTATAGTCTTCCCAGGTAGGCTTGCCGACGCCGGCAACGTACTTAGCTGTCTTCTTATATTCCTCGATTTCCTTCCGTGACTCGGCGTAGATGGTAAGCCTTTCGGCCATGAGCGAGCCTTCGGCATGGATATTGAGAATGTCGGACTCAAGGCCCAGGTAGGGGTAGACGCGCATGAGCTGGAGGATGCGGAGACGGTCTTCAGATGAAACACCACTGCGACCACCCAGGTATTTTTCCATGAATCTACGGGTCTCGGGGTTGTTCCAGTCGCGGTATGACGGAGCGGTGGTCAGCAGGCCGCCGGCGAGGTCCTCCATGATTTTCGAGGCGTTGTGATACTCATTGGCATAGTAGTATTTGGCCAGGTTGGAGTTGACCGGGTTGGGGATAGCCATGCCGCCGTGCATTACATAGTCAATGCAGGACGCCCGTGCCAGTGATTTCATAGTGTTCAGGTAGATAATCAGGTCGGTGATTTTCTCCCGTATGAGCGCCGACTTCTCAATGCCGTGGTAATCGGCGATGGTAGCGGCGAGGCCGACCATGATTTCGACCATGGGGATGTGATAGGTGGTGGCGGTGTGACGGTGCAGGTAGGCGAAGTTGTAGACAACGGTCTGGGCATATTGCCATTCACCGCACATGAAGACACGCTCCCAGGGGACGAAGACATCATCGAAGACAATCATACAGTCGGTATGGGCGGGTATGGTTATTGGAACCGGGAAATCGGCGGTGGACTCGGCGCTACGGAAGGGATGAGCGATGTGGGTAACCCCTTTGGCGTTGACGGGTAGGGCAAAGGTCACAGCATAGTCAGCATCGGCTTCGGTCATATTGCGGCAGGGCAGGACAATCATTTCGTTGACGTATGGCGAGGCGGTGATATGGGCTTTCGAACCGCGTACTACGATGCCGTCCTTACCTTTGTCAACTACACGTAGATAGTAGTCCTTATGCTGTTGTTTCGGGTCTGATGGCCGCAGACTGCGGTCGCCCTTAACGTCAGTAATAGCGCCGCAAATGGCAAGGTCGTTCTTCTTGAGGTAGGTATGATAGGCCTCAGCGCGCTCAATATACTCCTTCTTTCCCATGGTATTGGCAGTAATGAGCACGGCATTGAAGGCGTCTATCATCTCGCGGGCGAACGGTGTGACCGCCGAATTGAGCCGGCAAGCCTGGAGCATCATCTCATGTTTCTTGAGAAGGTCATCGCCATTTTTAGGCCAGTGGAAATAGCGGCTTATCGGCTCCTTTAGCTTCTTGTCCTCGACAACGCATAGGTCGTGGTATTCGGGCATTTCAGCCATGCGGTAGTCCATGGCCGCGGTAGCTACGCAGGTCTTGAGCATGGGGTGTGTGGTAACGTCCTTGACCTTTTCGCCATTAAGGTAAACAGTGCGCCCATCGCGAAGGCTCTCAATGAATTGCTCCGGTGTTTTGATACCCATCGGTCAATCCTCGCTTTCTTCAGGTTATGAACTAGGGCCTCTGGAAACTAAATGGGATAACCTGCTTGACATAAATAATATCACCGGACTATGGTTAGAGGCAACCCTGCGTTTGCTATTTTGGCGGGGGTTGTGGTGTTTCGGTCTTGTCTTCAGATTGATTCTTCACCGGGCTGTTTGAAGATAGGCCAACCCATGATGGAATGGAAGTGTCGTTCATGGACTGTGCCGTCTGGCCGCCACCGACACGGTCAAGCATGAGCCGACCGCTGCGGCGGAAGATTATGGCTACGCCGTACATTAACAGGAGACCGATGAAGAAGCATACGAAGACGTAGATGGGATTGATCACGGTGGTGCCGACGATACTGCCTAGGGCAAGGTAGGTGCCGTCGAAGGCGAGGCTGGAGAGAAGAATACCGAGTGCGAGCGTCTTGAGTTTGCGGTTGGCGCCAAGGATGATGGTGATAGGGATTCTCAGCCCGAGCAGACGGCCGATAGCGACCGAGAACGGCGACAGCAGGTTAACTTTGCGGAATAACTCGGAGGATCTGGTGACTACGGACTTGAGCCTTACGAATTTGGCCAATCTCATTAATGGTCCGGCGCTAAGACGGCTGAGGTAGAAGAAGAGCAGGGAACCAATCTGGCGACCGGCCTGCGCCGTAAGCACCAGCATTATGAGGTAGTTGAACGGTGCTCCGCCGCGGCTAACCTGGTAGCCGGTGATAAGCCATGTTGTCTCTAACAGATAAGGGATGGTCAGCCCAAGGCCTTCGCTGATAAGACAGATAAGAAAGACCATGAGGGCCATCTGGGAGGTGTAGGTGCCGACCAGGTTGAGGACTTGGGAAAGGAGGTGCTCGAGATCCACAGGGAACTCTAGTTATTGTAAGGCTTGATATTGAAGAGCTGGGGTACGGTTACGAATCTGTAGCCGTCTTGTCGGAGCTTCTCGATGATGAGGGGCAGGGCCTCGACCGTCAGGCTCTTGTCGGCATTCCTGGTGCCATGCTCAATGCCGTAACCATCATGGAGGAGAATGATGCGGCCATCGCGTTCCCGGTCAGTTATTGCCTGGGCCAATACTTCGGGTGATTTGATAACGGCCTCGTTAACCGAGATGCTCCACGTTATTTCGACCAGGTTATCATCACGTACCTGTTTAAGTTCCCAGGGGGTCTTTTTCCCATGAGGCGGCCTGTACAGGTGCGGTTTGATCCCGGTGACACGGAGGATACTTTGCTGGGCCCTCCTGATATCGGTGTTTGGGTCCAGGTAGAGAGCGTGGTTTGCGTCGTGAGTATACGAGTGGTTGCCGATAACATGACCACTGGCGATAATACGCTGGGCGACTTCCGGGTAGTATTCGACGTTCCTGCCGATCAGGAAGAATGTAGCCTTGATGTTGTACCGGTCGAGAATGTCCAGCACCTGTGAGGTATACGGCTCATTCGGGCCATCATCAAAAGTAAGGGCGATGGTGTATCTCTGGGACTTGTCTTGGTAGTATACCTGCCCGAAAACCTGAGAACCGGGTACGAAGTAACCATAGCTGGCAAATCCAATAACCAGGACTAGAGGAACGGACGTGGCTACGGGCTTAAGCCAAGCAGGGCGTTTCACCAGTGGTTGGCTCAGCCTGGTACCGAGGTGCATCGAAAAGTGTTTAATGGCGCGGCTGGAATTACAAAGGCCTTCGCCAAGCACTACGGCGAATGGTTTCTGCACACGGCGTGAAGATGTGGACACTATCAGGCGATTGTCGTATACGATGCCGCCGAGCTGGTAAAGGCGGTTGGCGATGCCAAGCTGGTCGGGGGAGAGAGTGTCTGCCTTGTATCCGCCGATTCTCAGGAATGCATCGCGACGGAAAGCGAAGTTGGCCCCGGATACAAAAATCAGCTTGTGGGTAAAAAGTACGGATATGAAGTTGCTGAGGATACGCAAGGCATATTCAAGGAAGGCCCACCGCGGCGGGTCGGTATAGACGTACCGACCGGCGATAGCAGCAGCCCTTGAGTGGTCTTGAAAATCTCTGGCAATCCGTGACAGCCAGTCGTTGGGATAGACTGTGTCTGCATCGACTTGGACGATTACATCGCCTTTAGCGGCATAGGCGCCGGCCTGGCGGGCAGGTACAACACCACGCTGGTGGCAATGAAGAAGCCTGACGTCGTATCGTCCGGCGATAGCGGCGGTGGCATCGATGCTATCGTTGTCAACGACGATGATTTCGTAGGCGCCGTTGTATTTCTGATTGGTAAGGGAATCGAGACACCTGGCGATAAATCGCTCCTCGTTGTAAGCGGGGAGCACGATGCTGATCATGGCGGGGTGGGTGGTTGTGCTTGTACGCCTTGCCATCGGGAAGGATTCTACAACGGTGGAAGGGATTTTTCAACCGGTCGGCTCTTCAGAGCCGTGGTACGGTGGTACGGTTGGAATTGTATTGACTTTTATCTGGGGTTACTCTATACTACCTGCTTTGCTAGCTTTTGGATGTCTGTGAGCAGTCAGGTAGACTGCGCACGCCCGAGTGGCGCAATGGTAGCGCAACCGACTTGTAATCGGTAGGTTTGGGGTTCGAATCCCCTCTCGGGCTCCATTAGCAGGTGGAACGGGGGAGGGGTGCCGGAGTGGTTAATCGGAGCAGACTGTAAATCTGCCGCCTGAAATGGCTGCGCAGGTTCGAATCCTGCCCCCTCCACCATAGACCAAATGGTCATAGAACTGCTGGAAAACAGCATCGTTTTCCAGCGTTGTTTTTTATGATAATATAGAGTGGCTTTAGCCAAGGCAGGCAAGGCCGAGCCCACATAGCTCAGTAGGTAGAGCACGTTCTTGGTAAGAACGGGGTCACCAGTTCGAATCTGGTTGTGGGCTCCATCGAAAAGGGAGGATTCGTATAAATGGCAAAGAAGGTTTACGTCCGCACAAAGCCGCATGTTAATGTCGGAACTATTGGTCATGTTGACCATGGCAAGACGACGCTGACATCGGCAATAACGATGGTGCTTTCGAAAGTGGGTACCGCACAGTACGTAGCGTTCGAGAAGATCGACGCGGCCCCGGAAGAGAAAGCCAGGGGTATGACTATTTGTATTGCACACATCGAATATGAGACCGAGAAGCGTCATTACGCTCATGTTGACTGTCCTGGGCATGCTGACTACATCAAGAACATGATCACCGGTGCGGCTCAGATGGATGGCGCTATTCTTGTGGTCAGTGCTCCGGACGGCCCGATGCCTCAGACCCGGGAGCATATTCTTCTTGCCAGGCAGGTTCAGGTGCCGGCCATAGTAGTCGCCTTGAATAAGGTTGATGCTATGGAGGATAAAGAACTGCTCGACCTCGTCGAACTTGAACTCAGGGAACTTCTGACGAAACAGCAGTTCCCGGGCGATAAGATACCGATTGTACGGGTCAGCGCGACCAAGGCACTTGAGTGCGGATGCGGTAAAAGGGAGTGTCAATGGTGCGGCAAGATATGGCAGTTGATGGATGCTGTCGATGCTAACATTCCGGTCCCGGTTAGACCTAAGGACAAACCGTTCCTGATGTCGGTTGAAGATGTCTTTGGCATCAAAGGCCGCGGAACGGTAGCTACGGGCAGGATTGAGCGCGGTCTTGTCAAAGTCGGCGACGAGGTTGAAATTGTCGGCATCAGGGAAACAAGGAAGTCGGTGGTTACCGGTGTTGAGATGTTCCATAAGACCCTTGATTCTGGTGAGCCTGGCGATGCCGTTGGTATTCTGCTGAGAGGCATTGAACGGACTGATATCGAAAGAGGCCAGGTCTTGGCAGCTCCCGGTTCAATCAAACCGCATACCAAGGCTTTTGCTGAGGTATATGTTCTAAGCAAGGAAGAAGGAGGCCGGCATACACCGTTCTTTAACGGTTACAAACCGCAGTTCTATATCAGGACTCTTGACGTTACCGGCTCTATTGAATTAGAGAAAGGCGTCGAGATGGTCATGCCAGGCGATAACACTAAGATGACTGTCAAGCTGATATATCCGGTGGCTATTGAGGAAGGTTTGCGCTTCGCTATCCGCGAGGGCGGACGTACTGTTGGCGCCGGCGTCATCACCAAGATACTCGAGTAGCTCATGGCAAAGAAAGGCGAAAACAGGGAAATCGTCTACCTGACCTGCGAGAAATGTAAGGTTAAGAATTATACTACTGAGAAGAATAAGAAGAACGACTCGCAGCGTTTGGAATTGAAGAAATACTGCCCGAAGTGCCGCGTTCACACGGTTCATAAAGAGGCTAAATAGGAGTGTTCAGCCGCCCTAATTCCAACATCCTGTCTTTGAAGAAACCTCGCTTCCAGACTGTCAAGGGGGTGTTTGCGGAACTTAAGAAAGTCAGTTGGCCTTCCCGGCAGGAAGCAATTCGTTTGAGCCTCATCGTTATTGCCGTCTGCGTGGCCGTCGGGATAGTCCTTGGTCTATTTGACTTAGGCTTCACTGAGCTTGTGAAGGTAGTGCTGGGGGCAGGGTAGCTTTGTAGTGAGTCTCGGGAAACGCAAGGTAAGGCGATGACAGATTCCAGTAGCAAGAGATGGTACATAGTGCATACGTACTCGGGTTACGAAGAGCGCGTTAAGCGCAACCTGGAACAGCGTATTAAGTTTATGGATGCGGAGAATGACATTTTCCAGGTAGTAATTCCGACCGAGGATGAAATTGAGATCCGTGAGGGGCAGCGTAAGACCGTTACCAAAAAGCTCTTTCCGGGCTATGTTCTGGTGGAAATGACTATGAATGATAAGAGCTGGAATGTGGTCCGCAATACACCGGGTGTCACCGGCTTTGTTGGCAGTGGAACCAAACCGACATCGTTGGCTGAAGTTGAGGTGGGTGCCATTCTTAAGCAGATGAAAGGTGGGACGCCTAAGGTCAAGGTAGGCTTCAGCCGGGGGGAGAGCGTTCGGGTCAAAGATGGACCTTTTATGGACTTTGTAGGTACGGTTGACGAGGTTAATACTGAGAGGGGCAGGGTGAAGGTGTTGCTCTCCATCTTCGGCCGTGAAACTCCTGTGCAACTGGATTTCCTTCAGGTGGAGAAACTATAAATGGCGAAGAAGGTCAAGACCATAATTAAACTTCAAATACCAGCAGGTAAGGCGACACCGGCACCTCCGGTCGGACCTGCGCTTGGTCAGCACGGCGTGAATATCATGGCGTTCTGTAAAGAATACAATGACCGGACGGCTTCTCAAAGTGGCTTCGTCATCCCTGTAGAAATCACGGTTTTTGAGGACAGGTCTTTCACGTTTGTGACCAAGACACCGCCAGCTTCCGACTTGCTGAAGAGGGCTCTGAGTATCGAGAGGGGTAGTGGGACTGCGGGGCGTGATAAAGTTGGCAAAGTATCGCGGGAAAAGATACGCGAGATTGCCCAAATGAAAATGAAGGACCTCAATGCGCTGGATCCGGCGGCAGCGGAGCGAATTATTGAAGGCTCGGCACGCAGTATGGGAATCGAGGTAGAATAACAGCCATGGTAGATCACGGCAAGAAATATCAGGAAGCCGCCAAGCTCGTTGAGCACGGCAAGGCGTATTCTGCGGCGGAGGCGATAGATCTGGCGAAGAAGGCGAGCTACTCGAAGTTTGATGGTTCGGTGCAGGTGCATCTTAGAATGGGGGTCGACCCAAGGGCCTCGGACCAGCAGGTGCGTGGGATCGCCCTTTTACCCCATGGACTTGGCAAAAAGGTCAGGGTTCTGGTTTTTGCTCAAGGCGAAGCCGTCAAGGCGGCTGAGGAGTCCGGCGCTGACTATGCTGGGGCAGACGAGCTGGTAAAGAAAGTTGAGGAGGGCTGGATCGAGTTCGATGTGGCTATCGCTACACCGGATATGATGGGTAAGGTTGGTAAGCTGGGCAAAGTGCTTGGGCGAAAGGGACTCATGCCTAACCCCAAGTCAGGGACTGTGGCTGCGGCTAAGGACTTACCCCGAGTTATCCAGGATGCACGTAAGGGCCGGGTCGAGTTCCGACTCGATCGCACTGGAATTATTCATGCGGTTGTTGGTAAAGTGAGTTTTGAAGCTAATAAGCTTCAGGAGAACCTTCAATCTCTGATGGAAGCAATAGTTAAGGCTAAGCCAAGCGGCGCCAAGGGTCAGTACGTCAAGACGGCGTATCTCTCAACTACTATGGGGCCCGGCGTAAAGATTGATCTCAAGTCGTTAATGGCAACAGGAGAGTAGTCGAGCAGAACCTGTTATTGAGCTGAATATGCCAAGGTCGTGCCGGTGACTGCAGGCGCCCATTCGTGGCTTAATTACTCCTGCTGAGGCATCGAGAGCTTATATCGAAGTCCTCGTGTCACTGGCACGGGGACTTCTTGTTTAAGGGGGGTAACTTATGGCTAGAGAAAAGAAGACACAACTGATTGACCGCATCGCTGAAGAGATGGTCAAAAGCCAGGTAATCGTGGTAACCGATTACCGTGGCCTGACAGCTAAAGAGTTGGCAATTCTACGCCGTGCCGTGAATAAGGCCGATGGTAAATATATGGTGGTGAAAAATACTCTGGCGATTTTCGCCGCCAAAAAGGCTGGTAACGAGGAAATGGCCGGACTCTTGACCGGGCCGGTAGGACTGGCCTTTGGTCACGGTGACATTACTCGGACAATTAAGGTGATACAGGAGCATATCAAGGCGGCAAGTTCGGTTCTTCAGGTTAAGGGTGGCTTGATGGGTAAGAAAGTGCTCGACAAGAATGCTATGCTTGCTCTGGCTACTTTGCCATCGCGCGAGGTGCTGATTGTGCAGGTAGTTACATCGCTTAAGTCGCCTCTTCAACGGCTGCATTATGTCACCAGCGCATCTCTGCGGGGGCTGGTAGGTGTTCTTCAGGCGCGGACGAAACAGCTTGAAACAAGTAGTAAAGCGGCCGCTGCCAGCTAGATACAATATAAGCTTGGAATCAAGAAGGAGGTTGTCTCAATGACCAAGGAAGAAATCATTAATGCTATCAAGGGTATGACGGTGGTGGAACTAGCAGAACTGGTTAAGGCGCTGGAGACTGAATTCGGCGTGACCGCGGCAGTCGCGATGGCTCCGGCCTCGGCGGTCCCAACGGCTGGCGCTACTGCTCCGGCGGCGCCGGCTGAGGAGAAGACCGAGTTCACCGTCACTCTTAAAGAGGTGGGCCCGAATAAGATCAATGTCATTAAGGCAGTTCGCGAGGTCACTACTCTGGGCCTTAAGGAAGCCAAGGACTTGGTCGAGGGTGCGCCTAAAGCAGTTAAAGAGGGTGTAAACAAAGACGAGGCAGCTTCGATCAAACAGAAGCTTGAAGCTGCGGGTGCAGTCGTCGAACTTAAGTAACTACGAAGGTTATTGGGTAAAGCATTCCACCTCTACTTGGTAGCCGTTGAAGGGCACCCTGACTCTAACTGGTATGTCAGGGTGCCCTTCGTTACACCCGATTGACTTTGAGCATCTGTTGGGCTACCATTGCCGTAGTTGTCTTGATGTTTCTGTTAAGCATTGTTTGTGTGGGAGCGAGATGACCCCATCTGACCTTCAAGCGCTTTTCATAATGGGGACTGTCTTTTCTGCGCTTGGTCTTATTTCAGTGATTCTATACCGCAGAGAATTTCGGCGTTATGATGATGTTCTCGTACAGAGACCTGATGTTCGTGAGTTTTTGACACATTGGCCGAGCCGTCCCTGGCTTGAGGCCTGGCGCATAGGGAGTTGGCTCGCTCTTATTCTCGGTATTATTGCACTCGTTGTTGGTTGCGTGGTGTTATGGATAGGTTGAACTGATGTTGGGTCTGGGATGGTCCAATTGACGGTCTGAGACTAGTTATGGAGGCAGAGTTGTGAAACTGCCGTTTACCTCTGAAGGTGACAAGCTATTCATGATGTTTGAAGAGAGCGCCGCGAACATTGTGAAAACGGCAATTAAGTTCGATGAACTGCTTCGAAACTGGCAGGACGTGCCGGAGCAAGTCGCCGAGGTTACCGAGCTTGAACATGCTGGCGACAACATCACACACCGCATCATAGCGCACATGCACCGCCATTTTTTTACACCCATTGATCGTGAGGATATCGCTCTCCTCTCGCATACTATGGATGATGTTGTCGACTTCATCCAGGCGGCGGCAGATGCCATGCTTCTCTACCGTGTCAGAGCTCCGACGGCAAGGGCGAAAGAGTTAAGCAGGATTATCGTCCAGGCAGCCCAGGAGCTTGAACGGGCTATTCCCAACGTCCGTCACCGCAATCGGCTCAAGCAGACGCTTGCGGCCTGTGAAGAACTTAACCGGCTTGAGAATGAAGCTGATCGGTTGTACCGTCAGGCTATGGGCGAGCTTTTCGGTGACTCTGCTGATATGGTTGAGGTAATCAAATGGCGGGAAATTTACGAGCATATGGAGAGCGCTACCGACCGGTGTGAGGACATCGCTAACGTCCTTGAAGGTATAGCTCTTAAGAATGCCTGAGCCATCCCTGGGGCTGTTCGTCGCTGTCGTGGTGCTGGCCCTTGGCTTTGCGGTCACTAATGGTCTGAACGACGCGGCTAATGCCATCGCCACAGTAGTTGGCACCAGGGTATTGACTCCGGCGGCGGCCGTTCTGATGGCGGCGGTGTGTAATTTCGGTGGGGCACTTACCGGGACAGCAGTAGCCCGGACTGTAGGGCAGGGCCTCCTTATGCCAGGGTCTTTTGGGCAACAAACATTAATAGCAGCATTGGCGGCTATTGTTATGTGGGGACTGGCGACAAGTTATTACGGGTTCCCTATCAGCCTGACTCACGGGTTGATATCGGGGATGGCCGGAGCTGGTCTGGCTACGGCTGGTGTTACCGGAGTCCAATGGGGTTCATTCGCGAAAATTGGTCTGGCAATAGTCATCGCTCCGGTGCTTGGCTTCGCCGCTGGTTATCTTGTCATGATGCTGTTGTTGTGGGTGCTTCGCTCGATGTCGACATCGAGAGTAAGGAGTATTTTCAGCAACCTTCAGATAGTCTCGGCTGCTTTTATGGCCTTCAGCCATGGCCGTAACGATGGTCAGCTCCCCATCGGCGTCATTACAGCTGGCCTTGTGGTTTACACGGGGAGTTTAGCAATATGGGACAGCATCCCGCTTTGGGTGATGCTTATTTCAGCAACGGCTATAACGTTGGGTACGGCCCTGGGTGGTTGGCAGGTGATCAAGACACTGGGGGCCAGGGTGACGACACTGCGGCCGATAAATGGTTTTGCGGCTGAGGCATCGGCTGCTACTGTTATTCAGGTCGCAGCGACTGTCGGAATCCCGGTGAGTACTACGCACTGTATCAGCGCGGCGATAATGGGTGTCGGAGCATCCAAGCGTTTCTCAGCAGTGCGCTGGCGGGTAGCGACCGATATTATTTTCGTATGGGTGACCACCATCCCTGCTTGTGCTTTACTCGGCTGGGTTTTAGCCTGGGTAGCGAAGTTATTCTTCGTGTAGTTTGTGTTATTAGTCGGGTGCAGGTGTTGGATGGCAAGTGGAGCCGTAGTCAGCAATGTCGGTGATTGTGGGTTTCGTACCGCATAGCGGGCATGATGGGTCCTGACGCCATCTGACGGTTCGAAACTCCATATCCAGACCGTTGAAGAGTAAGAGGCGGCCAGTCAGAGCCAGACCAGCGCCAATTACCAGCTTTAGAGCCTCGGTCGCTTCGATGGTGCCGATGACGCCGGGTAGGACGCCGAATATACCAGCGTCCTGACAACTTGGTGCCGCAGGGCCTGACGGGGGAGTTGGGAAAAGACAGCGGTAGCAACCGTTGCCGTGAGTGAAAACAGTCGCCTGCCCTTCAAATCTCCAGACACTGCCGTAGATATACGGCTTTCCCAGGAGGTAGCAGGCGTCATTAAGCAGATATCGCGAAGGAAAATTATCGGTGCCATCGATAACTACGGCATAGCCTTCGATGATACTGCGTGCATTGTCCGCGGTCAGACGGGTGGCATATGTAACAACATCGACGTCGGGATTGAGTGCCCGTAGAGTCTCGGCGGCGGATTCTACTTTCAGGCGGCCGATATCACGGGTACGGTGGAGTATTTGCCGTTGAAGATTGCTGACCTCGACACGGTCGGAGTCTACCAGCCCGAGTTTGCCGATGCCAGCGGCGGTGAGGTAAAACGCTGAGGATGAGCCGAGCCCTCCAGCACCGACTATCAGCACTTTTGCCTGCATAAGTTTCCGCTGCCCTCTGGTCCCGATATGAGGAAGGACGATGTGCGGCTGATAGCGGCGCATCTGCTCTTCGTTAAACACTACGCCCATTTATATGTCCTCCATCGGGCCGCAGGATAACGTTGCGGTCAGGTTGATAGCAGATTCTTCTTGTTAACAAGAGTGTTGACGGCATGGTGAAGGGCCGTGAGCGATCCATCGTTACTAACCGTGTAGTCAGCTTGCCTCATAGCCTCGGTGATATGGAACAATCTTTCCTCGTCTTCGTCCTGTTGTCGGAACTGTAAAATGGTGTTGTGGTCACGACTTTCGCCGCGTTTAATCATGCGGCCGTAGCGAACGTTGGGATTGGTGACGGTAACGGCGATGAGAATAAAATCGTGTCCGAGAATATTCCTCAAAATGGCAACATCCTCCGGGGAGCGAATGCCGCTAATGCCGGTCATCTTCCATCCGTTCTGGAAGATACGGTCGACCGCCATCCTGATAAAGTGGCCCCTGCCGTAGTTTTTAAAGTACCTGTCGGATAGCTCTCTAAGATTGGTCCGGGTCGGTTCGATTCCCTGCTTTACGGCAATCTCCCTCACAATATCACCAGTTGACAGAAAAGGAATACCATATCTGGCATTGAGGTATTTTAAGACCTCGTCTTTACCTGAGCCGTTCTGTCCGACAACGCCGATTACTCTGATTTGGAAGTCCTTCCCGGTGGTCTCCCGGCGGAGTCCGATACCTGGTTTTGCTGGGGTTCAATTATAGTCCCAGTAAGCTAACATGTCACACGGCTCGATGCCGAATCTTGTGGACACGGATTTGGCTTTCCGGTGCCGGTTTTTTTGTGATAACATTGCGCAATGTTTTAGCTTTGTAACAGAGTATTGGACGTGGTGCTTTATCATCAAGAATTTGGGTAAGCAGGAATGAATGAGGGAATGATAGCGAGTGAGATAGTGGTGGTAGGAGGGGGTGCGGCGGGGAGTTTAGCGGCGATACGGGCCAGGGAACTGGGTGGAGAGGTATTGCTGGTAAACAAG
>JBFMDU010000014.1:0-104722 GCA_040753815.1 Chloroflexota bacterium
CTGCCGGCTGTGCAGCGATACCTGCTGGCAGCAGGCGCTTACGGTAGTCCGCAACGGCAGACAGCATCCCGCCCGCCGCAGATAAAGCCCCGCCAGCTAACCGGACGGTGAACACCTGAAATCAGGGCCGACACACTGTCCGGATAACAAAGAAGGGGCGAAATTTCGCCCCTTCTTTGCCTTCGGATATGGTTCTGGAATCAGTTTGATGTAGTGGGGGGTTGGGTAGCGTTTCCCCATCCCCAACAAGCTCCAGGTCCCGCAAAGCCGCCGAATCGGCCGCCCATAAGGCCTCGTCCTCCGAAGCCGTAGCCAGAGTCGGTGCGGGCCTGCTGCCTCTGCTGGATTAACTGCTTCTGCTGCTCAGTAATCCTACCCTGGGCAACGGCATCGTTGAGGACGTCGTTCCGGGCATCAGTAATGGCAGTTTTAAGCTGGTCAATGCTTACATTGAGTCTTGCCGCCAGCTTGGTCAGGAAGTCGGGAGTGCCTGTCGGAGCCGGAGGATTAGCAGGCTGTGGGTCAGCGGCCAGAACCAGTCCAGTGCCTACTGCGGAAGTCAGAACCGCCACGGCCAGAGCGATTCCCAGGATTTTTGTCCATCTGCGCATATTATCTTTCTCCTTTCTGCTTTCCAGTGGACTTGCAATTACCATAGTAAGAACGGATGGTGGAGAAATTGTGAAGGGTAGGTGGGTGTGATGTGAATTCTTTGGGTGTGGGCTTTTGTGGGGGTTAAATGTCTTGAGACAATGTGGTGGGTTTGGATAGTTGCTGTCTAAGCTCCCTGGTCGTAAGGTCGATAGCTTCATGTTGCCAGCCCATAGTGCTTAAGGTTCGTGTGATAAATGACATGCTGGCTTCGTATTCCGGGCTTATGAACTCTACACAATCCATTCCGGAGAAAGCTTTAGCGTCAGCAGATCTATTAAGGCGTGCAAGTACCTTCAATTTTGGGTTCAGTTGCAAGGAATTCTTGATGGTGGATACTACGGCGAGCGGGTCGGGATAAGTGACTATCAGAATGGATGCCTGCTCAACGCTGGCCTGGCTGAGTATATGCGTGTTACTGGCGTCACCGTAGATTGTGATTACTTCGAGCTGTCTTAGTTTGATGACCAATTCGGGGTCGATCTCGATGACAGTGCAGGTGAAGCCATTCTGGTGAAGAGCCCGGACGATGTTGCGTCCGATTCTGCCATAGCCGGCGATGATAATCGGATTTACCGCGAGGCTGTTGGATGGCGATGTTGTACTATCGTTAAAAACGGTGCCCAGCCTAGTGCCGGATGGTCCGAGCATATACCTGGGATATAGCTTGGCCGCTAGGCTGATGGACAACGGTGTAAGAAGCATACTGATAATGGCGCTGGCCAGTATTAAGGCTCGGAAATCGTCAGTAACGATGCCCCCAGTCACTCCCGCTTGAGTCAGGATGAATCCAAATTCCCCTACCTGTATTAGGCCAGCACCCGAAAGCAAGGCAACGCGTCCGCTGTAGCCGAAGAGCCGGGTTATGGCGTAGATGACGGCAAATTTGAAAAAAGTGACCAGAAGAACGGTGGCAATCACCAGCCACCAGTGCTGGAGTACGAAGGCCGGGTCAAGAAACATCCCCAGCGAAACGAAGAATAATGCGGCGAAGATGTCGCGTAATGGCGTGACTTCAGCCAGCGCTTCATGAGCAAACTGTGATTCACGCAGTGCAATCCCGATGACGAAAGAGCCGAGGACCACAGGTAGGCCGAAAAAGTAAGTGCCGATAGCAGCGCCGAGGCACAGGGTCAGAACAGTGAGGAGGAAAAGCTCTCGAGAGCGCACGCCGCCGACGCGGCCTAGGAGCCATGGGACAACCCATAAGCCAAGGATAACGGCAACACCGACAAAGAGTACTGCCTTGATTATGGCAAAGACGAAGTCGAGGAGTAGATTGGTTGCAGATTCGCTTAACAGCGGTATGATGCCCATCATGACCACCACCAGTACATCCTGGAGTATCAGCATGGCAATCATGATGCGGCCATGCGCTGAATCCAGTTCGGCCCGCTCCATCAGCAGTTTGAGACAGACTGCAGTGCTGGAGTTGTAGATGACTAGTCCAAAGAGTAGCGACTGTGGCCATGGCCAGTGGAAAAGGACCAATCCGGCGCCAAAGCCGAGGGCGCTGGTGGCAAATATTTGAGCGAGGCCGCCCCAAATACCGATTTTGCCCATCTGTCGGAGTTGGCCAATTGAGAACTCTAATCCTAGGGTGAGCATCAGTAGAGCCACACCGATGGTTGCCGTCATTTCGACAGTTTCGAAGTCACTGACCAAGCCTAGCGCGTTGGGGCCAACAGCAACGCCGATGAGGAGGTATCCGAGGATGACCGGCTGTCTCAGACGGTGGGCGACCACACCGCCGACCAGCGCCGCCACTAGCAGAATGGTCAGGCTGATTACCGGGCTTGAATCAGACATGTTCCAACTAAATTTTCATTACTACTAACCGAGCATCACTAAGCGTGCGGCAACAAGTTGACGTACGGCAGGTTGCGATTTCCGAATGCTATTTGAGGCTTTCCTTGATACGTTGGGCGACTTTTTGGCCTAACGATACGGCGTCAGCAATTTCCTTTTCGCCGGGTGTGCCCCTGATGTCGAGGGTGCCGATAAGCTCACAGCCAGTTGGTTCTAGGAGTGCCTTGGCCTGCGTTGCCGCGCCGCCTCCCCAGCCGTAGGAACCGAAGAAGGCCGCCAGCTTGAGCCGGGGACGAAGTACCTTCAGAAGGGACAGAGCATTGGCGGCTACGGGGTGCAGGCCGCCGAGTACAGTTGGCGAGCCGAGAACTATGGCACTGGCGTCAACGAGTTCGCTGGTAACGTGAGAAATATCAGACACAGAAAGGTCAAAAGGTACCGTTTCGATGCCCTCAACGGAGATACTTGAGGCGATGGCTTTGGCGAGCTGCTCTGTGCTCTGCCACATCGAGATGTACGCCACCACTGCTTTGGCGGCGAGTCGGCCGCGTGACCATTTCTCGTAGGATTCTAGGATGCGCTCTGGCCGCCGGTAGACAGGTCCGTGGCTGGGTGCGATTATTCTTGGCGCAGCGTTTTTTGCCTTGTCCAGCCCGGCTGTTACCATACGGGTAAACGGCATCATGATTTCGGAGTAGTACCTTTTTGCTTCGGGAATCAAGTCGTCACTGACTTCGTCGTCGAAGAGCCGGTCAGTTGCCATATGTGCGCCAAAGAAATCACAGGGGAAAAGTACTTTGTCTTCAACGGCAAAGGTGAACATGGTTTCCGGCCAATGGAGCCAGGGGGCTTCTAGAAAACGCAGAGTTTTGCCACCGAGATCGAGAGTATCGCCGTCACGAATGGTAAGACACCGCGATTCCGGAACGCGATGGAGGACGCCGGCCATCTCCCCGCCCTTTTTGGTGGTTACGACCTGCGCCTTCAGCGCAGCTGACATCACTGCTGGTATGGCGCCGGCGTGGTCAGGTTCGGCGTGGTTCATAACGATATAGTCGATCTTCTCAGGCGGCACAATCGTCTGAATCTTGGCCAGCAACTGGTCTTCGAAGCCTCGTCCTGCTGTATCAATTAGAGCGACGCGGTTCTTGCCTATTGCGAGGTAGGAGTTGTAAGATGTGCCATGCGGTAATGGAATGAGCGCATCAAAAAAGCGCCGGTTCCAGTCTTCGATGCCTACCCATGTTATGCCCGGGATCAATTCTACGGTTTTCACTGCTGTCTCCATGTTTTTTCCTCCGTGTTGTTGGAATCCGCTATGGCTCCCAGACCTGGAACCGCAGGTAGCCCTCGCTAAGCAGGCCAAGGTCACGGTATTCGACCTTGAGGGGTTCGACCTTGATGATGGTGCGTCCGGTCGGCGGCTTGCCCATTTCCCGGCCGGCGACTATGCTGTAGAGTTGCCAGTTAAATATTTTCATAGCCTCGAAGTATTCAGGGTTTTCGTCGGTTATCAGAGTCGGCTTGCCGGTAATCTGAATGCCACGGACGATTTTCCAGTCGAGCCAGTTGGTGTAGGGTGTATTGTAGATGCCGACGCTGATTCTGGGGTTGGCTTTAAGGTTGGCGATTTTGGTGCCGGGGTCAGCGACAACATATACCGTTAGTCCATCCGAGTAGTATTCAATGGGTGTGGCGCGAGGCACGTTATCCTTACATGTGGCAAGGACACAGATATTGCATGACCTGATAAAGGCGGCGATACGCTTTTCGAGTTCCTCCTTCGGCATTTTCTGGAGTTTCAGGTTGCGGAGTTCGGCGAAAGTCATTTTGTTGTAGTTGGTTGTCATAGTTTGTCTCCTTCTTTATCAAAATATTGGGTTGCCCTCAGGTTATTGGTTTTAAGTGCTGTGTACCGGCTCGTTCCATTATAGCTCTGGCAGCAACGACGCCTGAGATCGATGCCTGCATCATGCCGCGGCTGACGCCGGCGCCATCACCGATTGCGAAAAGATTGTGCACTTCCGTTTCCAGGGATGGGTCAAGCTGGAGGTGGCTGGAATAGAGTTTGACCTCGACGCCGTAAAGGAGAGTTGAGTGCGAGGCGATACCGGGTGCAAGTTTGTCCATCGCCTGGAGCATCTCGACCATGCCCCTTAAGTGACGGTAGGGTAGTGCGAAGCTCAGGTCACCTGGTGTTGCTGCCTTAAGCGTTGGTTCAACGATGCTGTTGCGGATGCGTGACGGTGTCGAGCGATGCCCTTCGAGCAAGTCGCCAAGTCTCTGAACAAGAACGCCGCCGCTGAGCAGATTGGCCAGGCGGGCGATGTACTTCCCGTAGCCGATAGGGTCGCGGAACGGCTCGGTAAAAGTGGTGCTGACCAAAATGGCGAAGTTAGTGTTGTTGGTTTTTTTGGAAGCATAGCTGGCGCCGTTGACGGTGATGACGGCGTCAGTACCACCGGTGGATTCCAGGATTACCTCGCCGCCGGGGCACATACAAAAGGTGCGGATTCGGTCATCGAAGCTCCGGGAGAAGTATTCCAGTTTTGACTCATAGAGTACTGAGGTAATTTCGTCAAGTACAGGTGATGGCACCTCGACCCTGATACCGACATCAACCGGATTTGACTTGAGGGTAAGCTTGAGCCGGCGGGCTTCTTTTTCCAGCCAGTCGGCGCCCTCGCGGCCCGGGGCAGTGATAACGTACCTGGTGCTCAGGAGTCTGCCGTTGGCAGTTTCAACACCTTTAACAGCGCCATCTTTAATGACAATAGATCTAGCCATCTCGTTGAGTTGGACTTCGACGTGCGAGTTGATAAAGCGGCGCATTTCTTGCAGGACCTGCCGTGACCGCTCGGTGCCCATGTGGCGCAGTCTTACTGGCACCAGACGCAGATTAGCCAGTGTGGCTCGGCGTCTGAGGCTTTCGACCTCGTCGCCGACGCCGTAAACACGGTCGGGCGCGCCGAATTTCAGGTAGATATCGTCAACGTATTCGACCAGCCGCTCGGTTCCATCCCGGCCGATGAGCTCTTCAAGCCGTCCGCCGACATCGGCCGAGAGTGTCAGTTTGCCATCGCTGAAGGCACCAGCGCCGCCCATCCCGCAGACGAGATGGCAGGGTGAGCAGGCGATACAGCGCTTGGCCCGGTCCTGCACCGGGCACAGACGCTGGTCAAGGTCCTTGCCCTTCTCCAGGAGAAGGACGTTCAGGTTTGTCCGTGCCAGCTCCATTGCAGCAAAGATGCCGGCGGGGCCGCTGCCGATAATGATGACATCATATTTCTTGGACACCTGGGCAAGACTCCGATAGGGGGTAAATGCTGGTTCCGTGTGCGAATTTTAGCTGTGCGCTGGATATTTGGCAAACGAGCGGATAAGCCAGGAGCCGGCGAGCTAAAGTGTGGTTGCTTTGGACGATGATAGTGTCTGGTTGATTAGAGTATTGCCGTGCTTGAGCAGAGTTTGCTTGCGTGAAGGAGACAGACCGCTCTGGCGTTCCAGATAGAGCTTGAGGGCCTGGGCTGGTGTGAGTTGCTCAGCATTGGCAATATCCAGCCGCGGCCGGGTCTCGCGGGTAACATGGCGGGCGATAGTGACATGGTGAGCATCCTGGCAGGCATCAAGTATCTTCTTGTCCTGGATGAGTCCGGCGTGGGTATTAGGCACGGTTATCTCGACCTTGACGATGGCGTTCTTGGTATCAATGCGTCGGGCCTCTACGGCTTTGAGAACCGTCACCGTCGGGGCCGGGTCGTCTGAAGGTATCGTAGCCTTGACCGTGGTGAAACGGCGCGTTTCGATAGCGACAAACTCGGGCGGCTTGGCGAGAGCCGATCTCGCTTTGGCTTTTACCTTGAATTCGATAAGGTAGAAACCTTTGTCTAGGTCTTCGTCGCTAAAATCGAGCCGCACCAGGCTCCCGGAATAGCACACCGGTGGGTCGGTGGCCAGCATCTGCTGTCGGTGGATGTGGCCGAGAGCCACGTAGTCGAACTGCGGCAGTGCAATATTACTCGGCAGAATTACCGGGTCTTTACCCATTGTCATTGATGCCTCAGAACCAAGCTTGGCTCCACTGACGAAAATGTGCCCGGCCAGCACCGAGGGAACTGTCGGGTCAAGCTGGTCGGCTAGATCAGAAATCGCCCCGGTGAGACGGGCTTCGATTTCCTCGGTGATTCGAGCTTGTGTCAGTCCTTTGGTCTCTTCCCTCGTTATTATGGTGCTGCGCCGTCCCCATGGCAGGGAGGCCACCTGGATTGGGCCGCCTGGTGTTACGATGTTGATGACCTCAGGGCGACTGCTGACAAGTATATTGTCCACGCCCAGTGTTGGGAAGATTTCGACACTATTGGCTCGACTGGCGGCATTGGGCAGGTCGTGGTTGCCGACAATGAGTACTGCGGGAATACCAGCTTTGGAGAGGCGTTTGAGCCGCCTGGCGAATTCACGCTGGTGGGTCTGTGAAGGGTCGCGTTTCTGATAGGCGTCACCACAGAAAAGGACGAGGTCAAAGCGCTCGGCGACAGCGTGGTCTACCACCTGGTCGAGCGCGTTCAGACTGTCGATTAGTCGAGTGGAAAGTCCGGTTTCAGGGTCAATGTTTCCGTAGCTTTCAACCCCGAGGTGAAGGTCGGCGAAATGAAGGAGCCTCATGTCTTACCTGGAGATGACGCTGTCTCAGGGGATGGTCTGTCAGCCAGTCTTGTGGCAAGGATGCTCTCGATGTCATCAATACGGACGCGCACCTGGGTCATGCTGTCGCGCTCGCGGATGGTTACCTGCTTGTCCTCGAGCGACTGGAAGTCGATGGTGACACAGAAAGGCGTGCCGATTTCGTCCTGACGGCGGTAGCGGCGGCCGATACTCTGGGCATCGTCAAACTGTGTCATGAAGCGGTGACGGAGACGGTCGTATATCTCCCGGGAAAGCGGTGCTAGTTTTTCGTTGCGGCTGAGCGGCAGGACGGCTACTTTGACCGGGGCGATGGCCGGGTGAAAGCGTAAAACCACTCTGGTCTCGTTCTGGGCGATGTCTTCGTCGTATGCATCAATCAGAAAAGCTAAAGCAGAGCGGTCGGTCCCGGCCGAGGGTTCAATTACGTAAGGCACGTAACGTTCATTAGTAGAGTCGTCATAATATGAGAGATCTTTGCCGCTGTGCTGTGAGTGCGCTTTCAGGTCAAAGTCAGTGCGGTTGGCGATACCTTCAAGCTCAGACCAACCCATGGGGAAGAGGTACTCGACATCGGTGCAGGCCTTGGCATAATGGGCAAGGTCTTCCTTGGGATGCGGCGTCAGACGCAGGTTTTCCTTCTTGATGCCGAATTTAACGTACCAGTTAAAACGCTCTTCGACCCAGTATTTGAACCATTGTTCATCGGTACCTGGTTTAACGAAGAACTCACACTCCATCTGCTCGAATTCACGGGTACGGAAGATAAAGTTGCCGGGCGTAATCTCGTTGCGGAAGGACTTGCCCTGCTGGGCAATGCCCAGGGGCAGTTTCTTGCGGGTAGTGGAGATGATGTTATCGAAGTTAACGAAGATGCCCTGAGCAGTCTCGGGGCGCAGGTAAATCACTGCGGCGACTTCTTCGACCGATCCCATAAAGGTCTTGAACATCAGATTGAACATTCTGGGCTCGGTAAGAGGGCCGCCACAGGCGGGACAAGTTTGCGCAGTTAGGTCGGTGGCTTTGTAGCGGGAATGGCAGTTCTTGCACTCGACCAGCGGGTCAGTAAAACCGGAGACATGGCCGCTAGCCTCCCAGACGTGGGGATGCATCATGATAGCGGCATCAAGCCCGACGACATCTTCTCGTTCGCGAACCATTGTCTGCCACCATGCCTCTTTGATGTTCCGCTTGAGCTCGACGCCAAGCGGTCCGTAATCCCAGCATGAGCCAAGGCCGCCGTAAATCTCACTGCTGAGGAAGACGAAACCGCGCCGCTTGCACAGCGAAACGAGCTTATCCATGGTGACCTTGCGCGCGTTTTCGGTCATGGAAACCTCCAGGGATAGGGCTTTGCCAAGATTAGCAGTTCGCTTTGAGGGTGTCAAAGCCGTCGGAACGTGGTCGTCATCTTTGGCGGGTATTGATGAAGCCCTGTGTTATAATGCCGCCGGTGAACGTACTGGGTATCGAAACATCATGCGACGAGACGGCGGCGGCAGTTGTCGCCGATGGCCGCCAGATATTGTCCAATATAGTAGCCTCACAAGTTGAAATCCATGCCCGCTACGGCGGCGTAGTCCCGGAAGTAGCTTCGCGCCAGCACCTTCTGACAATAGTGCCGGTGATTGAGCAGGCCATGACTTCGGCTAGTGTAGCTTGGCGGAGCATTGGCGCCGTTGCAGTGACCAACGGGCCGGGGCTGGCCGGATCCCTGCTGGTGGGCATTAACGCCGCCAAGTCGATTGCCGCGGCTCATCACCTGCCGCTGGTCGGGGTGAATCATCTGGAAGGCCATATCTATGCTAACTGGCTTGTTAAGGGCGAGCTCCCGGCTTTCCCGGCATTATGCCTGATTGTTTCAGGTGGTCACAGCGATCTTGTTGTGATGAACGGTCACGGCCAGCTTAAGCGTCTTGGCAGGACTCGCGATGACGCCGCCGGCGAGGCGTTTGATAAGGCAGCGCGGATTTTGGGGATCGGTTACCCTGGTGGCCCGGCTATTGAAAAGGCGGCGCAGGGGGGTAATGCTTCGCTTGCATTGCCCCGTGCTTGGCTTAAGGGTACCGATGATTTTAGCTTTAGCGGCCTTAAGACCGGTCTTTTCAATCTTGTTCGGGAACGAGGCATTAAAGCCGGAGAGGCTGCGGCGGCTGATGCCGCCGCCAGCTTTCAGGAGGCGGTGGTTGAGGTCCTGGCAGTTAAGACGGTTGAGGTGGCTAAGCGGCTTGGAGTGAAGAATATTGTGGTATCCGGCGGTGTCGCCGCTAATAAACTCCTGCGTCGGTATCTTATAGAGAAGTCATCGGTACCGGTATTTGTTCCGCCGGTCAGCTTGTGTACTGATAACGCCGCCATGATTGCATCATGCGGCTACTACCGCTTTCAATCTGGCCATACTGATGGTCTCGACCTGGATGTGGTTTCCAGTCTGGCAATAGGCTCGGAAAGCGCAAAACCAGTTTAGAACTTCGATGTTTGTACTTTCGGTCATGCACTGCTAGCAGGACACGATTCGCACTGTTTTTCTCTGCACCAGGTGTGGTAGATATGGATAAGGCCTTGTTCCTCGCAGACAGTTTTAGCAGGGAACGATAGCAGGTGTGACATATATCGGGCAATTTCGTTACCGCACCGGGCTGGATATGTGTGGTAGATATCGATGGCAGCACTGGTGAGGCGTGTGTCGTCAGTAATTTGGCCTAACGCACAGGCAAAAGGCAGAATGGCGTTCGTGGCGATGGTTGAGGCCCTCTCTGCCCCAAGTAAGGCATACGTCCGCGGTAGTGGCCGGGCGAAATCCCAGTGACAGGCCCAGTAGCCATGTCCGGCGATAACGAGTTTTTCTTCTAGTAGTTGCACTGCCTTCACTCCGGGTTTTTCTTGGCGTAAAGGTTCCAGCAGTCCGGTGTATAGCTGACTGGCGCGGTGACGGTGGATAAGGCAGGCAAGAGCGGCCAGACGCCGTGCTGGTGAGTTGACTGGCCGGACGCGGGCAAAGTGCCAGTGGCCGCGGCTTAGAGTTGGTGCATTTGTCCTGCCAGGCAGAATTTGCCAAAGGCGGCGCGCTTCGACATCTACTTTTGCAGATAGTTCTGTTAGCAGGCCGGCATTCCATAGAATGAGGGCTTCAAGATGGGGCAAACGCCGGTCACATCCGCCGTCTTTGATATCGGCCAGTGTTATCACCTCGGCCAGGGATCTCATAGGTGTTTGATTTTCTTGATAGCCCAGGGCGGTGGAGATGCCGCGATAGAGTGCCTCATCTGGCGGCTGAAAACGCATGTCAGCCAGGAAGCGCTGGGTTTTCAATTTAAAGCGTGCTATACCGGCATCTCTAACACTGTTCGAGATGTCATGGCTCCGGCAGGGGAAAAAGGTCAGCTCGGAATGAATGAGGGTATTTAATGCTGTTAGGGATAGTCGTACCTGCGTGACTGTCTTGCCCTCAGCCGTAACTGGTGGCAGAGCCGAATCACTCTTCATGACGACGTGGAGGATAGTGCTGTTGTAGGCTGGGTTGAGGTGGTGATGATGGGTGCGCCAGTCGCTGGCGTTAACGTGGATTTCCACGGCGCCGGCTAACCTCCGGCCGTCGATGTTGACGATGGCATCCACGAAGTCGGGACCATTAGTACGTTTCCTCCGGCCTGGGTAGATAACTTTGATGACGGAATCCACAGGCTTAAGCTGGCTCCATCCGCCGGAAAGCCAGGCCCGTGCTATGGTTTCTTCGTTTACCGGTGCGTCGCTTGTCGCTGCAATTATCCGTTTCAGTGTAGACATATCGTATACCTGACCTGGAGATGTTCCCTCACGACTTTAGAGTTGGTCAGCCTTGCCTGGAACTGGGCTGGTAACGGAAGCTGGCGTGCTCGGCTACGATAGACAGCAGAGTGGAGGAGGTTCCGCGCGGGCAGTATTTTCCGGTTTCCCATTCGCTGATCGTCTGCTGACGGGTGCCGAGTTGTTGGGCCATCTCGGCCTGAGACAGTTTAAGATATCGGCGCAAGGCGCGTACTGAGGTAGCGTTCCAGGTCAGGCTGCTTCGCTTCCCTTTCATGATACACTAATTATACACGCTAAAGTGTATGAATTCAAGGTCGGTTGTGAGTCAGGGTTGAGAGAAATAGGTTAAAAGACAGTTCAGTAAGAGTAAGATGGTATTTAAACATTATAAATAAGAGTAGGAGGCATAAAATAGAATGATAATCTGCTATGGGTGACTATAAACAGTTGTGATATCACCTGGTATACCCTGGATAGACTTGCAGGGGCAAAACACGCGTGGTATTATTTGCGCGCTTAGCAGTCTCTGCTAAAGAGTGCTAAATATTTCAAACAGGAGGTATGTTTTATGGCTAAGGCGTCAGCCAAGTTGCAACCTCTGGGCGACAGGGTAGTGATAAGACCCATGCCTAAAGAGGAAGTCACCAAGAGCGGTATCGTACTGCCGGACACTGCCAAGGAGAAGCCTCAGGAAGGCGAGATTATCGCCGTAGGACCAGGTAGGGTGACTGAGGACGGTAAGCGCATCCCGCTTGATGTCAAGGAGAAGGACATCGTTGTCTATTCCAAGTACGCCGGTACTGAGTTTAAGCTTGATGGCGAAGAACTCATTATCTTGCGCGAGAGCGACATTCTGGCGAAGAAAGTCTAAGGAGGTAGATACATGGCGAAACAGATTATTTATGGCGAGGATGCCAGGCAGGCCCTGAAGCGTGGCATCGACTCCCTGGCGAATTCGGTTAAGGTCACCCTGGGGCCCAAGGGCCGACCGGTAGCACTGGACAAGAAATTCGGGCCACCGACCGTCATCAACGACGGCGTTTCCATCGCCAAGGAAATTGAGCTTAAGGACCCGTTTGAGAACATGGGTGCCCAGCTTCTTAAAGAAGCCGCGACCAAGACCAATGACAAGTGCGGTGATGGTACCAGCACCTCGACGGTGTTGGCTCAAGCGATTGTTACCGGAGGCTTCAAGAATATAGCCGCTGGTGCCAACCCAATGTCCTTAAAACGCGGCGTTGAGAAAGCAGTCGTGGCCATGGTGGCCGAGCTTAAGAAGAAAGCTATTCCGATCACCACCAAGGACCAGGTCGCTCAGGTAGCTACTCTTTCCGCTCACGACCCTGAAATCGGCAAGCTGATTGCCGATGTCATGGAGAAGGTCGGCAAAGACGGCGTCATTACGGTTGAGGAATCTAAGGGGCTCAATTACGAGACCGAGTTCGTTGAGGGCATGAAATTTGACCGCGGTTACATCAGCCCTTACTTCATCACTAACGCCGAGCGGATGGAGAGCGAGATTGATGACCCCTACATCTTGATTACCGATAAGAAGATTTCGGCCATTGCCGATATTCTGCCAGCCCTTGAGAAAATCCTTCAGGTTTCGAAGAACCTTCTCTTGATCGCCGAAGATGTCGAAGGTGAGGCGCTAGCTACCCTGGTGGTCAACAAACTCCGCGGCACCCTGAACGTTCTGGCGGTTAAAGCACCAGGCTTCGGTGATCGCCGAAAGGAGATGCTCCAGGATATTGCCATCTTGACCAATGGCAAGGTCATCTCAGAGGAAGTCGGCCGTAAACTCGATTCGGTCACGGTAGCCGACCTTGGCCGTGCCCGTAAGGTGGTTGCCGACAAAGACGATACCACCGTCGTCGAGGGCAAGGGCTCTGAGGATGCCATCAAAGGCCGCATCAAGCAAATTAAGGCCCAGATTGAGGAGACTACCTCTGACTACGACAAGGAGAAGCTCCAGGAGCGTCTGGCCAAACTGGCTGGCGGCGTTGCCGTCATTAAGGTCGGAGCGGCTACCGAAGTCGAACTCAAGGAGAAGAAGCACCGCGTTGAGGATGCTCTCTCGGCAACCCGCGCCGCGGTTGAGGAAGGTATTCTTCCGGGCGGCGGCGTTGCGGTTCTTAATGCCACACCTATTCTGGACAAGCTCAAGGTTGATGGCGATGAGGCTACCGGAGTTGCTATCCTCAAGAAAGCCCTTGAAGAACCGCTTCGCTGGATTGCCGCTAACGCCGGCAAAGAAGGCTCAGTCATCGTCGAGGCAGTCAAGAAGAGCGCCGTGGGTGTGGGCTATGATGCCGCTAAGGATGACTTTGGCAATATGGTGGAGAAGGGCATTATTGACCCGCTTAAGGTCACCAGAACGGCTATGGAGAATGCCTCGAGTATCGCCAACATGATTTTGACCACTGAGGCGCTGGTTACAGATATCCCGGAAAAGAAGGAAATGGCCGCCCCGCCAATGCCACCGGAGTACTAGGTTAGATAGGTACGACTTGAAATAGGGGGGACGCCATGTGGCGTCCTCTCTTTTTATCTCAAAGTTTAAGAAGCCGTGACATAGTTGAGCGGTTTTTGACCGGACCGACCACAGCCAGGTTGAGCTTGCCTGTGGTGAAGAGGAGGTTGGCCACTCTCTTGATGTCCTCAGTGGTGACGGCCTCGATTTCAGTGATGACTTCGTCAATTGACATGATGCGGCCGGTAAGGAGCTCCTGCGCTCCTATCCAGCCGGCCACGTTACGGCTGTCTTCCATTCTGAGAAGAAGCCGGCCTTTGGCCAGTTCTTTGGCCTTGGTCAGTTCGACTTCAGGGATGCCGTCTTTGGTGAGTGCCAGTTGTTCCAAGATGCTGGTTACGGCAGTAGACGTTTTCTTCGGGTCGACCCCGGCATAAATAATCAACGAGCCGGTGTCGAGGTGCTGGGTGGTGTAGCTGCGTATATCATAGGCGAGGCCGAGTCTCTCCCTGATTTCTAGGAAGAGGCGGCTGCTCATGCCTTCACCGAGGATAATGCTGAGCAAGCCGACCGGGTAGCGGTCGGGATCGAGGATGGAGACTGCGGGTAGGCCGAGACAGATGTGGGCTTGCTCACTATCTTTGGTCTCTATGATGACTCTCCTACTGCTCTGGTTATGAACTGTTGGTACAGTCTTTGGAATATCGCCTGCCCGCCACCAGCCGAAGGCCTTACTGATGCTCTCTTGGGCTTTCTCCATCGTGATATTTCCGGTGATACTTACGACTGTGTTGTTGGCGGTATACCGGCGGGCAATATAAGCTGTCATCTGTTCACGGGTGATGGCGCTGACGCTCTCTTTGCTCCCGGCGACGTCACGGCCCATCGGCTGTCCCTTCCAGATGGACTCGTCAATCAGCAGGTCAACCTTGAACTGCGGCAGGTCAAGGCTCATGTTGATTTCCTCGATGATAATTTGCCGTTCTTTCTCGATGTCGGCCGGGTCAAGCCGTGAGTTGTGCAGGATGTCGGAGATGAGGTCGATGGCTACCGGGAAATGCTGGTCGGCCACCTTGCACCAGTAAGAGGTCATCTCCTTGTCGGTCCCGGCGTTAATGATACCGCCGATTGATTCAATGGTTTCGGATATCTCTTTTGATGTGGGACGGTGTTTGGTGCCTTTGAAATAGAGGTGTTCGATGAAATGCGAGACGCCAGCCTCGGCATCAGACTCATAGCGCGACCCGGCCCCGATGAATACCAGCATGGAGATTGAGCGCAGGTGGGGCATTGGACACACGGTGAGGCGAAGGCCGTTGGGTAAGGTGGACTTGTAATAAGCAGAACTGTTCAAGGCGTGGTATTCTACGTTGTGTCGAACGCATATGTCAATCAAACCCTGATAGTAGCCGTGGGTTGACGTCTATACGGGCTTTCTGGTACAGTTTTCTCCAAATTTCAGTCTTGTACTGGCAGTGACATCGTTTTGCTTATGCCAGGACTCTGAATCTGTTTGTCAGGCATCAAACACTAACTAAGGAGGCGTCATGTGCGAAACCCTGAGCGTCATTAAAGCTGACATCGGCGGCTTTGTCGGGCATTCAGGATGCCATCCCGACCTTCTCGCCAAGGCTAATGATAACCTGGCTAGAGAAAAGAAGAGCGGCTTGCTCATCGATTATCACGTTACCCGGTGCGGTGATGATGTCCAACTGATTATGAGTCATAATCGGGGAATCAATGACCGGCGTGTTCACAAGCTGGCCTGGGATACCTTCGTTGACTGCACCGCCATCGCTAAAAAGCTGAAACTCCATGGCGCCGGGCAGGACCTTCTGGTGACGGCCTTCTCCGGGAATGTTAAGGGGATGGGTCCTGGCTGTGCCGAGATGGAATTTGAAGAGCGCGAGGCGGAGACGGTTATTATTTTCATGGCGGATAAGACAGCCGCCGGCGCCTGGAACCTGCCCCTTTTTAAGATGTTCGCTGACCCGTTCAATACCATCGGCCTCGTCATCGCCGAGAATATGCACGAAGGGTTTACTTTTGAGGTGCAGGACGTCAAGGAGCATAAAGAGATTAAGTTCAACGCTCCTGAAGAAATATATGACATGCTGGTCTTTCTGGGTGCTCCCAGCCGCTACGTGGTCAAGTCGGTATACCACCGGCCGAGCGGCGAGATTGCCGCTACCGCCTCTACTCAGAAGCTGTCTATGATGGCTGGCCGCTACGTGGGCAAGGACGACCCGGTGCTGATTGTACGCTCCCAGGGCAAATTCCCGGCCGTCGGTGAAATTGTTGAGCCGTTTGCTTCGCCCCATATTGTCAACGGCTGGATGCGCGGTTCCCATCACGGCCCGTTGATGCCGGTGGCGGTGCGTGAGAGCAACCCCAGCCGTTTTGACGGCCCGCCGCGCGTTATTTGCGCCGGCTTCCAACTGTCTTCGGGGAAATTGGTCGGGCCGAGGGACTTGTTTGATGACCCGGCTTTTGACGATGCTCGCCACCAGGCAAACGACCTGGCCAATTATCTGAGACGGATGGGCCCGTTTGAGCCGCACCGCCTGCCGCTTGAGGAGATGGAGTACACCACCATGCCTCAGGTAATGAAGAAACTCAAGGGAAGGTTTACCAAGCTCCCCAAAGACTAGAGGTCCGTGAAGCTGTTACTAGCCACATCGAACCGGGGGAAGTTGCTTGAGTTCCAGCACCTGTTCCCCGGTTCTCATTTTGAACTGGTCACTCCGGCTGACCTTGAGCTGGATTTGGAGGTCGCCGAGAACGGGACAACCTATGCCGAGAATGCCAGTCTGAAAGCACTTGCTTTTGCCAGAGCGAGCGGCCTGATAACGCTGGCTGACGACTCAGGGCTTGAGGTAGATGCTCTTGGTGGTGAGCCAGGTATTCAGTCGGCCCGCTATGCCGGAGAGGGTGCTGGGGACCGTGACCGAGTCGCTAGGCTTCTGAGCAGACTGCAAGACATACCGTGGGAGAAGCGTACCGCGCACTTTCGGTGTGTCATTGCTGTGGCCGCTCCGAGCGGCCGGGTCGATTTTGCTGAAGGTTCCTGCAATGGTATCATTACCTTCGAGCCAAAGGGTGCCAGCGGCTTTGGCTACGACCCTGTGTTTTATTTCCCAAAGTATGGCAAGACAATGGCGGAATTGCCTATTGAATTGAAGAACCGCATCAGCCACCGCGGCAGGGCAGCAGTAGCGGCTTTGCCGGTAATCGAACGCATAGTGAAAGAGGCCAGAGATGCCGGGACCTCATGACCTGTTCAACCGGCCGATAAACTACCTGCGCATCTCGGTCACCGACCGGTGCAACTTGAGATGTGTCTACTGCATGCCCTTGCAGGGGATAGCTCTCTTTCCGCACGGCGATATTCTCACTTATGAAGAGATTACCAGGATTGTGCAGGCGGCGGCGGAGCTTGGCATCAGCAAGGTCCGCTTGACCGGCGGCGAACCGCTGGTGAGGGAAGGACTGCCGAAACTGGTGTCCATGATCAAAGCAGTCCCCGGGATCGACGATATTTCTCTTACGACCAACGGAATCTATCTTGAGAAATTTGCCCGGCCGCTTAAAGGAGCCGGGTTGAAGCGCGTTAATGTCAGCCTTGATTCTCTGGACGCAGAGAAGTTCAAGGGTCTGACCCGAGGTGGTGACCTCAACACCGCGCTCAGGGGTATTAAAGCCGCAAACGAAGTCGGGCTGACACCGCTTAAGGTCAATGTGGTGGTGATGAGGAGTGTCAATGACGATGAAATTGAGCGATTTGCCCGCCTGACAGTGACCGATGGCTGGCACGTCCGGTTCATCGAACTGATGCCGTTTGTCACTGAGGAAGGGATGAGGGGCAAGTTCATCCCTATCAGTGAGGTCAGGGCACGCCTGCAAAAGCTGGGTGAACTGGAAGCTTCAGCAGCACCGATTACGGGAAATGGTCCGGCCAAGTATTACCGCTTTTCCGGCGCCGCCGGCACTATCGGATTTATCAGTCCGGTCAGCGACCACTTCTGCTTCTCCTGTAACCGTTTGCGTCTCACCGCCGATGGCAAGCTCTGGCCCTGTCTGCTTAACGATAATGAGATTGACCTCCGTCGGCACATGCGCAGTGGTGCCGATGCTGAGACCTTGAAACAGCTCATACAGGATGCTATTAAAAACAAGCCGCAGAAGCACCGGCTCGAACAGGACCTGATTCTGCAAAGGCCGATGACCAAGCTGGGAGGGTAGGGTGAAGAGTCAGAAAGCATCGACTGCTGGCGTCGTCCGTATGGTTAACGTGGGTGAGAAGCCGGTGACGCGGCGCGAAGCTGTAGCCAGGGGCCGCATAACGATGAAGGCGATGACTCTCAGGGCTATCCGCCGGGGTAAGGTGGCTAAGGGCGACGTTCTCGGCGCGGCACGTGTTGCCGGTATCATGGCGGCTAAGGAGACGTCGCGTCTCCTGCCACTATGCCATCCCTTGCCAATTGACGAAGTCGCTGTAGACTTTTTACTGGTTAATGACGAACCAGCGGTGGAGATTACGGCTCGCGTCCAGTGTACGGCGCGGACTGGCGCCGAAATGGAAGCTCTTACGGCGGTGGCCGTTGCCGCTCTGACCATTTACGACATGTGCAAGCCGCTTGATACTTCGATGCGGCTGGAAGCTGTCCGCCTGGTGAAAAAAAGCGGCGGTAAAAGCGGAACGGTAATACTCGAATAGTCCCTACCTCGACATAAGTTGCCAGCCAGAGGCGTAAGTGGTAAAATTCGCCGTTATGTTTTGCCCGGTTGGGATAGCATAATCCGATTTAGAGAATCAAGTTGTAATAAACACAGGAGGAAAGGTGCCAAATGATCACGTCCGGCGAATTTCTGGAGAGGATGCGGAGGCTGAAGCCAAACTGCTACATGCATGGGGAAATGGTCAAGCGCGACGACCCGCGGCTTGTGGTGTCCATGAAGGATATCCTCATGAGCTATGACATTGCCCAGGACCCGAAGTGGGCTGACCTGGTACTGGCAACGTCACATATCAGCGGCAAGAAGATTAACCGCTGGACGCATATTCATCAGACGGTAGATGACCTGCTGAGGAAGCAGAAGCTTACCCGTGAAGCCAGCCACTTAAGCGGCACCTGCATCCAGCGCTGTATGGGCACCGACATGATGAATGCCCTGTCCGTTGCCTCCAAAGAGGCTGACGAGGTCAACAATGGTAAGACCGAATACCATCAGCGATTTCTCAACTTCCTTAAGGAATTCCAGGACAAGGACATGGTCGGCGCCGCCGCTCAGACCGATGTCAAAGGCGACCGCCTTCTCCGCCCGCACGAGCAAGCCGACCCTGACCTGTATATGAGGGTTGTTGAGCGCAAGCCGAACGGCATCGTCGTCCGGGGATGCAAGGTCCACACCACTGTTGGCTCCTACTGTGACGAGTTGATTGTGACTCCATGCCGCACTTTGACCGCCGAGGAGAAAGACTGGGCCATCTGCTTCTCTATCCCGGCTGATACCAAGGGTGTGACCATGCTTATCGAAGCCGCCAACCCGACCCCGCGCAAGGCCTTCCCCGCCGAAGTCGAGAAACATGGCATCGGCCATACCGTGACCATCTTCGATGATGTTTTCGTCCCTTACGAGAGAGTCTTCGTTGATGGCGAGACCCGCGTCGCCAGCCGTGCCGCCCTCCTGTTTGCTCTTTATCATCGTCATAGCTACACCGGGTGCAAGCCGGCTTACACCGACCTTCTGATGGGCACTACTGCCCTTATCGCTGAAATCAGCGGCATTGAAAGGGAACAACATGTCCGTCACAAGCTGGCCGAGATGATTTCCGTGGCCGAGCTGGTTAATGCCGCTGGCATTGCCGCCGCCTATAATGCGACCAAGGCATCATCCGGTACCATGATTCCGGATGTTGTCTTCTGCAATGTCGGCCGCAAGCATGCTGGCGTCAACATCTATCACGAGTATGACATTCTTTGCGACATTTGCGGCGGCCAGCCACAAACTATGCCATACGAGGAAGAGTACGCCAATCCCCAGATCAGACCTTACCTCGATAAGTACTTCATGCGTAAGAAAGATGTCCCACCTGAGGTCCAGCACCGTGCATTCAGGTTGGCCCAGGACCTAATCGCTGGTCCAGTTGCTTCGAACATGCAAATTGCTGGTGTCCACGGCGGTGGCTCGCCCATCATGGAGGACATCGCCATCCTTGGTCAGTATCCCATTGAGGAGAAGAAGAACATCGCCCGCCGGCTGGCCGGTATCCCCGAGGTCGACCCCAAGGCTAAGAAAAAATAGCGCAACCTTTATTGAGAGTCAGAGAGCCCCGCAAGCGCGGGGCTCTCTTTTTAAGTGTTAGTGTGGGGGTAAGCTACTTAATCCGGAACTCCCAAGAGCAGGCCGGACCAGACGGGTTGGAGCGGGGTGGCAAGAGGACGGGGTTGACCTCGATGCTGGGGTTAAAGTGCCTGGCATAGTTGCGGAAAATCATGATATCAAGATTACGGCAAATGTCGTTTTCCCGACCCTGGCCTTCTTTCTCTAATGCCCGAAGGACGGGACAGAAGGTGAAGGTGACAATAGCCCGGTCCGGCCCAGGGCGCTCGATGATGTAGTCCGTGGTCATATTCATCGGGGCGGTGAGAAAAAGCTTCACCATAGAATCGAGGTCTTTCTTGCCTTCGATGCCAAGCAGTTTCGAGACAGCCTCGACCTCTGACTTGGTCAGGCGCTCCCATACCCAGAAGTCCCTTTCCAGTGCGGCATCGTTGCCCCACCTGTCCTGGATGGCCAGGTACCAGTGGGCATCAGCTACCTGGTAGAGGCGGCAGTAGGTCTTGAGCAGGCGCATCAAGGTCTCCCGGGACATTTCCTCAAGTTTGAGGCGTTCAAAGGTCACGGGACAGGCCTGTTCGCCTTTTGCCGTGAGACGCCATTGACAGCAGATATCATCGGATTTCGCCCGTGGCGGCAGTTTTAAAGCCTCGATGCTGACATTGGAGCCGAAGTGGCGGGCGTAGGAGCCGAAAATCATGGTATCGACCATGTGACAGATAGTACGTTCGCGGCCCTTTCCTTCCTTTTCCAGGGCGGTAAGAATCGGGCAGCAGGTAATGGTTATCTCGGCGGCACCACCATGCATATTTTCCACCCGGTACTCACTCACCATGGTCATCGGCGAGGCGGTGAAGACCTGGATAAAGGCGTCAAGGTCTTTTCTGCCGGAAAGGCCGAGTGCTTCTGCCAGTAGTTCTACTTCGTACCGGCTGGCGCGCGTCCAGACCCACATATCGCGGTCAAGTGCCATCTCGTTGCCCCAGCACTCCATGACCGAGAGGTACCAGAAGCCATCCATCTTCTGGTAGAGCCGTCCGTAGGTATCAACCATTCTAACCAGCATCTCAGTTGGTTGAGACTCAAGGTAGACGTCAACAGCAGTGCGGTCTGGCCTGGCTGTCTTTGCTGCCAAGAACAACCCCTCTCTTGAATACTTAACGACAGGCGGATGTGGAATATTAGCTCTAGGCTGAAGTATGGTCAATAGGCGAGGGATAAGAGGGGCTTGTACATGCAAGCCCCTCAGACTGGCTATTGCTTCGACTGAGCCGGTGATGGAGGTGGTGCCGCCTTCGCGGCGGTTTCTTTGTCCATCATTTCAATATCGATGAAACGTGTAGGATTAGACAGGTTGTTGGGGTCTATGGCCCGCTTGATACGCGAGAGTGGGATGTGGAAATTGGCGAAGTTGGGGCCAACGAAGTTAGCTGGCGCGATGGACAGGGAGAAAGACGGCCGGCTGGTGCGGATATCAAGGGCGATAGTATCCATGGACTCCTTGACTACACCCTTGCAAACATCGTCGCTCTTCTCGTGCGGGATGGCGGTGTCGGAGCCGCCGAAGTGGCAGAAGTCGAAGGGTAAAATCCAGGCGGAATCGCCGTAGTGCTCCAGATAGGGCGGCGTATATTTGTGGACGATGCCCCAGACGTCAGGCTGGATTGACAGCATATGGTCAAGGGTGTCGCACTGGAGGAAGCTGGTCTGCATTGAGCCGCCGATGCGGCACCAGCGCGGCCCGAAGGCGGGACGCGTCATAGTGTTGGCCAGTACTGGCACGATGCGGTTGTAGACTTCGTCCGGAACCGGTTTGCCGCCGGTCTCGCTCATAATCTGCTTCAGCACCTTCTCTTCATAATCGAGCTGTTTTTTAGAGGCGTGCGCCCACAGGCAGACAGCAAGCATGTTGAGGCAGTGGTCAACCCATGAGCCAGGCTCGAACAGGCTCCAGTACTCCTCGCGAGACTTTGAGTACTCCCAGGCCAGTACCTGGGCCGGATATCTCTGCATCATGAAAGAAATTTCGGCCTTGCCGATTTCGTACATGGCATTGATCATTGAAGGCTGGTCGGCGAATTCGAAGAAGAACCATCGGAACTTGTCCCTGGGAAGCTCGCATTTCTTTCCCGGCCCGACGCCTTCGGTAGGCAGGTATTTCGGGCCGGGCCAGGGATAGAGCTTGATGGCCATACGGGTGATGACGCCCATAGAGCCGTTATCGGAAACGATGCCTTTGCGCAGGTTCTTAAGGTCTGGGCCCGGACCTTCCGCCCAGAAAGGATGCGTCCCTGTCTGAGCCAGCGAGCCAGTCCGCACTACCCATCCATTGGGGAGCACCCATTCCATGCCGAGGATGTTGCGGGTGGAAAAGCCGGTGCGGAAGGCAGTAGCATGCCAGCCATGCCAGGAATGGTTGGCCAGGGTGCTGAACTGGCCGCCGACCGATGGCGCACCGTTATACAACCCCCGCTTGATGGATTCCGCGTTGAGCTGGGCGTGACTGATATATGGCTCAACCACGGCGTACATGTTCTTCTCGTCAAACTCAATGCGGGTCATCCGCTTGAAGTCGATAATGCACCAGTAGGGTTTAACGGCGCCGAGCATCGGAAACATCCAGCCGGTAGACATCACCGAGTAGGGGAACTTGTAGCGGTTGGCTAGGAGGATTATCTGGCGGATATCCTCAGTATCGCCCGGCAGGACAATGAACTCCGGCGGCCGCTTGCGGCGCATAGTACTCAGGGCGAACATATCCCGAGCGTAGGCGCGTACTGTGGCCGGGCCGTCGGCTACGTTATCCTTACCAAGGATGTCTACCAGCCCCTGATAAATAAGCTGGTGCTTTTCATCACCGTATGGCATATTGTCACCTATCCCCTGCCCCTTCCCTCCAAGGGAAGGGGATTTAGTTTTTGAATCCTCAAATAGCCTGCTGGACAAGTTCGACGATGTCGATGACCTTTATCTTATCGCCAAGAGCACGGGTGGCGTCGGTGAGACTGCGCACGCACCAGGTGCAGGCGGTGACGATAGCTTCAGCGCCAGTCTCCCGGGCTTCAAGAATGCGCTGGGAGGCGGTGAAGTTGTTGAATTCGGGGTAAGCGTCAATGACACCGCCGCCGCCGCCACAGCACCAGGCGTACTCTTTAATACGGTACATCTCGACCAGTTCGACTCCAGGGATGTTCCGGATGATATCGCGCGGCGGCTCATAGACGCCCATGATGGGCTGGCCCGGCACGTAAACGTTAGAACGTCGCCCCAGATGGCATGGGTCATGATAGGTGACCCGCATCGGGACTTTCTTGGTGAACTTGATGCGGCCTTCCTTGATGAGGCGGTCGAGGAACTCAACCATGTGCAGGACTTCGAACTTCGAGCCGACCTCAGGATAAAGGCGCTTCATGCCCCAGTAGCCGTCGGCACAGGCGGCAACGACAGTCTTAGCGCCAGCGTTGGTCCAGCCCTGGAGGTTGTTCTCAGCATACTTGGTGAACTCACTGCGCCAGCCCATGTAGTAGGCGCGGGAGCCGCAACAGGTCTCGTCCTTGCCCATGATGCCGATGTCGACACCGGCATTCTTTAGAATGGTCACCGCCGTCCTGACGATTTTGTGCATATCTTCGTCGAAGCAGGCGCGACAGCCGGCATGGAAGATTACTTCAGCCTTTTCTGTGGTGGCGTCTTTGACATCCAGTCCCTCAGCCCACTTACCGCGGTCGGCTTTCTTAGCCATCACCATGTTGTCTTCTTTTCTCAGGTTCTCGATGATGGGCATGAGCTGGGGCAGGAGCTGGCCGTCCTGGACGAATTTGGCGCGCATCTCAAGCATGACGCGGAGAGGTTCCATATCCTGGACGCGCTTGCAAGCGGCGTCACAACCGCCGCAGGTGTTGCATTTGTACATGATGTCCAGGATGTCCGGGTCGTCATCGTAGGTGATATCGCCATCGAGAAGGGCCAACGAAAGGTCCATGCGGCCTTGGCAGGAGTAAGCGTCAAACAGGTAATATGAGCTGGACGGACAGACCTTGGCGAATCTGGCATCTTTGATCTCCCAGGTATCAACCCATTTGCAGGTAGAGCACCGGGCGCAGTTCCAGGCAACTTTGCGCAGGTCCCAGGAATATTTTCTCCAGTATGGGTCGATGGGGAGGGATCTGGGTTTCGAAGTGGTCATGGGTGACAGTCTCCTCTCTTAGAAGCAGAGCTTGCCCGGGTTCATGACGTTATTCGGGTCGTAGGCATTTTTGACGATTTTAAGTAGCGCGGTGTACTGGGCTGTACGGCTGTAGACCATATCGGCCCAGGGGCCATATGGGGTAGTGAAAAAGCCGCCCAGGTTGATGGCGTTTTCGCTGGCCTCGAGGAACAGCTTTTTGACCATGGCCGCTTCCCGTGCGTTGTTCGGGTCGCAGTGGAAACTGAACTGACAAAAGGCGGCGCGGGCGCGCTCCAGCGGCTGGATATAAACACCAATGTCGCGAGTGGGATAGCCGTGTTTCGCCGCCGTTTCGTTCATCATGGCTGTAAACTCATGGACACGGTCCATTGTGGTGTGGAAAAATACATCGTGGCAGGCACCCTTGTACTGGTGCTTCCAGTAGACGTCCTTTTGCCACGGCTTACGGAGTATCTTGAGAATGGTGGCCTCAAGTCCGGCAATGCCGCCGACGGTACGCTGGACACTGAAGCGGAGCTCCTTGGCCAGGTCCATCAGAGCCTCTTCCTGATAACCTACCATTTCTTCGGGCAGACGGTGCAGGCCGGAGAGACAGAGGATAATGGTATAGGGAGGCAAGCTGTCGCGGAGCGTGTTGAACTCATCCGGCCATTTTTCAGCGACAATCATAGCAAGGTTGAAGGCATTGAGCACAAAACACTCGTTGCCAAGCATCTTGCGCTGGATGGTGTATACAGGGTCGGCTATTTGCTCTACTTTGTTGATGGGTATAAAGAAAAGCTTATCCAGGGTCGGGAGATGCTCAGCCTTGAGGTTGGCCCAGGTCATAATACCGAGTGTGCCTTGGGCACCGAGCCAGAGCCTGGTGCCGGGAATGAGGGCGTCGGGAAAGTTCTGGCCTTTCATGCCTTTACCAAGTGCTGTACCTGTCCAGTACATGTCACCGGTGGGCAGCACTACTTCAGAGGTCAGGAATACTTCGCTATACTCGCTTTTGGTAATCAGAATGGGTTCGCGCTCCATGGTACTGGTAAGGACTGATTTGGCCTTATGGGGCAGGAGCGGGTTGGCAACGTACATACCGTGCTTGGCCAGTTCTTCCTGTACCTGAGCGTAGGTGACACCGGGCTCGACCTTGACCTTTTTGTTTCTCGGGTCGACTTCCAGTATTTTGTTCATGCGGGAGCAGTCGATAATGATGCCGCCCTGATTCGGTATGCCTGCACCGTAGAAACCTAGCGCTGATGAGCGGGGGGTTACTGCCATCGAGTTGACATTGGCATACTTAACTATCTTCTGGATTTCCTCGGCATTTTGGGGAAAAGTGATGATGCTTGGCCGTCTCGGCTGAACAAAACTGAAGTCTTTCGAATACTTCTCCAGGACTTCGGGATCGTCGGAGACATGCTCTGCGCCGACAATTTCTGTCAGGTCTTGCTTGAGGTTCACTTGATGGGCCTCCTTGTATCCTCACTGTGCCCATTCTCGTCGGGCAGGACAGGGAGGATTTCCTTTGGATAGTTGGGACTGTTCCCCGTCTCTGGTCTAGTATCGTTTACTGAGTTTGGATATTCGTATCAACCTCAGGGCATTGTATCGCCGCCATCGGCAATCAGGAGCTGGCCGGTGACGAAGTCAGAATCGTCTGAAGCCAGGAACAGGGCGGGGCCGGCGACGTCTTCGGCGTAGGAGTCGCGCTGGAGGCAGCGGGTTTCGATGAGTTTCTTGTCAGCTTCGCGGCTGCCGCCCGGCATCTGGAGGCTGGCTTCGGTCAGGACGTAGCCGGGGGAGATAGTATTGACACAAATATTGTAGCGGCCAAGGGCACGGGCCAGACATTTAGTCAGTGTGTGGATAGCGGCCTTTGAGGTGGTGTAGGGGAGAAGTCCCGGAAATCCCATATTCGCCGTAGTAGAGTAGGTGTTGATGATCTTACCCTTACCTACCTTGCGCATGTGGGGGACGACTGCCTTGGCGCATTGCCAGGAGCCGACCAGGTTAGTCATGAAGCTTCTCTGCCATTCCTCGAGTGTCCAGGTGTCCCAGCGCTTGTAGCCGATGCCGCCGAAAAAGGCGGCGTTATTGACCAGTATGTTGATTTTACCAAAGGTCTCTATTGTCTTGTTGACCATAGCTTCGACCTGCTCGGGGGCCTGTACATCGACCCCACAGGCAGCGGCAATGCCGCCCTTGGCCTTAATCTCTGCGGCGGCGGCTTCCGCCACGGACATGTTACGCTGTGCAACCATAACAGCACAGCCTTCCTGGGCAAAGCGCACGGCCTCGGCCTTGCCGATACCCTGCCCTCCGCCGGTGATGATAGCAACTTTGTCCTTGAGTCTCATGGTTTGCACACTCCTTTCTCTATCGGTGCGGTTGTTAAGATGTCTTGTGTCTGGATGGGTAGCTTGCTCGCATTGGTATGCCGGGCAATAAACAGACTGCCGGAGGATACGCTTGAGATGGGTTGTATTAGCAAACTACCGTTTGTTTACCAGCAACGAAATGTATCAGTTTGGCTGAGGATTGTCAAGGCTTTTTTATCGGCTGGACTACACCGGCGACTTGACACAATAAGGTGTGTGGGGATAGCCTATCTATCGTTTGGTAAAATGTTTGAAAACGCCTGGACAGCGAGGTGACAATTGGCCAGTAATCGCAGTCGAAGCGAGACTCGTAAGGAGAAACGGCGGCAGGAGATTCTGAGAATATCCAGCCGTATCTTTCGTGAAAAAACATATGATGGGACAACGCTCAAGGATATCGCCGATGCCGTTGGTATGCTGAAGGGCAGCCTCTACTACTATATTTCAAGCAAACAGGAGCTGTTCAGTGACATCATTGTTGAGGCAGTTAAGGTCCTCAATGAGAGCGTTGAAGACGTCTACCGTGCTAATCTGCCGCCAGTGGAGAGGTTAAGGGCGATTATTCGTGCCCATGTGAAGTTCAGTGTTGAATATCAGGATACAGCCATCCTCTTCCTGACCGGGCGGCATATTATCTCCTCCATGCGGATGGTTGAATTAACTCGCCTTTTCGGCCGCCGCGACAAACTCCTTATAAATACTCTTAAAGAAGCGGTTGACTCGGGTGTTTACCGTAAAATTGATGTGAGGATGGCGGCCTTGGCGATTGTTGGTATGTGTAATTCGGTGGCTTTCTGGTATAGCCCCTCGGGACCGGCATCCGCTGATGACATTGCTGAGGTCTTCTTCAGTATTGTCCACTATGGGCTTGCGGTAAGAAACTGACACGCCCGCGATTACCGCGAAGTTGACAGATAGCGGCCTCTTCGCCCTTCTTGTGTTAGTGGGGCCCTTCGAACTTACCCCTTTTCCAGCTTTTTGCGCTCCTCGGCTCTAAGCTCGCGGCGCAGAAGTTTGCCCACTTTGGATTTAGGCAGGACGTCGCGGAATTCGATGTACTGCGGGATTTTGTACTGGGCCAGTCTCTGGCGGCACCAGGTGGTAAGTTCATAGCCAGTAACGCCACGAACGTCTTCCCTGAGAACAACAAAAGCTTTAATTCGCTCGCCCACGCTGGAGTCTGGGACGCCGACAACACAAGCGGCAACTACGGCAGAGTGTTCTTGAAGAGTGCGTTCGATTTCCGAAGCGGCTACCCGGTAACCTTTGTGCTTTATCATATCAGCGCTACGGTCCAGAAAGTACATATAGCCGTCCTTATCGACGCGGATGATATCTTTGGAACGATACCAGAGTTTGCCCTGTATAGTGACGAAAGCTTCAGCTGATTCTTCCGGCTTGTTCCAATAGGCCTTGACCATATGTTCTGAACGGACAAGTAATTCACCTGGCTCACCAGAAGGAGCCGGTTGCAGTGTCTCCGGGTCAACAATCATTATCTCCTGCATTGCCAGGTGGCGGCCAAGAGAACCCGCAGGTGCATTTTCTTCCGGTCGGCAGATAGAGATAGTACCACTAGCCTCGGTAATTCCATAACCCTGGTAAAGTTCTTTTCCGAATTTCTTTTTCCAACGCTCCATAATCTCAAACGGAACGACATCGCCGCCAATCATGCAAAATCTGAGCGAATTGAGGTTGTAATAGTCAACACGGTCATGTTCCAGAATCATACGGTAAAGGCTGGGCACACCAAACATAAGGTTAACTTTGTAACGCTGGATGTGATCAAACTGGGCGTCGAGATTGACTCTTGGGGCCAATATCATTGTATCACCGGCTATACTCAAACAGGCACCGATGCCGCTCATCTGTCCGAGGACATGGAAGAGCGGTGCTGCCTGGTACTGGATGCCAGTACCAAGGGGGACTAGGCTTGAAAATGATTCGCGCGATTGAAGGGCGTTTGTCTGGAATGCGATGTTGGATATTGGGACACCCTTGGGGAGACCCATCGTACCGCCTGTATATAGGATAGAAGCAGTCTCTTCCTTTACATCACCGTTAATCGGCGGCAGAGATGACATCGGTTCATTCATCGTCTTTTCTAAGGGGAAAACGTCTTTGCTCAGGGCGAATTTACCTTCCGGTATGCGGTCGAATGCCTTGCCCATCATACGCTTCCACCACGGCAGCATGCCGCCGGCGGTACAGACTAAGATCTTTTTGATTTTCGTATCGGGTACAACACGCATCACGTAGCCGAAGTTGGTGTCCATGCAGACTGCTACCGTGGCGCCGGTGTCATTAGCCATGTATTTGAAATCAACCGCCGTGTATATCGGTGATATTACTACAGGTATCGCCTGAAGCCGTTGCAGAGCTAACCACGCGACAACATTCTGCGGTATATTTGGCAGGTAGATAATTACTTTATCACCCTTGTGGACACCGAGTCTATGGAAGCCGGCCGCCAGCCTTTCCGAAAGCTCCTTAAGATGGGCGTAGGACCATGTTTTGCCGAGGAAAACCAGTGCTGGTTTATCCGGATGCTCCCTGACCCTTTCAGAGAAGGTGGTAAAAATAGAGTTTGACGTTAATATCCTGGCGCTCATGGTGTCTCCTAAACTCCGAAATAGGCTGAAATGACTTCAGGGTTGTTCATAAGTTCATCGCGGCTGCCGGCCAGACACAGCATGCCGTTTTCAACAACGTAGCCGCGGTCGATAATCGGCAGAAGTGGTCGGGCAAATTGCTCGGTAACAAGGATAGTGACTCCCATGGAATCGCGTATTTGCTTGACTGCTTTCATCAAGTCGGCCTGCAGGGCAGGGGCAAGTCCGAGGAGTGGTTCATCCAGCAGAAGTAAGCGCGGCCGGGCAACCAGGGTCATGCCGATAATAAGCATTTGCTGTTCACCGCCGGAGAGCAGGCCGCCCCTGCGGTCTTTGATCTCTTTAAGCCTTGGAAAGGTCTCGAAGACAAAGTCGATAGCTTCCCGGACCTCAGCATACTTTCTGAGATAACCCGCAATTCTGAGGTTCTCCATTACACTGCTTTCACCGAAGACTGGATGGCGCTCACGGGCGAGGACGATACCCTTTTTAACCCGGTATGATGGTTTGGCATAAAGAATATCTTCACCTTCGAAGGTAATCTTACCGAGGATGGTAATTCGTTCGCCGCCACGGCGCTGTTCCTTAATTTTCATGTCAATAATGAGGCCGGAGATGGTATTCATCAGCGTGGACTTGCCGGCGCTGTTGGAACCGAGTACGCCAACGATCTCGCCTTTCTTTACTTCCATACTTAAATCGTTGACTGCGAGAGCGTTTTCGAAAAAGACCATCAGGTTCTTTATTTCCAGCATGTTATGCCTCACTTCCAAGGTAAGCTTTCTTGACAACTTCAGTCTGAATGACTTCCCTGGGTAGGCCATCAGCGATTTTCCGCCCGAAGTTCAGAACAATAACCCGATTGGCGATGCGGAAAAGCTCCTTTAGTCGGTGTTCAATGACGATCATCGTCTCACCTTCTTCGACCAGCTTTTCGATGATCGGTAAGGTGCTGGCGACCTCAGACATACTCATGCCCGAGAAGAGTTCATCGAAGATGATGATATCGGGCTCCAGTGCCATGCATCTTGCCAGTTCCATACGCTTCAGGTAGCCGTGGGGGAGGGCGCCGGCAGCTTTGAATGGGACAACGGAATCGCGTTCAAACCCCACCTCTTCGAGCAGGTCGATAGCTTTGGCATCCCGCTCGCCGTACTTGCCACCGCGCAGTTTCTTCACTCTCGGGGAATAAAGAGGGACAATCAGGTTCTTGTAAGCGGGCAGGTGGTAGAACGGCTTGACTATCTGGAAGGTACGGGCGATGCCCAGGTTAGCGATGGTGTACGGGGCGGCGCCGGTTATATCTTTGCCTCGGTAGGTAACTTTACCGCCGTCGGGCTTCTGGTAGCCGGTTATCAGGTTAACAAGGGTCGTTTTACCGGAACCATTAGGCCCGATGAGACCGAGTAGTTCGCCCTGTCGGAGTTCGAAGCTGACATGGTCAACGGCAACTACGTTGCCGAACTTCTTAGTGAGGTCGGTTACTTTAAGAATTATGTTGTCGTTCATTGTCTGGCCTCCACTTCGACTTTACGCTCGAGCTGGTGGTAGCGCCGCTGGATGAAGTGGAAGATACCTTCAGGGACGGCAATTACGAAGAAGGCAAGAACCACACAGTAGAAGACAATCCGCCAGGTGCTGAAAGCGCGCATCAGTTCAGAAACCGGTACCAGCAGGAAGGCACCTATGAGTGGCCCAGCAAACGTGCCCGGCCCGCCAAGTATTACACAGGCCACCGGCAGTATCGAATAGTCCATGGCAAAGACCGAAATTCCGACCGTGCCGATATAATGGACCATAAAAGCGCCCATGAAGGCGCAAACGGTAGAGCCGATGAATAGCGCTTGTATTTTAAACCAGTAAATGTTAATACCCCCACTCATAACAGCACGGTCGTTTTCCATCATGCCGCGAAAAACAAGTCCGTAGTCACTGTTTATGAGTCTGCGGAAAAAGAACAGGCAGAAAAGTACGGCGATTACAACGAGATAGACCTCTACCCATATGTTCGGGAACGTGGCAAGGCCGCTGATGCCCTCCGTCCCGCCTAACAAATGGGTGGCCTCGATAACGCGGGCCAGCATAAGTGACAATGCGAAGCTGATTATTCCGAAGTATATGCCGCGAAGACGCAATACCGATGACATCAGGAGCGTCGAAAGAAATCCACCAGCGATTGTGGCAATCGGTATCGTAAGGTACGGCGGCAGATTGAAAGACGCATTTAACGCACCGGCGATGTAGGCGCCGATGCCGAAGAAAAGTGCTTGGCCCAGGGACAGAAGGCCGGCGGAATGCATAAAGTCCCAACTGAGGGCAAGAGCTCCGAACACACAACACATAATAATTATCTTGACCCAGTAGGTCTCTCCAATCCCGAGAAGAATAGCAGGGACAATGAGAAGGAGCCCAACTGGTAAGACCCGTGGTACCAGTAGGTAAAGTGCCTCACGGTAGGAGGACAGGGCGAAGATGTCGTCCGATCGTGCCTTGATACCTCTATCTATGCGTTCTTTACGATAGGCGGTTGTCATGTTAGACTCTCTCCTCAATCTCCTTGAATCTCCCCAGAAGTCCGGAAGGCCTGAGAGCAAGAACTATTACAATAGCGGCAAGGAAGACGACCATAATCCAATGCGTGCCGATAAACATTGCGGCCAATGTTTGTGAAAAGCCGAGTATAAAGCTGGCGAGTATGATGCCGGGGAGGCTTTCCAGACCGCCAACAATACCGACAGCAATAGCGATAATGAGGACCTCATAGCCGTTATCAACATGTATCAGGCCAAGAGGTAGTATGGTAATTGCGGCTATGGCAATAAGGACTGAACCGGCAACCAGACTAAGCATGGCGATTCGGTCGGATTCAATACCAAAGGCAAGTGCCGTGCGCTCATTCTGGGCGATCCCACGGAAGGCGAGCCCAACCTTTGTCCGGCGTGTAAACAGCCACAGGCCGCCGATTAGTATCAGGGCGGTCAGTACAATAAAAATTCGCTGGAAATCAATCGGGACACCGAGAAGCATTGTGGTTCCTTGTATAAACGGCGGGATTTTCGCTCCAAACCCCACAAGACCCGAGGCACGTATAGTCTCAAGGATAGCGATGCCGATAGCGAAAGTGCCAATGACTTCAGCCAGCAGATAACCGCGTACACGTTGCAGTATTAACTGATAAATCAGTGCGCCTATGATGGCTGATATGAGCAGTGACATGACAACTGCCACGGGGTAGGGGATTCCGAAATTGCTAATGAATAACCATGGAAGGTAGCCTGCCAGCACATAGAGACCGCCAATTGCGAAATTAGCCACCCCGCTGATTCCGAAAGTAAGACTTAGACCAATAGCGGTGAGAGCCAGGGTCATGCTGTAGACAAGGCCATAGATGATTATTGAGTCCATACCCTTAGTCAGTCCCTCCTTTAAGTCGTTTCATTATGCTGTAGTTCAAGCCATGAACTATGGAGTCATTATCAAGACTCTAGAATACGGGCTGGCTGATTCGGGTAATTTCAGCAAAAGTTTGAGCCGCGGCCAGCTTCCTTCTGGCCAGTTTTGGCATCATGTCTGGTCGGTCGCGTTCAATAACAGGAATAACTTTCCTGAGGGCTTCTCCTAGCGGAGAGGTATATGGGTTCCAGCATGGCTTAAGCGGCCCTTTAATTAGGGCCCAGGACATAGTCCATGTCCTTGTCTGATGTCAAGAAGTATGGAGGTGCATATATTTTCATATAGATTTCGCTTTTGAGCGGCGTGTAAATCTGCTTCCACCAGTTGACATAATCATTAACTCCAGTTATTTCAATGCCGAGACGTTCCTCTTGGATTGAAGCGGCCGCCGCCTTGCCGGCTTTCCAGCCGCTAATCATGGCGGCGGTATTTTCGATCTCCTGGGTTGAAGCTGCATCGCCAACTACCAGCACATTATTTCGGAAAGGCTCGACAATAGGCGACCAGCAATTGCATACAGCAGAACGAACTCCCACACTCTTCGTGTTCCGGAACCATTCTGCACAGAATGGCTTCTTCATAAAGGCCTCAGCCGCTTTATTAAGGTTGGCTCTGGGATCAACGGTGAGCATAATAAGCATCCACAGGTCATCTTTCGCTTCAGCCAGGGCGAAAAGCATGACGCCGCAACCTTCATGAAAGCCCTGAATGGTATAGACTACATCCGGTTCCGGCAGTTTCATTCCGGTCATGTCCCAGGCTATCGAGTACATGTTACAGTAGTATTGACGGTCTTTGTTGAAGCCGAGGATCTCAGCCGTCTTGGAATTTACTCCGTCAGCGGCAATAAGGTAGCGTCCTTTGAAGGTCTTGCCGCCATCCCCAGCGGTTACTGAATCTTCAGTCGGGATTACAGCATCTACATTGACTCCACTAATGATGTCGACCCCGCATGCCCGGGCTTCCTCCAGCATCCCCCGGAATAGTGTTTCCTTGTCTAGAATCAGGCCAACCCGTCCCAGGTCGCCTTTCATGCGCTGTTCACGGACATTGCCAATCTCGATAAGGTGACCTCCCGGTGTATAGGCATGCTGGGCGTAGAGGTTCTTGTGAGGTCCGCTGTACGTAACAGAAAAACCGGTATGAGGGAAAGAGATGCGATTGTTATCGGGGTTGAAAATGCAGATGTCACCGAAGAAAGACTCGTTCATAGAAATAAGGGTCTGCGCGCAAGCTCGGGTGAGCTTGGCAGGGTCAGGTTTCTTCTCCAGTATAGCTACTCGCATGCCGTTTTCCGCCGCAGCTCTGGCGGCGCAAAGACCGGCAGGGCCGGCTCCTACAACAATAATATCGTATTCCCTGGCCATGTTCGTCTCCGTTTCACCCGATTCCGGCTGATGACCGGGCCTTGCCAAGGAGGGGTCGGTTACCTTAATGACGCCTAGCTTACCGGCTTGCTTACAGAGGCGATTTCCTTGAAGATTTCGGTCAAAGGCTGTCTGCCCCGGGCCATCTTAGCCATTAATTCCGGTCGTTCTCTCTGAATGGTCGGTATTATCTTTCTCATAGCTTCTCCCATGGGAGATGTATACGGGTTCCAGCAGGCGCGTAGAGGACCTTGCATCAGACCGAAAACATAGTCCACTTCTTCTTCTGATGGCATGAGATATGGTGTGGTATACATCTTCATGTAGGTTTCGCCGTGTTTGGGCCCGTATATGGACTTCCACCAGTCAACGTACTTCTCTATACCGCTCTGAGGCAAGCCGAATTTATCTTGTTGGACTGCTATAGAGATGGCTTGACCGGCCCGCCATCCGCTCATCATCGCGCCGGTGTTCTCAAGTTCCTGAGTGGAACCGGCATCCCCGGCCAGCAGGACGCCGTCACGGGACACCTCAGTGATGGCTGAATAACAGTTGCATATTGCCGACCGAGCCTTGATTTTCTTGGCCTTGCGGAACCACGGGGCGGCGAATGGCTTGCTCATGACGTACTGCATGGCTTCTTCGAGATTGACCCTGGGATCAACGGTGACCACATTATTGGTGTAGACCCCGTCGACTGCCTGCGGGAAGGTGAACAGCATGACGCCCATCCCTTTGTAAAAAGCCTGGATGGTGTACATGACACCCGGCTCGGGCAGTTCGATGCCGGACATGTCCCAGACGAGGGCAATCATATTGCAGTAATAGGTGCGTTCTTTATTGAAGCCCATGCTTTCCGCCACGCGGGAGTTCACGCCATCGGCGCCAATGAGGTACCTGGCTTCAAATGCCTTACTGCCGCTCTCTGCCCTGACGCCGCCTTCGACCGGGGTTACTTTCTCGACTGGAGTCCCGGCGAAGATATCGACATGACAGGTCTTTAGGTCTTTCAGCAGGCCGCGGAAGAAAGATTCCTTGTCTATAACCAGGCCGATTTTCCCTGCATCGCCTTTGGCCATCTGCTGTTTGACATCGCCAATCTCGATACGGTGGCCGCTGGGTGCGAAAAGGTGCTGTGCATAAAGATTCCGGTAAGGGCCTTCATACTTGAATGAGAAGCCGGCGCCCGGGAAGCCAATGCGCTTATCGCGCGGGTTGAAGATGCAAAAATCACCGAAAAGCGGTTCGTTCATTGAGACGAGTGTCTGACCGCAAGCCCTGACGAGTTTAGCAGGGTCCTGTTTCTTTTCAAGAAGAGCTACTTCAAGCCCATTTTCGGCGGCGGCCTTGGCGGCGAGAAGTCCAGCACACCCGGCGCCGACAATAATGACATCATAGCGTTTATTCACGTGGGTCTCCTGGATAGAATTGGTGCGGATAGAAAAAGAACATTAAGCGACCGATTGCTGTATTTATCATACCGTAATATACTCTAGAGAACAGTTCTAGGGCTTAATAATCGTGGGGGAGGCTCGGCAGCCTCCCCCACAGATTGATTATCGGGTTACTTTGCTGATTTTACCCATGGCGGTAACTGTATTTTGCCATCGGCGGCCTCAGCAGGCCAAACAACCGTTCTGGTGCCTGGTTTCTGCCACTGGATAAGAGCCGATAGGGCGGTTTCCTTGGGGCTGTTACCGTATATTGCTTGATGGCTCTTGTCAAAGCGGATGCGACCAACAGCCCCTTCATAGTCAGTCGCCTCCATGGCTGTTACCAGCTTGTCGATGTCAAGGCTGCCTGCCTTTTCTATAGCTTTGGCAAGAATGTAGACTGAGTCGTACGACGGGGCAGGAACGGAGTCGATTTCTATTTCCCGTTGCCAGCGCTTCTTGTATGCATCGTAGAATTGAACTGACTTCGGCCAAGTTTTCAGGGGAACATTACCAATTTCAGCTACAGTCAAACAGGCGTACTCGATTTTACCCTTGAACAGGTCCCATGAACCAGGACCAACAATCGGTGAAGCATTACCAATAATGAGTGCGGGTATTTGCATGGTATTGGCCTGGTCGATCAGGATACCGGCTTCCGGGTTGCTGAACATGATGCACAGGACCTGGGCGCCGGAGTTCCGGCACTTTACTAGAGCCATCGAATAGTCGGTAGTACCAAGCGGTGCGAATTCTTCACCAGAAATCTTCCATCCAGCGCCTCCTAGTGACTTCTTTAGCAGGTCAACAGTACCTCTTGCCCAGAGTGCGTCTTCAGATATAAAGAAAACGGAGGCGAAGCCAAACTGATCCTTAATCATCTGGAACTGGGCCTCAAGGTTTTTTGCAGCGAAAACAGAATTAGTGGTAGTACGGAAATTGTACTTATATTTCGGATAGTCATCGAGCACTTTCTGGGTAATGGTCGGGCTTTTAGCGCCAGGAATCATGTGGATTAGCTTGTATTTGGCGATGAGGTCCATAGCAGCGAGGCAGACTTCGGAACGCTCGGCTGAGGCGCAGAAGGCGTCAACTTTAGTTTGCAGTATGAGTTTCTCATATGCAAGAAGCGCATCAGCGGCGGGGACTCCGGGGAGCATGGCGCGGCTGTCTATTTCTTTAATTTGAATCTGCCGCTTGACACCGCCGACATTGACGCCGCCTGCGGCATTTATCTCTTCAGCAGCCATTTCAGCCGCTCTGACCGCATCAGTGGCCACGACCAAGCCGAGCGAAACGGGCATACCGAACCGTAGGGGTTCGGGTGCTCCTGGTGCCGGTGCGGGCTTTGGAGCTGGAGCTGGTGCGGGTGCAGGTGCAGGGGCGGCCGGAGCCGGCGCAGTCGGTTGAGCACAAGCCGTTAGGGCGAATGAAGCGACGAGGGCCAGTGCAGCGCATATGAAGAATAATTTCTTAGTCATAAACCCTTCCTCCTTTGTTATCAGAAAACCGTCAGATAAATCCCGTCTACCAGGCTTGCATACTGGCGATACCACCTCCCTTCGCCCTGACACCGGCTCCGGTGTTCAGATGGTGGAGCACGTTACTCCAAGTATTTTGATATTCTACCATACGTTAGGTAGTCTGTAAAACTCCAATGCTAGGATAATAAACTGCATTACTCCATGACAATAAAACCGACAGTGACGCGAGCCTTTTTGGTTAGATCCAGCGCCTGCAAGTATTAGGCCTGTACCACTATTTATACGATATAGACAAAAGTACTGAATGTCAAGACGTGTTTGCACAGATAAGTCCCTGAAATATTTTCATCTTTCAGCCTGATAGACGGGATGCTATAATCACTTTTGGGGTGGACGATGTTCGAGGCTATTCTTTACGAAAAACTGCCAGGCCTGCAGGTTCAATGCAACGTTTGTCAGTGGCGCTGTAAAATCAACCCTGGACAGCGCGGGGTCTGCCGCATGCGCCTCAACCGTGGCGGACGCCTCGACGTACTCGGGCATGAAGAGGTTTCCTCCGTCGCCGCTGACCCGATTGAAAAGAAACCTCTCTTCCACTTTTTCCCGGGTACCCTGGTTTACTCGCTTGGATCCTGGGGATGCAATTTCCACTGCGTCCATTGTCAGAACTGGGAAATTGCCTGTGTCGATGGCGTACTTGGTTCACGGAAAGTGTCGGCCGAGGCCGCCGTCAATAACGCCAGAAAGATGCACTGCGCCGGCATTGCCTGGACATACAACGAACCCGCCATTTGGCTCGAGTACACTATCGAGTCGGCCAGGCTGGCACGCAGGAATCAGCTTTATACCGCGTACGTTACTAATGGTTATTTGACTACGGAAGCGCTTGATGCAATCGGCCCTTATTTAGATGCATGGCGCGTTGACATCAAAGGGTTCTCGGATGCTTTCTACGAGCACGTAGCCAAAGTACGTCGCTGGCAGTCTATTCTCGAGGTAACCAAAAGGGCTAAGAAGAAGTGGGGTATGCATATCGAAGTCGTAACCAACGTTATCCCGACGTTGAATGATGATGATGCCCAGCTCCGCGGTATTGCGAGATGGATTTACCACGAGCTCGGACCGCTGACGCCATGGCACGTGACCCGTTTTTATCCCCACCACAAGCTTGCCAGCCTACCGCCAACGCCGATCAAGACTCTGGATAGAAGTGTAGAAATTGGCCGCGACGTCGGCTTGCGTTTCGTCTATACTGGCAATGTCGCTGGCCGTGATGAGAACACTGTTTGCTACCACTGCAACAAGCTAATCATCACCCGCGTTGGCTATAATGTTCAGTTACTAGGTGCTAAAGGGTCGAAGTGCGACTATTGCGGCTCCGAGCTTAATATACGGTCCTGGCTGGGTAGGTCTGCACCGCAGGTCCTGTTGGGAGGTGTGTAATGACAGGAATTGTCTTCGGATGCATCGTTCCTCATCCACCCCTGATGGTCCCGGGCATCGGCAGAGGTCAGGAGAAGGCCATTTCATCAACAATCGAGGCCATGGAAAAACTATCTACTATGCTTGCCGACCAGAAGCCCCAGAGCGTTCTTGTCATCAGCCCCCACGGCCGCAGTTTCTCTGACGCTATGGGGATTCTCACAGCGCCTTCTTCAAGCGGTGATTTGAGCAACTGGGGAGTATCTGGCCATGGGATCCAATTTGCCAACGACCTTGATATCGTCAAGCTGATACAGGAAGAAGCACGGCAAGCCGGCATCCCGTTACGCTCGATAGGCGATAAGCATTACGAGCTTGACCATGGCGTAATGGCGCCATTCCATTATCTGGCAAGGTCAATTAGGGACGCAGCACTTGTGGCCGTTACCTTCTGCTGGCTTTCACCCGTCACGCATTTTGACTTTGGCAAAGCCATCCGGCGTGCTGCGGAACGCAGTGGTAAGCGGGTCGCTATTATCGCCAGCGGCGACCTCTCTCACCGGCTCATCCCTCAAGCGCCGGCAGGTTATGACCCGGCTGGTAAAACGTTCGACGAGCGCTTGGTTATCGCTATTAAGTCTATGGATACAGGCACCATACTTAATTTTGACCCTGACTTTGTCGAACACGCCGGGGAATGCGGCTATCGTTCAATCCTCATACTTCTGGGCGCTCTCGAAGGACTGAAGGCAACATCACAGGTCCTTGCTTATGAAGGCCCCTTCGGTGTTGGCTACCTCACCGCCGCCCTCAACGTGCCTCCTAAAACTGATCCTCACCCGCTGGTCAAGCTGGTCAAAGAAACCGTGGAGGCATACATTACGTCTGGCAAGACTCCCAAAATTATGCAGACAACGGCGGAGATGAAAGAGAGGGCTGGAGTTTTTGTCTGTATCAAGAAACACGGCAACCTCAGAGGCTGTATCGGTACCTTTGAACCGACGACGCCCAGCATCGCCGCCGAAACGGTCAGGAATGCCATTGGAGCCGCTACTCAGGACCCGAGGTTCCCGCCAGTATCCGCAAACGAGCTCTCTGACCTTGAATATTCGGTTGACGTTCTTACCCACCCGGAGCCGGTGGGTGACCCATACAAGCTTGACCCGAAAAAGGATGGACTTATCGTCCAGAGCAGTCATCGCCGCGGTCTGCTCCTTCCTGACCTTGAAGGAGTGGACACCGTCCAACAGCAGATTGAGATATGCTGTGCCAAAGCTGGCATCGATCCAGCCGAGCCGCTCAAGTTTTACACTTTTCAGGTGAGAAGGTACCAGTGACTCTCTTCAATCTGGATGAGGCCGGCAAGCCGCCGCTTCGCAGGACCACTAAGGAAATGCCCCTGGCGGCGCGTATGCGCCCCCGCGACTTCAGTGAGTTTGTCGGCCAGCAGAACCTCGTAGGAGAAGGCCGTATCCTGCGTAAAAGCATCGAGTCCGACCAGCTTCCTTCCATTATCCTCTGGGGACCGCCGGGCAGTGGCAAGACTACTCTCGCCTATGTCATTGCCAACGTGACCAAGTCTCACTTCAGCCCATTGAGCGCCGTCACTGCCGGTGTGGCCGACCTGCGTAAAGTAATTGACGAAGCCCGCCTGCGATTGAAACAGACCGGACAGCGGACTATCCTTTTCGTCGATGAAATCCATCGCTTTAACAAATCACAGCAAGACGCCGTTCTCCCCTTTGTCGAGGATGGCACCGTTACCCTTATCGGCGCTACTACCGAAAATCCATCGTTCGAAGTAATATCAGCACTGCTGTCACGCTGCCGTGTCTTCGCTCTAAATGCCCTTACCAACGATGAGATACTCACGGTTGTCAGAAGCGCACTGACTGATGCCGAGCGCGGCATGGCCAGATGGGAGCCTCAAATTGATGAAGAAGCGCTAAAACACCTGGTTATCATGTCTAACGGGGATGCCCGAGTCGCACTCAACGCCCTGGAAATGGCTACCCTCAGCACCAAGCCGGATGCGTCCGGCAAACGCCATATCAACCTCGTCACCGTTGAGGACGCTCTCCAGCACCGCGCTTTGCTTTATGATAAGGATGGCGACCAGCACTACGACCTGATATCAGCCCTTCATAAATCACTGCGAGGTTCTGACCCCGACGCCGCTCTCTACTGGCTCGGCCGGATGCTCGAAGCTGGTGAAGACCCGCTTTACATCATCCGGCGCATGATACGCTTCGCTTCGGAAGATGTTGGCATGGCCGATCCACAGGCACTGGTCGTTGCCATGGCTGCCCAGCAGGCGGTACACTTCGTAGGGATGCCAGAGGCCAACCTGGCGCTTGCACAGGCTGCTGTCTACCTGGCGACTGCACCCAAGAGTAATTCTCTTTATGCCGCCTACTCTAAAGTTCAGCGCGATGTCCAGACTAGCCGGACTGAGCCGGTACCCCTTCATTTACGAAACCCTGTAACCAATCTTATGCGTGAACTGGACTACGGTAAAGGTTACAAGTATGCCCATGATTACCCCGGCCACTTTATCGAGCAAGAGAACCTCCCTAAAACCATGAAAGGCAGACGTTACTACCAACCTAGCGATCAGGGGTTCGAAAAGACCATCACCGCCCGGCTAAAAGCCTGGTGGTCCAGCAGACACGGCAAGAATGAACCCGCTCCGGGTTAGTTTCCCCAGCGGCACCCTGACGCTTGAGGGCAGTCTCACCCTGCCGGAAGCGGCTACCCGTGTGCCGGCTGTTGCCGTCTGTCACCCCCATCCTCTCTACGGCGGCTCGATGTATAACAATGTTGTTGATGCCATCATTTCAGCTTTAACCGAGCGCCACATCGCCTCATTTAAGTTCAACTTCCGCGGCACCGGACAAAGTGAAGGGGAACACGATAACGGCAACGGCGAACAGGACGACCTCATCGCCGCACTGGACTATCTGACCAGCCGGAACGAAATCGACAGCCGCCGCCTCGGCGTCGTTGGTTACTCCTTCGGCGGTATGGTCGCCGCCAGGCTGGCCAGCCGCGAAAAACGCATCAAGACCCTCGCCCTTGTCTCCCCTGCCCTCTCCCCACCCGACTTAAGCAGACTCAAGGACCTGGCTTGTCCGGTTCTCATCATCAGCGGCGACCGTGACGATTTCGTTCCCTCAGCATCAGTACGCGCTCTCCAGAAATACTTACCGCAGCCATCTCTCGCGGAAACGGTTGCCTCAGCCGACCATTTCTGGTGGGGACAGGAAAAAACTATGGCCGATAAGGTGGCTGATTACCTTTTGTCCCATCTTTAACCAGCGGCAATTCCGGTGGTAGACATAAGACTAATACGGTATAATGCCGCCCACCAAATCAAGACCAGGAGCGTCATGAACCCGAAAGTACTTCATAAACTCAGCTACGGTCTCTATGTCGTAACCAGCTGTGATGGCGATAGAATCAATGGGCAGATTGCCAATACCGTGTTTCAGATAGCGTCGGAGCCGGCCACTATCGCCGTAAGCATTAACAAACAGAACCTGACCCATCAGTTCATCACCAAATCCCACGTATTTGCGGCATCCATACTCTCCCGTGATACACCGCTCTCTTTCGTTGGCCAGTTTGGCTTCAAATCGGGGCGGGATACCAACAAATTCGCCAACGTCAATTATCGGGTAGGAAAGACTGGAGCGCCTATCGTAATCGATAACAGCCTCGCTTATATCGAAGCCGAGGTCATCAACCAGATGGACTGCGGCACCCACACCATATTTGTCGGCAGAGTCGTTGATGGGGAGACGCTCAGAGATACCGAGCCTATGACTTATGCTTACTATCACGAAGTCAAGCGCGGGACCGCGCCGAAGACAGCACCCACATATATTAAAGAAGAACCAGAGGAGGAGTCCCAGAAAATGGCCAAGTACCGATGTTCTGTCTGCGGTTACGTTTATGATCCGGCTAAGGGCGATCCTGACTCCGGCGTGGCCCCCGGTACGCCGTTCGAAAAGCTGCCAGAAAACTGGGTATGCCCGGTCTGCGGCGCCGCTAAAGACATGTTCGAAAAGATCGCTTAAGCCGCCTACTCAATACCTGTTTTACGGCCGTATTCTCGATTTTTCCACTGCACCCCCCAGCCCGCCACGCGGCGAGAAAATGCCCACAGGCTGTCCACAAAGAAGAAGGATAACCCGACCGGATGCAGTATGGTCGAGAAGATAGACTCTTTGAAGTGCCGCTTGAGCAGGTATCGCATCAACAGGACAATCAACACCTGGGCAATTAGAAGATTGCGCCACTCCGACGCCGATGTCGCCCAGAAGATATCGTTCCATAACCAGTAGAATGGCGACAGGAAAAAGATATAGGCTATGGCCATCAGGCTAAACAGGGCAAGCGGTGAAAAAGCCGCTACCGAGTACATGTTCTTGGCAAAGCCCTGCCACATTGACCTGAAGCTGCCATACATGTGACATGATACCACCGATGAGAGGTCAGCCAGCATAATCCGTCCGTCATGACGGCAAACTTCAGCTCCCAGCCATACATCCTCCGTAACCCTTGATTTTACTGCCTCGTGACCACCGACCCGCCAGTACTCATCACGCCGGAATAGAAAGAACTGCCCGATTGTAACCGAAGGCTTCGAGTCCTCACATCGCTGGAGCCACCACAGCGGCGCCCATGCCAGGATTATGAAGTAGAAGACCGGAATGACCACTTTCTGCGAAAGTGTTGTGGTAAGCTGGCGGGGGAACCCGCACAAGAGCGATGGACACTCCTCCAGAGCCAGGGCCATGACGCTCTTTAGCATTTGTGGCTCATGCCTGGTATCAGCATCAACAAAAAGCAACCATGCTCCCCGGGCGGCTCTGGCAAGCTGATGACAGGCAAACGCTTTGCCTGACCAGCCAGGAGGTAATGGTGCCCCGTCAAGCACCTGCACCCGGCTGTCCATTGCAGCAATTCCCTTAGCTATGGCATATGTTCTATCCGTCGAGTTGTCATCGAGAACGAGTATTTCATAGGCCGGATAGTCCTGCCTCTGCAGACACTCGATACAGGCCTCAATGTTGTGTTCTTCGTTTCTGGCCGGGACGAGAACTGAGACGAAAGGCGCAGGAGACGGCATACAGGCATTTGCCTGAGGGGCCCGGAGGCTCCTGAGGTTCATTATCAGATTGAGCAGGAAAATGACGAGACCAGCAAGGATGAGTATTTGCAGAATCAACCCGGCCTTACCTCACCGTATTCAGGCGCCGCGCCTTATCGAGTTGAACCATGACACCGGTTTAACCCTTACATGAGGTGCTGTGCGTAGTCCCTGAATATGCTTGGTCCCGAGGACCAGTAAAAGGCTCCCCACGAACAAGACAGTCCACACATCTTTGCCAGCGACTATAACGTAGACCAGCGTCCCAATTATTGAGAGCGTCACTTCCCAGGCGTCGCTCTCCATCTCAATGAAGAGAAATGCCACTGCCATGAGCAGTACGAACGCGATGAAAACGTCCAGGTGCGGCAGGACGAGCAAGACTCCTCCTGTTGTTGCCGTTGCCTTGCCGCCGCGGAACCCGAGAAATGGCGAGTACATGTGGCCGAGCACTGCCAGAAGGGCCATCGCGTAGAGTGAAGGTTCGGATAAGCCGAGGTAATAATGAGCGAACAGGATCGGCGGCGCCCCCTTAAGGATATCGGCGAAAACTGCTGTAAAACCCCACCCCCTGCCGCCAGCACGGAACACATTCGTCGCTCCAGGATTGTGGTCGCCGTATTCGGTAATATCCTTACCTAGAAACCGGCGGCCAATCCATACCGAAAATGGACAGGAACCCAGCCAGAAGGCAGTCACCATCAACAACGCCGAATACAGTAATACCATGTCTCCGGCTCCGCCGTTACTTCATGTACCTCGATATACTAGGTATAGTATAGCCTCATGGGCATGTCCCGTCAATTATTTTCAGGTTGAGAAGCTGGCAAGGTTAAGATAAAATTTCTCATTCATGAGCTATGGAAATCTATGAGTAACCAGTCCCGATTTCAAAGGCCGGACATCCTCCGGCCCCCCAGCGAATGGGACAGTTATTATCTCCCGCTTACGCACGGGTGTTCCAACAACACCTGCGCTTTCTGCTCCTTCTACGGATCCAGGCTTCAGGTGCGGGACATTGCCGAGGTCAAAGCTGAAATCGATGCCCTCGCCCTTTACATGAAGCATGGCATCCATACCCCGGGTATGCCCGGCATCATCTACGGCATCGCCCGGGAGTGGGATGGCAGAAAGGTATTCCTGCAGGATGGTGACGCCCTGGCCTATCCCTTCCCCAAACTTCTCGAGGCGCTAGACTACCTCAACGCCAAATTACCTGACATTGAGCGCATCGCCAGCTATGCTACTCCTCAGGACATCCTGCGTCGGACGGCGGCCGAGTTAAAGCAATTAAAAGCCAGAAAGCTTGGCATACTTTACATGGGCGTCGAGAGCGGCGATGACGAGGTGCTGAAAGCAATCGGCAAGGGCGTCACTCATGACCAGATTGTCCAGGCCGGTCGGAAGGTCAAGGAGAGCGGCATCGCCCTCTCGGTAACCGTCATCCTGGGGCTGGCCGGTGTTGAAGGGAGCGACCGGCACAGCCGCGAGACTGCCAGAATCCTCATCGAGCTTGATCCCGACTACGCCGGAGCCCTGACCCTCATCCTCGTGCCCGGAACTCCTATCTACCGACAGGTGGAGCAGGGCACGTTCCACCTGATAACACCGCTCCGGTCACTGGAGGAGCTGAGAATCCTTGTTGCCGAGTCCCGTTTCTCCAACTGCTTCTTCAGTTCCATGCACGCATCCAACTACCTCTCCATCCGCGGGCGTCTCCCCGGGGACAGACAGCGGATGCTGAAACAGCTTGACGAAGTCTGTGCCAGAAAAGACCCGGCCCTGCTCCGCCCTGAGTTCATGCGTGCTTTGTAACCGCTGCTAAAGCCTTATGTAGCAGTTGGTGACACCGATTCCACACGCGGCTTGCCCGCCAGCAACAGCAGTGGCCCCGTGGCAAATGTGACCGCGGCAAAGACCAGCCAGATAAGCTGGTAGCTCTTGTTCACGTCAAATACCCAACCCGCCAGCACTGGCGCCGTCAGGCCGCCGACCTGCGTGACTGCCAGAATCATACCTTGAATCGAGCCGAAAGCGGCGCGTCCAAAGTACTCGCGCTGGAGCGCCGGACGGCCCACGAATGTGCCTCCAAACGCCGGCCCGTAGAGTGCCAGAAAGACTACGAACTGCCACAACTGCGTACCGAGAGCAAAAAAGGTAAGCCCTACCCCCTGAAGTGCCATCGCCGCGAACAGCACTCGCCGGTGGCCGTATCTATCGCCCAGCCAGCCAAATACCAGCCGGCCAGCGATGCTGGTAACCGGAATGAGCATTCCGATTACTGCCCCGAGTTCCGGAGGCAGGTTAACGCTTATAAAGAACGGCATAGCGTGGAGGGTCACAGCGCTGGTCACGCCCATGTGGACAAGAAATACGACCGATAAGACCCAGAAGGCGCGGGTCTTGACCGCACGCCTTACTGTGAAATCGTCAGCGGCCGCTGGCTGTCCCTTGGTCACCGTTATGGCCGCTCCAGCCCCGGCCTTTTCGCCGTCAGGTAGTAACCCGAGTTCCTCCGGCCGGTGGCGCAGGAACACCGCCGCCGGGATAACGATAGCCCATGTTGCTAGACCGAGGACCACCAATGTCGTGCGCCAATCATAGGCGCCAATCATCCACACGATAATTGGTAGAAAAATACCGCCAAGACCGTAGCCAATCAGGGTAAGACCTATCGCCCTCCCTGCTTTTTTTCTGAACCAGTTGGCCACTGCCGTAACAGTTACGCCATGTCCCATGCCGGTAAGCCCTATGGAATAGATAAAGAACCCGAGGTAAAATATCAATAATGTATTGGTGAGGCTCAGAGTAATGTAGCCCAGCCCGCCGATGATCCCGCCCACCAGTGCTACCCTCCTTGGCCCGAACCGGTCAGCCAGGAAACCGACAAAAGGAGCAATCAGCCCGATTTCGACGCTCCTGAGCGACCCGGCTATCGAAACTTCAAGGTAGCTCCAGCCGAACTGGTCGACGACCGGCTTGATGAACGCGGTGATGCAATAGAAGCCAACGCCGCCCCAGAACGAGATGACGGCGGCGGTTACAACAATCCACCAGCCATAAAAAAACCCAGGCCGCTTCATACGCTGAAAACCAGGCTAACCGGGCTAAAAATCAGAGGCCGCAGTACCTCTGCTAAGGCCGTTGACTAACCGCCCTGAGATTGTGCCGCACTTTTCGGAATGCGCGACTCACAGGGCACCCCTGTCTGGCACATGCCGCAGCCCAGATACCGTCCTACGTAACCTTGGTCACGCCCCAGCCTCTTGAGAATTGCCGGCTGAGTAGTAACTACGAACTCACGGCATTTGATTTTATCATGACCGTCTTCAGTTATTGCTCCGGCGGGACACCGCTCAGCGCACTTCCGGCAAGTGCCCTCGCGATAGAACAGGCAATTCGCGCGGTGGTTCGGATAGGGCCGTGGGGTTGGTGCGATTACCGCTGTAGTAACGACGCTCCCACAGCGCATGGCCACGCCTTTGGGAGTAATCAGGCCATCGCTAAGGCTGAAGGTACCCAGTCCGGCGGCGTAGGCGATGTGACGCTGAGACCAGTTTGCCGCCAGTCCGTTAGGCAGGCTCTTGACCGTGTAGCATGGTGTCATGTCAGGCGCCACCGCCGTATACCCGAGGTTATGCAGACACTCCATCACAAAGGTCGCCAGTTCGTTCATCATCTCCTGTCCCTGCCAGCGTCCATTGTTCCACTCCAGGGAGGGTACCTGTGTCTCGCGCCGGTTGCTGAGCTTGATCGCCGTTGTAAAAGGTAAAACCCAGGAAACTACACTGACCGGGGTGTGGTCCAATACCGTCATGCCGCCTGTTTCAAGGCATGCCTTCATTGCCTCACGAGGCGTCATGTGGAAGTCGCCGACCGCCGTTTTGAACTGCTCGAATACAGGGTCATCACCGTCAGCGATGCCGACCATCGGCTCATCAAAGATAGGCCCGCCACCCAGTTTGGTCAAGCAGTTCTTGGGACTGCTTGCAACCAGTCCCTTGATAGCCCTGTCCAGAGAGGCGGCCAGACCGCCTGGCGAACGGTCGATATCAGTCATATGCAAGATTATGCCTTCTCCATCTTCTCTTCGCAAGGCCAGACGGTAAAGCTCAAAGAGACACCGCCTCTTCGAAACGAACTTTAAGGGTTGACTTGACCGAAGAGATTAAACTAACCTTATAGAATAAAGCAAAATAATTTAGATAGCATTTATGGTAGCCGGGTAGAAAACAGTGAGGAATCCATGAGAGTCCTCCGTCCGATGCCACTGGTGGCCGGTGCTTTGTCATGCGCCGTCGGCCTGATAGTAATCGTCGGCTGGTTTACCTCCATCCCTATCCTCACCAGCTTTCTGTCGGACGCGGTTTCCATGAAATTCAACGCCGCCCTTTGCTTCGTTTTTATCGGCGCGGCGCTATTACTCTCATCCCTGCCGGTTCCACGGAGAGCCGCCCCGGGCGTTTCCCTTGCCTTCTGCGCCGTCGCCATCGCTATCAGCGTCATCACTCTCTTCGAATATGCTTTCGACTGGAGCCCGGGCATCGACCTGCTAATTGTCAGCGAGCCGCCTGGCGCTCAATATACGGCCAGCCCTGGCCGCATGCCGCCACAGGCTGCGTTCAATTTTATACTCCTCAGTCTTTCGCTGGTCCTCATGAACCACCCGCGGCGGCGCTGGTGGCTGACCTCTCAAATAATGGCCTATATCGTATCGGTCTTAGGACTTATTACCCTTGAAGATTATGTCTTTGGAGTCGAGGGTCTACATGGGCTTGGCGTCTATACCCATATTGCTTTACCCGGAGCAGTCATTTTCCTCCTGCTTCCGGTTGGCATATTGGCCTGCCACCCACCCCGGGGACTGACCTTACCATTCTCTGGGTCGAGTGCCGGAGGCAGGATGGCGCTGTATCTCCTGCCAGCAATAGTAGTGGTAATAACTGTCCTTAACGTTGTGATTCATGCTGGCATGGATGCTGGTTTCTTCACCGAGAGTTTAGGCCATGCTATGTTAGTGGTAAGCTCAATTCTGATCCTGACGCTGGTCATAAGCATCGCCTCGCTCCGTCTCAGCACTGCGGACGAGCGGCGCCGCAGGGCCGAAAACGAAGTGCTGTCCCTGATGACCCGAAAAGTGAACGAACTGGAACAGCTCGACCAGATGAAGACCAACATGATATCCGTTGTCTCCCACGAGCTGAGGACGCCGCTGGCCATCATTAAGGGTTACAGCACCATGCTGCTCAAATACAACAAGACTCTTGGCGATGAGGAAAAAGTGGACTGCCTGGAGAAAATCGACCAGGCCACCGACCGACAGGCCCGCCTTGTCGACCACCTCATCGACCTGTCACGGCTTGAAGCCGGCCTGCTCCACCTTGACCGGATAATGACCAGTGTTGCCGGCCTGATCGGAGACGCCGTCACGGAAGCGCGTCTGATATATAAGGACCACACCATCAACTACGCGCCAACGGACGGTGTGCTGGAACTTAATATCGACCCCAGGCGCATCCGCCAGGTTATCGACAACCTTATCAACAACGCGGTGAAGTATTCACCGACTGGTACTACCATAGATGTCCGGGTAAGCGTGGACGGCCGGGCAGTCCTGGTAAGCATCAGCGACCAGGGCGTCGGCATTCCTCAGGACGCCTTGGAAAGGGTTTTCGACCGTTCCTTCCGTGCCAAAGAACGGCTCTCATCACACGTGGACGGGCTTGGGCTCGGACTCAATCTCTGCCGGGGACTGGTTAATGCCCACGGTGGGAGAATCTGGGTGGAGAGCGTTATCGGAAAAGGCAGCACCTTCTATTTTACTCTGCCGATCGAAGGAGTTGACCGCCATGAAAAAAGAAGCTGAAAAATCAATCCTTATCGTGGAAGATGAGCCCGATATCAAAAGGTTCGCCAGGCGGGTATTAGAGCTTGAAGGATACCGTGTTAATGCAGTGGGCGACGCTGAAACGGCGTGGAAAGAGCTAAAGAAAGAGAAGTACTCACTACTTGTGCTTGACCTCAGGCTACCCGGCGAGAACGGCTGGGCCCTTTTCGAAAAAGTCAAGGCTGACCCGCAGACATCTGGCATGCCGGTACTTGTTTTCAGCGCCTCCGCCAGCTACGAATCACGCAAGCGGGCACAGGAGCTCGGCGCCGCCGGCTTCCTGGTCAAACCTGTTACCGCTCAAGGACTCGTCGACGCCGTAGCCGCCATTCTGGGCAAAGCCTGATTCCAGCAAAAAGAGACCTCGCCTCTTTAAAACAAACGCCCCTTCCTTTGGCAAGGGAAGGTGGTTTGTGGGATGGGTTTCCCTGTTGACAAAATTAGCTTCGGGAAGTAAAGTATCAAACGCAAGGCAGAATTTCTCCCCTTCCTTCAAACGGCCCACCGACGATAACTGTTCTAGGAGGAGGCATCATGGGAGAAGCTAAAGACGCCAGGAAGATGGAAAAGCTGGAGAAGCTCTACGCTATCGCTATGAGCAGTGGCCAGACGCCGCCGCCGAAAAAGTCCCTCTTCGCCGCCAAGTGTCCCAAGTGCGGTGCCAAGCTTAACAAGGAATCGGTAAAGGAACTCATCGTTGGCGTTGAAGGTGAAAGCGCCTTCGTCAACAAGGTTATCGCCGAGGCGCAACTGACTCCGGGCGCCTACTACCTCGCCATCGACCACTATACCTGCCCCAACGGCGACTATGAGTTCGCCAAGCGCAGCGTCGAGGAACTCGGCGAAGGCGCCTGACCACCCAGCGTCGATTAGAACAAAGCAAAGACCTCTTCTGGGGAAAGTCTTAATGTCATCCTGGTAACTGAAATGGGAGGGCCGTCAAGGCCGCTCCCATTCGATTTTCTAGCCTGATGAGGAGACTTCTCAGTGTCCGCTAAAGAACCGGGGCAAACTGAGACGCCGAAAGCTTACGAGCCGGCCCGCGTCGAGGGAAAATGGTACCGGTTCTGGGTGGAACGCGGCTATTTCACCCCGAAAATCGAACCGGGTAAATCTCCTTTCGTCATCATCATGCCGCCGCCGAATGTCACCGGCGAGCTCCACCTGGGCCATTTTCTCACCATAGCCCTGGAAGACGCCATGACGCGCTGGCACCGTATGAAAGGCGAGCCGACCCTGTGGCTACCCGGTACTGACCACGCCGGCATTGCCACTCAGGTAATCGTTGAACAGCAACTGGCCAAAAAAGGCCTTGACCGAAAACATATCGGCCGTGAAAAGTTCGAAGAGCAGGTCTGGGCCTGGGTGCGTCAGTGCCGTCAGACAATCAACCTCCAGCACCAGCGATTCGGCGCCTCCTGCGACTGGACGCGTGAGCGCTTCACTCTCGATGACGGCCCAGCCCGGGCGGTTCGCTCCGCCTTTGTTCGCCTCTACAACAAGGGCCTCATCTACCGGGGAGAACGCCTCATCAACTGGTGCCCCCGCTGTCTTACTGCCATTTCCGACCTTGAAGTCCAGCACCAGGAACTAAAGGGGCATCTCTACTACATGCGTTATCCGCTGGCCGAAAGCGACGGCTTTGTGACTGTAGCCACCACCCGGCCCGAGACCTATCTCGGTGATACCGCCGTCGCTGTCAACCCTGCCGACCAGCGCTATGTCGGCTTGATTGGCAAAAAGGTTGTCCTGCCGGTCATCAACCGCGTCATCCCTATTATTGCCGATTCCGCCGTCGATTCTAGCTTCGGTACCGGCGCCGTTAAAATCACCCCGGCCCACGACCCGGTTGATTTCGAAATGGCGGGCCGCCAGCATTTGCCCCTCGTTAACATCATGAACCCCGATGCTACCTTGAATGAGAACGCCGGTCCCTATGCGAGCATGGGTCGTGAGGCCGCCCGCAAGAAAATTCTGGAAGACTTCGAAAAGGCCGGGCTCCTTGAGAAGATTACCGACCATGTCCACATGGTCGGCCACTGCGACCGCTGCCGCACCGTGGTCGAACCGCGCGTTAGCAAACAGTGGTTTGTCAACACGCCGCCTCTGGCGGCCCGTGCTATCGAGGCTGTCACCAGCGGCCGTATCATCATTATCCCGGAGCGCTTCACCCGGGTCTACCTGAACTGGATGGAGAACATCCGCGACTGGTGCATCAGCCGCCAGCTCTGGTGGGGCCACCGCATCCCGGTCTGGTACTGCAGTAAGTGCAGTGTCATGACTGTCTCGGTTGAAACGCCGGACAAATGCTCTAAATGCGGCTCTCCCGATATATTCCAGGACCCGGACGTTCTCGATACCTGGTTCAGTTCCGGACTCTGGCCGCACTCCACTCTCGGCTGGCCGGACGACACTGAAGACCTCCGTTATTTCTATCCAACCTCGGTAATGGAGACCGGCTACGACATCCTGTTCTTCTGGGTTGCCCGCATGATTATGATGGGACTCGAAGACACCGGCGATATTCCCTTCCGGACCGTTTACCTGCACGGGCTGGTGCGTGACGAGAAGGGCGATAAGATGAGCAAGATGCGCGGCAACGTGCTCAACCCGCTGGAGATGACCCGGAAATACGGCACCGACGCCCTGCGCTTCGCTCTGACCACCGGCACTTCACCGGGCAACGATATCAGCCTGAGCCAGCAGAGAATTGAGTCCGGCCGCAACTTCGCCAATAAGATATGGAACGCCTCCCGCTTTATCCTGCGCGCCATCGAGGCTAACCCTGAGGCCGTAAAGACGCCTGACCGCGAGTTTACCTGGGAAGACCGCTGGATTGTCAGCCGTCTCAACCGGGTCATCGGTGGGGTAAACCGCCTGCTTGAAGAGTACCAGTTCGGCGAGGCCGAGCGGCAGATACACGACTTCTTCTGGGGCGAGTTCTGCGACTGGTACTTGGAAATCGCCAAACTTCGCTTGCGCCAGGGCCAAGCATCCTGCCTGCCGGTGTTGGTTAGCGTTATGGAGATAGCTCTCCGCCTGCTTCATCCCTTCATGCCTTTTGTGACCGAGGAAATCTGGCAGTCGCTCAAGCCGTACCTTCCGCCGGACAAGCTCCCCGATTCTATCGTCATCGCCTCCTACCCCACTGCCAGACCCGAAGCCATTGACCCGGCCGCAGAAGACAACCTTGAGGCTGTTATCCAGGTTACCCGTTCCATCCGCAATGCCCGCGCCCAGTACCGGGTGCCGTCCGGTAAGGCTATCGCCGCGCAGGTCTACTCGGACAGCTTCGCCGGCGTGCTCTCGGAGTACTCTGGCATCATCGAGAGTCTGGCTGTGGTGCGTCCGCTGACCGTTGCCCCGCGCAATCAGCGGCCTCAGACAGCGGAGAAGGTCATCGTGGACATTCTCAAAGACGCCGAGGTCGTCATTCCCATGGCTGGCATGGTTGACATCGCCGCCGAACGCCAGCGTCTTGAAAAAGAGATTCAGTCTGCGGGGGAGGCCATTGCCCGCCTTGAGGCCCGGTTGAAGGACCCGGCTTTCATTTCTCAGGCGCCAGCCGCAATTGTCGAGAAAGAAAAAGCCAGACTATCAGAGTATGCCGACCGTCTGGCCCGTCTCAAGCAGGAATTGTCCCAACTAGGCTAGTGTCGGTTTCCCTCGCCCTTAACGGGCTTTGCCTATAGAGTCGCTCTAGCAAGTTACTTTTTGTGCAACTGGCATTCTTGCCCCAAAAGTCTTACAGACCCGTTCAAATGAATGGCTTTCTCATACCAGCTCTAGTCTTGCCAATTTGCTTGATTAGTTTCTCTGTGCTTTCTCCAAGGGCTTGGTCCGCAGGAATAACTGGCCCTTTATCCCCGCTATGTGTGTTGAGGTATGTCTCATACGCTTGAATTGCATCTTCCAACTTCTTGATAACATCAGACACAGATAGCGAGATATTGGCGAAAGAAGATTTGGCTAGTTCAGCTATATACGCGCCTTTTGCTTTCAGGTGTTGGTAATCTGATTTCGTCCGTTTAAGAACATCATCCTTTACTTCCTTATATGGGCGGCTTACAGCAATTTTATCAACGTCAGTTGCCCACTGCATGATTTCACTTAACAATGCATGGGCGTGGTATCTGCGCTGGATATTACGTGTTTGCCATATGCCTACAGTAGCAGCAGCAAATATCAAGAAAGTAATGACAATTTGCCACTGAGGCGATAATATAGCATCCCAAAGTTTAGCCCACATACCGCTATTATATACTACTGATGCATGGTTCAGACCAAAAAGTCGGTACAAGGCCAAACTCGTAAATGGCTCAAGCCGCTAAGAGAAGCCCTTATCTTCCGCTGGCGGGTTCTTCTGCCGCCACATCCGGTGAAGCCGTGTTAAAGCCTTCTTGGTATCGCTTGCCACGCGCGACTGGTCGCTCCGCTTGATACGGTACTTAAACAGCCAGTAGGTGAATTCCTTAAGCTCATTCAGTGAGGCCGACTTCAGGTAGGAGTAGCCTTTCTCGCGGCGGAAGCGGTCAAGAAGCTCCTCCTGGGAGGCCCCGTAGACGCGCTGGTAAGCCGCCTCGGTGACCCCTCCATCCTCCCCGATTCCGTGTACCCGCCGTTCTTTGCGTATCTCGTCGGTCACCGCCATTATCAGCGACTCCTCGACCAGCACCCCGTATAGATAGTTCAGGTAAGCCTGGTACTTGCTGGCGCCAATCAGCCTGCGGAACTCCTGCTTGGAGATTTCCATCGGCGGGTGGTCGAACATCAAGAGGTTAGTCAGTTCGTCCTCGGGAATCAGCCCGGTGACTTCTCCGGTCAGCCTCTCCGCCAGCAACAGCCAGTCGAAGGCCTCCCCGGCGATCAGGTACTGATAATGACGCCCGTCGTAGTCCTCCTCAGGGCTTTGCCACAGATGGATTGCCTCGAGCAGAGAAACGTACCAGTGCTTGCCGCTGGTCACGCTTTCCCGCAGGTGCTGGATCGCCTGTATGTCATGGTCGGTAAGCGTCATAATGTCTCCGCATGGTAACCCGATATATTACCATCGGAGGCCGTGCAGGCTCAACGTAGAAGCGTGGGATAGCTCAAACCACTAACTCGTTGTATCTACGGGACCTCGTATACCTTCAACACCTCATCCCCATAGTGGTTGATGACCTTAACGGCTATTTTCCCCGTTTTTGGCTTATCGAAAGGCCGACTGACTGTGGAGTAAAGCGAGGACCACGCTGCCTCGTCTATTTCCGCCCGTAGCGCCCGCTTGAGTTTATCATACGGTTCTTCAGCGCCGGTGAAGTAGGCGTGGCGGACGAAGAAGCTTTCCGCATTGTAGTCAGTATCGATAAACCAGCAAGCGATATCGTCGGTTGAATTACTGCGTATCTGGCCGGTGGTCGGGTCATAAACGTCCACACCCTTGATTCTTGCGACTACCTTGCCGTCCTTTTGTTTCCTGATTTCCACATCCGGCTCGCCGAAGACCATGAAGAGATTGCCGGCGCCTGTTGATTTCAGTAGCTCATCTCCCATAGCTAAATCAGGGTTCATGCGTGTTATTAATATATTAAGTTTGCCGTAGCGCTTGGTTTCCTCGGAGACATGGGGGTCGAAGGCGAAACCACAAACCAACAGCAGGTCAAATCCCACCCCTTTCACCGCTTCCTTCGCCGCCTCTTTCACCAGGTCAGGACCTACGGTGCCGTGCTCGGGACCGATGCAAACTGCTATACGGCGCGCCTTACCATCCTTCTCTGTGTATTCGCCTTCTGCATGCAGCCATTCTCCGGCATAGGGTTCCAGACGGTCGAGTTTGAGCCGTTCATTCTTGACCCTGTTTTCTACACCGGCTTTTTTGAGGTTGTCCAGTATCATCGCCTCGAACTGACCGGCGCCGTTTTCTCCCCGGGCTCCGGCCTCTGTTGATGGTCTCTCCCCATCCACCGCAATGACGCGGTGCGGCGACAGACTTTCCACAGTGAATGGGCCGGTGACACGGATGCGCTTGTTATCTTCATAAGGCTGGTCATACAGAGTCTCCGTTTCAGCGTAGCGGGCAATAGCCGCATCAATCTCCTTTCGGCTCATACCCTCTTTGATATCCGGGTTATTGGCGATGGACTTGAGGGTAATGTGCGGTACCCGCTTGTAGACGAAGCCTTTCTTGATATCATTCTCAGTCTTGTATGCCGGCGGCGTCCGACCGGTTAGTTCCGATTCCTTCTTGATGCCTTCGGGTGAATCCGCCAGCAGGTAGTAAGGGAAACGGGCGGCCATGAGGCGGGTGCGTGCCAGCGCCAGAGCTACCCGGCTGGTATCTATGGTTATCCAGCGCCGTCCCCACTGCTCCGCGACGTACGCTGTTGTGCCACTGCCGCAGGTAGGGTCAAGCACCAGGTCACCCGGATCGGTGGTCATGAGAAGGCAACGCTCAATGACTTTTGGGTTGGTCTGTACAACGTATACCTTTTTGTCTGCGAATCCACTGGTTCCAGCATCCATCCAAATATTATTTATTGGAAAAGCCGGGAAATCATCTATATATCGCTTATATCTAAGAGAGCTCCCGATAGCCATGAGGCGATTTGCCATTGCGAGTCTTTGTAATCCATCAGGGGTAGTCTTCCAATGCGAACTTGCAGGCGGTAAATAAGCTTTACCGTCAAAGACAAACGGACCCGAAGAAGTGGTACTTAACCCTTGTGATGCGGCTCCCTGATGTGAGAATACGTGAAAACCTTTTGGTATTAATGCTGGGTCTATGAATTCTTCATTAGTTAATTGTCTAATCTCTCCCTTGGGCGATTCTACCCATGTGTATTGGCCGGTCCCTTGACCCCCGACCTCTTTGTCTAAGTAGAGTTGTCGATACTTTACATTCTCCTGGTTCTTTGCATACCAGACGAGGTAGTCGGTCACCGTAGCTAGTAATAAACCAGTAAATCCACCAGTCTTGTTAAAAGCAATAATTCCACAGAAGTTTTCGCTACCGAACACCTCATCCATCAAGCTACGTACGAGGTGCACATTTTCATCACCAATCTGCACGAAGACACTACCAGTCTCGGTAAGCAGGTCGCGCGCTACTACAAGCCTGTCCCGCAGATAGGCAAGGTACGAGTGGATACCTAGCTTCCAGGTATCCCGGAAGGCTTTTATTTGCTCCGGCTGGCGGGTAGTATCCCCGGCGCTACCGTCCTTCACATCCCGTTTGCGGGTGCTCACCTGCCAGTTGGAACCGAACTTGATACCGTAGGGCGGGTCAATGTAAATCATTTGCACTCTGCCCTTAAGCCCCTCTTTCTCCGCTAGGGAAGTCATCACCAGCAGGGAATCGCCCAGAACCATGCGGTTGGACCAGTTTTGCTCGTGCTGGTAAAACTCCACCATCTCCTCGAACTTGATGCCGTTAAAATCGGCAAAGAGGTCAAGCTGGGCAGGCTTGCCTCTGTTTGCTTGGGCACGGAGGTCTTCGATGATGTGCTTGGGGTGAATCTTCTCCTGGATGTAGACGGGCACAGCGGGCACTATTAGGTCTTCAGCGTCTTGCTCGTCCTTGCCCTTCCAGACGAGCTGGGGGTCTAGCGAAGTATCACGCGGGTAATGAATGGTTTTGGGTCTCTCTTCATCCTTGACTACGAAATCCCGCAATTCCCTGGTCGGTATGTTGGCGCGCCGGTCCCTGTACTTAAACACCTCGACCGGGTTAGTTTGCCTCCCTGCTTTACGTGCCATCGGTTTAATTCCCTTCAGCGAACTATGAGCAACGTGGATAATGGGAGCGTCACGATACGCGGGTCAGTCACGGATGGGGTATCATCGCGTGCCACCAGCAACGCAAACGGCGCGTTGTTGACTGCCTTCTCGAGAAAAGTGCGTATTCCTACGGTATCGGATAGTGGGTCGATGACACGACGGTACTTTACTTCCACCGGTATTCGTTTCTCGCCAATAGTGAGCACAAAGTCGACTTCCGGCTCACCGTGACGTTCCGGCAGATGCGCTACCGAAAGCCCACCAAGCGAGGCAAAGAAGTACCCCACTGTGCTTTCCGCAATACGCCCGGCCAGGTCATGGAGGTGTGGTACGCGGTCAAGCGCCACCATATCAAGCGGGACTACCTCGCTCAGCCAGGCGGCGCGTAAGGTGTGGTCGCACAGGCAGAGTTTACTGTAACCATGCTTTTTTTTGAGCCGGATCTCCAGCGGCTCTATGGTTCTCAGCAACAGGCTCGTGTTAAGGAAATCCAGGTAGTGGCGGATGCGTTGAGGCCCGATGTTGGCGCCAAGTGTTCGCCGTGCCTCACCAGCAAGTGTCGCCGGATTTGGACTCTGACCAATGTACCGACAGCCCATGCGGAACACCTCTTCCAGTAGTTGGCTGTCGCGCTTACGGCCGCGCTCGCCGATGCGCAGGTCATGCTCGATCACACGCTTGACGACGGTCTCTTTCAATTGTTCGGCGATATCCTGCCACGATACTTCAGTATGTACCTGAGCTAACGGATAAGCGCCTCGTTCGGAGAAGGCGGAAAAGGCCTGCGCCAGGATTACCGACTGCGAATGAGTATGTACGGTTAGCTCCTGCCAGAATTCCCGCTTCAGCCAATCCGCCCAGCCGTTTTCGTCCTGCATCGGTCTGAGCTCTCCAAAACCGCGCAACGCCGCTATCTCAGTCAAGCGCAGCGGTCCAACCTCTAGAGAGTGGATACGTCCAGCCAGACTATCGCGGCCCATCGTGATCCGTAAGGCGGAACTGCCTGTCACCATTACACGAACGGTGGCATTGTCTACCAGCGACTTGAGTTGCACATCCCAGGCCGAGAGGTTCTGTACTTCATCGAAGAATAAGTACGCCGGTTCCTGACGATGAGCACTCTCATTGAGCGTGGCCCCGAGAACAGTTCTCTCGAACCAGTCCACGATACGCAAAATCGGCTCCTTGAACTTTGCGTGTACTAATGCCGGCAGTTCGTCGAATTGGATACGAAGTATCCTTCGCGGTGCAATGCCCTCAGTAAGTAATGACTGTATCAACTGAAGTTGCAGTGTGGTCTTCCCAATCTGACGTGGGCCGCGGATGACGACGATAGGTGCGATTGGATTATCAAGTCGATGGCGTAATCTATCGTATGGCCAGCGATGGAAAGGCGGTATAACCGGCAACGGTTTATTCTGCCACCACGGGTTCTGCCGTTGCAGGTCAAGAACCAACTCTTCCTCCGCCGGGCTGAGTCCACTTAGCAGGAAATCAGTCATCATACTTTCTCCACACCGTATTTCAACATCGCCCTGATTATGTTCTTAGCGTCCCAGGGGTCAGTAATCTCCAGGAATGCCCATCTGCCAAAGCCACCGTGATTATTAACCGCCGGCACCCATAGCTTGCGGGCCGCGGCTACCTTAGCCGCCTTATCTTTCTTCTGCTCACCGGTCACTTCAACTATCAGGTTCAGTTGGTCTTCTTTACCATCCTTCACCCGGACGATAAAGTCCGGTATATAGTTCCTGTCCTCACCTTCAAAGGTATAGGGTATGGTGAAGCTAAGGTTGTGGTTTTTCACATAGCAGATGACCTCGTCCATCTCTTCGAGCGCCTGCGCCATCTTTTGTTCCCATGAGCCTGTATCCGCCACCACGTGGGAGATATGGCATTTGTTCGGGGTGGTCGCATACACCGGACGCGTCGTATCAAAATCAACGTAGCGAGTCGAACCGATGTAGTCATAAGATCGTAGAATAGGTTTGAGATATTTAGGGCCATCCTGTGAGGAAACGATGGCTTTATAAATACGGTCGGCGGCATCGTGGGCAAATTCAATCAACAGTAGAAGCTGGGGAAAGGTGTTGTCTTTCAGAGTGACGCACGTTTTCAGCCATTGGCGGGCGATTCCGACAAGCTGTGGAAACAACCATGGTTTGTCATTCCCTTCACTATCCCGGAAATACTTGTCCAGCGTCAGCTTAGCCAGCAGAAAAGCCACTTCTTGCTCCCTGTGGTTTTTCAGGTCATCAAGGGTATGAATGCTGGTCTCTCCAACGATGGGCGCGTTTTCCGTTTTGGTCGGTATGTCGCGGGTAGACAGCGACATCCGAGAATCCTCAGTGAAATCTGCCGTCAGACGCTCCATAGGCAGGTCGTAACGATAGCCGATGAGCCGGGGGAAGGTAAGCTCGCAGGCGATTCTCTCCTCCAGTGCGCGCACGCGGGTCGGCATGGGACCAGGTTTCGGGTCGGTTGCCGAGCCGGAGCAAGGGATGAAGGAGAAGGGCACCCCATAGACTTCGGCATACTCAGGGTCGAATTTATCATCGCTGTTAGGAACATAGCTCATACGGCGTAACCCGCGCCCCACTACCTGCTCACAAAGGAGCTGTGTTCCGAAGGCGCGCACGCCCATGATGTGAGTGACGGTATTGGCATCCCAGCCCTCCGTCAGCATGGATACGGAAACCACACACTTTACGTTCTCCCCGAGCTTGCCCGGTTTTCCAACCGTGTTCATTACCTCACGCAGGAGGTCTTCGTCAATTAACTTCTCTGCATCCCGTCCCGGGAAGCGAATAGTGTATTCTCTCTTAAACTCTTCAATGGCGAGAGCAGCCATTTTCTTGAATTCTTTACTCATTGCTTCGCCCGATTCAAGCTGCTCGCTATCGATGAGAATAGTATTAGGTGTAGAAAGCCAGTTACTGCCATTCTCAGAGTTGCGGAATACGGGCAAGTTGCCGGGAACAATCACCGTAGAGCTATCCGGCAGTCTCTTATCCCAGCCAGAAATCCAGTCATAGACCAGCTTGGAAACGTTGGTATTGTTGCAAACGACAATAAAAACCGGCGGAGTCTGCCCTTTGGCCCTGGCTTCAGTGTTCTGCTCCCACTTACGGTAGTATTTCTCATAGTTCCCATAAAGGCTGTAAAGAGCTCCTTCCAGTTCTTTCGGTAGTTTAGGCTCTCCACCGCTTTCATCTTTTGATCCACGGCCTTTCTTTGGCAGATGGTCGCGGATATGCATCCAGATGTTGCGGTAGGTGGGCATTTCGCTCGCCATAGAGTCATCAGAGACCGGCACCCGCGGCACCTTAACTATCCCGCATTCAATTGCATCAATCAGTGAGAAGTCCGAGACGACCCACGGGAACAGCGTTCCCTCGGGATAGCCAGAACCGCGCAGAAAGAATGGTGTGGCAGAAAGGTCATATATCGCCTTTATACCAATCTTCCTTTTCACTGCCTCCAGTCCGGATATCCAGACACGGGCTTCCTCTTCTCGCTTTTCTGCCTCTTTTCGCTCGTCACCGACTAACTTAACCTCGTCACCACCGGTACGCCGGCGGTAGCAGTGATGTGCCTCATCATTAATAATGATGATGTTCTTCTTGCTCCCCAGCTCACGGCAGACACGGCGCACCATCTGGTCGGGTGTTTCAACGAGAGAATTGCTCTGGCCCTTGGATAAGATGTCCTTGGTCAGTTTACCGGCATTAACCAGTTCTCGCGGCTTAAAGGCATGAAAATTCGTTATGATGATTTTCGCCTTGCCGAGTTCTTCCATCCATGAAGGCAGCAGAATGTCCCGCTGGCGATAGTAGTTTTGCGGGTCATTGGGCAATAAAACGCGCAGACGGTCCCGGATGGTGATGCCTGGCGTAACGATAAGAAATGCATCAGAGAACCGGGCGTCCTGAGTATTGGCTTGCTTATTCAGGACGTGCCAGGCAATCAGCATGGCCATAACCACAGTCTTACCGCTACCGGTGGCCATCTTCAAGGCAATGCGGGAAAGCTCCGGATTGGCGTCAGCATTGAATTGCCTCAGGCTATTTTCGATCCAGGAATCGCCGTATTTACTTGCCGCCTCTGTTAGATAAATAGCCGTTTCCAAAGCCTCAATCTGACAGAAAAACAGCTTCTTTTCCCGGGATGGATTAGTCCAGTATTCCAGAAGGCTGCGTGTGGTCCTGGTGATACCCTGGTAGTTGCCCTTGCGCCACGCGGACACTCTGCCGCGTACACGGTTAATGAAGACGTTTTCCTCTATCCGGTCTTGTGTCCATTCGGTATCAAAGGCAAGTTGGGCCGCCTTGCCCTTACTCTTTGGTTTGGCGATCGGAATAAAATAAGAGCTTACTCGCCGCGCTTCCACAATTTCGTTGGTGATGCCCTCATCGCCAAAGCGATAATGGCGCGTAGGCTCATCGAAGGGAGAGTTCAGGACAGGATTTTCAATTACTACTTGTTTCATTCTTTCGTAATCGCTCAGTTATCCATCCAACTTTACCCGAATCCTGTAACTTTGAACGCGTAGATCAGGACTAGCACATTCTACCACGACCCCCGGACAATTCTGGAAACTGGCAAAATAACATGCCTGACACCGAAAGCGACATTTTCTTGATGACGGATGCGGTCGGCATGGTGCAGTATTAGTGTAGAACACGTGTTCTAGAGGTTGAGCCATGCTGCCCGACTGGTTCGCCAAAGCCGTCATGTCCGGGTCGTTTGCCGCAATCCGCATCGTTTGTTACATTGCCGAAAACGGCAAGGAGAGCGTTGGTCCGGACGGGCGGCGGGTAATCATCGCTTGTGTGACCTACCGCGAGCTGCAGCGCGCCTGCGGCTTCTCCAACCGACGGACTATCACCAACGCCATCAGCGACGCCGTCGCTGCCGGATGGCTTTCTCTGCGACGGTCCTATGCCCGCGGGTCGTCCGTCTACATCGTCCCACTTGCGCTCTCTGGTTCAGTGAGTGAACCAGGAGTGACCTCCAGCCACAACTTCTTGGCTTCTACTGGTTCGCCGGATGAACCAATACATGATAGTGGGGGGAGGGGTGGTAATGATGATGTTATACATCCAGAATATAGAGATATAGATAATCATCATCACCATGAACTGGTTCAAAAACTGAACCGCTACGGTTTTAGCGACGCTGCTTCGTTTGTTGAGCGGCATAGCCCGGAGCGCATTGAAGCCGCTATCAGGTTTATCAAAACGCTAAAAGGCGTTCGCAACTGGGGCGCTCTCATCCGCCGCACTGTGGAAAGGCCGGGTGAAATCCCCCGGCCGCCTGCTCCGGAAGAACTTTATTACGATGGCCCGTTTGGACACCTAGTGGCACGATAGAAGGCAACTATGGAGTCCCAACCCCCAGATTCCTCGGTCGCTTCGCTCCCTCGGAATGACATAAGAGGGTGAAGCTCCCCCGGAATGACAAGTCAGCCGCAAACTTAAGACAACCGGAACGCCGCCAGGAACTCCTTCATCGGCCGGGTATTCAGAATGTCCTTCGCCTCGCACCAGGCGCGACGGGCGACGCCAACCCCGAAGCGCATCAGCGGCAGATGTCCCGCCTGGTGGGCATCGGTGCTGATAACCAGCTTGACGCCCAGCTCGCGGGCGCGGTAGGCATGAATGTCTTTGAGGTCAAGTCGCGATGGCATGGCGTTTATCTCCAGCGCCTTGCCATGCTCCAGGGCCGCCTTGAAGACCGCCTCAAGGTCAACTTCGGACGGCTCGCGCTCGCCAATGAGCCGGCAGGTCGGGTGGGCGATGATGTCAATGTGCGGGCTGGCAATCGCCCCGAGTATCCGTCGAGTCATGCGTTCTTTAGACTGGCCCATTGCCGAATGTACTGCGCCGACCACGATATCCAGCTTTGACAGCATATCCTCCGGGGCGTCAATGCTCCCGTCAGCCCGGATGTCAATTTCAGCGCCGGCCAGCAATCGGAACCTGGTAAACCGGCGGTTCAAAGCGGCAATACCCTCAAGCTGGCGGTTGAGCCGGTCTCTGTCCAGCCCGTGCGCCACACCTAGCCCGGCCGAGTGGTCGGTGATCAGTAGGTATTCGTAGCCCTGCTTTATGGCGGCCTCGGCCATTTCCTCAAGCGTGTTCTGCCCGTCGCTCCAGTCGGTATGGACATGGAGGTCGCCCCTGATATCAGCAAACTCGACCAGTTCCGGTATCGTACCCTGCTCCGCCCGCTCGATTTCCCCCATGGCTTCCCGGATTTCCGGCGGTATGTATTGCAGGCCAAGCCGCCGGTAAAAGGCCTCCTCGCTGGCGAACTTCTCCAATTTGTCAGTAGCCCGGTCGGTAATACCGTACTCGCTCAGCTTGAGGCCCTGCTTGACCGCTCTCTCCCGGAGAATAATGTTGTGCTCCTTACTGCCGGTGAAGTACTGGAGAAGCGAGCCGAAAGAGTCGTGCTCGACAAACCTCAAATCGACCTGAAGACCGTTGGCCGCGATGACGCTGGCCTTGGTCGGGCCCTGCCCGAGCACCTGCCTTACCAGCGGCAGACGCACGAACGTTTGGATAACCGCTTCCGGGTCGTCTGCTGTGCCCATAAGGTCAATATCGCCGATGGTCTCACGGAACCGCCGGACACTGCCGGCCGGCGTCAGGTTCTTAACGCCGGGGATGGCTTTCAGGGCATCAATTATTTGATCGACGACGGGCAGAGCTTCGCCGATGGGGATGCGCGTGTCTTTATGACGCACCATCTGGATTTGCCGCAGGATGTTTTCAGCAGTCTTGTCGCCCATCCGGAAAAGCCTGGCCACCCGGCCGTCCTTAATCGCCTGCTCAAGCTCGTCAACGCTCCGGACGCCAAGCTCGGTGCTGAGCTTCATGGCGGTCTTGGGGCCAATGCCCGGGATGGTAAGCAGGGTGCTGATGCCCGGGGGGAATTCGGCGCGGAGTTCATCGTAGTACTTCAGCTTGCCGGTGGTGAGAAGCTCAGTAATCTTTTTGGCAATCGCCTCGCCGACACCCGGTATGGCTTTCAGGTCCTCACCCGCCCCGGCCATCGCCTCAATTTCTTTCGGCAGGTAGCCTATTGCCCGCGCTGCCCGCTGGTACGCCCGGATTTTGAAGACGTTCTCACCCTTAAGCTCAAGGAAATCGGCGATGTCCTCAAAGACTTTAGCGATTTCAGTGTTGTTCATACTTGAATAATCCCCATCCCCGCCGGATTTCTCGGGACTGAACCCTCGAAATGGTTGCCGTTACCCGCAAATAACCTCGAACACTTTCGCATACACCATATCGAACGTAGTGAGATATCTGGTTGGGTGCGCCCCTGCCCTCTCTCTTCAAGGGAGAGGGATTTATCAATACCACACTATCGGCCACAGCACTTCTTATATTTCTTACCCGACCCGCAGGGGCAAGGGTCGTTACGCCCGACCGTCTTGCTAGCCGGTACTGCAGCCTTCGGTGGGGGCGGTTCACCTTTCTTCTCCAGTCTGACACGAAAGATCATCCGCACCACATCGTGCTGGATGCTGGCCATCATCTCGTTGAAATGCCGGAAACCTTCCCGCTGGTACACGGTCACGGGACGCTCCTGGGCGATGGCATGGAGGCCGACCTCTTGCCGCATATCCTCCATGGTATTGAGGTGTTCTTTCCAGTGCTCGTCAATCGCCCGGAGCATCACCAGACGTTCAACCACCCGCATGTTCTCGGCGCCGAACTCCCCTTCCCGCTCTTCGTAGGCACGTTTCGCCGTCTCTTTGAGCCTTCCCACCACCTCTTTTTTACCCAGATTGGTGAGGGACTCAGGCGTCATATCCGGCGCAAGCGGGAAGATGACGCTGACTTCCTGGAGCAGGCCGAGAACATCCGGGTCGAGACGGGTGCCATAATGGGCCGCCGCCAGGGCATCGATTTCGCGGTTGACAATCGCCTGGATATTGGCCTTGAGGTCGGTGCCGGAGATAGCCTTCCGGCGTTCCTCGTAAATCACCTCGCGATGCTTGTTGATAACGTCGTCATACTCAACGAGGTGCTTGCGGATATCGAAATGGTAGCCCTCGGTACGCACCTGAGCGTTCTCAATGGCCTTGCTGACCATGCCGTGCTCAATCGGGGTATTCTCATCGAACCCCGCCCACTCCATGATTCCTTTGACCCTCTCGCCGCCGAAGCGCTTGATGACATCGTCTTCCAGCGAGATATAGAAACGGGTACTGCCCGGGTCTCCCTGACGTCCGGCGCGGCCGCGCAACTGGTTATCGATGCGGCGTGCCTCATGCCGTTCGGTGCCGACAATGTGCAGTCCGCCGAGACTGACTACCCGGTCATGTTCCGTTTGCCACTCTTTAGGGTCCTGTCCCTCTGGATTGCCGCCCAGTATGATATCCACGCCTCGTCCGGCCATGTTGGTGGCTACGGTCACAGCACCAATGCGGCCTGCCTGAGCGATAATGGCGGCTTCCTTCTCATGGTGCTTGGCATTCAACACCTGGTGGGGAATGCCTCTTTTATTGAGAAGGTCGCTCAATACCTCAGATTTCTCAATTGAGACCGTGCCCACTAACACCGGCCGGCCTTCCTTGTAGTACTTCTCGATCTCGTTGGCCGCCGCTTTGAACTTGGCGGCTTCGTCCTTGTAAATCTGGTCAGTGTTGTCCTCACGGACCATCGGCCGGTTGGTGGGAATAACGACCACTTCCAGCTTGTAAATCTTGAAGAACTCTTCTGCCTCAGTGAGTGCCGTGCCGGTCATGCCCGCCAGCTTCTTATACATACGGAAGAAGTTCTGGAAGGTGACGGTGGCCAGTGTCTCCATCTCCCGCCTGGGGACGACGCCTTCTTTGGCCTCGAGCGCTTCGTGGAGGCCGTCCGAGTAGCGGCGGCCGAACATCTTACGGCCGGTGAACTCGTCAACGATGATGACGCCCTCCTTAGGGTCAACAACATAGTCACGGTCTTTTTTGAATATCACCTGGGCGCGGACGGCATTGTCAATCCGGTGCACCAGCACCGCGTTCTCCGGATGGGCTTCTAACTCGTGACGGGACTCAGCACGGAGCAGCCCTTGGGTACGGAGGAGCCGGTCAACCCTGGCGTCGCCGTCGTTGGTGAGGGTGACCGACTTACTCTTAGCGTCTATCTCGTAGTCCGAGCCTTCCCGTAGTTGCGCTGCGATACGGGCGAACGGCCGGTATTCCTCCATCTGCTTACGGCGCTTCTCGTTAGAGTCCTGCGCCGACCCGCTGATGATGAGCGGCGTCCGCGCCTCGTCAATAAGAATATTGTCCACCTCGTCGACGATGGCATAGTTGAGCGGCCGCTGGACGCATTGGGAAGGGTCAACCACCATGTTATCCCGGAGATAGTCAAAGCCGAACTCGTTGTTAGTCCCGTAAGTTATATCTGCCTGGTAAGCCTCCCGCCGACTGACTGGACGCAAGTGGGGCATGGACGGGTGGTTGGAATCGACATGCGCCGGGTCATACAAATATGACGGCTGGTACAGTCCGGCCGTTTCCTGGCCGTGAATCGCGGCGACGCTGACGCCGAGGGCATGATAGATAGCCCCCATCCAGTGGGCGTCGCGCCGGGCCAGGTAATCGTTGACCGTGACCAGGTGACAGCCTTCACCGGCCAGCGAGTTGAGGTACAGGGGAAGGGTCGCCACCAGGGTCTTGCCTTCGCCGGTCTTCATCTCGGCAATCTTGCCATGGTGGAGGACCATGCCACCCAGCAACTGCACGTCATAATGACGCTGGCCGATAGTGCGCCTGGCGGCTTCTCTGACCGCAGCAAAGGCTTCGGGCAGAAGCTGGTCCAGGGTCTCGCCGTTTTTGAAGCGGGACCTGAACTGGTCGGTCCTGGCCCTGAGTTCGGCGTCGGTAAGTTTCTGGAACTCGGGTTCGAGAGAGTTGATCCGGGCGACGATGGGCTGGAGCCGCTTCAACTCCTTTTCATTGGAGTCGAGCAGGCCGTTAAACCACTTGAACACGGTCTCAACCGCTTTCGAACATAGCGCCGATGGACAGGCCGGTATGGATACGGTGGATAGCCTCTCCAAGTAGGGAAGCCACAGAGAGGACGGTAATCTTGTCCAGCTTTTTCTCGCCGTTCAACGGTATGGTATCGGTGACAATAACTTCTTTGATGGGTGAAGCCGCAATACGCTTCAGGGCCGGCCCGGAAAAGACCGGGTGAGTGCAGGCCGCATAGACCTCGGTAGCGCCGGCTTTCAGGAGGACATCGGCGGCGTTGACCAGCGAACCGGCAGTGTCTATCTCATCGTCAAAGGTCAGGGCGCGTAAACCATGTACATCGCCGATGATATTCAGAGTCTCGGTAGCATCATTGTTGCCGAGACGCCGCTTCTCGATGATGGCCAGCGGAGCGCCAAGTCTGGCCGCAAGGTCCCGGGACTTCTTGGAGATACCGATATCAGTGGCTACTACGACGATGTCCTTAAACCCTTTCTTCTGAACGTAAGTGCTCAAAAGATACATCGCGGTAAGCTCGTCCACCGGTATGCTGAAGAAGCCCTGTATCTGCGGGGCGTGCAGGTCAACGGTGAGGAGACGGTTGGCCCCGGCCACCGTCAGAAGGTCGGCGATAAGGCGGGCGGTAATGGGTACCCGCGGCTGGTCCTTCTTATCGGTACGCCCGTAGCCGTAGTACGGCACCACCGCAGTAATACGCTTGGCGGAAGCCCGCTTCAGAGCGTCCAGCATAATCAACAGTTCCACGATATTCTTGCTCACCGGCGACGACAGCGGCTGGACGACGAAAACATCCCGTTCGCGGACATTCTCCATAACGCGTACGAAGATATTCTCGTTGCTGAACTCGAAGACCTCGACCTTGCCTAAAGGCATGCCTAAATAGTCGCAGATTGCCCTGGCCAGAGCGGGATGGCCGTTGCCGCTGAATACCTTGAGATCATCCATTCCTGACCTCACATGGTAATAACGCTGGAAAGCCGGAGGTGATTATAGCACGAAATGTACATCCGCTGACACGTGTGAACGAGCAAGGATGCCGGGTAGGGCCAGAACTAGGCAATATCAGGAATTGGGAAACGTTTGCATAGGTCGGCTACCTCGGCGCTGACCTGCTTCCGGACGCGGGCATCGTCCGGCGAGGACAGCACCTTAACCATTAACTGAGCCACACGTTTGAACTCACCTGTCCCAAAGCTACGTGTGGTCATCGCCGGTGTTCCGAGGCGGATGCCGCTGGCTATCCGCGGCGGCTTTGGGTCGTAGGGAATCGCATTGCGGTTCACCTGGATGTTCACGCTCTCCAGTGCCTGCTCCAGCATCCGACCGGTCAAACCAGTTGAATTCAAATCAACCAGGACCAGATGATTATCAGTGCCCCCCGATACCAGACGCAGTCCGGCCTGCTTCAACTCATCCGCCAGGGCGGCGGCGTTGCGCACCACCGAATGCTGATATTCGACAAACTCCGGCTGCATTGCCTCGTAGAACCCGACCGCCTTGGCCGCTATGGCATGCATCAGCGGCCCGCCTTGGATACCAGGGAAGACGCCGGAGTCAATCTTGGAAGCATACTGCTGGCGGCAGAGGATAAAGCCGGAGCGCGGCCCGCGCAGTGTCTTATGGGTAGATGAGGTGACAACATCAGCATAAGATACCGGCGACGGATGTATCCCGGCGGCGATAAGTCCGGCGATGTGCGCCATATCAACCAGAAGCAAGGCTCCTACTTTATCGGCGATAGCGCGGAACCTGGCAAAGTCAATTAACCGGGGATAAGCACTCGCCCCGGCAATAATCATTCTGGGGCGGCACTCAAGGGCTTGCTTCTCAATCTGGTCATAGTCGAGCAGCTCGCTCCCCTGGCTTACCCCATAGTGCACGAACTTGTAGTAGCGTCCGGAGAAGGAGATATGGTCGCCGTGACTCAGGTGCCCACCATGGCTCAGGCTCATCGCCAAAACGGTATCGCCGACCTCCAGTAAGGCATGGTAGACACCCATGTTGGCCTGGGTGCCGCTGTGCGGCTGGACGTTAGCATGCTCCGCCCCGAACAGCTTCCTGGCCCGTTCAATGGCCAGGTTCTCTACCGCGTCCATATTGGAACAGCCGCCGTAGTAGCGCCCCCCCGGGTAGCCTTCAGCATACTTGTTGGTAAAAAGCGAGCCCTGCGCCTCCAGCACAGCGCGGCTGGCGTAGTTCTCCGAGGCAATCAGGTTGATGGTATGCTTCTGGCGCTCGGTCTCATTTTTGAGTATGCTGGAAAATTCAGGGTCACGTTGGGTACTGATGGTTTTCTCTCCTGACTGTTGGGAATTAGCGGAATAAAATCTTGAAAATCTTAACATCGCCTCAGCCATTCGGTCAACACGTGATTTACTTAATTCGGTCGTACTACGCCGCTGATTTCCCGCACCGCGCCAACCTGATTTCCCATGGTTTGACCCCTTGAAAAACCCTCTTTAAAGTGGTAGAGTGTGCAAAATTAGCAGATAGGTGAGGAGAGTGCTAAAAAAATGAGCCGGGCTCTCGCGGCAAGACAGGAGCTTGTACTCAGGATCATAGTGCAGGAGTACATCGCCAAGGCAGCGCCTGTGGCGTCGGAAATGCTTGTCCGCAATTATCAGTTGGGGGTAAGCCCGGCTACGGTGCGGAATTATATGGCACGGCTCGAGGAGCAGGGCTACCTCTCCCGCCCGCATGCATCTGCGGGCATTGTGCCTATGGCCAAAGCTTACCGCCATTATGTTCAGTCTCTGGCCCAGGACCTCGAACTTTCGTCTGCCGAACAACGCTTGATTAACAAGCTCTTTGAAGAGAGCGAGGGGGATGCGGAGGAGTGGGTCAAGCTGGCGGCATCGCTCTTGGCCAGGCTTGCCCATAACACGGCTCTTGTCACTATGCCTAAAGCTCCGACCGCCAGGCTCAAGCATGTGGAACTCGTCAGTCTTGCTGACCGGCTTGCTTTGCTAATAGTAGTGCTACACGAAATCCGAATCAAACAGCAGTTGCTCAGCTTTGCTGAGCCGATTAGCCAGGACGAGCTGGTCAGAGTTGCCAATAAGCTCAACACTGTCTTCAGTGCTATGACCAGCAGCGAGATACGCCGCAAGAAGGTAGAACTGCTTGCGCTCGAGCGCCATATTCTTAATGCCGTGCTTGACGTTATCGAAGAACAGGACCGGACTGGCCCGGAACGGCCTTACCTCGAAGGATTGCGTCTCATGCTGAACCAGCCGGAGTTTCTGCCAAGCGGCCGCATGCTCAATATCATGGAACTCATGGAGAACGTCGAGTGGTTGAGTTCGATACTATCGCGCCAGACCAAAGAGAGTGACGTCAACGTACTTATCGGCGAGGAAAGCCAGCAGGACGCCCTCCGTGACCTGAGCGTTGTTTTTGGCCGCTACGGAATACCCGATGATATCGGCGGCACTATCGGCGTGCTCGGCCCTACCCGGATGGACTACGGGCATTCCATCGCTGCTGTCCGGTACTTCTGCCACGTCCTTAGCAACCTGCTTATTGACCTTTACCAGCGCAAACGATAAACACCTGACGAAGGACGAAACAAGTGGTCGAAGAGAACTTGAACACTTCAAACACGGAAACTACAGCACAGGATGTATCATCTGCCATCGAAGCGCTCGAGAAAAGAGTTGCTGATGAGCAATCCAAAGCAGAGCGCTTCCTGGTTAACTGGCAGAGGGCCCAGGCTGATTTCCAGAATTACCAGAAGCGTGCTGAGCGGGAAAGAGTTGAGATGGCTGATTCGGTGAGAAACGCGGTATTGCTGGCCCTGCTACCGGTAGTGGATGAATTCGAACTGGCCGTAAGGTCAATGCCGGTAGAGTCCTCAACTGCCGAGTGGGTGAATGGCCTCCACATGATTGAGCGCAAGCTGAAAGGCTTCCTCGATAGCTACGGCATCACTGTCATTGAGGCATTAGGGATGCCGTTCGATCCCAAGTACCACGAGGCGGTCATGAGAACTGAAGGTGAAGAGGGCGTGATTATTCAGGAACTGCGGAAAGGCTATTTGATAAGGGACGCCGTACTCCGGCCAAGCCTGGTTGTAGTCGGCAACGGACAGAAGCCGGAAACATCCACAAAGGACAAGCGTAAACTGGAAAAGGGGACCAGCAGAGAGAAGAATCCGGATGCCACGAAGAAGGAGGAAGACAATGGCTAAAGCAATAGGAATCGACGTTGCCACTACATTCTGCAAGATGGCCGTCATGGAGGGCAGCGAGGTCAAGATGATACCCAACGCGGAGGGGGAAATCCTGACCCCTTCGGTTGTCGCTATCACCAAGGCTGGTGAAAGAGCTGTAGGCCTCCTGGCGAAGCGCCAGGCAATCATCAACCCCGAGAACACTGTTTACAGCATCAAGCGCCTGATGGGGCGCAAGTTCACTGACACTACCGTTCAGGATGACATGAAGCGCTTGCCTTACAAAATAGTCCCGGCATCCAACGGCGACGCTCACATCATCATGGGCGGGAAGGAATACAGCCCGCCGGAAATCACCGCCATGATCTTGCAGAAACTTAAGGCTGACGCCGAGGCTTATCTGGGTGAGAAAATCACCGATGCGGTGCTGACGGTACCGGCCTACTTCAATGACAGCCAGCGCCAGGCGACCAAAGACGCCGGGACCATCGCCGGTTTCAACGTTCTGCGCATCATTAACGAGCCGACCGCGGCCTCGCTGGCTTACGGTCTAGACAAGAAGAAGGACGAGATTATCGCCGTCTACGACTTTGGCGGCGGCACTTTTGATATATCCATCCTTGAAATCGGCGAAGGCACTTTCCAGGTGAAGGCGACCAATGGCGATACTCACCTCGGCGGTGATGACCTTGACCAGAGAATCATGGACTGGCTTGTCGCTGAGTTCAAGAAGGAAACTGGGATCGACCTGAAGCAAGACCGGATGGCCCTCCAGCGCCTTAAGGACGCGGCGGAGAAGGCTAAGCGCGAGCTGACCGGCGTTGCCCAGACTGACATCAGCCTGCCCTTTATCAGTGCTGACGCCAGCGGGCCGAAGCACCTGAACATGACGCTCAGCCGCGCCAAGTTTGAACAACTTACGATGGATCTGCTGGAAAGGAGCATTGGGCCTTGCCGACAGGCGCTTGCCGATGCCAATCTGACCGCTGGACAGGTCAATGAGATAGTCCTGGTTGGCGGCCAGACCCGCATGCTTAAGATGCAGGATATCGTCAAGCAGTTCTTTGGTAAGGAGCCAAACAAAGGCGTCAATCCTGACGAGGCGGTCGCCCGCGGTGCCGCCATCCAGGCCGCCGTCCTTAAGGGCGAGGTCAAGGACGTCCTTTTACTCGATGTCACGCCGCTTACTCTGGGTATCGAAACACTTGGCGGGGTAATGACGCCTCTAATACCCCGCAATACCACCATACCTACTTCTAAAAGCCAGGTTTTTAGTACAGCCGCCGATAACCAGCCGAGCGTTGAAATCCACGTGCTCCAGGGCGAGCGACCGATGGCCGCCGACAACCGTACGCTGGGCCGCTTCATGCTTGACGGCATCATCCCGGCGCCGCGCGGTCTGCCGCAAATCGAAGTGACTTTTGATATCGATGCCAACGGCATCCTCAGCGTCCATGCCCGCGATAAGGGGACTGGCCGTGAGCAGAAGATTACCATCACCGCTTCCAGTGGACTCAGCAAGCAGGACATCGAAAAGATGCGCCGGGAAGCAGAGTCTCACGCCGCGGATGATACCAAGCGGAAGGAAGAGGTTGAGACTAAGAATGCCGCCGACAGCATGATCTACACCACCGAGCGTACCTTACGTGAGCTTGGGGATAAGGTCCCCGCCGATTTGAGACAACAAATCGAGGGAAAGATTGCTGCACTGCGCACCGCTATCCAGGGTCAGGATATTGCTTATATACGCCGCACCATGGAGGAGTTGTCACAAGCTCTCCAGCAAGTCGGCGCCAAGGTCTACGGCCAGGCCGGCAGTCCTCCACCAGGCGGTGCACCACCGGGTGGTGGCCCACCCCCCGACGGACAAAGCCCTAAGGGTGGTAAGGGTGGAGACGAGGGGACTGTCGAAGGTGAGTTCCGCGAGGTATAGCCTGGTATTTAATATAGAAGAAGTATAGTAACGCAAGGAGGCGCCGGTGAGAGGATGGGTTCCAGCCAGACGGTTTCTCGTCCGGCGGACAATCGTCCTTGCTGTTACCCTGATGGTCTTTATTCAGGCTTTCTACCACTTTGCTACCGGTGGCTTGCCCTCGTTCATCACTGAGGCCGCGACCGGCGCTGTTCTGGGTCTGTGCCTCTGGCTATCAAACGGAAATGCAACCGGACGCCAGACATGGCGGTTAATCATGGAGCGTTGTCTCTTAATTACTATTGCTGTGGTACTCCTGGTCGCTGGCATCTATCACTTCACTCATGAGGGTTACTATTCAGGTGTTCTCCAACCGCTGGCGGCGGCACTTCTCGGTTTTACCGTGTACCTTTCCTTCGCCACATAAAGCTGCTAAGTGCCTCGCCGCCTGACAATCACCATAGCCTGCAAGAAACCGTCGGTGGCTTTGGATAGACAGGCCGTTAGTATCGGCTCTAAAATAGCCATAAGATGATTGTTATTGGTCTTACGGGCAATATAGGTACGGGGAAGAGCACTGTTTCTGGAATATTGACTGGACTTGGTGCGTGTGTTGTTGATGCTGACAGGCTGGGCCATGAGGCGCTGAGGCATGGTAGTTCGGTGTGGAGGGAAATCGTCGCTACGTTCGGGGAAAGGGTGGTTGGGAGTGACGGCGAGATCGACCGGAAGAAGCTGGCCGAGGCGGCGTTTTCCGACCCTGTAGCCCTTGAGAGGCTGAATCAGATTACCCACCCGAGAATTGTTCAAATGGTTAAGGATGCTATCGAATTGTGCCGAAGACAGGGAGTAAAAGTAGTAGTTGTTGAAGCGCCATTGTTGTTCGAAGCAGAGTGGACGTTGTCTATAGTTGACCAGGTATGGCTGACAGTAGCCTCCGAGGAAACCATCATAAGGCGGTTAACGGAGCAGAAGGGGTTTAAAGAGGAGGTGGTGAGAGAGCGACTTAAACATCAGTTACCGCCAGATAGTAAGGTAAAACGTGCCGCGGTAGTCATAAATACCGACTGCGGGCGTAAGGAGCTTGAGTCGAGGGTGTATGATGCCTGGAAAAAACTGGGGGCGTCTTGAGACACCCCCAGAATCATGTTTGTTAGCCTGATTACGGCTACGCTTTCTTGGCGGTTCCTTGAACGACCATCCTCAGGTCTTCTATCTGGACAGACTTGAATGAGATGGTTGTCCCGAATGATTTTAAGAGAGCCTCAAACTGGTCTTCTACGGTCTTCTTAATCATGTCGCTTATCGTGCCTGGCAAGCCGACCATGCCGAGATCAACGGTCAGGTTCTGCGCAACCGGCTTGCCATCCTGGACAATAACGCCAGACCTAACTTTGGGGTATATGGAAACGCCCATGATGTTAGCGCTGATGTGCATTTCCATGACTCCCTTGCGGAAGTATATGGTGGCCTCTTTGAGGACTAAGTCACCAGTAGCTGGCGAACTCTTGAGTGCCTTGGCTATCTCATCGTTGGCCAGCTGCTCAGTGATGATAAGAGTAATATCCTGAGGTTGGCCGGTTTCCTGTGCTTTTTGTATTGCCTTCTGAACATCCTGCACCTGCTGTTGGAGTGATGGTGCTGGCTGGCTTGTGCCGGTAGATGGCGCGAGGGGAGGCGGCGCTGGTGCTGATGGTTTCTGGAACATCATGACGACTACAATAACAAGGACAATAACGACAACTCCGAAGAATGCTCCGACCCCAATCCCGATCTTTTTGCCCAAGTTTCACCTCTTTAAGACTAAAATTATCAGACTCCGACGCTTGCCGCTAATATAGTCTAGGAAGTGCGGCGTGTCAAGAAATAAACTTTACATAACAGTATAAATGTGCGAGGGCTTGACAGAATCTGACGGGTAGACCTAAGATGGTTATATCGACCTCGATAATCGAAATTGTTTTAAGGCTCTCCAGCCTAGGAGACGCGTGAATTCCAGAGAGGTCGAATAGGATTTACCGCCAAAGTTGTTGATAAACTGCCGAAGATTCAATGAATGGGAGTTTTGTCCCCGGACTTTACTGAATTCTGGGGTCTGGTCTTAGAGTTATTAAGGCACCTTTGTCCTGGTAGTTATCGTTAATGTATGATGGTGCTTAAGTTCCGAATACAAAGGGGAGGCAGATAATGAGCAGAAAATTAAAGAGCCTCATTGTAGCAGGGCTGGCAGCGGCACTGACTTTCAGCGTAATCTTCGCCGGTTGTACCGGTGCACCGTCACCCCAGACACCTGTAGTTACCAGCACGCCCTCAGCCACCTCTCCCGCCCCAACACCGACTACACAACCAGCCGCCTGGAAATGGCCAAATGCCATACACGTCCTTGGTATGGGTTCGTCCGGGCAGGTCAAGCTGGTCAGTGTCACTTCAATGTTGGAGGCTAAGACCGGCATGCTGGTCCGGGTGCAGTCTGAGGACAGCTATGTTATGGCCACCCGGGGAGTGAAGGAGAACAAGTTTGCATTCGCCGATTTTTCCGCTTCAGCGGTAGCCAATGCCGTCATGGGGCTTGATGAGTATGCTGTACGCGACGGTGGTCCATTTATCCCCATGCTGGTGTACTCGTCTTCCTACGGTAGCACCGGTTTCGTGGTGCGCGGTGATTCACCCATCAAAACGCCGCGTGATATCAAGCCCGGGATGAAGATGGGAATTTCCCGCAAGACAACCGGTATGATGAATCCCTACCTGGCGCTTCTTAACTGGGCCGGTCTTAAGGAAGATGACGTGCTGTGGGTTGAGACCGGTGATACTACAAGCGCAGTTCGGGCCGTGGTTGATGGTCGCGCCGACCTTGCTTTTGCCCCGCCATCCGGGCCGTACATTTACGAAGCTGTGGCAGGCCCCAAAAGCGCGCGGTACATTGACATGAACCCGGAAAAGGATACGGAGGGCGCCAAGGCATTTACTGCCATTGGCCCACTTTACGGCCTCGGCCCCGCAGAAAATGCTCCGCCATCTATTCGCGGCACCTGGGTCATGTCAAGCTATCGCTGGCTCTTCACCTCAAGCAAAGCCGACACGGAACTCATTTACCACATCGCCAAGTGGTTCGATGATAACTACAACTTGTTCAAAGACGCTCACGAGACTAACCGGTGGATGACACTGGATAGCATAAAGGAAGGGTTGAAGACGATATATTTCCCGGTTCACCCGGGTCTTAAGAAGTTTCTCATTGAGAAGGGCGTCTGGACCGACGCCCATGAGAAGCGCAGTCAGTACAACTATGACCTCTGCGAATCGTATGTTAAAGCCTATGACGAGGCCATCGCCAAGGCCGATGCTCAGAAGATAACCGTATCGCCGACCAATCAGAAATGGCTTGAACTCTGGGAAAACTACAAGGCCGAAAAGAAGATACCACTGTTGCGGGTACATCCCAGCCTCACTGAAAACGCTCCTGTGATACCATCTCCAGGCTACAAGGTCCCTGTGCCCGAACCGTCTCCAACACCTGCTGCACCGGCTCCAGAACCAGGCGTTACCGGTGATGTTGCGTTCAAGTTTGTCTCGGTGACCGATCCGGTCAGCCCCGGCGGTGATGTAGTGGTCGTAGCCAAGACCGTTCCTGGTGCAAAGTGTAAACTTACCATGATGTACTCTTCTGGCGTAATAAGCAGCATAGTCTTTACCAAGCCCGAACAAGTGGCTGATGCCGATGGCAATGTCGCATGGAAAGGCGCACTCGACCCGGTACGTGTAACTCGGGGCAAGACCACGCTGACTGTCAACATTACTGCGCCGGATGGTAAGACCGGTAAGGCAGTTACCTATTTCGAAATTAAATAGGTAGAGATTTTAGAAGAGCCCCCTGGTCCACGGGAGTAATTGCCAACTTCCCGGACCAGGGGCTCCTGATATTCAGGCACCCCATACCATGCTTTGTTACAATTTGTGAACTGTGACTGGTTATAGTTCTCTAAACGGAGGGAAACCGATTTGAGTATGGGTGAGGCCAGACCAGTTACCCGTGAGCGAAAGCAGGGGCTGAGCCGTTACGCCCTGATGCCGCTCCCAATCAAGGTGATATTCCTGGTCGGCCCGGTTGTTGCCACCATACTTTTTATCCTTCACTGGTTTTCGGTTCCCGTTTTTGGCACCATTCTTTCATCCACGCCGTATTACTATCTTCTCCTGACTGTCCTGGCTTTCAATATTTTTATGGGTCTGGGGGCTTCCATGCGCAGGCGCCGGCAGCCGCCGCCATGGTACGACTATATCCTGGCCACGGCCACGCTCGGTTGTATGGTCTATTTCCTCATGAACTCTACCGAAATCGCGGCTCGGAACTGGGACCGTCCGCCTGGTCTTACACAGTTTGCCTTCGCTATTATCTTGGGCCTGCTCGCCCTTGAATCCGGCAGGCGCATCGGCGGTTGGCCTCTGGTGATTGTTTATCTTGTCGCTATCGCTTATCCTATGGTTGCCGAACGGATGCCAGGTATCTTCTACGCTATTAGCTTCAATTTCACTGAGGTCATAGGATATTATGCCTACAGCGCTGGCGGCATTCTTGGCTTACCATCACAGCTATTTGGAGAGCTTGTACTGGGATTCTATCTCTTTGCCGGGATGATGATGGGGCTTGGTGGTGGTGAGTTCTTCTTAAAACTGGCAACGGCTATTTCCGGGCATTTTCGGGGCGGTCCGGCGAAAGTATCGGTAATAGCAAGTGGCTTTTTCGGTTCTTTATCAGGCAGTATTATCGCTAACATCGCCGGAACCGGTGCCTTTACCATACCGGCCATGAAGCGCCTTGGCTATTCGCCTGAGTACGCGGCGGCCATTGAAACATGCGCTTCATCAGGTGGCGATACCATGCCACCGATAATGGGTGGAATCGCCTTTCTGGTAGTGGTTATTGCTGGCGTAGAGTATGCAGATATCATGGTTGCAGCCTTCCTACCTACATTCCTCCATTATTTCGCTCTTTTGGTCCAGGTGGATTCTTACGCCGTTCGTCATAAGATCCACGGTCTTCCGCGGAATGAATGCCCGCGCATCGGCCAGGTTCTGCAAAACGGATGGCTCTATCTACTTATCATCCTGTTTCTGGTCTTTGGTCTTGTCTATATGCGCTGGGATGCTATTACCCCGATTTATGCTATTGGCCTTACGATTTTGCTTCAGTTAGCTACCTGGGGCGTGAAGCGAGTCGCATTAGCCATACGCAGGCAGAGCGAACCCGAGATGTCTCTAGCTAACAGTGCACGGCGAGCTTTGACCAAGATGGAGACTTCGCTCTCAGAGGCGGCCGGCCTGATTAACTATGGCGCGGCTATTTTCATCGGTGTCCCATTTGTCCTTATCGGTCTTAACCAAACCGGCTTCTCAGCCGGCCTGACCAACTATGTAGTTAGCCTCGGAGGACAGAATATATATCTAATCCTGTTTGTTACCTTTGCCTTCTGTATCGTTATGGGGATGGTCGGTCTTGGCCGTGCCGCTTATCTGTTTCTGGCAGTTACCATGGCCCCTGCATTAGTCGCCCTGGGCAAAGTGGCCCCCGAGTTCCAGGCATCGGGAGGCATATCAATACTGGCTGTTCATCTGTTCCTTATTTTTTATGTAGGTGTAGGCGGATTTACGCCGCCAGTGGCGATACATGCCTTTGTGGCGGCCAGCCTTGCCGGGGCAAGCCCGATGAAGACAGCCTGGATGTCATGCCGCCTGGGTATAGCGCTCATCCTGGTACCGTTTTTCTTCGTTCTTCGGCCTGCAATACTGATTGTTAACACTGAATGGTATCTGGTGATATTAAGCCTGTTTCTTGTACTCATCGGGATCTGGTTTCTTGCCTCCGGTCTGGAACGTTATATTGTTGGGGCTGGAAAGCTCGCTTTGCCCGCACGCATATCCATGATGATAGGAGGCTTCCTGTTTGCTTTCCCTGAAACAGTAACGACGATTATCGGGGGCATCATCTGCATCATTGCGTACATATACACCATGTTCCGAAACCGGCGGGAGAGAGTAGCGGCAATAGTAGTGTGAGCACGACGCCTTAAATTAGTAATCCAGCTTTATAGCAAATGGCATGATAAGAATTTTGATTAAAAGAGGTGATGGGTTTGGGATATTCACATGAGTCCGGTGACAAAAACCGTAACATTGGGGCGCCCGACACGCCTTCGAAGCCCCGGAATATCATGAAAACCTCGAACACTGAAGACAGTCTGTTTATTGTCTGGAGACTATTGCGCCGTACATCAGAGATCGTAGAACGTGCTCGTAATAGAGAACTGGCAAAATATGGTATTAACGTACGCCAGTCAGCAACACTGCATCTGATATCCATGTTGGGCGAGAGGGCCACTCCAACCTGTATCGCACGACTCGAGATGCGTCAGCCCCATACTGTCTGCCACCTTATGCAAACTATGGGAAAAGCTGGCTTGATAATAAGGCGTCATGACCTTGACCGGCGCAATAAAGTCAGAGCCGTACTCACCGATAAAGGTAAGAAGGCTTACGAACTATCTAAAGCAGGTAAGTCCATCCGCCAAATTATGTCCTGTCTGACGCCCGAAGAGATACAACAGCTCATGGTGCTCCTCGAGAAAGTCTCCGAAGCCGGCAAACAGTTACTCGACGGCTCCCGCGGTAAGTAATTATCCTGGGTCTCAAGGTTGCTCTTGGTTCTGGCACAGGAACGCACTTGCTTGTCCCAAATTCCGCTACTCTTCTAGCGCCTCGCCCCATAGTAGGTTATAATATCTCGTTTGTTTCCAGACACAGGTATGTGAAGGCCGGAGGAAGTTCAGTCAGATGGGCGTTCAGTTAACCGATACCACACTGCGGGATGCACATCAATCGCTAATCGCGACCAGAATGCGTACCCGGGACATTCTCTCCGTCATCGAAAAGATGGATAGGGTGGGTTTCTTCTCATTGGAGGTGTGGGGAGGTGCCACCTTTGATACCTGCATCCGCTTTCTTAACGAAGATCCCTGGGAAAGACTACGCCAGGTGCGGGATAAGGCAAAACATACCCGTCTCCAGATGCTCCTCAGAGGCCAGAACGTGGTCGGCTACCGGCACTATGCGGACGACGTACTAAATGAGTTTATCAGATTGTCGGTCAAGAACGGGATTGATGTTTTCCGGATATTCGATGCTTTGAACGACACGCGTAATATGGAACCGTCCATCAGGATAGCCAAGAGCCGCGGTGCACATGTTCAGGGTGCCATATGCTATACCATCAGCCCGGTACACACTGTAGAGAGCTTCGTACAGTTAGCCATTACTTTAGCGGACCTTGGCTGTGATTCTATCTGCATTAAGGATATGGCTGGCCTCATCTCGCCACCGGCGGCGGCTGAACTCATAAAAGGGGTCAAGGCCAAAGTCAGCATTCCGGTCGATCTTCACTCACATTGTTCTAGTGGCATGGCTCCCATGAGCTACCAGGCCGCAGGCGAAGCTGGGGCAGACATCATGGATACAGCCTTCTCGGCCCTGGCATGGGGAACTTCCCAGCCACCTACCGAGAGCGTTGCGGCTGCCTTTAAAGACACACCTTATGACACCGGATATGACCTCCAACTGCTTTACGAGATAGGTGAGGAGGTGGCCGATATTACCGCTAAATACCGGGTGCTGTTTACTGCAGAGGCGACCCGGGTAAATATCAACGCGCTTATTCACCAGATTCCAGGCGGTATGCTTTCAAACTTAGTGAGCCAGCTCCGGGAGCAGAAGGCTCTGGACCGGCTTAAAGACGTCATGGAGGAAATACCTCGCGTCAGGGCTGACATGGGTTATCCCCCCTTGGTCACACCTACCAGCCAGATTGTTGGTATCCAGGCAGTCCTGAACGTGCTCGCCGGCGGCCGTTACAAGCAGGTCTCCGGAGAGGTGAGGGACTATATGCTTGGCAAGTACGGCCGTCCTCCGGCTCCCATAAACGAGGAGATACGGAAGGTCATCATTGGCAGCGAGAAGCCACTGAATGTCCGACCGGCTGAGGTTATGCCTGTGGAACTAGGCAAGCTCAGCGAGGAAGCTAACAAACTCGGCATTATCAAAAAGGAAGAGGATCTCATTACCTACGCTCTGTATCCGCAGGTAGCGACCAAATTCCTGCGCGGGGAGCTTAAGGAAGAGTCCATCCCAACAGCAATTGAGCCGGCTAAGACCAGCGCTCCAGTCACAGTTGCCCCAATGGAGTTTGCCATTGATGTTGACGGTGAGGTCTTCACGGTGAAAATCTCACCGGTAGGCGGCAAACCGACTACCGAGATGGAAAGGGCCAAACCAAAAGAGGCCCCTGAAGGAGCTGTAGTCGCTCCGATGCAGGGTATGGTACTTACTGTCAAAGTAAAACCTGGAGATAAAGTTATAGAAGGTGATGTCCTCCTCATTATCGAGGCTATGAAAATGCGGAACGATGTCCGCTCACCATTCGGCGGCCTGGTCAAAGAAGTGCTCACTCATGACGGCGAAGTGGTCGCTACCGGGGATGTTCTGATGGTAATTGATACCAAATGATCAGCAAAATCCTTATCTCAAACCGGGGCGAGATTGCTATTCGCATCATGCGTGCCTGCCGCGAACTCGGTATACATTCGGTGGCAGTTTATTCTGACGCTGATAAGGACGCGCTTTTCGCCAAATACGCTGACGAGGCTTTTTACCTTGGTGCGGCGCCGGCTACCGAGAGTTATCTGAATATTCCCAAAATTATCAGTATCGCTAAAGAAGCCGAAGTGGATGCTATCCACCCGGGCTACGGCTTTCTATCGGAGAATCCCGACCTCGGGTTAGCCTGTGAAAAGGAAGCTATCAAATTTATTGGTCCGCCTAGCCGTACGCTGGACCTGACCGGTAATAAAATCGCCGCCAAGATTGCCGTCGAAGCGGCCGGGGTGCCGACAGTACCTGGTACCAACGAGTCGGTTGCCGACTTCGCTCAGGCCAAACTTATAACTGAAACTGTTGGATTCCCTGTCATAATTAAGCCTGCTGGTGGCGGCGGTGGCATTGGCATGAGCATTGTGAGCAATGAAACTCAATTACAGGAAGCGCTGGACTCGTCTCGTAAGATCGCTGGTACTGCCTTTGGCTGGCCAGATGTGTATATTGAGAAGTACATACCGCACCCCCACCACGTCGAGTTCCAGATTCTGGCCGATTCGCACGGGAATATCATCCATCTTGGCGAAAGGGAGTGCTCCATCCAGAGACGCCACCAGAAGCTGATTGAAGAATCGCCTTCTCCTACTTTGAACGCTCGGATGCGCCGACAAATGGGCGAAGCGGCTATTGCTGCAATGAAGGCGGTCGGCTATGAAAATGCCGGCACGGTCGAGTTCATCGTGTCCAACCACAAATTCTACTTCATCGAAATAAACGCCCGTATCCAGGTCGAGCATGCCGTTACCGAAATGGTCACTGGCGTCGATATCGTTAAAGAACAGATACGCATTGCTTCAGGTGAATCCCTCAGCATTCAGCAGAAAGATATTAAGATGAGTGGTTGGGCGATCGAGTGCCGCATCAATGCTGAAGATCCGCTGAACGGTTTCGTACCATCTCCGGGTAAGCTTAGAGGCTATCGGTCCCCGGGCGGCATCGGTGTTCGTGTGGACAGTGGCGTACACACCCGGTACACCATCCCTCACCTCTACGACCCTATGATTTCCAAGCTCATTGTCTGGGGCCGGAATCGGGAGGAGGCTATTTTAAGGATGCGGCGCGCCCTGTACGAGTACATCGTCGTGGGTGTCAAAACCAACATACCATTCCACAAAGCAGTCATGGAAAACCCGCGATTCGTGGCTGGTGACTTTGGCACCAGCTTCGTCGACCGCGAGACTACGCTGGTGGAGGATATGCGCGCTATTGTTAGTCGTGAGGAAGCGCTTGAAGATAAGCTGTCTCAGATATTCGATGAGAAAAGGCGGGTTGCAGCGGCCGCCGCGGCGGCCATTATCGTTCAGCTTCAACAAAGCGCTCAGTCGAAGTAATTTGGCATCTCTTCCCGCTAACAGGGCTCTGGACGTCTTGTCTCCTCATGGATACGGAAACCGTGTTTGCTCCAGACACCAGTTAACCGGCGTGCCTTGAGGAGTTTATCGGCGACGTAGCGATTGTTCCTGTTGCCAACGTAGACCCAGGCTGGTACGCGGTGGAAGCCCTCTATCATCACCTCTCTGATAACCCTGCTGAAGACCGGGTTAGGATCATTGCTTCCTTCATAGTCGTCGAACCGAGCAGCGGTTTCTTCGAAGTTGCCAAGCGTAATCACCACACCATGGACTATACCCCCGCCAAGGTCATCGATTATTACCGGAAAATCACCAAAATCATAGGCTTCTCCGTAGGCATGTCCGCGCCGCACCTCCGTAACTATTGCGCCGAAACGGCGTTCGTTCCGCTCCGGCGACATAAGGGTACCGTACGCAAAAATAGTCCTGGGGTTGGATACGGTGTTGACAGCCTTAGTCCAACGTTTAATCTCGGCCAGAAAAACGTACGGCGTGCCGCAATAATCTTCAGCTCTGAGATAATCCGCCACCTCGCTGAGAGGTACCTCAAGAAGGTGTTGTGTCACCACATATTCGTCTTCCTCCACCACTTCAAGCGTAATGTGATTCCAGTCAAGTTTAGTTCCGAGGTTTCTTGTCAGACGCATCGGCAATCGCCGGCTGTAAACGCTGAGCACCCGACACGGGGACTCAAGAAATTTCAGGTGAATCGTAGCAGGTTCTATGACACGATGATCCCCAAGGAAAGCCCTTACTGACTTTCCTGTCGTCGCCTCGATGAAGCCTGTATGAAGACTGAAGAATCGAGGTGTCCCATCAAAATCAACCATCGGAGACTTCTGGCCGGTCAGATAGTCCTCTATCAACGATAACGCCCCGGCTCCACCGAAACGCAATATATCGTGTGACAGTGATTCCGTATAAGCCTTCCCCATGTCCACTACTGTCATCTCGCCTTGATCAGTCCCGATCATGGCTTGAGATCCCATTTCCATTACGTTTGTTTCCTGTAATGAGCTTACCTGGTACCCCATCACATAATTGGGACGCTGATATGCAACATCACGGATAACCACCGGAAAATGCGGCAACAACGCTCTAAAGTAGTCCGGCGACCGATATCTCTCCTGCCAATTCCGATACTTGCTCAAGTCAGCTTTGATTAGACTGGTAAAGTATTCAACTGCCGCAAACCAGAAGGCAAAGCCGGCCCGCATCTGCTCGGGTTCCGTCACGTGTGGCAGACAAAGCTCCATCCGTCGGTTCTTTCTGGGGCGATACAACGCTCCTTTACGGGGATAACGATTAAAAAGCAAGAAAGCTAGGACCGGTGCTACTGTATGCGTCGTAAGTAGGGCAATATCCGCTCCGAGTTTTTGAGCAGGAACGCTTACGAATTCGTCACTCGGCACAGAGGCTTCGAATCGGCAAAGGTCATCACCGGCGAAAAAAGAGTCCAGTGTTAGATTAAGATGGGTGCTGACGCCAGTAATCTGGCACTCGCGACACAGCTCGAGTAACTGTGCCCGCTGGGTCAAAACACAGTCAACCAGTGTATCAACACCATCCCGTAAGAGAACAAGCGGGGTTGTAGCCTCAACGAGACTACCTGCCGCATCATAGTCGTGGTAAAGAGTGCCTCCATACCATGTCCATATCCTTCCATTCCCCTGCTCCTGCTGTAGGTCTCCTTTTATTACTGGCACATGTACGGCTTCGTCAAAGAAAAACCGTTCTGAGCGTCGAACAAGCTCGTCTATCAGGACACCGCGGCCGTCACTGCCTACGACGCGGAACTCATCCTCTACCCCGGCAAATCTTTCGTTCCCCAGAATAGACATTCTTGTTTAATATTAGCGATTCTCAGAAACTTGCGGCAAATTCTACCCCCTACGCATCCGGAATGCCAAGGTGTTCAACCCCTACTCATATCAAGCGCACCCAGGGATCCCAGATTGAATGAATGTCAGCAGTTCAGTATAATCCTTGATCTGCCAAGCGGACTTTCATCTAACTACAGAGGAGATGTACCATGCCTGTCAACATTATCGTTTGTATGAAACAAGTGCTTGACCCGGAAGCTCCGGTTTCCGCGTTCAAAATAGACACTGAAGCCAAACGGGCTATTCCGGCCCAAGGCATACCACCAGTCCTTAGCCCCTTCGATGAAAATGCACTGGAAGGGGCGCTCAGGATCAAAGCCGCTAACTCCGGTAGCAAAGTTACCGTCATTTCAATGGGTAAGCAGATAGCGAAGGCTGTAGTTAGAAAATCCCTGGCTGTGGGTGCCGATGACCTTATATTGCTTGAGGATCCGGCCTTCGATATTTTTGACCCGTACTTCACAGCCTATGTTCTAGCCGCTGCTGTTAAAAAGGTAGTTAAGTATGACCTGATCATGTGCGGCCGCCAGGCGGCGGATACCGATGCTGGACAGGTAGGCTCTGGCTTGGCCGAGCTCTTGGGGATACCATCTATCACTGTAGCTAAAAAGGTGGAGGTAACCGACGGTAAAGTCAGGGTAGAGCGGGTGCTTTCAGATGGCTACGAAACGGTTGAAGCATCACTCCCGGCTCTCATCACCGCTACTAATGAGTTAGGAGAACTGCGCTCAGCGAATGTGGCCGCAATCATGCAGGCTCAAAAGAAGCCGCTCGTGACCTGGAAGGCTCAAGACCTGGGAATTGATACTTCTAAACTCCAGCGTACAGCTTTCACCAAGCTGTTCCAACCAGTGCGTGAGGTGAAATGTCAGATGGTTGCTGGTGCAACTCTGCAAGAGGCTGGCCAAAACCTCGCCGTTAAGCTGAAAGAGGTAAAGCTAATCTAGTTGTGCCCATATCATGTCCAGCCGCGTCAGTACTTGTCACAATTACATCGGTATTTCCGGCTGAATTACCAACCTGGATATGCCCTTCTCTTCAAAGCCCTCCGGTAGGGCCGTATTCTTAAAAAAGATAGTATTCCCCTTGCGTATCAACATCACCGGCATTATCTCGCTGGTCAATCCGAAGGAATACTTACGGCATTCACGTCGGCATGGGAAGATACCAATCTGCTCCTCCATCTCTGGAACATCGCATGAAGCTGTGAGACACATCCGGGTGGTCGTCACGTAGGCATATGGTATATAGAGTGAGACTTCAAGCCCTTCTAACGGTAAATCAATTCCTTGAAGTATGTTATCCAGTTCGACACGTCTGACCCTGTGTTCCATAAGGAACTCCTGTACCAAGGGTACTGTCAGGCTGGAATTACTAAAGTATTCAATAGTAGTCTCGGGAAGACGGTCAATGACCATCATCAATCTGGGCCCACGCTTCATCTTGTTAAGCAACCGTCCCATCACCGGCACCAGATTCGGGAATCGCTGTCTCATCAGCCTGAGCACACCGTAATCGTTGAATACGACTTCAGAACCAGGCCTCTGATTAACCACAGCATCCAACAGTGCCTCGACTCGCCTTATGCCCGCTTCGGTAACGTATGGAGTTACCAGAGCGAACCCGGCACCATTATCACAGGCGAACTTCAATGCTGTCGCTAATTCATCAGACGTTGGAAGCAACCGCTCACAAAACTCGTTGCCAAAATACAAGCATGAAAAATTCTCCGCCCAATAATGCAGGTGGTCCGGCCTGGTAATGAATAACGCCTGTTCCATCAGACTATCATCACCTCCGGGTAATAACACATGTAGACCCGGCAGGGACGCTTGTACGTCTCCTGGTACCGCTTCCTTGCAGTAGCATAAAACTCCTGTTTTGTTGGCCCTTGAGACAGCAGGTCAAGAAGCGACCTTAAAAAACGTATATCGGTTAACTTCCGAATACTCTGATTGCCACGGCCGACTATCTTTACACTTTTTATCCCAATCTGGTTAAAGTCCCATAGAGCACAGGCGCCGCATGGAAAATCGTCCACGTGGGCCAGTTCCCATATCCGCTGACGCTTAATTGATATGCGTGCCGCTGTGTCTTCGGCGCCATCTTCAACCGCTACCGAAACGTCGTATGGCAACATGCAAGCGTTGCGGTAAAGCAGGTCCATCGACTTGTCAGCAAGTCCGTGGTGAAAGGTACAAAACCCATCAACATTAGGACAACGAGAGTTGAAGACGAATGTCTCCAGATCGATTCCTTTCACATTCCCCACGATACTCTGGATTTCATCAATCGTAAGATGCCTGGGAAGAATGATTCTCGATGCACCCAGGTTCTGATAGAACTTGACAGCTTCGGAATTGAAGGCAGTGCCCCCGGTGCTGATCACTACTTTAGCTCTTGCCCTCATCTGACGGAGGAGTAGAAGAATGGCAAGGTCAGCAACGATAAGCGCGTTCACACCTATGCTATCGGCTCTCTCAATGAAATTCTTGATGTATGGATACTGTTTTTCAATGTAGTAGTGCTCATTAAGTGTTAGAAAGACAGGGATAGTGTGCGAATGGGCAATGCTGACACACTCATCAAGTTGGTCGAACGTAGTGAAATTAGCACCGCCGCCGGGACGGCGGTTGATGGAGCCTGCGATGTATTGGTTGTGCCATTCCTCGGTTAGTAGGCCACAGTAAAGTTCGTCAGCGCCGGCCTGGATTAGCGGCTCTACCTCTTCAACTTTGTCGACTGGAGAAAGTAGTTTCACTATACCCCTATGCTATGACTACTCAATAAAGAACAAATTTTTACATTAGCTAGTACGATGTAAAGACCACAGTTAACGTCAGATATAATTTACTATAAGTTCTCGCCTGTACCCCGGACACCCGAGGCTCAAGCTTTCCAACTACTTTGTCTTGTCGAGTGACTCCATATCGATAATACGGGTAGGATTGGCATGGTTACCAGGGTCCAGGTTTTTTTTAATGCTCAAGAGTAATTTCATACCTACAGGGTGTGCTGGCCAGAAGATTTTCCCGGGACCGGTTATATTAATGGTACTGATAGCCTGACCTTCTATACCAGAAGCGCTCACTTCGGTCATGCATTTTGCAAGTGTCAGATCGTTTTCGTCAGTCTTTTCCCTGGGGAAGTCAACTTCCGCCAGGGAAAAATGACCGAGGTCGTAGGGAGCTATCCAGGCCGGATGCGCACTGTCCAAAAATGGCGGCGTGTACTTGTCCAGTACTTCCCACGATGCTGGTAGGCTCCGTTCACCGTCGTCAACAGAGTCGATCGTCAGATTAACTAACGAGTAACCGCCGCCGATACGCATCATCCGGCATCCGTTAGTGTCGCGTATCCAGTTATTAGCAGCGTAGGGGACCCACCGCTGGTAGACTTCATCTGGCACTGGAGTACCGCCAGTCTCCTTGGCGATTTGCCTCAGCACTTTCTCCTCGTACTTTACCTGTCGTGGCGACGCACAGCCCCAGAGACAAATGGCAACACAGTTCTTGACGTTCTTCAGCCAGTACTCCGAGACCCACGTGTCCCAATATTCCTCACGCGACTTCGCCCACCACCAGTCGTAATAGCCAGGCGGCCATATATGAACCACTGCACCTATCTCACAATGTGAAATTTCATAGATAGCATCAATAGCTTGATGCATGGTCGGGTAGGATAAAAGACACCATTTGAACCTATCAGCAGGTAGTTCGCACTTCTTTTTTGGGGCAATCCCTTCTGTCGGCAATACATCTGGGCCAGGCCATGGGAACAGCTTGATAGCTAGTTTAGTGACAATCCCTAGAGTGCCGATGCTACCAACAACCCCTCTCAATATTGCTCTGGCATCTGGACCCGGCCCCTCGCCCCAGGAGTAATTGTTTCCTGAGAGGGCCAGAGAGCCCGTCCGCAAAATATCGCCGGTAGGCAGAACCCATTCAACCCCAAGGATGTTTCTGGCGGCAAACCCGCTTCGATATGCTGTACCTTGTTGACCAAAAGCAATATGATTGGCCAAACTGCAAGATTGCGCGCCGGCTTCCGGGGTTCCATTGACCAATCCGGTCTTCATCGCCTCCACCGATACCTGAGCATGGGTCACATAGGGCTCGATCAGCGCATACATATTGCGCTGGTCAATCACGAGCCGGTTCATGCGCTTGGTATCGATAATTACCCAGTATGGTTTGACCGCTGCGGTTATACCAAAGGCAAGGCCCGACCCCACTACTGAATACGGGAACCCAAGTCGGTTCGCCAGACGAATAATCTCCTGGACATCACCGGTACTGCATGGCATAGCAATGAACGCAGCACGCCGCCGTGTAGCGACGCTTGGCGCCTGGGATTCACGGCTATATGACTCGAGCACTAACGGATCATCACAGACATATTCATGCCCCAGAATATCAACCAGACGGTTACGAATTAGACTGTGTTTCTCGTCACCGAGTGGCATCCATCATCTCCCATGGCCACTAGAGCGCATTTTGCACCATTTGCGCTAAATCAAGTACCTGAAGGTGAGAGCCATGGCTTGCCACCGCATCAATAAAATTCCACTCGCACCAGGGACAAGCCGAGACCAGTACCTCAGCACCGGTTGACTCCGCTTCTTCTACCCTGTCTGCTGCGGAGAACTTATTGAAGTCCGGATAGGCTTCGTATACACCGCCACCAGCTCCGCAACACCAGGCATACTCCTTGATACGTTCCATTTCAACCAGTCGAACACCCGGAATACTCCTGATAATGTTCCGCGGTTCTTCATAGAGTCCAACAATCGGTTCTCCTGGCACGTAGACTGGCAGACGTCGACCGATGTGACAGGGGTCATGATAGGTGACTGTAACCGGCATCTTCCTGCTTGGCTTAAGGCGGCCGTCCTTCAGGGCAGCGTCGATGAATTCCACCATGTGTAGGACCTCTAGTTTCAACCCGTACTCAGGATACAGCCGTTTGAAAGCATAATATCCGTCGGAACATGCGGTCACCACAGTCTTGACACCGGCGTTCTTCCACGCCTGGATATTATGCTCGGCAAACTTGGCAAGCTCTCCTTTATAACCCATCTCGTAGACACGGCCGCCACAGCAGGTCTCGTCCTGCCCCATAATACCCACATCCACCCCGGCCCTCTGCATTAACTGGACTGCACTATGCAGTGAAGGCCATAATACTGAATCAAAACTCGCCCGACAACCAGCATGGAAAACCACTTCAGCCTTCTCTTGTGTCAGGTCCTTTAGCCCAAGGCCCTCAGCCCACCTGCTTCTTTCGGCCTTAGGTTTCATCATTATGTTATCTTCCTTGCGTAGATGGTTGATGACCGGTATCAAGGCTGGATGAAGCTGGCCATCTCCTACCAGTTTAAGCCGCATCTCCTGGATAACCCGTAGCGGCTCCATGTCCTGCACACGCTTGCACATGGCATCACAGCCGCCGCAGAAATTGCATCGATAGAAGACGTCAAGGAGCATAGGAGAATCGTCGTACTTAAGCCGCCCATCAATTAAGGCTAGCGATACGTCCATTCGCCCCTGGCAGGAGAAGGCATCGTATAAGTAGTACTGGCTTGAAGGACAAATCTTAGCAAAGCGCCAGCTTTTGACCTCCCAGGAATCCACCCATTTGCAGTTCGAGCATCTGGAGCAATTCCAGGCATTCTTGCGAAGGTCCCAGTAGTACTTTAGGTGCCAGTCATCTTTAGGCAGGCACTTACCGTTAACCATTACCATGGGAGTCTTTCCTTCGCCCTATCATAACCACATCAATTACCCCCGGTCACGGCTAAAGCTTGTTTGGCTCTATACTTCCTTTGGTGTCTTATCAGGGTGCAGTTTTTTAAACTTTGCTAGAAGTTGTTCTTTGGTTTCTTTCCTCTTCGGGTCCGGCTGGGGTGCCTCGACCGGGCAAATCTCAGCGCATTTAGATGTTTTGTAGAAGCCGACGCACTCTGTACATTTCTCCGGGTCTATCTTATAAATGGTGTCGCCTTCACTTATCGCCTGGTTAGGGCACTCAAGCTCGCACGACCCACACGCCGCACATTCCTCAGTAATTCTGTAGGCCATGTTTTTTTACCTCCTTAGTTATTTTGTGAACGTTGTGTATGAACTCAACACGGGCAATCGATTATTGTGGCTTGATGACGTACTCAAACCAATGCGGGCGGCTTGCATCCCCGTTTACAACTTTAAGCTGGTAAAGCCCTGGCATGTCGACATCATTGTTGTCCGGCCTGGCTATCAGCGTCATCTCCACACGTTTCCCGCCATCGAGCCGATTATACCCCTTGACGTCTACTCTACCCCACAAATACGACCATTCGGCGCGGTCCTTATTGTATCTGGTCACCTGGGATATATCTACATCCGGTCCTGTTTTATGTTCTGAAGCTCGCGGTGGCAGATGAATACCTATTGGTGCATCTGAAACCACCATCACAGAGAAAGCTTCGCCTTCTGAAAGACTGAAGACCGGGCTAAAGTAGAGGTTGTCGATAACCGTAGCGGCGTACCGGGAAACAAGTACTGGCATCACATTGGATAAGTCAGTCTGTGGCGCCGCTTGGAGTTCAATCTTCCCTGAAAGCGGCAGTTTTGCAACCGAGCCTTCGACCGGTAGAGCGTCATAGAAAAAGGTGCCAACCGCTACCCGCGCATCTTTAAACGACTTGGTATCGTTGATGAAACAGAAGTACCGTAGCTCCTGGTTGTACCGTCCTTTACTCACGGCTGTCAAACCACCCAGTCCAAACTCAATTATTCCCTCCGGGTCACGCACCATGTAGCCAATGGTTGTCGGCCCCGAGACCAGCTTCCAGCTTAGCATGTATTTCTCGCCAGGCTTGATACGTACCGGTACAATAACCGTCTTGCCTGCGGGAATAGTGAGTAACGCTACACGTTCAAGTTCGGCCTTTGGGATATCAAGGACTGATGAATTCTCTGGGAGCCATGCTGGCGGAGTTGGCAATGGCTCGTTCACTCTACTGCAACCCGACACTGCTATCCAGGCAACCAGCGTAATGGCGACGACACCCAAAAATAAGTTTAGCGAACGGAACTCAGGCTTCATTACGGTGCGATGCTCCAATTCCATGCGGGCAGTTCCGTAAAGTATACCAGCTAATTGTTTTCGCAAGAAGGATTGGCGAGCGTTCATGCCGAAAGTTTTCTCGGTCAGAAATGTGTCTGTCGTCAGACAACAAGGGCTAGATCAGGCCGGTTTGTTTCCCCACCGACCTAAAAACATCAATTACGTAGTCAAGCTGCTCATCAGTATGAGTTGCCATAAAGCTGGTGCGCAGGAGTTCACGTCCTTCCGGAACAGCCGGGGAAAGAGCGACATTAACAAACACACCTTTGTCAAATAGCAGTTTCCACGTCATGATGGCCCGGTAGACATCGCCGACGACGATTGGGACTATCGGAGTAGTTGATTTTCCGATGTTGAAGCCGAGCCTCTGAAACTCCTGGCGCATCCGAGCAGCGATGTTGTTGACCCTGGCAACCCTATCCGGCTCTTCTCGCATCAAACGCAAAGCGGCCAGGGCTGCTGCGGCGCTGGCCGGCGGGATACTTGCACTGAATATTAGAGCCCGGGCATGGTGCTTGACATAATGCATGACAACCTCATCGCCGGCAACAAAGCCGCCAATAGAGGCTAGCGACTTGCTGAATGTACCCATTATCAAGTCAACTTCACTGGTGAGCCCGAACTGAGCCGCCGTACCTTTGCCGCTACCCAACACCCCCAGCGCATGAGCATCATCAACCATCAGCCTTCCTCCATGCTTGTGGCACAGTCTTACTATATCTGGTAGAAGCGCAATGTCACCCTCCATGCTGAATACCCCGTCGACAACGACCAGCTTACCTTTGTCAGCTGGTGTCCCAGCCAGCACTTGCTCTAGGTCAGCCATATCGTTATGCTGGAACCGTCTTGTCTCCCCCCAGCTCAGCCTGGCGCCATCAACAATGCTGGCGTGATCGTCTTTATCCAGAATAACGATGTCGCCGCGTCCGACCAGCGCACTGATAGTACCCAAGTTAGTCTGCATGCCGGTCGAGAAGACCAGAGCCGCCGGCTTCCCTACCCAGTCAGCCAGTTCTTTTTCAAGTTGCTCATGTAATTCCAGAGTGCCGTTAAGGAAGCGTGAGCCAGTACAACTGGTGCCGAACCTATCGATTGCCTCATGAGCTGCCTGCACTACTCTCGGGTGTTTGGTAAGACCCAGGTAGTTGTTTGAGCCACACATGATCAATCGGTGTCCCTTATACTCTGCTATAGCGCCGTCGTTTTCTGTTAAGGGGATAAAAAATGGGTAGAAGCCGGCATCCATAGCCTCCCTGGCAGCGGTGAACTGAGGGCACTTCTCAAATATGTCCATAGCCTACCTCTCTTGTTCGTTTTCCGCTTTCTTGTGAGCTCTCGCCACCAAGCGGTCCAGCAAGCTGTATGTTGCAGGCCCCGCCAGACTTGTCATCCAAAAGAGTAGCTTGCCTTCCATCCCAGGAATGATGAGATATTGCCTTCGGGCAATGCCCCTCATAATTGCCTCAGCCACCTTTGCAGGGGTCATCACCTTTGTGCTATCGAGATGCTTGACAACCGCTGGCTTCAACTGGCTCTCACGTTGTAATTGTGGAGTATCAGTGTTCTGTGGGAAAACAATTGATACGTTGATCCCCGTAGGCTTTAACTCGGCTCTTAGAGAATCCGAAAAACCCCGTACGGCGAATTTTGATGCGCAGTATGCTGAATAGCCGTAGCCGCCAATAAATCCGTAGACCGACGATACGTTTACAATGTGTCCTGAGCGGCGCTCCAGCATCGATGGCAAGCACGCAGAGACCATATTCACAGTACCAAAGTAGTTAATCTCCATAATCCGGCGAAACACTTCGGCACCCGTTGTCTGGAAAAATCCGACCTCAACATCACCAGCACTGTTAATCAAGATATCGGGTGCCTTACACCTTTTTATCATCTCGGTAACAGCGGCCTCGCACTGGTGTAGGTCGGTCACATCCGCAACGATCGTTCCGCAATACTGCTCCGGGCTTCGGCGTGCTGTTTCGACCTGTGCCAGCGCCGATTCTAACCGTTCCCGGTCACGTGCCAGCAGGCAAACGTGGGCGCCCCGTCGTGAGAACAGCCTGGCTGTCTCCAGCCCGATGCCGCTTGAGCCGCCGGTAATAAGCGCCGCCTTACCGCAGAATTCCATATCTATGCCAGCGCCATGTCATAGATGCGCCAGGTCTTGGTGTGCCGCATTCCGATAGTCTCCAGTGCTTTAATAGTCCGCCAGTTATCTTCAAGATGCATTGACCCTTCAATAAATTTGTAATTGCGGCTGGCCAGATACTCAAGAACCTCGGCTCCCAAAAGCATGTCTGCCCCCAACCCGCGGAATCGCTCCCTAACACCAAAGAAGAACCAGCGCAGGCGTCCTATCCGCTGCCGACCAACCAGCAGTCTTATTATACGTATGGCATCCGTATCGCCATACCACTGCCAGATTGGTCTTAGACACCAGTTCGGGTCTGGAAGAATACCCAGCATTGCCGCGGCCTCTCCCTTCACGAAGGCCAGCCGCGCCAGACCAGGGTCTCCAAAAACACGCAGGTAACTGGCTAGCCCCTCCGCCTCGTTGGGCGAGACCGGTAAGAAACCCCAGTTCTGTGCCCAGGCATCATTATAGATTTCCATCATCAGTCGAACGTCAGCATTCAGGCTTTGCTGAGTGACACAACGTGTTTTGAATCTGGCGCGCTGTCTTATTTTCGCGGCTAACTGCCGCACCCGGGCCAACATGCCAGGAGAGAGGTCCATAGCGTGAGCCAGATAGTCCTTGGCCTTAACGAATCCGTAGCGTTCCAGAAACCCCTGGTAGTATGGGAAGTTGTAGACGGTATCAAAACAGTTTGGGTAATTGAAACCCTCTACAAGCACCCCCTGTCTCTCGTGTGTGGCGCATGAGTACTCACCCGGCCCTCTTATTACTGTCATGCCACGTTTTTTAATCCAGTCATATGCGTGATCAAGTAACACTCGTGCGACCTCGTAGTCGTTCACTACGTCAAAGAAACCGAAAAACCCAAAACGGTCTTTGTGGTATTCATTGAACCGATGGTTAATCGCCGCGCTGGTTCTCCCAACGGGCCGGTCGTCTCGCCAAGCAAGGAAATGCGTGACCTCAGCCTCGCGGTGATATGGATGACGCGGTGTCAGCAGACCGGGCATCTTCAATAACCGATTACCTAGCAATTCCGCTGTGAGCGGGGGTGTCCAATAAGGATTACCATGATAAAGTTGCCACGGGAAACGTACGAACCACCGCAACCTTTGGTGTCCTAGAGGTAGCTCTTCTACTCGAATAGAGTTGGACGGCATGGTTAATTTGTCTCTTTACCGCAAGTAAGGGGGATAAAGTGTCCCCATAATACCACAGATACAACCGGTCTCGTCTGCCAGCCCGTGCTATACTTTAGATAGCCATGGCCTCCTCAGCTCTACGTTTATCACCTCCCTTCATTACAGTAGTTGTTCCGGCTCTTAACGAAGAGCTTGCACTGGGGCATTGCCTTGAATCATTGATCGCTCAGGAATGTGCCTTTACCTACGAGATAATCGTTGTCGACAATGGTAGTGTCGACTGCACTGCCGAGGTGGCACACCGTTACGGCGCCAGAGTAGTATACGAAAAGCGCCGGGGGGTTGGCTGGGCCAGAGCAAGCGGTTTTGCCAACGCAAGAGGTACAATTATCGCAAGCACCGATGCGGATACAGTTGTACCTCGAGACTGGCTTGCCCGGTTTGCACAGATATTCCAAAAACACTTGGAGGTAGTCGGGGTTGGAGGCCGGTTTATCTACGTAGACGGACCGGTCGGAGTCCGCTTGCTAGGGCGCTTGGCCAACTATATGACACCACTGATCGTCCGCATGGCCCCTTGGTTCTGGAGTTTTTCTGGTTTCAATTTTGCCGTTCGTCGTGAAGCCTACCTTGCTTCAGGCGGTTTCCGTAATGACCTGATGTATGGCGAAGATTGGGACTTGGGGAAAAGATTGTGCCGGCTGGGACGCGTAGTAGTCGACAGTGGGTCATGGGTAAAAACATCCGGGAAGGCAAGTGAGCGGGACACTCTCTGCATACGTCGAGTCATCAACTACTTTAGCTTGGTTTTTTGGGGACACACGTATCTGCGTCCTATAATGCGAAAATCCGGTTTATTTGGTGAAGATGACGCCGATACTCGCAACCATGCAGCCATAAACAGACCGAGTAACACCCGTAACAAAGGCAAAGCCAAACTCCTGTAACCGTCAACAAAATTATCAACGAAAAGGGAACGTGGCTAACGTGTGCACCCCGTTGACAGGCAACTATATATATGGGATTTTTATACTAACCTGACATAGCATCCTAATTTCAGAAAATGATCCAGGGAGGTAGAGGTATGTTCTGGTCTAAAAAGGTCGTCATCATGTTCGCTAGTCTCTCATTAATACTAAGCATTTTACTTCTAGCGGCGTGCGCAGCGCCAGCGGCGGCTCCGGCGTCAGCTCCAACCCCAGCCCCGAAACCCACACCAGCGACAGCTCCCGCTCCGACTTCAACCACAGCCGCTACCGGTGAACTTAAGTTTGAGTTTGTCTCCGTTACACCTAAGGTTAAGAAGGGTGGCGAAATCGTTGTCATCGGTAAGACCAGCCCGGGTGCTGAGTGTACCATTGTTATGACCTTCGCCAACGGGCAGGTATCCAAGCTCGTTTTCCCAGAGCCCATGGATAAACAGGTGGCTGATGCTGATGGCAAGGTGGAGTGGAGGAGTGTTGTTCCGCGAGTGATCATCGGCACGACCAAGCTCGATGTCACTGCCGTAAAGGACGGGAAGAAGGCAACTGCGTCCACGACCTACGAGATTATTGAGAGTTAGACCAATTAGGCCGGGCAGGCTGGCAAGCTAATTATCGTCTGCAATAGGTGGGGAAAACCTGGGGATGCGGCGGGCACAATATCCGCATGCCGTGATGGTGAGCGCATATTCCGCCCCCTGACATTACGGCTCATAGTAAGTCAAGGGGGAGATACTATGTTCCGCAACTTACCTCCATTCGTCAGGTGTTGCCTGCCGTGGCCAGCAGGAAATTAATCAACGAAAACGGAACGCTAACAACGTCTGCGCCTTTTGACAGGCAATAGTAATTGTGAGACTGTAAGTCTTGGAGACACCAAGATGGCTTCAAATCAATGGCAGATACCGTAACATGAATTTCGCAGGTGATTAATCTAGCTGGCAGTCTAATTAGATGTTGAAGGGTGTCCATCGACTTCGTCGGTGAGGGATATCTTATGGAGGTGAGTGCTCGATGAAATGCGACCCTAGTAGGTTAATCAGGCTTGTTGTTTTGCTCGCTGTGGCAGGTGCCATAGTTTTTGCCGGTTGTGCCGCGGGAAAGGCTTCGCCTTCAGCGACAGGCGGGTGGCAGTGGCCGGAGACACTTCATATGACTGGGACCGGCACCTCAGGAGTGGCTAAAGGTGTTAGCTGGGCGTCTCTAATGGAAGTGGACACCGGTATGAAAATCAGGGTGGTCCAAGAAGCCAGTCCAATCAAGGAGTTGCTCTTTGTGAAGGATGGCCAGATGTTTGCCGCCTCTATCTCCTATACTGCCATGACGGACCTGCTTGATGGGAGGGAAGGGTATGCCAGTGCTCAGCTCGGCCCGTTCCCGGTGAGGGCGCTATGGGTTCATGATCTTTCCAACGCGGGGTTCTTTGTCAGGGGGGACTCATCAATCAAGACGATCTATGACATACGTCCCGGCACCAGGTTTGCCGTCTGGGATCTGAGGTGGTCGACACTGCGCTGGTGCAGGGCATTCCTTAAGTGGGTCCAGCTTGATGAAAAAGACATCGTCTGGTTCGATGCTGGAACCACCAATGCCGCGGTGCGCGCCGTGATGGACGGGAGGGCCGATATCATGTTTTTCTTCCCAATAGCCCCGCAGATGTATGAAGCCGCGGCGGCGCCTCACGGCATAAGGTTCCTTGACCTTAATTCGGACAAGGACCCCGAAGGGGCAAAAAGGATGATGGCCGACTTTCCCGGCACCACCACTGTCTTCGGCCCCATAACCTCGGGTCCTGAGGGGGCTGTGGGTCACTGGGGTACGGTAACCTACAAACTAATGTATACCCGGGAGGCCTCCGACCCGGAACTGGTATACCACTTTGTCAAGTGGCTGGATGAAAACTACGCCAAGTACAAGGACACCTACGACACCAACCGGTATATGAGTATTGACCATGTCAGACAAGCTATGGAAGGCACTTTCATCCCGGTTCATGAGGGCCTTATAAGGTACCTCAAGGAAAAGGGACTCTGGACTGAGGCTCTTGAAAGCCGGAACCAGGCCAACCTGGCCGCGCTCAACACACGAGTCGAAGCTTATAAAGGCGCTTTAGCAGAGGCCGGGAAAAAGGGTATAACCGTTGACCCTAACAACGAGGCCTGGCTGGACTTCTGGGAAAAATATAAGGAAGAACATAAGGTATCTCCAGTTGCCCCAATACCTACACCAACACCGACCCCAACAGCAGCTTCTACACGGTGATTATCGGTCTTCCGGGTCCAGCGATCCAAGTGGTGACTCTCGCAAGACGGGCCGCTTACGGAGCCGTCGTCTACGACTATTCCAGTCAGGCCAGTCTAAATTATATGCCGGAATGAGAGCGGACTGTAATGTCGGCGTCAGAGTTATCAGGTAAGGTATCCATGGTCACTGGTTCGGCTATGGGAATCGGTAGAGTGATTGCTCTCAAACTAGCGTCGCTCGGGTCCAGGGTCGCCATTAATGACCTGCCTGGCGGAGATGGAGGACAGAAAACCCGGATGGAAATTGAGGAACTGGGGGGCGAGGCTATGTTAGCCCTTGCTGATATTAGAGACGGCGCTGCCGTTAAGACGGCTGTCGAGAGCGTCGTCGATAGATGGGGTCGGATAGATATTCTGATTAACAACGCCGCTATCGGAGGCGCGGGCAGACCAGTGGTGAACACAGCGGAAGAGGAGTGGGATTCTATTCTCAACACAAATCTGCGTGGTGCGTTCTTGTGTTCTAAATACTGCTTGCCTCATATGATAGATGCCGGCTGGGGACGCATCATAAATATTGCCTCAATAGCTGGAACAAGGGGAACTCCGGGTAAGGTAGGCTACTCGGCATCTAAGGGAGGGCTAATCGCTTTTACCCGCAGCCTGTCCCGTGAGGCCGGAGTGTACAACGTCACTGTGAATGCTATTGCGCCCGGCTTTATTGTGACCGAAAAGACACAGGGCCAGCTATCCAAAATACGAGATACTGTCCTGGCGCGGAACTCTCTGAAGAGACTGGGTACTCCGGAGGACGTCGCGGAGTTGACGGCTTTCCTCGTCGGCGTACGCGCCGGCTTTATCACTGGCCAGGTCATCTGTGTTGACGGAGGAGAGACCGCGTAGGCGATAACGTCAAAGCAGTTACGAGGTCATCTGACTGCCAGTCGGGTGAGTTATCTTGGATGAAGCTGAAAAGGCCGGAGCTGTAGGAAGGATTAGGATATAGATGAGCAGGTATCGGTTCATGCCATGGCCAGTAAAGATTGTCTTCATCGGCGGCACCATTGCCGCACTGATCCTCTACGTTTTTCACTGGTTTGGTATACCTGTTGCTGGAAATCTTTTAAGCGGGACTTTTTATGCTTTTCTCCTCTACGCCGTGCTCGGTTTTAATGTCTTCATGGGGCTAGGTGCGACTAAAGCCACCAAGATGAAAGCCCCGCCGTGGTACGACTACGTGTTATCTTTTATCCTCTGGGGAATCATAATTTTCATGCTTATCAATTCACAAGCAATATCTGCCAGGATGTGGGAGCCGCCTCCCACTACACTCCACCTGGTTCTCGCTGTGATCTTGGGGGGTCTGACACTAGAGGCTGGCAGAAGAGTAGCCGGCTGGGGTTTTGTTGCCCTGCTGGGTGTTTGCATAATTTACCCATTATTCGCTGATAAATTACCCGGGATGTTCTATGGCTACAGATTGAGTTTTGCCGATCTTATGGGTGACTTCGCCTACGGCGCCAACGGCCTGCTGGGGCTACCGGCACAGATCATTGGAGAGGTGATTCTTCCCTTCTTTCTCTTTGCTGGTGTAGTAGGTGCTCTTGGGGGAGGTCCGTTCTTCTTGAAGTTAGCCAGTTGCATTGGTGGCCGATTTAGGGGGGGACCGGCTAAGGTCGCCGTGCTGGCCAGCGGATTCTTTGGCAGTCTGACCGGCAGTCCAATCGCTAATATCGCCGCAACCGGCTCCTTTACTATCCCGGCAATGAAGCGATTGGGGTATCCTCCACATTACGCCGGGGCGATTGAGGCTTGCGCCTCAAGCGGCAGTGATACGATGCCACCTGTATTAGGTGGCTCGATTTTTCTGATGATAGTAATTGCTGGCGTGACCTATGCTGATGTAGTTATTGCCGCTTTTCTGCCTACCGTACTTTATTATCTCGGTCTGATAGTACAGGTCGATGGCTACGCTTATAAGCACGGTTTAAAAGGGATGAACAAGGAATCAATTCCACGTCTCTGGCCTACTTTGAAAGAAGGCTGGTTATATATATTCGCCATTGTCTTTTTGGTCTTTGGCCTGCTCTATATGAGGTGGGGGGTTATCACCCCACTTTACACTGTTGGGTTAGTAATCATTTTTCTGACGCTTAACTGGCTGGTAAAGAAGTTTCGGGACCGGAACAACCCCGAGCTTGCTCTCTCCAAGAGCTGGAGCCGGGCCAGACAGGCCGCGGAAGCAGGCCTGGCTGAGACCGCTGGCTTGACCAACTTCGGACTGGCCATCTTCCTGGCTCTCAGCTTCATTCTGGTTGGGCTATATAAAACAGGGGTGGCTGCCTCCATTACCACTGCAACAATTTCCCTGGGTTTAGGAAATATACATCTTATCCTCCTAATAAGTATGGTCTATTCCATCATAATGGGAATGGTGGGACTTCAGCGCGTTGCCTATCTCTTCCTCGCCGTAACCATGGCCCCGGCTTTTGTAACGATGACCGGGATAAATCCAATAGCGATTCATCTATTCCTTATTTTTTATGCCGGGTTAGGCGGACTAACCCCGCCGATAGCGATTTATGCGTACGTTGCGGCTAATATGGCTGGCGCTGACTACCAGAAGACCGCGATGACCGCTGTGCGCATGGGAATAGTGTTGGCCATTGTCCCGTGGTTTTTTGTATACCAGCCCGCCATGCTCATCATCGGCAGCGAACCACTGGCTATCATTTACACCTTCATTTTGATGAGCACCGGCATATGGCTTCTCGCATCTGGATTGGAAGGCTGTCTGATTAAAGTTGGAGCGCTCGAACCGTGGGAGCGTGCCCTCCTGATCGTAGGCGGATTTTTATTTGCCTTCCCTGGCTGGGAGACAACGGTTGTTGGCGGTGCTATGTGCGCCGTAACTATAGCTATTACACTATGGAAAAAGCGGCACCGAGCGTTGAATCAGGCTCCCAAAAAAATACCTAACTGAGGAGGTGTACAGCGTAGAACAGACTCTATTGGATACTGCACGCTTCTGAACTTATTACAGAGACAAGGGCACTACCAGTTGCTCCTAAAACTATAAAAGCGCCTTTGGACTAACTTGCTTAGAAAGGAAAATGTTGATGACAGGAAGTGTTTTTTGAAATGACCAGCACGTAACGCTGCCTTCTAGCTGGCAACACAATCTGCAATAAGCAACTCTAATTAAATTTAAGTGTCAAAGGAGAGAGCAATGAACAACCGGGAGATCGACGAAATCATCAGGAAGAGCCTGCCGGGCATCAAGAAAGACATTGTAGCCTTGAAAGCATGGAGGGAAGAGCCAAAAGGCATTCCGAAATTTCAGGGGAGAGCCTTTCCAGGTATTTGTTCGAATATCGGAGAGGTTTTAATTACCAAGGAAACCCACTATGTCACCCAGGAGCAATGCTACTGTGCTGGGGGCGTCATGTCATTCGGCCTTCGCCAGGAGAGGAACAAGCAGGAGTGGGGTGAGGTTCACAAATCACACCTGAGCGGTGATCCCAGGGGCCACAAAGACGCCGCAACTGCTGCCAAGTATTATGAGGGCGAGGAAAAGAGACTGTCCCCATTCCCAAAGGAGAAGATGGCTGCCGTTCAGGTCGGCCTTCTTAAGGATATCCCTGAGCCGGATGTAGTGCTTATCTTCTGCAATCCGCAGGACGGCGATGTAATCAACAGAGCTTTTACTTGGCCTACCGGTGAAATGATGATGGGTTACGGCTCTCACGGTGGCTGTACCTTCACCTTGCGGTTGCCCTATGTTAGTGGCAAGCCCACGTTTTCGATCGGAGATACTGAATGGAGGCACTACATTGGGTTGGAGGACCCGGAACTGACAATCAGTGTCCCGTTTAAGGACTTCGACAGGTGGATTGACAACCTGCCTGTAAGGGCGGAGTACTATACAAAATATCGGCAAGCGATATCATATCGCAGGTACAAGACACCTAGAGAGCCTCAAAGAGAAGTAATGTCAAAGTTCCTGGGAGATTTGTGGAAACCAGTTTCTCCTGACATAGCTAAGTAAGTAAAGAAACGGGGGTCGCACTGTTGAATGCGACCCCCAGCCTCTTAGCCTCTTAATACGAACTTAAACTTCTTCTACGAGGTAAATCGTTTTAATGAAATCTAGATACGGATGGGCAGGGAAGATACTCCGGGTGAATCTGAGTAATGGTTCCATTTTGGATATCCCGACGATGGAATATGCTCCCCGTTTCATCGGGGGTAAGGGCATTGCCAGCCGGTTGTACTGGGAATTGGTGAACAACAAGGTGGGGGCTTTTGAGCCTGAAAATCACCTAATCGTGATGAATGGCCCACTGGGTGGGATACGGGCAACGGCGGCTTCACGCTGGATTATCGTCAGTAAATCTCCCCTGGCTTTCCCTGAGCAGTATTCCTACGGAAATTTGGGAGGTCGTTTTGGTGCGGCGTTGAAGTGGGTAGGGCTTGACGGCCTGGATATTGTAGGCTCTTCTAAAAACCCGGTGGTAGTGCTAATTGAACCCGATGGCAGATGTGCTATCCAGGATGCGGGGAAGCTATGGGGGAAGGATGCTTTTTATACTATCTCGTCTCTCCAGAAGATTTATGGTGAAGAAGCTTCCGTAGCTACCATTGGGGAAGCCGGGGAAAAGCGGGTGCGGTTTGCCAACGTGATTGGTTCGGGAGGTGTTTCTGCTACCAAGGGATTCGGTGCTGTCATGGGGTCAAAGAACCTCAAGGCAATTGTTGTTAAAGCAAATCAAGTAATGCTTCCGGTCGCACGCCCGGAGGCTTTTAAAAAGATTGTAGCGGAGACCCTCTCCCTGACCAAGGGTGATGAATCAGGACGGTACCATGCTGAAATACGGCAACAGGGTGTTACAAGAATCGGGAATTCTTATTGCTACGGTTGTATTGGCCCCTGTCGTCGAGGTCTTTACCGGAATACAGAAGGCGAGCAAGGATACCGCATACCTTGTACTTCAGCGGCTTTCTATAGCCCATCCGAACGGGCTAAGACCGGAACCGTTGGGAGGGCCACATTTTACGCCACACAACTAGCTAATAAACACGGGATCTGCGCCCTCCAACTATTGCATCTCATCAACTGGGTTCCGCAAGCGCTAAAAATGGGAATTATCGATCCGGTAGAATCTGGTTTGAATCCTGACGGAGTGGGAACACTGGAATGGATTGAAACCCTGGTAAGTCTCATCGTCAGCCGTAATGGAATAGGGGACCTGCTAGCGGAAGGAAGCCGTCGCGCCGCAAGGGAACTTAAAGCTGAGGAGCTACTCGAGGGGAATGTATCCAGGACGGGATTTTCGGCCGCTGGTCATGATCCACGGATGTACCTCACCCTGGCCACTTTCTATGCTACTGAACCCACTTATGACGTTACGCAAATCCATGAAATAACTCGACCATTGGTCCAATGGATGATCTGGTTTAATAGTAAAGGGCAAAAGGGCTTTATGACAACGGAAAAACTCCGTCATCTGGCTAAGGTGTTTTGGGGTGATGAGAGAGCGTCAGAGTTCGATTCACCGGACAAGAAAGGAGAGGCGGCAGTTCGCATACAGAATCGGTCTTATGCCAAGGAGAATTTTGTCTACTGTGACTGGTTCTGGCCAATCAATCTTTCCGGAAACTCTGAAACCGGGATTGGCGACCCTTCGCTTGAGGCGAGGCTCTTTAGCGCTGTAACTGGTGAGGATATGGATGAAGGAAGCTTTCTCCAATCAGGGGAAAGATGTGTGAACCAGTGCCGGGCAATTTATCTACGCGAGGGCAGACGCGGACGCATTGATGACGTTCTGGAGGAATTCCTTTTTTCTCGTCCCAAGGAGAAGGATGTCATGCTCTCGATGATGAATCCAGAGTACAGGATGCCTGCAAAAGACGGCACGACCATCAGTCTCAAGGGAGCTATGGTAAATAGAGACTTCTTTAAACAGATGATGGACGACTATTACAAGGCGAGAAAATGGGATGTAAATACCGGACTCTTCACTGAAGCTGGGCTGACTCAGTTGGGCTTATCAGACCTTTTACCCGAACTGAGGTTGAATGGCTGGGTAAGCAGGAATGAATGAGGGAATGATAGCGAGTGAGATAGTGGTGGTAGGAGGGGGTGCGGCGGGGAGTTTAGCGGCGATACGGGCCAGGGAACTGGGTGGAGAGGTATTGCTGGTAAACAAG
>JBFMDU010000015.1:0-29498 GCA_040753815.1 Chloroflexota bacterium
GGCCAAGTCGGCTTACGAGTCGGGCGTTCAGCAGGCGCTCAAGGCCCGCGATGAGGCGATGCTCCAGGCCTGGAATGTCCGCAAGCAGGCAATCGATACCGCATGGAAGGTCTTCGGGAAAGAGTAAGCGTACGAGCGCTACTATTGAGAGCGCTCCGATTTGAAACGCTCAGAGCAATAGCGGCAGTTCGGCAATTGCCTCTTCAGGCGTCCGTGGGGAGTAGGGAATGCCCTTACGGCGTTTCTGCGCCAGGACATGGTCAACGGCGCGGTCGAAGTATTCCATGGCTCTCGGCATGCTGGTTATTTCCGAGAGCACAATAGTAACTTCCACCGTCCTGTCATCCCTGGGATAGTCGCCGCTCCTTATCATTGCCTCTGGCGCCGCACGGCGCAAAGAATCGCCAAGCTCCTTAAAGGTCTGTACATTGATCATCGCTGATGGCGCTGTGATCAGGCAAAGAGCTCTCCGGCAGTCAGCCGGACTACAATCCACGGAGAGATCGTTCATTGCTTCGGTCATGGCATGCATACTCCGCTCTACCATACCCGCCCGTGTCTGTCCAGCACTTACCGGCCCCCGAGAAGGGGCTCTTCCACAACCAAGAGTCGTCCAACCGTATAACGTATGCACCATGTCCCCGGTCCGGAGCATGTTGGAGCCGATGAACCTTGGCTTCCGTTCCTCGCTCGCACACAACAGATTATAGAAATTCCCAACCACAGCCGTATTCACAATATCCAGGTCCGTCTGTACGGCTGGTTCTTTCTTCAAGTACCTCTCATTGTCAACCAGCAACACCGTATCGGCAACCAGATAGAGCGACTTGAGACACGTACCGGTGTTGTAGTCGGCACGCCTTTCCGTCAACTCCTCCCGCTCAAACGGCAACACCACCATCCCGTAAACCGGCTTCTCCGGGTATGATTCCTTAAGAAACCTGGCTAAAGCCGCAATCGTACCCGACCCGGTTCCACCAGCACCTGCTCCTGCCAGTAAGAAAGCATCGGTATCAGCAAATAGAGGGCTCCGGCGCAGGATACTGACAATGCGGTCACCCTCTTCTTTGGCGATTTCCGCGCCCAACTCGTTCATCCTACCCAGACCACCACCACTGGCCTTAGCTCCACCGATAACTATGCGATGATCGGTATCAGGCTTGATAGCACTGAGTGCATCTAGAGCTACAGCGTCCGTATCAATAGCAAAGGCATCGACCAGGAAATCAATACCTCGTTCGGTCTTTGCCTTTTTACCCAGCCTGGCAAACTGGTCAGCAATTCTGCCGCCGCACGCGCCAAGTCCTGCAACCAGCAGTTTCAAATCATCTCCTGTAAACGCTTACCCTGTGCAAGCCCGTTTCTACTGCCGGGCATGTCAGGTGATTATATCAGCTTCGTGCCAGCTATTCACCTTGCGACCAGCCTGCCATACAATTCCAAACGCTCATTCCTGACTACATCCATTATGCCCAGAACAAGCTTTGCCGGGTCGCCCCGGCGGTCTGATAGCCTCGAATACAAATAATCGATTTCCGCATCACTGCACAAAGCATTTAAAGGCACACCGGCTGATACCTTTAGCCTCTCATAATAATCCGGTTCGTGGAAATGGAACGCCTCCAACCACCATTCAGTGTACTCTCTATAGCCGGACTTGCCGTCAAGCTCCGGCAGAATTGCTTTCCCCGCCTTATAACCGCATGCCAAAGCCCCCGCCATTAAAGTCTCAAAGGCAGCCGCAGCATCACCAATAATCAGCACCCTTCCCAAAGCTGGTTTAGTAATTGCCGTCCGAGGCCGCCCGGTGTAAGCTGTACGCTTCACCAGCCGCGCTTGACGGAACCATGCATTGTACTGAGGCAATAACTTCAGTCCTTCAAGCGCCTCCTCGCCGCTAGATGTGACAATCAGCGAAGTCAACCCTTCACGTCCCGGCTCGGGGAATGGCCCGACCATTATAGTACCCCGTCCCAAACTTGGAACCGCTATCATAAAACAAGGGTTTCTCTCCAACGGGAATTGCGGACTGATGCCTTCCATCACCCACTGGATTCCTTTAGCTAGCTTACCGATAGCCCCTCGTGACTTGTTCAAGCCGAAATACTCAACAACGACCGAATTGAGACCATCGGCAGCGATTGCCGCTTCGGCTTCAAACCAGACCTCCTTGATTCCATATCGGACAAGCACTTTAACACCTGCGGGCCTGTTTTCAACCGCAAGAGCCGTAGCGCCAACCATGACATTCACCCCCAGCCCACTCACCTCATCCAGCAACCCGGCCAGAAGGGCCTTCTTGCTGAAAATGGTTGCCCACGGCTGCGGCTCATCGTCGCGATAACGTTTTACCGCATACCCTGACGGCGAGAGGTAGACCAGTTGATAGGAAGGAGATATTGGTCCGTGATACGGCACTTTAAGACCAATGTGCGGATAGCAGATATTATACCCGCCCTCGAAATTCTCCAGATTGACAGCTTCAGAGTAGAAGCGGTCCCCGAGCCCTACGCCGGGCGAAAAGAATGCCTGAGCACAGGTGCGGTTTATTTCCGTTATATTTCGTTTTTTCTCAACCAGGACAACCCTAAGACCTTCAGTCGCGGCTGTTTTGGCTGCCATAAGACCAGCAGGCCCACCACCGATGATGATAAGGTCATATACCGTACCCTCAGGCAACTCGTTCACCACGCCGCACTTCGAAGCAGACCTTGTTCAGCGGGTCAGGACATACCAGCGTCACCCGGTCAGGCCCTTCTTTCCAAGGCAAGGAGCCGCCATACCGGAACATAGCTACGAAAGGAAATATCGCCTGATAAGCCCAGATGCAAATACCTTCAGGCGTCTCGTGCCCGCAGATAAACTCATCGCCCACTTTATGCCCCGCATTACACCGGCCCGTCTGGGAAATTACTTTGGCAATAACATCGTACGTGGCAGTTCCATTAGACACAGGCATTACCTCCTTGCTACAGTGCGGTAACTGTTCATTAACCAGGATGTAAGGCAGATATCTCAACCAGCGCCATCTTGCCCTACGCCTTCTTACGCGTTAGTTTCTCGTACAGAGAGGGCCGCTCCGCTTTAATACGGTCCAACTTCTCAGCCACCATCTTTTGCGGGATACCGATTTCTCCCTGACACAGAGAGTAAATGTAGTCCATCTCTTCGTCAGTACATATCTGCGGCAATGGATAAAACTCGGAAATCATTTTGATGTAGTCCGGTGTGTTGAAGGCAAAGGCCTGTTTCCACCAAGCAACATAGTCCGGGTAGCCCTTCTGTCCGTTTAGCTCTTTCTTAATTGCTTTCACCGCCTGAAAGCCGCAGGCAACCGCGCCCTGCGTCCATGTCTCCGCCACTGCACCGGCGTCGCCCACTACCACCACATTACCCAACACCGGCTCGGAAATCGGCCCATATACCACCGAACGACCAGTAGCCTCCCTCTTGACTATCTTCGCTTTACGAAACATATAAGCCCAGTTCGGATGCTTGATAAAGCCATCAAGAATTGCCTCGGGAGAGCAATCACCGGAAGTGAATGTACCTACCTTGACCCGGTTCTCCTCGGATTGACCAATGGCAATAAAGCCGAATGGATTAAGAGTTGGTATCAGCCATGTTAGCCAGGAGCACGTTGGATAGCCCGTTTCCACACCCTCCATTATGTATTGGAGAAAGACGCTCCGGCGTCTCATGAGTACCGGGCGATTCTGATTTAGACCAACACCCTCGACAACCTGAGATAAAAGACCGTCAGCAGCGATAGCGGCCCGCGCCTCGACCATCTCTTCACCTTCTGGCCCACGTAATCGCACCCTGACCCCACCGGCAATATTCTCAGCACCCAGACCAGTTGTTTCCGCCCTGACTTCCGCACCGGCTTTCTCAACTGCGGCTAGAAGCTGGGTTACAAAAGCCTCTTTATGGTAAAAAAAGCCCCAGGGCCGCTCGTTTAGTGGGTAGCGGTGGACCAGATTGCCACCTGGTGAAAAGTGAATCCAGTTAAGGTACGGACGAAGTGGACCAATATAGTCGAGCGAGAACCCCGGTGTGTAAAAATGGAAGATTGTCTTATCCGCCTGGACTTCAACCGATACCGGGTCAATATAGCCATCAGACTTAGTCTTACCACTTCCTGCCGTTCCCGAACCGGTCACTTTCCTCACATAGAATATCTGACTGCAGGCACGATTAATTTCGGTAATTCTCTTCTTCCGCTCAACCATCAAGACCTTGAGACCATCCTCCGCCGCAGTTTTAGCCGCCATCAGACCACCAGGACCACCGCCAACCACAATGAGGTCGTACCGCATGGGTTGATAATACCTCCGTTAATTTATTCAGTGACCAAGATTACACACGGAAAGATTCGCGACGGGACTGAAGATGATTACATTCTACAACACGGGACTTGGTCGTAAAAGAACTTATAGTTCTTGCCTGAGAAAATAACGGGGTTTATAATTCAGATGGCGCGTATGTTGAGAAGGAGGTGATTCCGATGACCCAGAATCCCATCCCTCAAACCTCTCCTCCCCAAGCCCCAGCACCACAGCCTGCTTTGTCCGACCGCAGGAAAAAAGCATGGATCAGCATTCTTAGCTTTGTCGGACTCATCGTCTTACTGACTGGCGTACTAAGCCCCTACGTGCCCTGGCCCTGGTGGCTCATTATTCCCCTCATCTTCTGGATTGGGAGCGGCATCCTCGGCCGTTATTGGGGTGTAAAGAAGTAGCGCCTGACCCAACTTCACTCAAACCCCAGCACGCTCATTGACGTTTCCGTGCATAATATTATATAATTTGCATAGTTAGAACTCACAGTCATCGATATTACACAATTTATCTGTAAGCAATCGCATCAAAAATGCGGTGGCTGACGAGTATTTACTTCAGATGGCACAGTTTCTGGGTGGTATCTGCTGTATCCGGTTGAATCTGAAATCAAGTATTCAGGGAGGGTCCTTTCATGGCAAAGAAGTATGATGTCATTGTGGTCGGGGCTGGCCCGGCTGGGCTTCTAGCAGCTAGGGCAGCGGCGGAAAGTGGCATGGACGTCGCTTTAATCGAGAAGAAGAAAGACCCGGCAAAGCTGACCAGAGCATGCGGCCAGACGCTGGTAGCCATGAATGAACGGCTGTTCGGTAATCTCTGCAACTACAATCCACGTGATAAGATGATTGCTTTCTCAGGGGATGGCTTCTCAGCCAGGTATGATGGACCGAGGCAGAATGTCTACGCGGTCTTAACCCACTCACCGGATGGTCACCGTGTTACTCTTGGCGACCCATCTGTTCAGAGGCAAAAGGGTGATGCAGGACGGGTCGCTATGACTTTTGACAAAGAAGCCCTGTTTCGCCAGTGGCTTGATGATGTCAAAGCACTTCATGCTGACGTATTTAGCGGTACATTAGTGGAGCATGTTGAACCGCAAGCTGACAGGGTGGTTGTGGAGGGTAGCGGCAGGACATTCGAAGGGTCGTATGTTATTGCAGCCGATGGCGTTAACTCGGTAGTTGCCCGGGATGCCGGGTTCAATGAAAAACGAACTTACTACTGCAATTTATACGCTCTTGCCTACGAAGCATCCGGTGTCAGGCCTCCAGTATGGGATGCCATCGTCAGAGTTGGCGACTGGATAGAAGGCAAATACAGTTCTCTATTTATTATACCCCGGTTTAAGGAAGGCGACAGCTTGCTGATCCTGATAACAACCGACCCACGCTCCGACCTCGAAACAGCCTTAGAATATTACTCTACCAAGGCCTTTTGCGCTCCATGGTTTAAAGATGCAAAGAAAGTCCGCCGATGGGCCGCCGGCGCCAGTTGCTACAGTCCTATTGAAGAGCCTTATAAGGAGCGTATTCTCGTTATCGGAGACGCCGCGGCCACACAGGAACTGGAAAACTCCGGGGCGATGCTCAGCGGCTGGAAGGCAGGCCAGGCAATGGCCACAGCAGTTCTTGAGGGAAAGGTAGACCAGGAGGTAAGAGGCATTGCCGATTACATTAGCTGGTGGCAGGCGACTTACATCAGGGGTGTTAGTCCTGCGGACTATATAAAGAGCTTCGCCGCTCCGATTGTTTTTGAGAACGCTGAGAATGTGAATTTCTTCTATGGGCTTATGTCCGGAACGTACCCGCCAAGCTATAACCCCTACTCATCACCGACGGCCGCAGCGATGAAAAAGCTGGTGCCGATATTACAGCAACAGCGGCCGGACCTTCTCGAAAAGCTCAAGAAGCGCGCTCTCCCGGCCGCACAGCTCTATGCCGAAATAACCCGAATTAGCAAACCGATTCTGACCGAAGACTGATATTTCATTTCAAGGATTAAGAGGGAGGGAAACGATGTTCAAAAAGTACGATGTCATTATTGTCGGCGCGGGACCAGCGGGACTGCTAGCCGCAAAGGCGGCGGGGGAGAATGGCCTGGATGTTGCCCTGCTCGAGCGTAAGTCCGACCCGACCAAGCTGACCAGGGCATGCGGCCAGACGCTTATCTCGATGAACGAATACTTCTTCGGCAACCTGGGCTACTACAACCGGCGGGACAAGCGAATCTGTTTCTCCTCGGCTGGATTCTCATTCAGGTACGACGGTCCGGTACAGAACAACTACAACCTCAATTTAATTACTCCCGAGGGCCACTGGGTAAGATTCGGAGACTATGCGGTACAAAAAGCCAAAGGGGACAACGGGCGTATCGGTCTTTCCTTTGATAAAGAAGCGCTTTTTCGCTCACTCCTCGAGGAATGCAAAGCATGCCACGTTGACGTCTTCGGGGGCGTACTGGTGGATAAGGTTACGTTAAAAACTGACCGGATTGTAGTCGAGGGGAGCGGCAAGAGCTTTGAGGGGACTTACTGCATTGCCGCGGACGGGTGTAATTCCAAAGTTGCTGAAGTGATGGGAATGAACGATAACCGGTACTACTTCTGTAATTTCATCGGCTTGTCCGAGTACGTTTCAGGCATCCAGGGTCCCGAACCTGACCAGATTATCAAACTCTATGCACACCTTAAGGATGGTTCCCCGCACTATTATCTGATTCCTCTGTTCAATCCCGGCGAATTCAACGTACTCACCGTAACGGTTGACCCGAGGGTGAACCTGGACAATGCTGCACACTGGTTGAGGCAAGGTTCAGTGATAAAGGACTGGTTCAAAAAGGCGAAGGTCACCCGTCGCTTCGCCGCCAGTTGCGCTTGCTATTCTCCAATTAAGGATGCATATAAAGACCGGGTATTGATTACTGGAGATGTCGGTTCGACTCAGGAACTCGAGATTGCCGGCGCCATGATTAGCGGCTGGAAGGCCGGACAGGCTGTCTCCACTGCAGTACGGGAGAACAAGATTGGAATCGAGGTTAACGGCGTCTCTGAGTATACGAAGTGGTGGCTGGATACTTACATCAACTACTACAGCCACGAGGCATATATGAGGGGTATGACTCTGCCGTACATCCTGCGAAACGAAGAGGAAATCGAGGCCGTCTATGGACTCATAGATGAGACGCTCGCACCGTGCTGGAACCCGTACACTGGCTCTAAAGCGATGGCTGGCGCTATGCCCAAGGCCCTCTCGTTACTTGAGAAGACCCGACCAGAGTTGGTCCAGAGATTAAGGCGCGGTAGAGAGGCTCATCCCAAAGACCTTCTGGCCGAGATCACAGCAATCAGTAGACCACCTGGTAATTAACACAGCGTTTAGTCAAAGCTCATCTGGTCAATTCATTACATTAATACAAAACAAGGAGAGGGAAATGCCAGTACAGAAGTACAACGTCGTTATTGTCGGAGCCGGCCCGGCGGGGTTCAATGCCGCGCGGGCTTGTGGAGAGGCGGGACTGAGCGTGGCTCTGGTCGAGCAGAAAAAAGATGTGACAAAATTCGAGCGGTCCTGTGCGCAGACCTTCGTCTCCTACACTGAGCCTTACATGAAAAACCTGATTTCCTTCAACCAGAAGGCTGGCCTGGTTTCGTTCCTGCATGATGGCTTCAGCGTCAAATACACAGGACCTTACCGAAACATCTATGCGTGGTTTTTCTACTCTCCGGCGGGCTACCCGGTGCGTCTTGGTAATCCAGACAAAGGCCGCCAGCTCGGGGATGCCGCTCGTGCCGGCATCGTTATCGACAAAGAATCTCTGTTCAAAGACTTCGTCAGCGTTATCAAATCCTTAGGCGTCGAAGTCTTCCCCGGAGTACACATCGAAAAAGCGGAGAAAACCGATAAGGGAGCCAGAGTAATCGGTAGGAGCGGGGAGTCGTTCGAGGGACGTTACGTTATCGCCGCCGATGGCGTCAACAGCCGCATCGCCGAAGAATTGGGCTGGAACAAGGACCGTTACTACTGGTGCAACCTGATTACCACATCTTACTACTTCAAGGGCGTCAAGGCGGACCCGAACACTATTGTGACTTCTACCGGTTTCTTCAAGGATGGCACTGCGTTGTTTTTTATGGCCCCTAGGCCGTTCAATGATGAGTGGAATGTCCAGTTCCTGACAGTGAATCCTAACGTTAGTCACAAAGAGGCCGCCGAGTTCTTTTTCAAGCAGGCCTTCACCTCAGAGTGGTTTAAAAATGCAAAACAGCTCAAGATGCTCTCCCGCACCTGCTCATGCTACGACCCGATTGGAGTGCCTTTCAAAGACAACTTCTTAGCCATCGGAGATACCGGTTCGACGCAGGAAATTGAGAATACCGGCGCTTTAATGTGTGGTTGGAAAGGCGGTCAAGCGATTGCCCAAGCCATCAGGGAGGAGCAATTAGGCCTGCCGGTGACCGGCATCAATGACTATCTGCACTGGTGGAAGGAGACGTATGTTGAGGGATACTCGCACGAGGCCTACATGAAGAACTGGGTTCTTGGCTTCGTATTGAACAAGGCTGAGGACATGTCTTACGTCTTCGGTCTGGTTAAAGACGAACTGCCTGCTAATTTCAACCCGTATTCAGCACCAAAGATGATGGGCCGCACCCTTGGCGCACTTGGTCCGACCATTGCCAAGGAACGACCTGACCTTCTGCCCAAGATGGGCAAACTGCGCCTCCCGCTCAAGGAGGTCTACGCAGAGGTCACCAGGATTAGCAAGCCGGTTGTCGATTAGATTGCGCGAGTTTGACAGACGAGGCCAAGGGCATCCGTTTTACGATAGGCGTTAGCCTTGCCCGGGTCTGTACAGGTGGTATCGTTACCCGGTTATAAGATAAGGAGTTTCGCGTTCATGCCAGGCGCTCTTGACGCTACTGACCTGGAGCTTATCCGGCTTCTCCAGCATGACGGACGGCAAAGCAGTCAGATGCTTGGCCGCCAGCTTGGAGTGCACGCTTCTACGATACAGCGGCGGATTAAACGGATGGTAGATGAAGGCATACTGGAGATTCTGGCCGCAATCGAGCCTGCCAGGGCGGGATTACACGTGGGGGCAGCGATCGGTCTGAGGATAGAGCCAGGCAAAGTGTCCCAGGTTATTGTGTCGCTCACAGCGGTGCCAAATGTGGCATTCCTATCAACGACTACCGGTCGATTTGATGCTATGGTCTTCGCCGCATTCCGCGATGAGAATGACCTCTCAGAATTTGTGGAAAAGCGCATAGATACGCTCAGCGGTGTAAGAGAACACGAAGCCTTCGTTTTTCTAAACATAGCAAAAGGACGCCGTATCCAGTATGCTCCCAATAACGGCTCAGTTGATTCAAAGTTGATTACCCTCCTGCAGAAAGACGGGAGGCAGAGCGCCACGATATTAAGCAGAAAACTAGGTATCAGCGCCGCACAGGTACGGCGCCGTATCAGGCATCTGACGCGCGATGGAACCATCCGTATAGTCGCTGTTGTCAACATCGCGAAAATTGGCATGAGGCTCATAGCCATAACCGGTCTGCAAATCGTGCCGGGCAAGTCCATTCAGGTACAACAGGAGCTAGCGGAGTCGCCATATATTAAGTTTGTCGCCGGGACCACCGGCCGGTTTGACGTGATTACCTGGGCACGCTTCGACTCAATTGAGGAGCTTTCGCAATTCATCGAGCACGATTTAAGCACGATAAATGGCGTCAGAAGTAGCGAGACTTCCATGTGCCTGTGTGTGACTAAGGGTAGCCTGGCACAGATCTAGACTGTTACAACATCCATCTCACAGGAGGTGCATATTATGAAGTACGATGTTGTTGTAGTTGGTGGAGGCCCTGGTGGACTGGTGGCGGCTAAGACAGCGGCAGAAGATGGGCTTAAAGTACTGCTAATCGAACGAAAAAAGAACCTTACAGAAGTTAATCGCACTTGCGGCCAGACGTTTTTTCTCGCGGGAAAGTACAAAGGGGCAACTGAGTCTGGTATCTACTGCTACCGCGATCCTGCCAGGATTGAGATTGGTCCAAACACAAATCGGTTCGTATATCCTCAAGGATTTGCCATTGAGTACAAAGGTCCGATAGTTCCATACTACAACACCTACCATTACTCCCCTGCCGGACACAGAATCGGGAAATACCCTGACGGCAACGAGGATCCGTATGGGTTCTTCTATGATAAGGAGACGCTCCTGGCATGCCTTCTGGCTCAAGCAGAAAAGGCCGGGGTTGAAGTGCGGCAAGGCACCATAGGACTGAGGGCTGAGGACACAGGCAGGAGCGTCAGGATTGTTGCCCATAGTGGAACGACGGAAGAGGTAATCGATGCGAGGTACGCTGTCGCCGCCGATAGCAATAACTCCGTTATAGTTGACAGCCTGGGTTTAAACAAGGACCGGCCATTAGTAGCCCCGCCAATGAAGGTGACAGGTTATATAATGGAGGGATTAGAGAATCATCCCCGGAATTGCTGGCTTTCGTTCTGCATCCCCTCAATCAGCCCGAGGACTGACATTTTGATGTTCACTGTCGCGGGTGGACGGATGATGGTAGTCGGCGGCCCTGCAGAAGGGAGCCTCCAGCCCAAAGCCATGATTGAGAAGTTCATGAAGCATTCTACTTATGCTGAATGGTTCAAACGCGCCAGCGTCTACAGGGAGACAGCCTGCACCATCCACATGCGCTTGCCGCTGAAAGTACCGGCGGTTGGAAATGTAGTTGTTGTCGGTGATGCCGGAGCTCCTTACGAGACCTTGATTCAAGGCGCAATGGCCTCAGGGTATCTGGCAGTCAAGGCCATTGAGAAGGAAGCCAACGGACAGAATGGCTATGCAGAGTATGTCAACTGGTGGCAGAATGCCTTTGAGTTCAACGACCCCACATTCTTCAAAACGACGGCCAGATATATGTTCATGAACACTCTATGCACCGACGAGGATGTGGACTACCTGTACAAACTCTTCAAGGGGTGGGTTGGCGTTTCACAACTGATAGTTTCACGCAACCTGGAGCGGGTGAAGGAGGGTCGTCCGGAACTCTACAGGAAGCTCAAGGAAAAGGGCGTGGACCGATTGGGACTCGACATTGGTGACGTGTGGAAGGGTAAGTAGCGCAACCAGTAGAGTAAGAACACCACTATTTTCCCACGTGGAAAACGGGAAACGTTTTAACCACGTTCGGTCAAGCCAGAGACACAGACATCCGGAAAAGTAATGGAGCGGGTGACGAGGCTCGAACTCGCGACAACCTGCTTGGGAAGCAGGCACTCTACCACTGAGTTACACCCGCTCAAATCACGTTCATTTTAACCCCCCGGAGGTTAGCTGTAAAGTGGGAGTGCCTGATATTATGAAAGGCACACCTCACGAACGAAACCTGCCCGAGGTCCTGGCCGGCTACCCGGCTATGGCCCGCTTCGAGGGCACGAGCCGGGACTACCTTGAGGCAATCTCCACCGCGGTCATCGGCCTGGTGTTCCTGCCTCTGTTTGTGTGGTGGTTCGGCAGTGACATCTCCTACATAGTCTACTCGATGGCATTACCGTTGTTCCTGGTGCTGAGGAACATAACTAAGTTCAAACGGGAACTGGGCACGGAACACGGAAGGAGGAATTTCGTCATCGACCACGACTTTACACCCTGGCAAACGATAAGAAAAAGAGGCTAGGCTTCTCTGAAATATTCTGGATGCTCAACCATCACAAGCCAGCCAGCCGACTCTGCGGAGGGATGCCATAACTTCAATCACCGCTTCTAGCACTGCTTTCAGGGCTTCCAACTCTCAACTCTCTAGCTTAGGTCATAAAACATAAAAACAGAACACCCGAGTATAACAATGTGGCCTTTAGCGGTCTGCAACAGTCTGGGAGTCTGGCAGTATGACAACCGCTGTTCCCTGGATTACAACTGTGCCATCAGGTTTCTCTCCCCACACGCTACAGTCGAGACAGCTTTCACCATCTTTTATATACTTCTTCTGCACAATACCCTTCATTGTAACACTATCGCCAACGAAGACTTGCGCGCGTACCTGCGTGCTGAGCTTTCTGATGAAGCCATCGGGGGATATCCAGTCTGTCAAGAGCTGACTGAGATGTGTTACTAGTTGATATCCGTGGACGATGGCCTTAGGAATTCGGTCAATCTCGACCGCCCATTTGCTGTCATAGTGCCCGGGGTAGAAGTCTCCATACATTGAAGCGAACTTAGCCATATCAACAGGTGTATACGGGCCTTTTAGGAGAGGTGATATCGCCGTCCCCTCGGTCACGTCATTAAACAAAAGCTGTTCTCTTCTCAATAGTTCCGGCTTCATTTCAGGTCGCCGCCCCTCGACTCAATCGACTTGAACATATATACAGCCCCACCACGCGAAATTGCCGCCAGTTTTTTCTCCTGATTGGTGTAAGTGGTCTCCCCGAGAAGGAACAGCAGACGATACCGTTTGCCCTGCCGCCAGTATATATCGGTGCACTTTTGTCTGACATCTATCCTGTCGCCGGGTCTCACCGGCTGGAAGAACTCGAACTCGGCGTTAGCCATCATAGAGCCCCGAAAGGTCGGGTACTTGTCTCGCCTTAGTATGCAGTTAGCATCATAGATTTCCCCGACGAAATCCTCGGCAACGGCAACCGGATCGTCCATTGCCAGTAGGTACAGGGGAGGGGCAATGACACCGCCCCAGCGTGACTTGCAGGCGTACTCCGGGTCGAACCAGAGCGCGTTGAAGTCACCATTGATTGTCGCCCACCGTTTGATGCTGGACCACTGCACCGGGTCTTCCGTCCCCCAGGGATAGAACATTGAATGTGGGTTGTGAGGAACGAATTCCTTACCGATATTCGCCTTGAAACGCTCGTATAGTGCGCGCTCTTCGGGCGTCATCAATTTCTCAAGTTCAGTAGTTTCAGCTTCCAATCTTTATGTCCTCAGCCGATCCTGAATAAGCATGATATTATTCGAAAGCTTCCTGGCCGAGCAACTCAACAAACTCCTCATCGCTCAGCCCAACCACATTACGGCAAACAAACTCATTATGCTCACCAAGGTTCGGCGCCCGCGTTATCTCATACGGTGTTCGTGACAGATTCGCCGCCATGCCGCTATAGGAGAAAACGCCGGCTCCCGGATGGTCGATTTCTCTGTAGAAATTATCGTATTTTAGCTGAGGGTCACCGGCCAGGTCGCGACCTGTCTGGAGAACGCCGCAGGCTATTCCCGCGTTCTGCAAAGTCTCCATGACTTCCTCGGCAGGATGTGTCATGGTCCATGCCTCAACTATCCTGTCCAACTCGTCCTGATTCTCCAGCCGGTGGGACAACGTAGCAAATCTTGGCTCGCTAGCCAATGCAGGGTTACTCATAACTTCACACAGACTCCACCACTCCTGATCGGTGAATACGCTGATGGCACACCAGCGGTCTTCCCCCCGGCACCGATAGACGTTATGCGGCGCCCCGTACCTCGAATGGTTGCCAATCCGGCCGGCATCAACGCCGTTAGCCTCAAGTTCCAGAATAACCGGCGTCAGGAGGGGTATAGTACACTCAAACTGTGAGGCATCTATATATTGACCCTTGCCAGTCTTCCGGCGGTAGTCCAGCGCCGACACGATCGCCAGGACGTTGGTCCGTGGGATGATAAAGTCGGTTATAGCAAATCCCGGGAACTGTGGCATCTGGTCTGGAGCACCGGTGATGTGCGGCAGGCCGCTCAACGCCGTCAGTGGCACACCATAGCTGGGAGTACCGGCAAAAGGCCCACTATGGCCATATGTATCCGAGCTGAGCATAATGATGGCAGGCTTGATTTTCACCATGTCATTATATCCCAGCCCAAGCCTCTCCATTACCCCCCCAGCGAAGGTATCGACCACGACATCAGCCCAGGATATTATCCTGCGGATTACTTTCATGGCGTGCTCATGCTTGAGGTTGAGAGTCATGCTCATCTTCCCCGGATTAGCATGGAGGAAACAGCATGACCTGTCAGGGTTGTTGACATCCCCCAGGAATGGGCCTATCTGACGATGCCAGTCAAGATGCTTCTGCGACTCAATTCGAATAACTTCGGCCCCATAGGCCGCGAGGAAAGAAGTTGTCATCGGCCCCGCCTGGGCTAGCTCAAATCCGACCACGTGTACACCAGCGAGTGCCTTACTGTTCATAATAGTTCCTGTCAATTCAGATAATGCTGGCTTCTTTAAGACGGTTAAGTTTTTCAGGCGAAATACCAAGCAACTCTTCATAGACCTCGGCATTATGTTCACCAACCCGGGGTGCAGGCATCCACTGTCGGCACAGTGAATAAGATGGTAAACAGAAGCGCGACGGAAACTTGACAAGCATGGCATCTGCCAGCGCCATTTCCTGCCAGTAGTCGCGCGCCTGAAGCTGTGGGTGCTCCAGGATATCACTCGGGGTGTTCACTGGCTGAATAGCGATTCTCCGCTTAATAGCGCCTTCAAGAAGCTCTGCCTTAGTCTTAGACTTGAAGAAACGTTCGACGTATCCATGAATTTTGGCCACCTCATCAAGCGGTGTACGGCGCCAGCTCAGCTTGGCCCAATCGATACCTCTCAGGTAGTCGTCCGCCATCCCTTCCTCATTTATCCATTCCACCAGTCTCGGGTTGTCGTGAGTTGCTCCCCACTGACCACCGAAAATAAGGAAGGCGACATACCCATCCTTTGCCTCCCAGACTGACCTTAACATGACCTCTGAGCGTTCCACCCGGTAGAAGGAGCTTGCCCGTTTCTGCTCTTTGCCTGTAGTCTCGAATACTTCATGGGCCATGAAGTTTGTCTTGGCAATGCTCTGTTGGATAGAGACAGTCACGTGCTGACCACGCCCCGATATACCGCGCCAGTATAGGGCGACGGCAGTCCCCCAAGCGGCATCAGCCCCCGCCATTTGATAGGCAAAGTTGATGTGGCTGATGCGTACCGGAGGTCTGTCAGGGTCACCAGTCTGAGCTAGCAGCCCTCCCATTGCCCAGCAGACGAGGTCTGAACCTTTCCACTTGCTATGAGGGCCAGTTTGCCCGAATGGACTGATTGATGTGAGAATGACCTTCCCATTTACCTCGTTCAAAGCATTGTAGTCCAACCCCAATTGTGCCATATAACCGGGCGGGAACGACTCCACGACAATATCAGCCTTTCTAACCAACTCCCTGAAGATATTCCTGCCTTGAGCGGTATCAAGATTCAATGTGATGCCACGCTTGTTGGTGTTGAATGACCGCCAGTACAGGCTATTATCAACCCCGAGGACTCCATGGAGGAAGGGTGGTATCAACCGGCTCTTGTCGCCGCCGGGATGTTCTACCTTTATAACGTCAGCACCGAGGTACCCGAGCAGTTGCCCGCAGTAGAGGCCCTGATCATCAGTCAGGTCAAGCACCCGGTAAGACCCCAGCATCGCCCCGCCTCTCTCCCACACCATTACCCGCAACTCCTGTAATAAGACTTCATTCAAACAGCCCGCCTGACATCAATTCCACAAACTCCTCGTCCGACATCTCCAGTATCTTAGTGTAAACGTATTCGTTGTCCTCACCAAGCATTGGCGCCCGTGTAATCCTGTAATTAGTCCGTGACATCCGGGCTGGCATCCCGCTATAGGTAAAACTCCCGATACTGTCGGGGTGGTCAAGCTTGCGGTAGAAACCACGGTACGTCAATTGCGGGTCGTGGTCAAGGTCAGCCCCGGTCTGTACGACACCAGCAGGCACACCGGCTTCCTGGAGAAGCTTCATAATAACCTCGGCCTGCTTGGTAGAAGTCCATTGCTCGACCAGCCCGTCAAGCTCGTCCTCATTATCAAGTCTGCTTGCAGGAGTTTGGAACCGCGATTGTTTCGCCCATTCCATATCTCCCATAACCCGGCACAAAGCATTCCATTCATCATCGGTGAAAACGGCTATGACACACCATCGGTTCTCGCCAGCACACCGGTATACTCCATGGGGCGCGGCATAGCCACAGCGGTTGCCGATTCCTACCGGTTCCCGACCGTTAGCTTCGTACTCCAGGACCATTGGCGTTAGCATGTGGATAGCCGATTCAAACTGCGATGCATCGAGGTACTGTCCTTTCCCGGTCCGGCGCCTGTAGTCAAGCGCGGCGACAATGGCAAGGACATTCGCTCGCGGCGCAACAAAGTCAGTCAGCGCAAAGCCTGGGAATTGAGGCTCCTGCCCCGGAAAACCGGTGATATACGGGAAGCCAGTCAGCGCTGTTAGCGGACCACCATGCCCTTTAACGTGGGCAAACGGCCCTGTTTGACCATATATGCCAGCACTAAGCATGATGATGTCAGGCTTCACCTTACACAAATCGTCGTAGCCAAGACCCATCTTAGCCATGACGCCGCCAGCAAAGTTTTCGACCACGACATCCGCCCATTTGACTATTCTCCTAGCTATCTCAATACCTTTGGGCAACCGCAGATTAAGTGTAATCGCACGCTTGCTGGAATTGACAAAAAGATAGCATGCCGAACGGTTGGGTAGGGAGACATTGCCAATGAACGGTCCGGCCTGGCGGTGCCAGTCCAGCCGGGTGCCAGTTTCGACTCTGACGACCTCCGCCCCGTAGCTACCCAATATCTCAGTCGTCATCGGCCCGGCAAGGGCATGTTCGAAGGTAACTACCTTAACGCCATCAAGCGGTCTTTCAGACATGTTCGTAAGTCATCGAAAGTCTATATTACTCCCGCCTCTTCAAGTGATACCATCTCTTCAGTTGTGATTCCGAGCTCACCTTGATATATCTCCTGGTTGTGCTCTCCGACCAACGGTGCACGGCGCCAGATGCGACATGCTGACGCCGAAGGATAGAAAAATCGGCCTGGATGAGTCATTTGGCTGATAGGCGACGGGTACTCCACTTCCTGCCAGTAGCCGCGCGCCTCTAGTTGCGGATGCTCAACGATATCCTTTGGTGAGCAGATCGGCTGAAGAATAATATCGCGCTCAAGCGCCCCCTGAGTTATCTCAGCCTTGGTCTTGCTCTGGAAAAAACGTGCGAAATAGCCATGGATACGGTCAACTTCCGCCTGCGTGCAATTGCGCCAGTCAAGCTCTGCCCAGTTAACGTTCTTGATGAAATCATCGGCCAGTCCCTCTTCATCCATCCATTGCACAATTCTGGGGTTCTCCCTGGCCCCGAGGTCGCCGCCTCTAAGCATCAAATACAGATAGCCATCTTTGACCGGCCAGACCGTATGAAGTACTACAGAAGAGTTAGGCACTTTATAGAAAGAACTGCCGCGCTCACGCTGGCGTCCCGTGACCTCCCAGACCTCGTGCTCCATGAAAGTGGTCTTGACGATGCTTTCCTGTATCGAGATGTCAATGTGCTGACCCTTTCCCGAGGTCGCCCGCCAGTAAAGAGCCATAGCCGTACTCCATGCAGCATCCATACTGGCAATCTGATAAGCAAAATTAATGTAGCTGATGCGCACCGGAGGGCGGTCCGGGTCAACGGTTTGTGCCAATAAACCACCCATCGCCCAGCAAACTAAGTCTGGTCCCTTGAAGTCACTATAAGGGCCTTTTTGGCCAAATGGTGTTATCGATGTAAAAACAAGGGCTGGATTGATACGCTCTAGGTCAGTACACCCCAAACCTAGGTGGTCCATATAGCCCAGAGGAGATGACTCAACAATGACGTCGGCCTTCTTAACTAGCCGTTGGAACAGGGCCTTGCCATCCTGAGACTCCAGATTGAGAGTAACGCCGCGCTTGTTGCTGTTGTAGGCAAGCCAGTGGAGGCTTAATTCCAAGGTTGGTTGGTCGTGGTAATAAGGTGCGATACTGCGGGAATAGTCGCCGTCCGGTCTTTCAATTTTTATGACATCAGCCCCGAGACTGCCGAGAAGCTGTCCGCAGTAGAACCCCTTCTCGTCCGTCAAATCAAGTACCCGGTACGGTGTCAGCATTGCTTCACACGTCTCGTTTGATGGTGTCATAGAAAAACTCGTGCCTCTACTCATCTAGCAGCTCCGACTATGGCCCAACGTGTGGAAACCAGCAAACAGCTCTCATCTGTTGTCTTCCCAGAGCGTTTATGGACCGCTATTGCAGGGTCTGAAACTACCAATTTATACTGCTCCTCACCATAAACCCCGCACAAATCATGGTATCCTAATCTGCAACGGCTTACAATTTCAGTGAATGAGTTCACATATTATTGCGCAGTACACCGGGTATACTTAGAGGCAGTAATAGACTGTCATATTTGACAGCCCCACGGGTTAATAACAGACAGTGAACGGTCTAGATTCAGAGTACAATTGTTTCCAATCCTGAGTGACCACATCCGAGGAGAGAATAGTACGTGACCCGTGACCATTCGCAATTGTCCGACCGCGTTACCATGACGGTATGTCACAGTCACTGCGGAGGTGCATGCCCGCTAAAAGTGCATACCAGAGACGGAGTCATTACACGCATCGAGGCGGACGCCGAGTTTCGTGCATGTTTACGGGGACGTTCTTACCGTCAGCGGGTTTATGCGGCTGACCGCCTAAAGTTTCCATTAAAAAGATCCGGCGATAGGGGAAGCGGCCAATTCGCCAGAATCTCCTGGGACGAGGCTCTTGATACGGTCGCCGGCCAGTTGAAGCGGGTCAGAGAGGAGTCTGGCCCGGAAGCCATTCTTTTCCTCGCTTCAATCGGAGATGTCACCTGTCTCCATAACCCGGGACTAACCGAGCGGCTGCTTACAATAAGTGGCGGCTACTCCGGCCCATGGGGCGCCGCTTCTGGTGAAGGGGCAGTGTTTGCGGCAATGGCATCATACGGGATGCCCAGCACCGGCAACTCTCGTGAGGACTTTATAAAATCCAGGCTCATTATCTTATGGGGCTGGAATCCTTTTGTTACCTCTGGATTTGGGAGGACGCCGCATTTTCTTGCGAAAGCTAAAGAATACGGCTGTAGAGTTGTGGCTGTTGACCCGAGGTACACCGATACAGCGGCGCTGTTGGCCGAACGGTGGATACCAATCCGTCCTGGTACGGACACTGCAATGCTTATCGCTATGGCTTACGTAACGATCACTGCGGGTCTAACCGACAATACTTTTATTGACAGGCACACTATTGGCTTCGAGCGCTATCGAGATTATGTGGTGGGTAAGGAAGATGGTATTGCCAAGACCCCGATGTGGGCTGAAAAGATAACGGGAGTTTCTGCTTCCACAATTGCCGATCTTGCACAGAACTTCGCTACAATGAAACCGGCCGCATTGATGGACGGCTTTGCCCCGGGGCGGACCGCCTACGGGGAGCAGTTCCATCGGGCAGCAATTGCTCTTGCCGCCATGACCGGCAACATCGGTGTACCAGGGACTAACGCACCCGGCACGGCATGCCTGGGTGATTTGTTCCCTCCCCTCCAATTAGGCCCTCAACCCTGGATGATGATAAGCCAGGCGAGCAATCCTGTTGACGTTAAAAGCCCTCCAAGGAAAGAATCTCCCTTCTATATGAAGATGCCAGTTAATTATTATCAGGGCGGTCCGAGCCGTTCCCGTGTTAATCGCTTCTTACTGGCCGATGCCATTTTGAAGGGCAGACGCGGCGGTTACCCGGCTGATTACAGACTCATCTATATGGTAAACATCAACTACGTTAATCAGTATGCCAACAGCAATAAAATCGCGCAGGCATTGAAATCGCTTGAATTTGTGGTTATTCAAGACCAATTTATGACACCCACTGCCCGATACGCGGATATTATCCTACCGACCAACTCGATGCTTGAAAGGAACGACCTGACAACTGGCGGTGTCGGCCCATTTTACGGATACATGAATAAGGTAATCGACTCCTCTGACGAAGCTCGGTCACATTACGATATCGCCTGTGGATTGGCGAAAAGGCTGGGGGTATCGTTGAGCGATAAGAGCGAAGACGAATGGCTGCGGCAGGTCGTGATTAACTGCAAAGACATAACCGACTACGAGGCATTCAGGCAAGAGGGGGTGCATATAATCACATTGACGCAGCCCTTTGTTTGTTTTGAGGAACAAGTTCGTAACCCGGCCACAAGTCGCTTTCTCACGCCATCCGGGAAGATTGAGATATTCTCACAACAGATAAATGATATCGGCAATCCCCTTCTACCATCTGTCCCCAAGTATATTGAGACATGGGAGAGTCAGAACGACCCGATTTCTGCGAAGTACCCTCTTCAGGCAATTACGACTCACACCAGGCGACGTGCCCATACTCAATTCGACAACATACCGTGGTTGAGGGAGCTTTATCCCCAGGCGGTCTGGATTAATAGAGTTGATGCTGAGGTCAGAGGGATAATAGATGGAGACATGATTAAAGTATTCAATGACCGGGGGGACATGGTAGTTCCGGCAAAGGTGACCGAGAGAATCCTGCCAGGTGTAGTTGATATACCTCAGGGGGCCTGGTATACCCCTGATGAGCGGGGGGTTGATCGCGGCGGCTGTGCTAACGTTCTAACACGGGACAAACCTTCCCCAGCGGGTGCGTTTCCCAGCAACACCCTGCTGGTACAGATAGAAAAAGCCAGAGACTAGTTAGAGTTTAAATATAGTGAGAAAGGAGCAGAACTGTGGAATACGGTTCGCTTGGCAACTCCGGACTAAAAGTCTCACGGATTGGTCTTGGCTGTAACAACTTTGGATGGTGGGCAGATGAGGCCACGTCAGCTACCGTTGTCCACCGCGCACTGGATCTTGGCGTTAATTTTTTCGACACCGCCGACTGGTATGACAGAGGACACTCTGAAGAGTTCCTGGGGAAAGCACTGACAGGACGACGGCAACAAGTGGTCATCGCTACCAAGTTCGGCGCGGCGATGGGCGATAGCCCTAACGAGAAAGGTGGGTCGCGCTATTACGTTATGAAGGCAGTTGAGGAGAGCTTACGAAGGCTTCAAACTGACTATATCGACCTTTACCAAATGCACATGCCTGACCAGACTACTCCCATTGAGGAAACCCTTCGTACACTGCATGACCTGATTGGAAGTGGGAAAGTGAGGTATATTGGCTGTTCCAACTTCGCCGCCTGGCAATTAAGCGACGCTCTTTGGACTTCCAGAAGCCTTGGCCTGCACTCTTTCATTACCATACAGGTGCAGTACAACCTGCTACTCCGCGGGATCGAGAAAGAACTGGTGCCATGTTGCCAGACCAACAAAATAGGGGTCATCCCCTGGGGGCCGCTCCAGGGAGGTTTTCTTACAGGAAAGTATCATAAAGGAGAGCCGCCGCCCGCCGGCGCACGTCTCTCAAAAAAAATGCCTCTGTATGACAGAATTATAAAAGAAACCACCTACGATAAGGTATCTCGCCTTGAGAAGTTCGCTTCCAAGTGCGGTCATACTGTTGCTGAGCTAGCTATCGCATGGCTACTGGCCAAACCATGGGTCAATACGGTAATACCAGGAGCGCGGAACGTTGATCAGGTATCAGCAAATGTGACAGCCAGCAATTGGAAATTAACCGCTGAAGAAGTTGCCGAAGCAGACTCGCTTTCTTCGGAGGGATAGAGTGGGAAAGAAGAGCCATTGAGCGAGCAAAGAATGGAGCGCTTGCCCGATTAAGAAGAATTAGACCACCCGATATGTGAATCAGACCACAGAAATAACGTAAGTTCGTAACTACAATTGCTCTCATTAGTTTCCGGATATTTCGCCATACGCGAGGTGGCATTGATGTCTACTAATTGCGATGTTCTCGTAATCGGCTCAGGCATCGGCGGCATAGGCGCCGCGCTGTTGCTCCAGGACAAGGGTTATAAGACATTGACTATCGAAAAGGAAGGCAGGATTGGCGGCCGCTACAGCACCTACGAATACGAGGGCTTCAAGCTTCCCGCCGGCGCCGTGGCTATTCATTATAAGGGCACTGCCATGGAGGAATTCTTCAAGGTGGCCGGTGAGCAGTGCGAGTTCATTGATGTCCCCCGGCTTTTTTACCGTATCGGCGGCAAGGACTACGAAATGCCGGCCAAGGGCTCACTCTCCACCGGCATGGAGATTATTAACAAGTTGGAAGAGGACAAGGCCAAAGTATTCGGCGGTTTCGCTAAAGTCATCGCCAAGGACCGTGTCATGGGCGCTTTCCGCATCGGCATTCAGGAGTCAAAGGAAGGCGGTCAGACTTTCAAGGACTGGCTCCTCCAGTACACTGACAATGAGCTTGCCCACGGCATTTTCGATACCATCACCAACACCCTCTGCGGCGCCCACTCATATGAAATTGCCGCCTCGTCCGTCTTCGCCTTCTTCCGCACTATGGGCGGCAACCGTGATGTCGCCATCGCTCCTAAGGGTAATCTGGCCAATCTGGAAAAGCTGGCCAACGCCACTAAAAAGAAGGGCGGCGAAATCTGGTTAAACACCAGAGCTAAGAAAATCAACACCACCGGCGGCAACGTGAAATCGGTCACCGTCGAGAGAGCCGGAAAGGATATTGAAATTACCGCTCAAATGGTACTTTCTGATATTGGACCCAAGGCTACCATTGAGCTTACCGGAGCGGAGTGCTTGGGCGAGGACTACTGCCGGCAGACACGTGTTAAACTGCGGCCTCACCCGATTACCATGATTTACCTCGCCAGCGATAAGCCGCTCTGGCCGGAGAAGGGCGATGCTGCCATCCTGATGATTGTGGGTGCCCGCCGTGTTACCAGCGTTATCCCACTATCTAACGTTTCACCTCACTACGCCCCACCAGGACAGCACCTGACCTTTGTTTTCGGCGGCCCACCGAGCAATGAGGCACGCATGGACCCAAAGAACGAGCTTGACATGTGCCTTCTTGATCTCAAAGAGAATTTGCCTGATTTTGAGAAGCACGCCCGCGTCCTCAAAGTGATCTCGAAAAATATCGATGACGAATTGCCCGAGGGCCGGAGCAAGCTGGGCTCAATGATGCCAGTGGAGACGCCGGTCAAGAACCTGCTTTGTATAGGCGACGGCTGCTGCTCTTTCGGCTTCTACGGCTCGACTGGCGCCGCCGAGACTGCCAAGGTGGCTGCAGAAATCGTCAATAAGAAAATCAAGCCAAGCGGGAAATAGAGCTGTTCCTATTTCCCGCTTGATAGCACATATCCGGGTATGGAAGAACTCCTAGCTACTAGCTGAGCTTCCGTCGCATCCGCTCGATAGCCTGTCGCTCCCATGCCGATGGGTCACTGCGCGGCGGATATTTCTCCCAGCGTTCAGGAACTTTCATGGTAGCATCAATTACCACCTGTTCGCCGCCGAGCGTCATTGCCCCTAACATTGACCTGTTCAACAGCGACCCGGCATCCGGGAACGAGCGTCCTTTCTCCACCATAACAAAGTCAACCATGGGAGAGGTCCGTGTCCCCACCGCCCACATCACATCATTCCAGTCATAGGGGTCGATATCCGGTCCGACCACGATGACGTATTTGGGCGGAGTATCGGTGTTGAGAGAGGAGAGTACGGTCATACCGGCCAGCTTGCCGTAGTGAGAGGCGGTCTTTTGTGCACCGTCAACTTCAAGCTGGATGACATTCACCATGCCGTCGTACGAGTTCATAACCACGTCTTTAACCTTGAATCCGGCACGCCGCAGAAGATTTATGTAATCCGCCTCACGCTCCATGGTCTTCAGGCCGGTATGGGGGCCCTCGTGCCCGTTAAGGCCGTTTGATGAGAAAGTACAGGCGTCCCAGATTGGATTACATCGGTGGGTAACGCACTTTACACGGAAGACCGCCCAGGGTATGTTACCAACCAAATAACCAAGATAAAGGTCCTCACCATAGACCGGGGTGGTTTCATCTTCGCAGATGTATTCACCTTCCAGTACCCATTCCGCGTGGGCCGGCACCATTAAGCCCGGGATGGTTTCCGCTTCTACTACCGGCACCGGCGCATTACGCCAGCCGCCGACAATTTCATATTCATCGCCGCTTTCCGGCCACCTGAGACCGCGGATAGAAGCGGCCATATGAATATCGGTAGGAACACCGAAAACATAAGCGGCCGGGGTTGCTTTCCCCTGGCGGCGGTTGGTCCAATAAAGCTTGCCGGTGTTACTCTGGAGATGCCCGGTCCTCGGCGGCGACATAGTGCAGATACCACATCGTTTAACGCGGTCTTCAGGATATAGCTTTGAAGGGTCACCGTCCCGCCAGTCAAATAAACCGAGGCGCATTTTCCCGAGGTCGTGGAACCCGGTAGCATTGTCACGCATGATGACGGTGCCGTTACAGCCGGACCAGCAGAACTGGTTAAATTCCACCCACACCCGCGGCACACTTTTACGAAGGTCGATCTCGTCTTCCTTCAGTATTACTTCCTTGCATGGCGCTTCGCGGCGGCCAGCTACGACCGGCTTGATGCGCCTTTCCGACAGGCGGGCGATTCTTTCACATAGTTCGTCCTTCGATTTCAAACCCATGCCACGTAATATGCCTGCCCGGGTAGGAAATGGATTTAAGAGCAGAGGGATATCGGGGCGGTTATTGACCGGTTTTTCAACAATGCCCATTGGCTTACCTGGCAGGCTGTGCAGATAACGCACTGTGGCCCGCACTTCTGTCTCCGGTTGTTTACCCGGTACGTCGTTGCCAATGTCAACTAATGAGTTGTAGTCACCACACTTTAGGGCTTTTTGTATACGCACAACACCGCCGCGCTCATCCTCTTCTTTAAGCCAGTCTCTGAATGCTAAAAAAGGGTACGGCATAGTAATCCTCCAAATCCCGAACCTAAATAAATAGTCTGGGTATTGTTACCAATGAGAACCCTTACTGCACCATGTTACTCGTGCACTTGTAATATGGCCTTGTAAGCGCTTTTAAACCTTAAGTCCGGTCATGAAGCCTTCGCTGATGGCGTCCCGGACGCGTCTCGCTGAGACACAATCGCCGACCCTGTAGACCTCCGACTTCGGCTCATCTAGTTTGCCTGATATGTCGTCCGAAGGCAACATGCCAGCGGCAATGACGACTGTGTCACAATCAAAGAAGACACGCTTGCCATCTATCTCCGCCCATGCTCCAGACCCAGTCACTTCCACGACCTTAGCGCGGCTAACCGTATTCACACCAGCCGCTTTCATGGTGTCCAGCACCAGCCAGCGGTTATGGCAACCAATATCCAGCCCGATTTCTTCAAGTATCTCAAGGATGGTAACATGCTTACCTCGTTTACTAAGGAAGAGGGCCGTTTCACAACCAACCAACCCACTGCCAATAATAACTACTTTCAATCCCGAAGTTTTCCGATCGGTCAGGATTTCAATAGCCGTGGCGGTGTTCTGGCCGGTAATACCGGGGATTTCTGGAATGGTGGGCGACGCTCCAGTGGCGATAATCACCGCATCGGGTTTATAGCGCTTAATGATTTCTGGTGTCAGCACCTGGCCAGTCTTAATCGTTATCTTTAGTTGTCTCATCTGATGACGATAGTAATCGATGGTGGTCTGCCATTCCCGTTTGTCTGGCGGCAGGATGGCGGTCAGAAGCTGACCACCAAGAAAGGCACGTTTTTCGAAGAGAGTGACTTTATGGCCGCGCAGAGCAGCGACACGAGCTGCCTCCATGCCTCCAGGGCCGCCACCGGCAACATATACCCGTCTCTTTTTCGAGGCCGGCTTGATGCGAGTCAGTGCTTCACGACCCAATCGGGGATTGACCGAACAGCCGCAGGGTCTGTGGTTGGCAATATCCTCATAACAGGTACAGCAGGCCACGCAGTAGCGAACTTCATCCAGCCTGCCCTCGCGAACTTTGTTTGGCATCTCCGGGTCAGCGAGGAGTGCGCGGCCCATGGCCGCCAGGTCGGCTTTACCCCGGGAGATAATCGATTCCGCCAGCACGGGGTCATTTATCCGCATGTTGGTACAGACCGGGATACCAACCACCTGCTTGATGCCCTCGGCCAGGTAGGCGAAGGCGCCTCGTGGTTTAGCCATCTGGTGACGCGGCAAACGTGTTTCATACCATCCAGGCATAATGCTAATTGCCTGTACTCCGGCCTTTTCGATATACGGGGCGATGGCCTTCGAGTCATCCAGTGTCAAGCCGCCCGGCATCATGTCTTCACCGGGAATACGACAGATGATGGGCAAATCGTACCCAGCTTGGCGCTGAATGGCGGCAATCGTCTCCAGTAACATCCGTAAGCGGTTTTCCAATAACCCGCCATATTCGTCTGTGCGCTTGTTGGTAAATGGTGAGACAAAGCGGCTGATAAGGTTCCCGGAAACAGCCGGAAGTTCGATCGCTTCAAATCCCGCTTCCCGTGCCCGCACTGCCGCCGCCACCTCATCTTCGATTCGCTTGATTTCATCTATGGTGAGAGGCCGGCTGGTGGTGACGAAGTGCTCCTGGTCGAAATTTTGTGGATAGCCATCCGGTGCAGTGACTACTCCCGATGGGGAGACGAACTCCGGCGTGCTGTCATAGCCGTGTGGTGCCCAGTAGTTCCAGACCGCAAGTTGGGCAGCAACCCTAGCCCCGTTGTCCCTTATCGCCCGTACCCAGCGCTTCAGTTCCAGCAGGTACTTATCGTGGTTAATGGCTACCCGATTCTCCCGACGGCCAGGATAAAGGGCCTGCAAGGCGCCGATTATCATGAGCCCTGCGCCGCCGCGGGCAACCTCGGCGTAGAAATACTCGGAGCGTTCATCACCGTGCAGGTCGTAAAACTCGTCGTAGAGAGTGGTAATCGCAGGAAACACGATCCGGTTATTGAGTTTAAGTCTGCCCAGCACAATCGGCTTAAAAAGGCAATTTTCGATTCCCGGTACCGGCCTGTTTCCGGCCTTATTATCCATGCTGCCTTCCTGGTGACACCTGTGTCCAGTATTCAACTACAACTTAACGGCGTCGGTACGTTTGTATTTTGATTTAGGTATGCCGGGCATGGTCAGCCACAGGTAACGGAAGGGCATGGTAGAGGTGACCTTCCATGTGACGCGGGCACCGGCGGGCACGACGTACCAGTCACCTTGAGAAAGGTGGGCGTTTTTCTTTTCGGTATGGGATGTGCCGGCCAGCGAGTAAGTGATGTCAGCTTCCCCTTTTAGCACATGATGTATTTCGTCCTTGGGGAAAAACCAGAAGAACTCGACACCAGGTTGAAGTTCCTCGACCTGGGTGGTGCAGTTAGCGTTGTACATCCCCTGAGTCTGACCCTCCAGGGAGAGGCGAATCTTGGGTATCTCGTTCAGGATGGGTTCTGGATAGTCCCTCAACGAAGACATATAGAAGCCGGGCCATAACATGGTTTTTCCTCCGTTTATTTTTATGACTATTACTGCTCTTTGGCCCAATTAGCCATCTGGAGCGCGTTCATTGCCACCCCCGGCATTACTCCGCAAACGCGGCGCAGGGGCCCGCTCGGATCGACTTTAAACTCAACTATGGACCCCACCGGGGTGACGATAAGGTCGCCTACTTCGACATCAAGGACTTTCTTCTGGGTATGTCCCGTCCCGGCCAGTGTGTATGTCACCCGCGCTCTGCCCTGGATGATGTAGTGGAACTCATCGAATGGATACATCCAGGTGAGGGAGGTGCCTTTACCGAACATCTCCATCATGGCAAATGCGTTAGCGCTCCACAGTATAGCCTCTTTGCCAAACATGTAGTAGGTGCCGGCAGTTGTCTTGGTCTCGCTTATAGGTTCAATGTCGGCACTGAGGTGAATTACGGGGATTTCATCGATTATGGGGTCGGGGATGGCATCAGCCTTGTTGAATTCGTAGCCTGACCACAATGTCATACACTACCTCCAATAAACCTGGCACTATACCACGGTTGGGCAACTCTATATGTTCGAATATTCTATCATCACTGTGTAAGCCCTTTCTGTGAACCAATTCACTGAAATAACAACTTCCCCGATATAGCATGAGTTTGTAAACAGGTCTATGTCCTGGTGCATTATTCTTCGTACCTCAGTTACTGCAGGACTATTAAGGACCTTAGATTAAGGTGTGTTGGGGGGCAGTATGCTGCTGTTGGGTTTCCATTTAAGCAGGCCACTCGCGTCTCACGGTTCTTCTATTGTAGAAGATGTAGAAGATAGTAGTCTCTCTAGCGTTTACACTTCCCAAGAAGCTCTCTCATTATTCACTGGCAGTGGTTGTGCCGGTCAGCGACTTTATCATGTTGATGGATAGTGGCGTCATTAGAGGAGGTGATGTTTACTGACGTGTTGCATATTTGACTTGTCTAGGACTGGTATACGCCACAAACTATTTCAACGGAGGTGTACCAAGTGGTAAGAAGAGCTTTCTATTGTGTGATGGCATGTTTCTTGGCACTGGGTGTTGTTTTCAGTGCCTGCGCACCAATAACACCCCCAGCGACTCCGTCGGCAAAGGCCACACCCACCCCAACACCGACAAAACCCATCACGGCCTCACCGACCCCATCTCAACCAGCGGCACCACAGCCAAAACTCGGCGGTATTCTCAATACCTGGGAGAATGGAGAGCCTGCTGGCTTCGACCCTCAGCGGCAGTTGCGCAAGTCCGTCATGTTCGGCGAACTCGTTTTCAGTAATCTTGTATACTTTGACCCTACCAAGAGAGATACCGATCCTAAGAACCTGGTCGGTGATCTGGCTGAGCGCTGGGAAATCAGCCCTGATGGAAAATCATACACGTTCTATCTGCGTTCAGGAATCAAATGGCACGATGGTAAGCCCTTTACTGCTGATGATGTCGTCTATAATCTCGATAAACTCGCCGACCCCAAGCGCAGCCTACAGGCAGGGGTATTCCCGGCCTATCAGAAGTCCGAAAAAGTAAATGACCTCACTGTAAAGGTAACACTATCCCGACCTCAGCCTTCTTTCCTCGCCAATCTCGCTGGTGGCTACTCTGTCTTCGTCGCACCGAAGGCTGGAGACAATTACCAGTCCACCGATTTCCTCATCGGTACTGGCCCGTTCATGTTCAAGAGCCGCACGCCAGGTTCCAACCTGTCTTTTGTGAAGAACCCAAACTACTTCAAGAAGGGCTGACGTTTCCCCCGTAAACAGTATCACTCCCAATTAGAGTTCTCCGATAGAATTACGTATGACAGGAGGACTCGACATGGTACGCAAGAGGTACACCGAGGAGCAGATCATCCAGGCACTTAAGGA
>JBFMDU010000016.1:0-151992 GCA_040753815.1 Chloroflexota bacterium
CAGCCTCGGCCGGAGCGCACATCATCACCACTCCACCCAATTTCCTCCAGGTCATGACTGACAACAAGTGCAGTCGCGAGGGGGTGAGGCGCTTCATCGCCGATGCCGAAGCGGCGCTGGCGAAGATGGGCAAGGAAAGGGCCAGTGGCTAGGCGGAGGCCAAGGCGGAGGCAAATATCCCATGTGCCACTCCCAGGACAGAACAGCCGGCGATGAGTAAAAGCGGCCGGTCCGGCCTAGCGATTGCGGCCAACTACCTGGTATGGCTCCAACCGGTCCTGGTTGTCATTCTCTACGCTGCGTTAATACTGGGTTCCTTCCCCATCATCCTGCTCATCTGGGCCCTTTTCCTGGCTTCTCTGGCACCCGTCTTTGTACTCAATGGCCGGAAAGCCCTCCGCACCCCTTTCGACCTACCGGTACTGCTTTTCGCTCTCGGCTTGGCAATAGGCTACTTTTTATCTCCTAACAAGAGCATCAGCCTGATTACGCTTCAGTCCTATTTCCTGTGTTTCTTGATTTACTACGCCATTGTCAGCAACGGTTTCCGGCTGTCGTGGTACTGGCTCTGGATAGTGGCTATCATGGGCATCTCGTTTTCGGTGCTGACGGTTTTGACACTGGTGCAGGCAGCCAACGGCATGAAAATCTACCCGCATAATGCCTGGCTATACCAGGCGGCAGGATCACTGCCGTTCAGGCTGAACTACCCGATCACGGTCAACGCACTTGGCAGTATGCTCGGCATGAGCGCTCCGGGGCTAATTACCTACGCACTTTATTCTGACAACCGTCTCCTTAAACGCATCGCCCTGGTCTTTGGCCTGATTTCGGTAGCTATGGTGGCTCTTGTTTGCAGCACCAGCGGACTGGTTGCGATTGCCGGTGGTCTTGCCTGTTTGCTCTTTCTCTGGCGGCGCTGGACGCTGGCCGTTACCGTGCCGGCTGCCGCTATCTTGCTGCTGATAACGGCGAGCGGCTGGCTGACTGTGCCCAACGGACTCAGCTGGCTAGTGCCGCATGACCCTTTGATGGGCCGGATTGTAATATGGCAGGGCACCATGCAGACGCTCCAGGGCCACTGGCTGTTCGGCCTCGGGCCGGGGCTGTGGTTCAGTGTCTATAACTTCATGAAAACCGGCTGGATGATACCGCACCCGCATAATGATATTTTCCAGACAATCAGCGATGCCGGCATACTTGGCGTCGCCGCTTTCATCGTTGCCGTCGTGGTCTTGATAAGGCTAATCGGCCAGACTCGAAAAGTCGGACGCGGTCGGGGACACTGGTACGCCCTGGCCATGGCGGCGGGCATTTCACTCATCGCTAACACCATCAACGGCATCTGGGAGACAGCGACTATCGGCCTGATGACAACCGGGCTGGCCGGGGGTCTGATTGAACAGTACCGGTGCCTGGCCATACCCTTTGCCTGGTGCATGCTCGGTCTGCTGGTAATCGCCTGGTCAAGGCTCAAGACATCGCCGCCCGGAGCCGATGAGACCACCCCGGAAGGTAACTCGCAAGAACGGCGAGTCTGATAAACTTGAGACCGGGAGCGAAATGAAGTCAGTAATTCTTGCCGGAGGGCAGGCTACCAGGCTGAGACCGCTGACCTGCCTTCGTCCCAAAGCGATGGTGCCAATCGCCAACACTCCGTTCATGGAGCACTTCCTTAACTACCTGCGCAGTTACGGAGTGACCGAGGCCATCCTGGCGCTCGGTCACCTGCCGGACCAGATACGCGACTATTTTGGAAACGGCGACCGAATCGGCGTTCGACTCATAGTATCAATCGAGGACCGGCCGCTCGGGACCGCCGGCGCGGTCAAGAACGCCGAGCGATACCTTGACGACCTCTTCCTGGTCTTCAACGGGGATGTGCTAACGGACATCGACCTGGGGGCAATGCTTGAATTCCACCACCGGAGCCGGGCGCTGGTCACCATCGCCCTCGTGCCGGTTGAAGACCCCTCAGCGTACGGTGTTGCCGATATCGATGACACGGGAATGATACGCCAGTTCATCGAGAAACCGCCGAGGGATAAAGCACTGAGCAACCTGATAAATGCCGGCATCTACCTGATAAGTCCCGACGTACTGAAAAGAATCCCCTCAGGAGCCTTCAGCATGTTTGAAAAAGACGTTTTCCCCGGGTTGAGCGCGGCCGGCAAGCTTTACGGCTACTGCTCCACGGCCTACTGGATTGATATCGGGACACCGGCGAAGTACCTGACAGCCAATCACGATGCCGTGGCCGGGCGGGTCAAGCTCGGCTTGCGAGGAGCACTGAGCGGACAGCCGCTAATTGCCGGGACAGAATGCCGGATAGCACAGGATGCCGAAATCACCGGGCCGGTCATGATAGGTAATAAATGCGTTATCGCCTCAGGGTCGCGCATCAACGGGCCAACGGCGATTGGCGATTCCTGCCGGATAGGCCGCAACGTTGTGATTGACCAGGCGGTATTATGGGATAACGTGACGGTTGAGGACGGCGCGGTATTGAGGCACTGCGTCATCTGCTCAAACACAACGATCGGGACGGGAGTAAAAATGCTGGACGGGTGCCTGGTGGGCGAAAACGTGACAGTGAAAAAAGATAGCTTGATTGACCGCGGCTGTTGTATCTGGCCTGACAGGGTAACCTGACCGTGAGCCACTAGCCACGGCTACTTAAACCTTATCTGCCAGACGCGCCAGAAGACCTCGAATATAACCCCGGACGAGAGCTTGGACTTGCCCACCCGCCTTTGGGCGAAAACAATCGGGACTTCAATGTACCTGAACCCGGCCCTCTGGCAGACGTAGGCCATTTCGATCTGAAAGACATACCCCTGGCTGCCAAGTTCAGCGAGAGGCAGTAGCCTGAGTTTTTCAGTGCGGAAGCACTTATAACCACTGGTCGTGTCTCTTACCTTAAGTCCCAGTATTATCCGGGTATAGGTATTGGCCCCCCAGCTTATTACCCGGCGACGCCACCCCCAAGTAGGGTCAACACTGCCGCCGGGAGTGTATCGGGAACCTATTACCACGTCGCTGTCTTTAAGAGCCTCGAGCATCTTAGGGAGATAGTTGGGGTCATGAGAGCCGTCAACATCCATCTGAATAACGATATCACTGCCGGCTTCGATAGCTTTCTGAAAACCGAGCCGGTAGGCCGTCCCAAGACCGAGCTTGCCCTCTCGGTGAATGACGCTGACACGCTCCGAGTTCTGTGCCACCAGTTTATCGGCAATACTACCGGTCCCATCCGGAGAATTGTCATCGATAATAAGAACAGTAAGGCCGTCAATGCCGAGCTTAAACAGCCCGGCAACGGCCACCGGCAGGTTCTCCGCTTCGTTGTAAGTAGGGAGGACGACGGTTGTCTTCATGAGAGCCCCGCTTAAAAATGCCGAGCTTAGCCTCCCGGTAATTGATTATGGTATCCAGCCCTTAATGGAGCGTTACCTTGGGCGTCCAGCCGGTCAGCACTGTAATTTTATCATGATTGCCGATGGGCTTACTCGCCACCGGCTGTTATTACGACCGACGAAGGAGGTGCATGACCCTGCCACTTACGAAGGTATCCCAGCAGGCTCATTAATGTAAGCTCCTAGCATAGCTATTCTGAACCTGTTTAATAAGACTCTACGAAGTAAAACAAGCTGGAGCAATCGTATCCTGCCTCACCAACATTTGCGGTAAGCCCACCACTGAATGTATAGTTCTTTACCGACCTTCCCCCCCCGGGGAAACCGGCACGGGAAGGTTATTACGGAGTCAATACAACTTTGAGAATCCGCAGATGGCGTGAGTGGCCGCTGACGGCCCGGCTCGTCACGGCGTTTGTGCTGGTTGCAGTGTTATCAACACTGGCTATGACCGTCGCTGGCACCGCTTTATTGCGCGGCCAACTGCTGGCTGACCTCCAACAGCGCGACCTGCACCGGGCGGCGGCAACGGCAAAGGCGCTGGACGCTTATCTATCCGGCTTGAACAACCGGCTCAAGGAAGAGGCGTCTTCACCGCAGGTAGCTGCCTTTATCTCGCAACCGGAAGCTGGTCAGTGGCAAGCCAGTATCGAAAGTGGCCTTATCCGACTGGCCGAGGAAACCGGCTACGAAGCCGTCGTGATTACCGACCGTTCAGGTATGGTAGTCGCGGCGAGCGACCCGCGTCTTCTCGGGACCAGCTTCGCCGGCAATCCGGTCTTCGTCTGGGCCTTCGGCGGACTCACTACCATCAACGACCCGGTGTATGAGCCCGCCGACCAGCAAGTATATATCTATTTCTCGGCGCCTGTCAGTGTAACCGGGATCATGCTTGGGACGGCGATTGGCCGTATTACCCTGAACGCTATTGATGCCATCGTAAAGGCAGACATTAATTTTACCGGGAATGGCGAGTTTGGAGTCCTGTGGAACGAATACGGCATACGTCTCAGCCAGCCTTCCGAAGCCGGCTTGCGATTCCGTCCTCTGGCATCAGTGCCGCAGAATGTCACTGACCAGTTGACAACCGCCGAGCGCTTCGGGCCGAAGACCCGCGAGCTCATCCAGTCCGCCTCACCCTGGCTAGGGGTAATGGAAAGCTCGCAATCACTTCTCCGCGACCGCAATGCCGACCCGCACATACAGGTCACAGTGCTGAACAGCGACACTCTACAAGTTACTATCGCGCCTCTGGAGAAGAAGCGCTGGTTCTACGGCATCGCCGCTCCCGAGACCAGCATCAACACTGCCATCGCCGTGCAATGGCGGCTGGCACTGCTCGTGATTCCTGCCGCCGCGGTGATAGCCGCCATAGCGGCTATACTCATGGCTCGCAGTATCGGCCGCGCCATGACCACGGCGCTAACGACGCTTGCGAGCAAGAGCGCTTTGACGGGGCAACCAAGCCAGCCTTCCCCTTCCATCACAACGGAAGACCATCAGGCCCAGACAGCACCAGCGAGGGAACCCTCGCCGGAGTCTGCTGAATCTTACGCGTCCAAGGTACCGGAGGCGCCTCTGTCCACCCAACCGTCACGGCAAGAACCCACCAAAGTAGAAACAGCGGCCGCTAAGGAAACATCCGAGACCAGGCCAGTCAGCAAAGCTCCTGCGCCCGAACCACCAGAAGAACCTGCGGCGGAGCCTTCTAAAACACCTCAGCCAGAGCCGCCGAAGCCGCCAGAGGCACCTCCCACCAACGGCAGTACGGCACCAAAAATCCCACCCCCACCAGCAAACCTGCTCCCGGCCTCTGATTGGTCTAGGACTCCTATCATTGCTCCAGCGCCGGTAAAAGTAGAGCTGGCAGTACCCCCTGAGCCGTCACTGCTTCAAATGCCGGCTATTGATACCGGAGAACCCGAGCAGAAGCCGTTGGAGGAACAGTCTCCTCTGGAACAACCCACCCACCCGACGGAAGAGGTGTTCCCGGTGAGACCACCGCTGGAGCCGTCAGCGGCAGAAGAAGAGCCGCCGGCATCCCCACAGAAGTCCACAGAACCAGAATCACCATCGAAACCCGGCTGGGGCATCCCCCTTGCCCGCCCGCCAATGGGCCCTTTGTCATGATATACATGATATATCAGTAACTAGAGGACTTGTGTATGCTTGTCGGTGACATCCTGAGAACCACCGGCCTCCGCTATCCGGACAAAGTCGGCATCGTCTTCGAGGGCAGGGATTACTACACCTGGGCAGAGATGAATAACCGGGCCAACGCCCTGGCCAACGGTCTCCTCGCCATGGGTCTAAACAAACAGGACCGCGTGGCCATGCTCTGCCGCAACTGCCCCGAGTACCTTGTCTTCTATTTCGCCTGCGCTAAAGCCGGTCTGATCGCTGTCCCGCTCAATACCTGGTGCAAGGAGAGAGAGCTTTCTTTTCTCATCAACGACTCCGGCGCCCGGGCGCTCATCGTCGATGAACAGTTCCTGGATATAATAAACCAGACTGATACAAAGTGCGTTGAGTATTTCATCGGTTTTGGCGGCAAACACCCCTACCCGCATGACTTCAGCCGTCTGATGACCGAACCACCGGCAACCGAGACTGAAGTCACTATCAGCGAAGACGACCTCTTCGCCCTGTCCTATACCAGCGGCACCACTGGCCGGCCCAAGGGCTGTATGATTACCCACCGGAACAGTGTCTCCGCCGTCACCCACATGGCCATGGAAATGAGGGTGTTGCCGCACAGCGTTTACCTGCTCCATGCTCCGATGTTCTTCGCAGCAGGTGGCGGCGGACGATTCCCTTCCATTCTACGCGGCAGCCGGACGGTGTTGATTCAATATGATGCCACCGCCTTTCTCCAGGCGATTGAGCGCGAGCGGGTCACCCACTTTTCCGGAAGCCCCACGCCAATGAAGCGTCTGGTTGACCATCCTGATGTAGACAAATTCGACCTGAGAAGCGTCAGAGTCATCGGGCTTACCGGGGCGCCGCATTCGCTGGCGGAGATAAAGGGCATCGAAAGAGTTTTCGGCCATGTCTGGCAATCATGCTGGGGAATGAGCGAGACCTGCGCCTGCGGCTCGATGCTCCACCCCGAAGAAGTTGACCTCAACGGGCCAACCGCCAGACGCGCCGCTTCAATCGGCCTCGCCCAGTCCGGACTGGAGATAAAGGTGGTGGACGAGAGCGGCAAAGAGGTCCCTCATGACAGCAAGACGCCCGGCGAAGTCACTATCAAGGGCGATATCGTCACCAAAGGCTACTGGAACCAGCCGGAAGCCACTGCCGAGGCGTTAAAGGACGGCTGGCTATATAGCGGCGACCTTGGGACCGTCGACAAAGACGGTTACATCTATATCGTTGACCGCAAGAAGGATATAATAAAAAGCGGTGGTATCCTGATATCGGCTCGGGAGGTCGAGGAGGTTATCTATACCCATCCCGCTGTTGCCTCGTGCTGTGTGATCGGCGTCCCCGACCCAGAATGGGGCGAAACGCCGAAGGCAGTGGTAGTGCTCAATAAAGGGATGAAAGCCACTGGAAACGATATTATCGAGCTATGCCGCAAGAACCTGGCCTCCTATAAAAAGCCGAGCTCGGTGGACTTTGTCGATAGTCTGCCAGTAAATGCCACCGGCAAGATTGTCAAGAAGGATGTCAAGGAATGGTACTGGAAGGGACAGGAAAAGCGTGTGGCATAGTAGCGGTGGCGTCATTCTGAGGGAGCATAGCGACCGTGAGAATCTGGTGGGGAATAAACGTCCGTTACCTCACCAGATCTCTCTCTTCGTTCGAGATGACATGTGAGCTAAGACAGGACTATGAACCTTAACTGGAAACAGCTTGAACCCGGAGTCTGGGGTGCCAGTACACCCGAGGGCATGGACTTCGTCATCGAGGAAACGAAGAGTGGCGTCACCAGTGAGACGCTTTACCAGGCAATTCAGTTGACCCGTACCTGTTCCTCCAACAGAGAGAACCGCATCAAACGCTTCCCAACCTTCGAAGAAGCCAGAGACTTCCTCGAGAATCTTGCAGCTGAGCAACTGGGACTCAAAAAGTACCAGCCTTAAGAAGTCTTATCGGTCGGCGGCTCTACCGTACCCGGCAGCGATGCGCTGGCACTCGCCCGCAAACCAGTCAGTCCGGTATTTACTTCCCCAAGGCGCGCCCGCATATACGAACGCGAGTTATCCAGCATAATGATAACCTTCGACAGGCGGCCTTCAAGCTCCTCCTGAAGGGCTTTAAAGCTGTCCTGCGCTGTCTTCAGATAGACGCCAAGTCTTTCCAGGTCGATAGCCTGAGACGTTTTAAGCACCGTCTGGAAAACAAGAAGCAGATAAGGGACTAACATACTGTGGCCAAGAACGATGACACTGTACTCCTGGTACACCCTCGTTAGGATGCCGCCGCAGTGCGCGTAGATTGAGTCAGGTACCACTGCCAGTCCGAAGTCAGTAGTACGGCTCGGTTCGAGGTACTTCCGCACATCCTTCGCCTTGGCCACCACTGCGTCCTCAATTGCAAACCTCAATGCTGCATTCTTACCGGCGTCACCTGCCGAATACAACTCTTCCAGAAGAGCCGTCGCCGGCCACTTGCTGTCAATTGGCAGGACCAGTCCGTTCGGCAAACATAGACCGAACTCGACCATCTTGTTGCCAACCTTGAAGTCCCGCACCTGCCACTCGGCGGGCAAAGTAGCCAGCGCCGCTTCCAGCATGTTTTCCCCAACGGCACCCTTGCCCGGCGCACCTGTCATCAGCACCTCAAGACGCTGGATAGCCCCGGCCGTCCTCTGCTCCACATCCTGCCTGGCTTTAGCCAGTGTTTGAAGTTCAGCCAGAGCCGTACCCAGGCTGACCAGACTCTGGCTAGCGGCGGATTGACCCTTCTCCATAGTAGAAATTCGCTCCGCCAGCCTGGTTAATTCTACCTGCACCGAGGTATCGACCTTAGCAGCCAGGCCAGAGCGACGGACAACCACCAGCGCCAGCACGACAATCCCCATGCTGAGCAGAACCAACACACCAATCAAGAATAGTTCCATACCGCCTACCTGAGCCTTATCTTTTTGAGCAGGGCCTGCGGATTTTCAACCAGCACTTGCCTGGCCTGTACTTCGGTCAACCCGGCAGCCTTTACTATCCTTTTCAGCAGATCGGGTGTCAGCAGGTCCTCATCAGAATGAGCATCGGAGTTAATCAGCAGTCCGGCGCCAGCCTTAAGCGCTACAGCCGCTACATCGGCATTGGTAACATTATGGCCATGTCGCCCGGATAGCTCGATAAAGACGCCGTTCCTTACTGCCAGCTCCGCCTCCTCGGCAGTCAACTTGCCCGGATGGGCAAGGATATCGACATATTTCGAGCCGAGCGCCGCCATATTAGTCCCCTTCTCCACCGGCTCGGTCACCGTCTCTCCGTGCGCTACGACAATCAAAGCCCCAAGCTGCTTCGCCTCACGGGCGACATCATGAATCGCCAACGCCGGCAAATGCGTCAATTCAATGCCCGGAACTGCTTCAATATTCCAGTACTTGTTCGCCAGTGCGCAATCGCGGCTGACTTCAGCGATAATCCGGCCCATGGAACCCGGCCCGGCGTGGTCGGTAACACCTATGGCGGCATAGCCATTGACAACGGCGTAGCGTATCAATTCAATTGGTGATAAAATACCGTCGCTCAATACGGTATGAGCATGGAAATCGTAAATCATGATGTAAACCATAGCACATACCTTCAACTTCATTCAAGGCGTCCGGGCTTCCCCGGACAATACAAAGGCTCCTGAATCCGGAGTATGGTAATGTTCAAAAGAATCCTGGCGGCACTCGATGGGTCTCAGCTTGCTGAGAGCGTCCTGCCGTATGTGTCCGACCTGGCCACACGCTTCCGCTCACAGGTCCATCTGATGACCGTGACTGGTGAAGCGGAACGCGGACTTAGCATGGAACGCGTATTCGACGCTTACTTGGCACGTATCGCCGACCAGTTCAAGGAGAGCAAGTTTACGGCGAAGACGGCGCTCCTTTCCGGCAAACCCTCAGAAGAAATCCTCAAATACGCCGAGAAGAACAATATCGACCTTATCGCCGTCACCAGCCTTGGCAAAGGAGGCCTTGGCCGATGGAACCTCGGTAGTGTCGCCGAGAAGGTGAGTAAAGCCTCCTCGGCTCCGGTCCTACTTGTCCCGGTAAACAGCAGTTCCAGAGCGCCTTCAGGGCCATTCTTCACAAAAATCCTCGTCCCCGTTGATGTTTCGGAACTCGGAGCGGCAGCCCTACCCTGCGTTTTTGCCCTTGGCCCCAAAGCAAGGTCTTTGGTTACCCTGCTCTATATCGAACCCATACCCTACACACCAACCCGGCTTGCACAGAAATACTATGAAGAGACCACTGAATACCTGCGCAAGAACGTGCATAAGTACCTGGAAAAAACGGTCAAGGAAATGCGCGAGGACGGAATCGAAGCCGCATACGATATCGTGACCGGCGATCCCGCCGACCAGATATTGAACTATGCCAGGAACAAGAAGTGCGACCTCATTGCTATTTCTACCCACGGGCGCACCGGCATCGTCCGGTGGGCGCTCGGCTCAGTGGCTAATAAAGTACTTCATGCCACCATGATCCCATTATTGCTGGTCAGGGCATCAGGCGCCGTCTGTCCAGTACCGGAGGCGAATTGAATATGGCCAAGAAGATTGCCAAGGCAACTACCTCAGAAAGGAGTGGGATGACCGGGAACAAGAAAATCAACGTGGCCATCATCGGCGCTGGCAATTGCGCCTGCGCCTTTGTCCAGGGCGTCCACTACTATAAGAACGCCAAAGCGAAGGCGTTCGTACCCGGGCTGATGCATGTCAACCTCGGCGGCTACCATGTCAGCGATATCAATTTCGTCGCCGCCTTCGACATCGACAAGAACAAGGTGGGTAAAGACCTCTCCGAAGCTCTGTTCACCTACCCGAACAATACCTATAAGTTTTGCGACATCCCAAAGCTAGGCGTCAAAGTAGAGCGGGGTATGACCCACGACAGTCTGGGGAAATACCTCTCCCAGATTATCCAGAAGGCCCCCGGCCCCACCGCCAATATCGTTAAAATTCTCAAAGAGACCAAGACCGATGTCGTCATCAACTACTTACCGGTCGGCTCTGAAATGGCTACCAAGTGGTACATCGAGCAGGTGCTCGAGGCCGGCTGCGGTCTGGTCAACTGCATCCCGGTCTTCATCGCCCGCGAGCCTTACTGGCAGAACCGCTTTGCCGAAAGAGGTCTGCCGGTTATCGGCGACGACATTAAATCGCAGGTCGGCGCTACTATCGTCCACCGCGTCCTGACGCGGCTCTTCCGCGAACGCGGCGTCCGCCTCGAGCGAACTTACCAGCTCAACTTCGGTGGTGATATGGACTTCTACAATATGCTCGAACGGGAGCGGCTAGAGTCCAAGAAGATTTCCAAGACTAACGCCGTCACTTCACAGCTTGATTATGAGCTTCCACCTGGTGCTATCCATGTCGGACCGAGCGATTACGTACCTTTCCTGGAAAACCGGAAATACTGCCATATCAGAATGGAAGGCCGTACCTTTGGCGATATCCCGCTCAACCTGGAACTCAAGCTAGAGGTCTGGGACTCGCCTAACTCAGCCGGGGTCGTTATTGACGCCGTGCGGTGCTGTAAGCTGGCCCTCGACCGCGGTCTCAAAGGCGCTCTGGTCGGCCCCTCATCCTACTTCATGAAGTCACCCCCTATCCAATACCCGGACGACGAGTGCCGCCGCCGTGTCGAGGACTTTATCGCCGGCGGACAGAACCAATCCCCACTGACTCTACCCGGATAAGAGGAGCGGACGGGCTGCAAACCTAATCTTTCAGCAAGGTTGTTACGGACCTTAGTTTCAGCGCGCCTGCGTGCTGATAAGTTGAAACGGACAGGAGACGAAAACGCGCCGATGAAGGCTGAGATACGGGCATGACCACGCCAGCGGCCAGCGCCGCTGATCAGCGCAAATTGAAAATCGGCATCGTCTGCCCCTACGACTACTGCCACCCGGGCGGCGTTGTCCTGCATATCTCCCACACCGCCCGCGAGTTTATGAAAATGGGCCATGAGGTCAAAATCGTCTCTCCAGTCTCAAAGAAGGGCATCAGCTACTTCGGCGAGGCGGTAATACCGGTCGGTCGTCCCTTTCCGTGGCCCAACGCCGGAGCTATCGCCCGCATACCCATAACCCCCTGGCTCGGTTTCCAGACGTACTACGTACTTCACCGAGAGAAGTTCGATATCCTCCACATTCACGAGCCATACACACCGATGCTTGCCTGGAGCGCGGTAAATGAGTCACCCAGCGTCAATATCGCCACTTTCCACGCCTACCACACCAAACCGCGTGGTTACTGGATTGGCAAGCCGGTATTGATGCGGGCTTCAAAGAAGCTGGCACGGAAGATAGCCGTTTCCAACGCCGCTTTACGCTTCGTCAGCCGGCATCTTCCCGGCGACTATCTCATCATCCCCAACGGCGTAGACACTGACCGCTTTTCCTGCGACGTTATGCCAAAACCGGAACTCCGCGATGGCAAACTTAACATCCTTTTTGTCGGCCGGTTCGAGAAGCGCAAGGGTGTCCCTTACCTTATCGAAGCTTACCGCCAAGTCAAGAGGGAATTACCCAACACCCGGCTTATTCTCGTCGGTCCAGGCAAGGTCCTGCGCCGCCAGTGCGAGGAGATGGTGGCCGGGGCGGGACTGAGTGATGTCCATTTCGTCGGCTTCGTACCAGGAGAGGAACTGCCCGCCTATTACCGGGCTGCCGATGTCTTCTGTTCACCGGCACTCTATGGCGAAAGTTTCGGCATCGTCCTGATCGAGGCTATGGCAAGCTGCGTGCCGGTCGTAGCATCGGATATCGACGGCTACAACAGCGTGCTCACCCACGAGAAAGAAGGCCTGCTGGTGCCACCGCACGACCCGGACCGGCTTGCCGAAGCACTGGTGCGGTTACTCAAAGACCGCGGCCTGCGCCAGCAGTACGCCGACGCCGGCAAGACCAAGGCACGCAACTATAGCTGGGAGAACATCGCCAGGAGGCTCATGGATATCTATTTTGACGCTCTCCAGGAGGCCGAACGGTGAGCGGCCTGCAAGGATTTCGCGAGTCGGCGGGTAAAAGTATCAGCCAGCCGGTTGCCAGGGTTCTCGCCCGCACCGGCGTCACTCCGAACATCCTCACCGCCATCGGGCTGGTCATCAACCTTATCTCAGCGGTGACAGTCGCCCTGGGCAACTTCCTCGCCGGCGGCCTTCTGGTGCTATTCTCCAGCCTCTTCGACCTGCTGGATGGGGCGGTCGCCCGTCATACCAACAAGGTCACGAGGTTCGGGGCGCTTTTCGATTCCACTGTTGACCGTATTACCGAAGGCGCGCTCTTCTTCGCTCTGGTCTGGTTCTACCTGCCGCAAGGCAAGAACATCGAGGTGCTCTTGGCCTTCTTGGCTATGGTCGGTTCTTTTCTCATCAGCTATATCAGGGCACGGGCTGAAGGTCTGGGTATCGAGTGCAAGGTTGGCATTTTTACGCGCGCCGAGAGGGTCGTCATCCTGGTGCTCGGCCTGCTCTTGAACCAGATGTTTATCGCCCTGCTCCTGCTTGCGTTACTTACTTACATTACGGTAATCGAGCGGATGGTGCATGTCTGGCGTGAAAGCAAGAAGCTGACCGGAGTCAGGTCATGAACGATTCGACACTGCAATGGAGCTTGACGGCGGCGACTATCGTCATCGCCCTTCTTGTCATCGCCGCCATCGCTTCGGGCTGGCTATGGCCGCTCTGGGCTATCTTAGCCGGTATCGTTATTGAAGCCGCAGTGGCTGTCCCTTTGTTGTACTTGTGGGGCAAGGACTATATGAGCCGCAGTTAGAAAGCGGGGTAAGGATATGCCAGTAATTGCAGTTATTGGTGCCCAGTGGGGCGACGAAGGCAAAGGCAAGATTATCGACCTGCTCAGCGAGAAAGCCGATATGGTCGTCCGCTTCTCCGGCGGCGATAACGCCGGCCATACCGTCATCAACCCCCAAGGCGACTTCAAACTTCACCTCGTCCCTTCCGGCATTTTTTACAGGGGTGCAACCTGCATACTCGGCAACGGCGTTGTTATCAACCCCACATCCCTGATAGCTGAGCTTGACGACCTGCAAAAGCACGGGGTTGATACCAGCCGTCTCTTCATCAGCGACAGAGCGCACCTTATAATGCCCTACCATCTGGTCCTCGACCGGTTGGAGGAACAGCGCCGTGGCCAGAGCGCCATCGGCACCACTCTCAAGGGCATCGGCCCGGCCTTCACCGACAAGTACGCCAGGCAGGGTATCCGCGCCGGCGACCTTCTCAACCGCGAGGCCTTCAAGATACGCCTTGCTTCGGTGCTCGAGCTCAAGAACGCCATCATCGAGAAGGTCTACGGGGGACAGCCGCTGTCTCTTGAAGAAATCTTCAAGCAGTACTGCGCTTACGCCGACCGCCTCGGTTCCAGAATACGACAGACGGAAATCATGGTCCAGGAAGCCGTCTCCAGGAAGCAGACCATCCTGATGGAAGGCGCCCAGGGGACCCTTCTCGACCCCGACTTCGGGACTTATCCTTACACCACCTCGTCATCACCGCTGTCCGCCAGCGCCGCCCTCGGAGCCGGTCTGGCACCATGCCAGATAAACCATATTATGGGAGTTGCCAAGTCGTACACCACGAGGGTCGGAGGCGGCCCGATGCCCACCGAGCTTAAGGACAAGACCGGCGATTTGATACGAGAACGGGCCCAGGAGTTCGGCACGACAACAGGAAGAGCGCGCCGCTGCGGCTGGTTCGACGCCGTGGCGGTGAAGTTCGCTGTCCGCATCAACGGCATGCACTCCATCGCCCTGACCCGGCTGGACATACTGGACATCTTCCCGACTGTCAAGATATGCACCGGCTACAAAGTTTACGACAAAGTGATCGACTGGTTCCCCAGCGATATCGCCGTATTAGAGAAGTGCCAGCCGGTGTACGAGGAACTGCCTGGCTGGCAGACACCGACCAGCGGTATACGGGAGTTCAAGAAACTGCCAAAACAGGCCCGGCAGTACGTAGAACGGCTGGAAAAGCTCCTCTCCTGCCCCGCCAGCATCATCTCCGTCGGAGCGCGGCGCGAGGAAACTATCACCGTCCGGCGGCTTACTTAGCAGATAGTTTTAAGGGCTGTGCCCTAAAAAACTCATCCCCTTTACTGCGATGGGGGGCTTCAGAGGGGTCTTGCCCCTCTGATAAATAGAACACCCCCTTCCCTCGAGGGAAGGGGGCAGGGGGATAGGTGAGCACCTGGCGCATAATCGATGCGAACCTCAATAGAGCGAGTGAGGGACTGCGTGTCCTTGACGACATCGCCCGCTTCGTCCTCAACGACGCGGAGATAAGCAAGGGACTCCGCGCCATCCGCCATGACATTATGGACGCCGCCAAAGGCGTCACCGCCGAACTGCTGAAGCACCGTGCTTCCGAGGAAGATGTTGGCGCCGAGGCCGAAGCCACATCCAAGAAGGACATGACCGCCTTGGCCCGGGCCAACTTCAAGCGCGTCCAGGAAGCCCTGAGGGTACTCGAGGAAACTGCCAAACTTCCCGAAGCCCGCGGCAAGCTGGATTCAGATTGTTTCCGTAAAGCACGCTTCGCCGCTTACTCTCTGGAAAAGCAACTGCTCCCGAGGCTACCTAGACGCGCCGAGTAGAGCCCACCAACTACACCACCAGATGCTTCACTTCGCTCCAGCATGACATCTTCCGTTCATGTCATTTCAAAAGGAGCGCTCCGTTTCATATCATTCCGAAGGAGCACAGCGTCTGAGGAGCCTGGCGGGGCGTTTTACCCCCACACCAAATCCCTCGCTAGCGCTCGGGATGACATTTCAGAACCAGTCTACATCCCTAATTCCGATTTGGTCCTCAGGAAGCGGATAACGTTATCGCGGGCGACCATGCCAATCACACGCCCATTCTCCACCACTGGAAGCTGGTTGATATCGTGTTCGTCCATACGCTCAAAGAGGTTAAGGGCCGGCTCGTCCGGACTTACCCACTTGAGCTTGCTAACCGGAGTCATAATGTCAGCAACACGCGTCCTGTCCCAGGTCTCCTTCGAAGCCGTCTTGATGTCGGACAGGCTGACCACGCCCTGCAGGTTCCCCTGGTCAAGCACGAAAACACATCGCCGGCCGGTGGGTAGAATATGATCATGCACCAACTGTGACACTGACACGTCCGGTGGTATGGAAACGCACTCCAACGTCATAACATCGCGGGCCTTGTAGCCGCGCAGGGCCTCTTTAAGCGCTGCCTGGCGCTGGCTCGAGCTAGCCGCGCTCTCAAGGAACCAGCCGATAAAGGCCAGCCACAGCCCGGCGAACCAGTCCTGAGTGAAGAGCACCACGATGCCACCGAAGATGAAGAGATAGGCCACCACCCGACCAACTATCGTCGCCACCCTGGTAGCCTTAGCGAAATTACCACTGGCCATCCAGATGATGGCACGCAGGACGCGGCCGCCATCGAGCGGAAAGCCGGGGATAAGATTGAAGGTGCCCAACATCAGATTAATATAGGCCAACCAGCTCGTAAAGACGCCAGCAAGTTCGTACCCGGCGCCACCCATTACCATGGCAAGCCCGAAAAAGATACCGGCCAGAGCATAGCTGGAGACCGGCCCCATAATGGCCATAACCAGCTCGGTGCCGGGACGGCTTGCCTCTTTGGTAATCTGAGAAACGCCGCCGAAGACGAAAAGGGTGATGTCTTTGACGGGGATACCGCTCTTGACGGCTACGATGCTGTGGAATAGCTCATGAATAATGATGGAGACAAAAAAGAGCAAGCTGGTGACTATACCGAAAAATATCCGTTCAATTAACGGATATCCTGCTGAGCCGGGCACGTATGTAATCAGCGAGACAGTTATCAGGACAAAGATGATAATCCAGGTGTAGTGCATCCTTATCGGGATGCCGAACACCCGCCCGATTTTCCAGGCATTACCCATATGCACAACCTCCTGTTAGTGCGTAGCCAATCATTTTATAGACCAGGCTGGCGGTCAGGTAAGCACAGGACGCCGGCCCTTCATCCGGACAAAGCTCAACGACATCAAAGCCGACGATGCGCTTCGCCCGGCCTACCCTCCGGAGCAGGTCGAGCACAACCTGCCAGTTCAGACCGCCCGGCTCAGGAGTACCCACTGCCGGCATCACCGACAGGTCAAAGACGTCAAGGTCAATAGTAACATAGACGTCGCCCGTAAGCATTTTCAAGACACGTCCGGTGTATTTCCCATCCGAATCAAACTCCCAAGCATAGACCGGCTGGCGTTTCCGCCCGGCCAGGTATTCCTGCTCTTCGAGGCTTGACGAGCGGATGCCAACCTGTGCAACCGGACAAAGCTCGCTGACCCGCCGCATGACGCAGGCATCGCCGTAACGGCTCCCCATATATTCATCACGCAAGTCAGTATGGGCGTCAAGCTGAAGCACCGACAGCCCGGGATATTTCTCCAGCACGGCACGTACCGCACCGTAAGTGATGGAGTGTTCTCCACCAAGAACAACCGGCAACTTACCTTTCGCTGCCACTGTCCTCACCATCCGGTAAACGTGGCCGGCCATCGCTCTAGGCCCCGCAGTAACCACGCTGATTTCCCTCATGGTGTGGATGCCAAAGCGGTGAATTTCGGTCTTAAGTTCCAGGTCGTAGAACTCGAGGTAATCAGAGGCCTCAATAATGGCACGCGGTGCGTCCCGGGCGCCGCTATGCCACCCCATAGTACCCTCGTATGGGACAGGAATGACGACTGCCCTGGCAGCCTCAAAGTCACTTAGTGGCGGCTCAAGGCCGAGGAAATCACGGTGCGGAAGGTTCTTGGTCATTGTTATCTCGTACTGGTGTCATGCTGAAGCGAAGCCACATTACGTATGTCATCTCGAACGCAGTGAGAGATCTTGCGGGGTGGCTGGCATCTATGTCACTCCACAGTCCCTCCCCCACCAGATTTCTCAGGCCTGCCCGCCGATGCGGGCTCCCTCGGAATGACCCCACGGGCTACCGCCGCCGCTCGGCTCTCACCGGTACCGGTCTGGACTTCGACAGCTCCCAGTCACGTTCAATCTTATGAACACGGAATTCGCCCAACTTAAACCTGTCACGGAGGTCGGCGAGGACTCTCTCAGTATCGAAATGCTTACAGGAAAAGACATCAATGTTGATGTACCGGGGTTCGACGAATGTATGCACACTGATGTGGCTCTCGGCGATAAAGACAAAGCCTGATATACCCCAGTCATCCGGATTGTTGCCGGTGTACCTGATAACCATCGGTTGGGAGATTTTAGTCATACCAATCTGAGACGGGTATGTGTCTAAGAACTCGTAGAGTAACTTCTCGTCCTGGAGTATCCCAGCATCGCTCCCATAGCCGTCGATAATCAGGTGCATGTTCTCAACCTCGGTTCAAGAATCGTCTCAACTCAAAAAGAGCTGCGTAAACTGCTCGCTGTTTAGCCAACCTGAGATAGCTCGGATAGTTCCGGACGAAACTCCGCCGGGATGTCCCTCTATCAATAGCAATATACACATTATCGGCATGGCTTTCACCACATTCTGCAGTGCCGGCGATGCCCACACCGATATCCGCTGATAGCTTCTTTCGCACCGCCGCCGCCATCTCATCGGCAATATTCGAGCCGACCTCGACTTGGCACGATGCCGGTGAAACTGTAACGCTGAAGGCTGACCGTGCGGCATCAGAGTTTACCACGATGCCGCCGTGGTAAAAGCGCGAGCTATCAGTAGCCCCGCTTAATATCTCGGCCAGTCTACCGCAAGTATAAGACTCCATCGTTGCCAGAGTAAGATTCAAGGCCACAAGAAGTCTCCCAACCACATCTTCAATAGCGTCATTGTCAACTCCCCAGATATACTCACCGACCATTGCGCGAACGTCTGCTTCCCGCCGGGCAACCATTTCCTGAACAGCTTGGCGGTCAGCACCTTTAGCGGTGATGCGTATTTGAACGCCATCTACCTTAGCATAGGTCGCCAGCGTCGGGTTAGCCGAAGAGAGGTAAGGACTTAAAATCTCGTCCATGCGCGATTCGCCGAGGCCGAAGGTCTTGAGCGTCCGGGAGAAAATAACCTCGCCAATCCGCGCTCGGAGTAGTGAGAGAGCCTCATTCTCCCACATCAACTGCATCTCATGAGGCGGACCCGGCAGTATGACCATGACCCTGCCGTCGCGCTCCACCCACCATCCCGGAGCCGTGCCCAGCGGGTTAAACATCGGCCTGGCCGAAGGGATGAGCATGGCCTGCTTCATGTTGTTCTCGGGCATCTGAAGACCGCGGCTGGCAAAGAAGGACTTCATTCTCTCAGCCAGCTCCGGCGCAATTTCCATCTTCTCCTCGAGAAACTCGGCCACCACCTCCCGGGTAATATCGCCCTGAGTCGGTCCAAGCCCACCGGTGGTAATGATGATATCGGAACGCCCCCAGGCGCGCCTCAGTACCTCCAGCAGACGCATGCGGTTATCACCGACCGTCGAAATCCAGTAAAGGTCAATCCCAAGCAGTGGAAGCTGGCCGGCAATGTAGGCCGAGTCGGTATTCTCAATCTGACCAAGCAGCAGCTCGGTGCCGACAGAGAGAATCTCCGCCTTCATTTAGCACCTGACCGCTGTGATATTGAGATATTTACTCACCAGGTCCATGGCACAGTAGTCGCCGCACATACTGCACGCTGAACCCTTGGTAGCATGCCGGCCGTGAACGGCGCGTACCCGTTCTGGATCAAGAGCCAGCCTGGCCTGAGCTTCCCAATCTAGTTTCTTACGGGCGGCAGCCATCTGACGGTCTCGCTCCCTGGCCCCTGGCACATTCTTTACAATATCTCCAGCATGGGCGGCAATCCGCGAAGCGATGACGCCGCTCCGGACGTCCTCGACATCAGGCAGTGATAGATGCTCTGCCTGAGTTACATAGCAGAGGAAGTCGGCGCCGGCGGCTGCGGCAATAGCCCCGCCGATAGCGCCGGTGATATGGTCATAGCCAGCGGCAATATCGGTCACCAGCGGCCCGAGCACATAGAATGGCGCGCCCCGGCATAGGCTCTTCTGAAGCTGGATATTGGTGACAATCTGGTCCAGCGGCACATGTCCCGGCCCTTCCACCATCACCTGCACACCAGCCTGCCAGGCCTTCTCGACCAGTTCGCCCAGTATCACTAGCTCCTCCACCTGAGCGCGGTCGGTAGCGTCAGCCAGGCTCCCCGGCCGCATACCATCGCCCAGGCTCAGAGTGATATCGTACTTCCTGGCAAGCCCGAGAAGACGGTCGTAATGCTCATAGAGCGGGTTCTCCTGCTCATGATGAAGCATCCAGCCGATAAGGAAAGCACCGCCGCGGGAGACAACATCGGTGACGCGGCCCTGCGCCTTTAACCGGGCAATAGCCGACTGTGTCACCCCACAATGAACAGTCATGAAATCCACACCCTCGAGCGCCTGCTGTTCGATGCAGGTAAACAAGTCATCGACGGTCATGGCAACGATAGCACCATGTTTCTCGATAGCCTCGATGCCAGCCTGATAGATGGGCACAGTACCCACAGGAATCTTGCTGGCTCTGACTACCGCGCGGCGTATGCTGGTGATATTCCTACCAGTGCTGAGGTCCATAATAGCATCAGCCCCGGCGGCAACGGCGGCTTTCAGCTTGGCAAGCTCGGTCCGGACATTGCCAAAATCAGAGGAGGTGCCAATGTTGGCATTGACTTTAGTACGGAGTCCTTTGCCAATGCCGTTCGGGACCAGTTGTTTATGGTTGGGATTAGCCGGTATAACTATAATGCCCTCAGCCAGACCGGCCTGCACCATCTCCACAGCGATATGCTCATCAGTAGCAACATGCCTCATCTGCGGAGAGACCCTGCCTCTTTTAGCCAGTTCCAGTTGGGTCACTATTGCCTCCAAAAATAGAAAACCAGGAACCCAAGCAGACACGCCAGGCCCCTGGTCAAAACACCGCTTCCCTACGCTCGCATTAACGAGTTCAGGTTCCAAGGGTTCCCCGCCGAAGCGAAGTCTCAGCGAAAAGCACCGGCAGGAAGCCTAACCCCCCACCGGGGCACCCCTAGCGGCTGCTTACCCGTTACATCGGCGCCAAAGGCGACGACTCGATGGACTATAGCACAAGGACGCATTTGAACGCAAGCTAACTGTCACTTCCCTCTTCCTCCGAGGGAGCGGGTCAGGGCGAGGGAGGCGATACTGTATAATTCCCCTCGTGGAAAGACTAATTGCCGGGGCCATAAAACTCGGCGTCCATTTGTCGCCAGTGCAAATCGAGCAGTTCGAGACCTTTTACCGGCTCCTCGTCGAATGGAACCAGCGCATCAACCTAACCAGCGTCATCGACTACGAGGAGGTGCAGGTCAAGCATTTCCTGGACTCACTGACCGTCATTCTCACCGTTAGTGACGCGCTTAATGACAGCGGGGCAGCCCTCGATATGATTGACGTCGGCGCCGGCGCCGGCCTTCCGGGAATCCCGCTCAAGCTGGTATTGCCGCGCTCCCGCCTGGTACTGCTCGACTCCGTTGGCAAGAAGGTCAGCTTCCTCCGGGAACTCGTTCGACGTCTGGGGCTTGACCAGGTTGAGATAGTAACTGACCGCGCTGAGACCGCCGCACATCAAACACCGTATCGCGAGAAGTTCAACCTGGTCCTGGCCCGCGCTCTGGCCAGACTGCCGGTGGCGGCAGAACTGACCCTGCCCTTCTGCCGTCATCAGGGCATCACGGTACATCACAAGAAGGGGGATATCGCTAGTGAACTGAACGAGGCTGAGGCCGCAATTAAAATTCTCGGAGGAAACCTAAGGGAAGTGGTGCCAATTGAACTGGACGAATTACCCGATAGTCGCTGTCTGGTGGTTATCGAGAAAGTCTATTCAACACCGGGAAAGTATCCCCGTCGCGCCGGAATCCCGCAGAAACGGCCGATTGAGTGAAGCATTTAGTAACGTGCCCGAAATGACAAGTAATTCGCCTTGACCCGCTAACCCCGTCATTGTATATTACGTTATGTCTAGTAAAAGCTCCGCCTGACTTACCACGCTATGTCCATCAACCGTCGAGAATTCCTGCGCAGTATCCTGGCCTGGGGAATTGGTCTTATCGCCGCACGGTCGCTGTTTTCCAGCCTAGGCTGTTCTGCACCAGTACAGCCGTCGCCAGCGGCTCCGGTCACACCATCACCAATACCTCCCTCATCAACACCCCAACCACTGCCGACTCCAACACCCAAGCCATCCCCAACCCCAACACCCTCACCCCGAACCTCCTCCACCTACCTTGCCGTTGCTCGCGGCAACAGCCCGGCCACCATCACCGAGACCGCCATTAAAGCTATTGGAGGCATCGAGCGCTTCGTCAAGCCGGGCAATGACGTCATCGTCAAGCCGAATATCTGCGTTGCCTACCATACTTACGAATACGCCGCCACCACCAACCCGGAGGTCGTGACCGCCATCGTGAAGATGTGCCTGGACACGGGCGCCCGCCGGGTCCGCGTCATGGACCAGCCCTTCGGCGGCTCTGCCGAGCAAGCCTACCAGCGGAGCGGTATTGCCGAAGCCGTCCGTGCCGCCGGCGGCCAGATGGAGGTCATGGCGAGGATGAAATACCGGAACACTCCCATACCTGATGGCAAAGACATCAAGTCCTGGCTGGTGTACCAGGATGCCATTGATGCCGATGTCCTGATTAATGTCCCTATAGCCAAGACACATGGCCTATCGAGGCTGACGCTGGGCATGAAGAACCTCATGGGACTTATCCTTGACCCGGCCAGATTCCACAGCAATCTGGCCCAGCGCGTCGCTGACCTCACTTCTTTACTGCGTCCTGAGCTAACCGTCATCGATGCCGTCCGCATCCTGACCGCCAACGGCCCGACCGGCGGCAATCTAAAAGATGTTAAGCTGACCAACACTGTAATCGCCAGCGCCGACCCGGTGGCCGCCGATGCCTATGCCGCCACGCTCTTCAACCTCACCGGCAATGACATCCCGATAATTCGCACCGCCGCTCAGATGGGGCTAGGCAGGATGGACCTCAAGAGCATTCGTATCGAGGAACTTAGTGTCTGACGCCGGCAGGCCGCAGGACAATCGCCATTCTCCGGCTCTCGTCTGGCGCAGGATACGTATCTCCGTTCAAATCATTGCCTTTATTGCCTTTCTCTACCTCCTCATCGGCCTGAACAACAACGGCAATCTCCTTCTGCCCCACCACCTCTTTTTCGTGTTCGACCCTCTCGCCGGCATCATGGCCACGATTGGCGGACGCGAATTCATCCCGGTCATGGCTTTCGGTCTGCTCACCCTGGTGCTGACGCTCTTCCTGGGCCGGGCCTGGTGCGGCTGGGTCTGCCCGATGGGCACTGTCCTCGATTGGACTAAAGGCGGCCGCGGCAAGCGCCTGCCCGGACGGGATTCAGCCTGGCAGACCGTCAAGTACGGCCTCCTCTTTGCTGTCCTTCTTGGTTCTGCCTTTGGGACCCTGACCCTGGCCTTCCTTGACCCCATTACCCTGCTCTACCGGAGCCTGGCTTCAGCGGTACTCCCTGTCATCAACGCACTTATCACCAATACCGAGACGTTACTCTACGGGTTCGAGCCGTTACGCGGTTCGCTGGATGTCTCCGACGCTTTCTTCCGCAGTGTTATCATGCCGGTCAGCCAGCCGGTGTATGCCGCCAGTATCCTGATTGGACTGCTCTTCGCCGCGGTGCTTGCCCTGAACGTGGTCAAGCCACGGTTCTGGTGCCGCTACCTCTGCCCCCTGGGCGCTTTGCTTGGGCTAGTCTCACGGGTCTCAATTTTCCGGATAACCGCCAGAGAAACGGAATGTACCTCGTGCGGCCGCTGCGCCCGCGACTGCCCTATGGGCGCTATCAAATCAGAACCGGACCTTGTAGTCCAAACGTCCGAATGCACTCTGTGTCTCGACTGTATGGTCAAGTGCCGTGCTGACGCCATGAGCTTTGCCTATCATGCCCCGACGGCCCTGGCCTACGAACCATCACGGCGTCAGTTCATCACTGCCTCCGGTCTCGCTTTAGTTGCCGGTGGGCTTCTGCGATTACCATCATTCATACGTGGGGACAAGCGGCTTCTCGTCAGGCCGCCTGGCGCTACCGAGGACAGCCTGAGAGGGCTGTGTATCCGCTGTAACCAGTGTGTTAAGGTCTGTCCCACCGGCGGTCTTCAACCAAGCGTTATGCCCGAAGGTCTCGACCAGCTCTGGACGCCGACCCTGGTATCACGGGTCGGTTATTGTGATTACTCCTGCAACGCCTGCGGTCAGACCTGCCCCACCGGTGCTATCGAGCCGCTGACGCTCGAGGCAAAGCGCCGGGAAGTCATCGGCCTGGCCCGCATCGACGAAGACCGCTGTATCCCGTTCGTCGAGAACCGCGACTGCATCGTCTGCGAGGAGATGTGCCCGACACCCGAGAAGGCCATCGTGCTTGATGACGTGGTGGTGACCGGTAAAGACGGCAGACCGGTTACTGTAAGGCGGCCGCGGGTCATCCACCAGCTGTGCATCGGCTGTGGCATCTGCGAGTACAAGTGCCCGGTCGAAGGGCCCTCAGCAATCGTGGTCGAGCCTTCAGAACCGGAAGGGAGACAGGGAGGAAGCGGGAATGGTCAGGGGTTTGGCCGGGGCAACGGCGGAGGACGGAACGCGGCATAGTATGTCGCTCTGGAGTTTCGGCTAAATTTTCCCGTAAGGGCCCTTCCAGCTATCGGCTATTTTCAAAAATTCATGGTACCCATTATTTCTGATAAATTCGATTGATTGCTTGTATTTACCGTATTTATAGCCAGGATGATTATATAAACTCTGGACTGTCTTGCAGGAAATGAAATCCGGGCAATCGGCGCAGGTTTCAAATCCTCTTTCCTTGAAGCAACATACTTTAATCTTACATTTAGCCTTATTAATGTCCCTCTCTCCACTTTCGTATCCCAGCTTGCACCCGCGACAATTAGTTCCTGAAGCAGCCGTACGACAGGTTCTACAATATGCACCACAGCATCCTATTTCTCTTATTGACATTGCAAATGCTCTTTACCGTTAAACGCTTCTGATTTTCTGCAAGTTCCCTGTAGTCCGCTTACACACCCGGGCTGTTCCAGCCATTTCATACCCCCACAGCAAGGCTAGTATCAGAACATCAAAGTGTCAACTCCACTTTCCTTACCACCGCCGCATGATGAACCCACAATCAAAACGGGGTATCAGCCACGTTACTCCCTGACGCACATGCCGATGTTTGTCCAGTGGTGAGCTGTCCTCCCATAGAGCCACTGCCCGAATACGTTGCACTCTGACTTCTTTGTCCTCCTAGTTTTCTCCATGCCATAGCGATTCTACCATTCAGCTATGACACCTATGCAACACATTTTTCGGCCATACACAAACTCGAGCGGTACACGAATACGATGGTATAATACCTCTATGAAATTCATGCGCTGGATCCTATTCGCCACCGGAATCGCCGTTGTAGTTTTGCGTGGATTTTTCCCAACAATATTTCAACTGGATTGGTATTCTGTCGTCATTCTTCTCATTTTGTCGGTCCCCATTCTTGCTCCCTACTTGAGAAAGGCGAAACTACCGGGAACAGAGCTTGAGTTCAAAGACGAGATCATGCAAACGAAGAAACTAGTTGAAATATCGGTCGAGAAAGCAAAACAAGCACCTCAGAGGCCGCAAAGCATTAAGGCGCTACCATTCGAAACCTTCAAATTGACTCCGGTGAGGGAACTCTTAACCTCCGACCCTACTCTTGCCTTAGCGGCCCTTCAGATTGAAATCGAGCGCCGACTCAGGACTCTGGTTTTGAAACTCACCGGTAACAACACCGGTAACCTTACCCCACTTTTACTCATCGACCTAGTAAGAAGATTCAAAATTCTATCCTTAGAGCAAGTTTCGGCATTGCAGAAGATAGTCCGCATGTGCAAGCGAGCTATTCATGGTGACTCAGTATCAAAGGCACAGGCGAAAGAGATCATCAACTTGGCTGAGCAACTCAACCGCAGCTTCCCCACAGGCTATTCGATAGACCTATCCCCTAACGTGGAATACGAACAGAACGGGCTAATTTGCGAATGGGAGCATTGCATAGAGCTAATGCCTCTTTCGGACGAAAGAACAGGGCTTTCTTGCCAAGTATTTGGCCATAATTGCCCTGGTGGTCTTACCACGCGCTCCTCGTGCACAAAGACGATCTCAGGCGCCCTTCAACAACAACACCGATTTACACAGAAGTAACTATTAGGTTTCCCTATAGTCAGCTTACACCCTCAATCACCAAAACACATTTCCCGTTTCATATACGCATGGAATGGCAGACATGCCGATAACGTCTTGGTGATATGCTCATTCTAGCTGGTAGCTTTGCCGTTTCCGACCTTCGCGAAGTCTGCTTTAAGTACCTGATAATACATCCAGATATTGTCCTCATAACCGTTTGTTAGCCGCTTATACACCTTCGCCGGAGGGAATATATCCGCCCCCAGAACTCGTAGCGTTATTACTGCTCCTGGGTGCGCCGATGTCTCGGAAGTCCACTCGCCACCCCATTTCTTACGTATTACCTCTCCTATATAGCCTCCCCATATCTTCGACATCTGCCAGATTTGCTCATCTGATGGCTTTGGCTTAAACACTTTTGCAAAGCCACGCGGAATAGTCTTTGAGATACCATCGAGGATCTTTTCGACCGTCTTCAGACTGTCCTCTGAGAAATCCAGAGCCTCCCCAAATTGCTTGGCAGCCATTTCCGTTGCATCTTCTGCGTAAGCTTTCATCATGTCACCTATTGTAGGTTCGGCCATAAGAAGTGTCTCCTTTCAAGGTTCTCACTACGACGCTATGCTACCCTTGATCATTTCCGAATTCAAAACGTATTGATGATCTTACTTGTGGATGCGTTCTCGCACAAAAGTACACATGGGACGGCCGACATCCCCGATGTTTGTCCTGTAGCGGATTAGGGCTATTTTCATCCGACGTAGCATGCATATTAAAGCGACCTGTATATCTCCCGGCGGTGCCCGATGCGCACAACAGTAACAAGCTGCTGGCTATCATCAATACTGTAGACTATCCGATAGTCACCTTGCCGTATCCGCCATAACCCTGTGCTTTTGACCTTCTCAACCCCTCTCGGTCTCGGCGCCCGGGCTAATTCTTTCACAGCCTCAACTACTGCCTGAAAATCAGCTTTAGGCAATCTGTCTAAAGCGCGTTGCGCACGGCGTCTCAGTTCAATCCTATACATTTCCCGTTCCGCGCCGCGACTTAAGATAAGCCTCTAAAGACACTGTACCCTCAGCATCTGCTAGAGACGCCAGACCGTCGGAGGCGTCAATCTCATCCTCCAACTTCGCAATTATGGCCTCAGTCAGCCATTCCTTCATCGTTTTGCCGCGCAGAGCCGCAACAGCCTTAAGGCGATTGCGAAGTTCCGGGTCAATATCTAGGAAGTACCGTGCCTTTTTTGCCGTATCTGCTGGCATTGCTAACCCCCTATAAATACTATGTTTATAGCTATTATAGGTGATAACGGTCAGTAACGGCAACCTCTCGACAATTCACCGCCGCACGGCTATCATCTCCACACCATGAAGCCCCGCGAAATCGAGTCACCGCTTTCGCCGGAAGTCGTCTCGCAACTGCGCGCCGGCGACCAGGTCCTGCTCAGCGGCATTATCTTCAGCGCCCGCGATGCCGCCCACAAACGCCTGGTAGAGGCGCTGGAGAAGGGTACACCTTTACCGATTCCCATCGCCGGACAGACCATTTACTACATGGGCCCCAGTCCAGCGCCGCAGGGACGGGTCATCGGCGCCGCTGGACCAACCACCAGCGGACGGATGGACGTTTACACGCCGCGCCTGCTCGCCGCCGGATTCAGGGCCATGATTGGCAAAGGGAGCCGGTCAAAGGAAGTCAGAGAGGCCATCGTAAAACATAAGGCAGTTTATTTCGCAGCACTTGGTGGGGCCGGAGCGCTGATTTCAAAGACTATCAAAGAAGCGGAAACCGTCGCCTATGACGACCTCGGCCCAGAAGCCATCCGGCGTCTCAGGGTAGAGAGACTACCGCTCATCGTGATAAACGACGTGCTTGGCGGAGACCTGTACGAGTCTGGAAAAGCGAAGTACCGGACTTAGTCACGGCGTGCCGAGGCTTCCAGCATCCGGACATGCTTACTCATTGTCCGGCAGTACCTCACGATAGCGTCCCGCCCGCACTCGCCGCGCTCGGTGACCACAGCCGTCACAAGCTCTGCAGGAACATAATCAAAGCCAGGCTCAATCTGGATTTCGGAACGTCCGCAGAACTTCGCCGTTTCGCAGACGCAGTAGAAAGGGATGCCTGCCGCACTGGCAGCACGCGCCAACCTGAGGCTGGGATAACCATTCACGATACTACCATCGTGCAGGACCATGTCCGCCCCAACGATGACCTTATCCGCCTTCTTCACCTGCCGCTCCAGACGGATATCAGCGAAGACTGTCGCTCGCATGCCGCGCCGGGACAGTTCGAACCTCAGCATCTCGCCAAAAGGCTCCCCGCCGGACTGAGACTCAGCCACAAGGATACGGAACCGCTTGCCGCTGTCCCGGGCTAACGTCAGCACCTGGCAGACAATTGAGCTGTAACTGCCAGTCGCCACGGTATCGCCGTCCTCGATAAGGCGAGCGCCTTCGCGTGCCGTAAGCAGTGACGCCCGCTCGGCAGCCCTCTCCAGTTCACCAGCGACGGCTGAGACTGCCGTCCTGAGCTCAGCAACAGAGCGACCACCGCGCGCTAAAGAGAGGGCTTTGCCATAGCAGAGGGCCACCTGATTGGCCAGTGGCGACATCGAGGGCCGTGACCCGAGCAGGCGGCCCCCGAGTCCCGCCAGCTCAGCCAGCAGTTCATCAGCGCTGGCGGCCCGGCTTTCCAGCGCCGCCGTCTTCAAGATGGCCAGCGCTCGCCGCGAAAGCCACCCGGCGCCATGCGCCCGGTCCTGCACAATCTCCCGTATTAACCGGTTATACATCCTCACTCCATCACACACCATAATGGGAGCGACCTAATACTGGTTTCTAGCCGGTGTCAGGCATTCAACTGCTAAATAGAAGACCTGGTAGTCGGAGGAAGGTCGAGCGGCGGCTCCGGCTTCGGGTTAAGCTCGCCGCTGAGTGCGATGACCCTGTCTTTAACCTGGGCTACCGCCTGAGCAACCCCGTCAGCATAATACTCCAGCCAGTACGTCATGTCCGGATGTTTGACATCCGATGGCTTGAGCGCCTCGAAATAAGCGCCCTTATCGGCATTATAATATTCGTCAAGACAAAAAATCCGCTTGGCGTCAAAATTGCGCCAATGAAGGAGAAGCGTCGCCAGATACCGCGCCGCCAGTCCGTTGCCTGCGGCGAAGGGCCTGACACACATGATTTCGTAGTGGACCATGCCAGCCTGCAGGACCGGATGCACCCGTTCCGCCTCAAAAGAGTTCACCCACTTGAGCAGTCCGCGCACCAGACCGGGAACATCTTTTGCCTTCGGCGCCGGCCCCAGTACATCAGACGGCTCGCCCACCGATGAAACCGGCTCACCTTTTCGGTAGACGCCGCTCATCTCGGCCTTTTCCAGAATATTCTCGGTCAACAGGTAGTGGATTTGCAGGACTTTATCTTCGGTCAACTGCCGGTCCTTAAGAAATGTAGCTGAACTCTCAAGCACCTGAAGATAATTGATTACCTGCTGTTTACCGGTAGAGTTGGCCTCGCTTCCATGCTCAGCCAGACGCATAACATCGGTCAGGAGAAGGTCACTGCCCACGAGAGCGGTCGAAGCATGGGCAGTCTTAAGCATCGCCTCTTTATGGAAATTGTTTATCCACTCCGGCGGCAGGTGGACTTTGGCAATCAGCTCCTTGGCTGCAGCCGCCCGCGTAACGCTGTTGAGGATTCTATCCGTGACCCGGTAGTGTGGCCTGAAGCTGATGCTGGAACCGCTGAAGATGCCCATTAGCCGCCTTTCCGATAGATAGCGAAACCGCCCACGTCTTACATCTACCTTTGAGCCAATTCTATTCGCTGTTTAAAAGCCCGTCAAGGCAGGGAAATACCCGACGCCTTCCAGAGTCGAGCTATTCGGGCACTCTCCCGGTTTCACGACTATTGCCTCTCACGCGCCAGCTCTATAGTGGACTTAAATTCCTTTTTCGCGGCGGCCAGATTAGCAGGGTTGGCGAGGAGGTCAACTACTGTCATGGCCAGCGACTTAGCGGCATCTATCATAGCGGACAGCGCCTGTCTGGAAGCAGCGAGTTCCGCCCATTCCCGGCTGTGGCCGCGTATTCCGCAATCCACCGGAGCGATAGCAAAAAGCGGCTGGATGGTAGGTGTTATCTGGCTGACATTACCCAGGTCGGAGCTTGCGTTACTCTGCCGGGGAGCTCCGGTTACCACTTTGCGGCCGAGCGACTCCATATTACGGGCATAGAGGCCGGCCAGGACCAGATTGCTAACAACCGAATCAAGGCGCACTCCCCATTTATATTGCAGCCGGCAACCGCTGGCAACCGCTGCCGCCCTAAAGCAGGCCAGGACTTTTTTCTTCAGCGGTCCCAGTTCTTGAGTGGTGCTGGCACGTATAGCGAACTGCCCGGCGGCACGCCCGGGGACGATGTTGGCAGCCTTACCTCCATCGGTGATGATGCCCTGCACCATTCCCTGGTTGACCAGCCGGTGACGCAACGAATTGATATTATTGAAAGCCAGTAATAACGCCTCAAGAGCATTTACTCCGGTTTCCGGGCGGGCCCCGGCATGGGACTCACGCCCGATATATACCACATCCAGCATTTGAAGCGCCCGGGCGTTGCTTGCGGCTATGTCCTGAAGCTCGGGATGAGCCATAAGAGCCGCCTCGATTCCATTAAAAGCCCCGCGGTCCACCATTATGGCCTTACCAGCGCCAAGTTCCTCAGCAGGTGTCCCGATTACCTCAAGTGTCCCTCCAAAACGGTCAACCGCCAGCTTTGCCGCTACACCCGCCCCCGCCCCAAGCCCGGCGATGAGATTATGACCACAACCATGCCCCACCTCCGGAAGGGCATCATATTCACAAAGGATAGCGAGCCGCGGTCGTCCCTGCCCGTAAACAGCGCGGAAAGCGGTCGGCAGGCGGCATATACCGCGCTCAACCTGAAATCCCCGTTTCTCAAGATAACCGGTAAGCAAAGCGGCCGCTTTCTTTTCTTTGAAGGCAACCTCCGGATTGCGGTGGATTTCCAACGCCAGCCGTCGCAGTCCGGATGCCTGGCGGTCAACTTCCCTGGAAACCAGCTTTTTTATTTCACCCACACGGTCCTTACCAGCCATGCGTCACTCCCTTTAATCAACAGCGGTCGATCGCTTCCCAATCGGGGTCCTGCTTTTCAATTTCGCTCCTGTCTTTCTCGGTAGTCGGACGGTTTACCAGCTCGCAATACGGGTCGCCGTCCGGCTCGGCACGGGTGTGGGCGGTCTTAAAATCCGGGTTAAAGGTCATGGCGCTGGCCGGGTCCACAAAGCAATAAAGTCGGCCGACATCATCCCGCCCGTATTCGTGCCATACTTTAGCCATCACGCACCCGTACGCCCGGCGTCGCCTTTCCCCATCCACCTCAACTGATTCCGCCCGCCGGTGCATGCCGATGGTGGGGATATCGCGGTATTTAGCCATAGCCTCCGGAGTCAGTGGCAGACCATCGGCTATGGCTTTCTTACGCTTGGCCTCGCCTATCAGGCATCCATATTTTTTTATGGCCCTGATGATAAGCCGGCGGCCCATTTCATCGCCATACTCCTCGATAAGGACATCGGAGAAAGCAAGGTGGAGCAATCCCAGACGACGGCAGACCAATTCAATCTGTCTCACAGCATCTTCAAGCGGTATGGTTGATGGTTGTGTCATATATCACCCCTTATCTGACGCGCGGCCCGAAGCTGCAATATCAATCCGACCATCGGTGGCAGGCCACGATGCGGCCGGGCAAGACCTCAACCAGCGGCGGTTCCTCAGAACGGCACACTGCGGCCGTCTTGACACAGCGCGTGTGGAAACGGCAACCCGGCGGCGGATTGGCCGGCGAAGGCACATCCCCTTGAAGAACCCTTACCTGCCGCTTCCGGTGCGGATTGGGTACCAGCACCGCGGCGAGAAGCGCCTGGGTATACGGGTGCAGGGGCCTGGCAATAACGTCTTCCTTACCGCCGAGTTCGGCAATCTTCCCCAGGTACATCACGGCAATCCGGTCAGACATATGCTTGACCACGGCCAGGTCATGGGCAACGAAAAGATAGGTCAAACCAAACTCGCCGCGCAGGTCCATAAGCAGGTTGAGAATCTGCGCCTGGACCGAGACATCCAGGGCGCTCACCGGCTCGTCGGCAATAAGAAACCGCGGCTTGACCGCCAGGGCACGGGCAATTCCGATGCGCTGTTTCTGGCCGCCGCTGAACTGGTGCGGATAGCGGTCGGCGTAGGCCGGCTCGATGCCGACCTTCCTCAGCAGTTCCGCTACAGCCGCCATCCGCTCTTTATCGTTTGCCGCGCCGTGGATAAGCAGGGCCTCACCTATCGAATCGCCCACGGTCATCCTGGGGTCGAGCGACGACTGCGGGTCCTGGAAGACCATCTGCGCTTCGCGGCGGAAGGACCTTAGTCGCCGCTCCGGCACGAAGCTGATGTCGCGGCCCCGGTAGACAACCTGCCCGGATGTCGGCTTTTCCAGCCTCAGCAGGAGACGACCGAGCGTGGACTTGCCGCAGCCGGATTCTCCAACCAGGCCAACCGTCTCCCCCGGCATGATTCTCAAGGAGACGCCATCTACTGCCCGGATACTGCCAACCTGCCGGTGAAGCAAACCGGCAGTGATGAGATAGTGCTTCTTGAGGTCAACCGCTTCGACAAGCGGGACGGCAGAGTCTGACATGGTGAATGACAGCCTAATACAACGACCAGACAGCCGTCAATAATGGACTGCCTGATTGTACCCAATCTTTTCTTACACCTGGTTCCCACCGAATATAGTTCGCATATCATGGTAGCGCAGTCTTATAACGTATATACTTGACCGCGATGGACTGCTTCCGCTGCGGCATCTGCTGTCATACCTACCAGCCGTACCTCAGCCTTAAAGAAGCACGGGGACTGGCCAGCTGGCTCGGTCTAAATTTCGACGAGTTCAAAAAGAAATATGCTGACCCACGCTGGCCGGGAAAACGCACCCTGCTCCTGCGGAAGCAGGGTGAAGCCTGCGTCTTCCTAGAGCGCCTTGGCGACGGACGCCAGACCAAATGCCGCATTCACCAGGCGAGACCCAGGGCATGCCGAGACTGGGAGCCAGCCATGACAAAACGCGAATGCGTTGAGGGTCTCAAGCTATGGGGGCTTAAGATTAGCGCTGAGGGTCATCTGCTGGGAACTGCTGAGGCCAGGCGTGAGTTTAACGAGAGGTGTATTCACAATGATTGAATTACCCGAAGCTCTAAATATCGCAGGTCAGATTAACGATACCATTTATAGAAAGCGGATTGGCAGTGTGACGGCGGCGCATACCCCGCACAAATTGGTCTGGTACTACGGAGAACCGGCGAAATATTCTGGCCTTCTTGTCGGCAAGACCATCGGGAAAGCAACTGCCTACGGCGGCATGGTGGAAATCAAGGCTGGAAACGCCAATATTCTATTTGGAGAAGGTGTCGGAATCAGGTTTCACAGCAAAAATGCGCCACGTCCTCCCAAGCACCAGCTCTTAATTGAATTTGAGGACCGCTCTGCCATAAGCGCCTCAACTCAGATGTACGGTGGATTGGGATGCTTTCTTGAGGGTAAATTGGATAATCCCTATTACAAAGCGGCAAGGGAAAAACCGTCTCCGTTATCTCCGGCATTCGATAAAGCCTATTTCGACCATATAATCCATTCAGAATATGCCCAGAAATCAAGCTTAAAGGCTTTACTGGCCACCAAGCAGAGAATCCCCGGACTAGGCAATGGCGTTTTGCAGGATATCCTATTCAACGCGAAGATGCACCCGAAGAAGAAGGTAAACACGCTTTCTGCGAAAGATAAAGAGGTCCTGTTTAGCTCCGTGAAAGCCACTCTCTCCACAATGGCGGCACGGGGAGGCAGGGATACCGAACTGGACTTGTTCGGTCATCCAGGAGGCTATAAGACTATATTATGTAAAAATACTGTGAATAAGCCCTGCCCGGCTTGTGGGACAATGATTAAGAAAGAAGCCTATATGGGCGGCAGTATCTATTATTGCGAGAATTGCCAGAGATTATAAAAATAGTGGATGCTACCCGACCCGCACCTGCACATAGAGGTCGCCGGGCGGGTTGCCCGCAAGACCCATACCTCTTAACCGTACCCTCATCCCGTCAGTTATTCCGGGCGGGACTTTAACCATCAGGCGGGTACGCTTGCCGCCCCGGTCGTATTCGACTGTCTTCTCACAGCCCGAGGCCGCCTCGGCGGACGAGACCGTTACCTGCTGGTACAGGTTCAAGTCCGCTGTCTGAGTAACAGCCGGCCCCGGGAATATCCGCCGCATCAGGAACCTCAAAAAACCACCGAGCATACGTTCACCCAACCCCAGCTTCCTCGGCGGCGCGGCGTCGGCCGGCGCTCCCGGGGCAGTACCGCCAAAGCTATTAAAAACAAAGCCGCCTGGCCCGAAGTTAATAACGAAGGCACGCCCCGAAAAGAATGTCTGGTTGAGGAAGTCGGAATCGAACCTGAGGCCGCCCGCGGCAAACATCCGTGCCATGTCCTGCATCATAGCCGGATTAGAGAAGAAACTGCGAAGAATGTCCTCCTGGCTGTACTGAAAGCCGCCCTGACCGGGCGTGTAGCCGGCCCCGACAAAGCCCGCTTTACGCCAGGCATCGTACTCACGGCGCTTCACCGGGTCGCTCAGGACACCGTATGCCTCGTTAATCTCCTTAAAGCGTCCGGCGGCCTCAGCCTCATGCCCCGGGTTACGGTCGGGATGGTGTTCAAAGGCAAGCCGCCGGAAGGCCTTTTTGATTTCATCAGGGCTGGCACCATCCGTAACACCGAGGATGTGGTAATAGTCCTTAGCCCGGTTCACCTGGTACCGCCCTCAACCGGCCGGCGTTTGTAGACGCGGAAGACCGGCTCGCCGCTCGCCTTGAAGCACTCGGTACAGCCAGGGCAGTCTTCAGGACGCGCCTCCTCCACATACACTTCAAAACCCATTTCCCGGTACATTTCGGTAACGCGCTTGAGGTGGTCGCCGCCGCTGATGGAGGCCAGTTCCCAGCCCTCACGCTGGTCTTGTGACTTACCGATTGGAGCAGTCATACGTTGAACAGTACCGTGACCACGTCGCCGTCCTGGACAACGTAGTTCTTACCCTCAAGTCTCAGGAGCCCGCGCCTTTTAGCCTCAGCCATCGAGCCGCACTCAATTAACTGGGGGAAGGGGATAACCTCGGCACGTATAAAGCCGCGCTCCAGGTCGGAGTGTATTTTGCCGGCGGCCTTGACGGCGGTAGTGCCTCTGGTAATCGACCACGCCCTGACTTCATCGGCGCCGACCGTCAGGAACGAAATCAGGCCGAGCAGGTCGTAGGACAGTTTGACCATGCGTGCCAGAGCCGGCTCGCCCAGTTTCATGTCTTTGCGGAACACTCCTGCATCCTCGTCGCTCATTTCGGACAGCTCCATCTCCAGTTTGCCGCAAAGAGCAACGATGACGAACTGCGGGTACGGGTATAGAGCGCGTATCTCCGATTCTAGTGCCGCTGCCTGTTCTAGCTGGCTTTCGCCGATATTCAACACCACCAGCGTCGGCTTGGCGGTCAGAAACTGGTAAACAGAGATGGCTTTTATCTCTTCAGAATTGAGCGACTGGCGGTAAACTGGCACCTCACTCTCAAGACCCGACTTAATCCGGCTGAGCAATGCCTGCTCCCTGAGATAGGGGTCCCTCTCCGAACCTTTGGCCGCTTTGAGCGACGATTCCACTTTCTGGAGACGCCGCTCAATGATGGCTAAATCGGAGAAAGCCAGTTCCAGACCGAGGATAGTGATATCGCGCTTCGGGTCAATGCTGTTTTCGATATGCGGAACGTTATCGTCCGGGAAAGCCCGGATGACCTGTACCAGCGCATCGGCACGGCTGAGCTGATTAAGGAATGCCCCGCTGATGCCCTCACCTTTCCCGAACCCCTTAGGAGCGGCGGCGACATCCACATACTTGATTTCCGCTGGCACCACCTTTTGAGGCTGGAACATCCTGGCCAGCGACGGAAGGCGCTCATCAGGCACCTTAGCAATACCGATATTAGCCCCGGCGCTGGCAGCGTGAGCGCTCACCTGCGCCCTGCCGTGAGTCAGGGCGTTGAAGATGGTTGTTTTACCGCTCTTGGGTAAGCCGACAATACCGATTTCCATATAGTCGCAAACCGGCTGACAGCAAGGTCGACCGGTAGGCAAATCTTATCACACTATCACACTGTCCGGAGCAACCGCATCCATCTTAATAACGCAGGCCTGTTACGACATGGATAGCGACTTGCGTCGCATCAGATAGGCTGCCGCAATCACAATGGCTCCTACGACAGCGCCGACCAGGCCGGTGAGCCATTCGGGAAAGGCAATAAGCAGTCCGGCAATCAACAACAATCCGCGCTGCCAGACATTTGCCCGGCCGATGCCATAGATATATCCCTCCACACCGATAGCCACCAGGGTGATGCCGACCATACACAGCACTGTCCACAGTAGAGATTCCAGCCAGCTTGAACCGGCCAATACCAGGGCCGGATTGAAAACGAAAAAGGCCGGAACAAAATAAATCACTATTCCAAGCCGGCAAGCGGTCCAGGCAGTCTTCATCGGCGGGGCCCCGGCTATAGCGGCTCCGACAAACGCCCCTAAGGCAATCGGCGGCGTGATACCGGCCAGCATAGAGTAATAAATGATGAGGAGATGTACGGCAAGCGGGTTCAAACCGCCTGCTTTTATCGCGCCCGGAGCCACTGTAACGGCGAGGATAACATAGGGTACTACCGACATGCCTACCGCGCCGAAGACATAGCAAACGATAATGCCCAGAATAAGCAAAAGGAAGACGCTAGAGCCCCCCAGAGCAACAAATGCTCCGGTAATAGACCCGATAGTCCCCGGCAACTGGATGCCGCCGATAACAAGTCCGATAGGAAACAGGATTCCAGCCAATTGCGCCAGCAGAACGCCCACACTTACTAGAGCCGCGAGAAGACGACGTGGAGTCATGGCCGTTTTACGTGATACGAAGGAAAGGAGGATGAGTAAAACCGATGCATAGTAAGGTGTGATTGTTTCCCAGCGCATGTAGAGGAGCCCCCAGGTAAGAAAGACGATAGCAAAGAGAAAGACCCAGCCTTCTTTCAGGGTCTGGCGGATGGAGGGGATTTCTGACCTGCTCAGGCCCTTGAGACCGTTGTTAGCGGCATAGGCATCGACCTGGAGCAATAACCCGAAGTAATACAGCACCGCCGGAATAAAAGCGGCAATGACAACATCGGCATAATTGATATTGAGAATCTGTGCCATGATAAAGGCTACCGACCCCATCACTGGCGGCATCAGTATGCCGCCGGTTGAAGCGCATGCCTCGATAGCACCAGCATAGTGGGGCGGATATCCGAGCCGCTTCATGGCCGGTATGGTGAAGGACCCGGTACCCACGATATTAGCCACGACACTGCCGCTGAGACTGCCAAAGAAACCACTTGAAAGGACCGCCACTTTAGCCGGCCCGCCGCGATATCGCCCCATAAGACCGAAGGCCAGTTTAATGAAAAACTCACCGGCGCCCGTTGATATCAGGATACCGGCGAATATCAGGAAGCCAAACAGAGTAGTGCCGAATACTGACGCAGGAAGCCCCATGACCCCCTCGCTGCCGAAAATATAGATACCGACAAGGTTCGGCAGAGAGTACTGACGCCCGTAAAGCAATCCGGGGAGAAATCCGGCGAAGAGAGGGTAGCTGCCAAATGCGAGACACACCAGAAGATAGGGCAGGCCACCGGTCCGCCGCGCGGCTTCCAATAAGAGGAGCACCATTATCAGCCCAAAAAGGAAATTACGCGGAGAAGGGACTTCAACCCATGCGAAAATCATCTCGTTGATTTCTTTGTCGTGTAGAAAGAAGAAGAAGCACAATGCCAGCATGAGCCCGAAGGCAACCAGGTCGTACCACTTGATTCCCTTATGGCGCTTTGCTGATGGAATGACCAAGAACACACAACTGCCAATAAGCGACATGAGGAGATAATAATAGGCCCGGTCGAAGAGGGTCCCCAGAAAACCCAGGTTGAAGCGGTAGTAGACCGCTACGGCAATAGAGGCACCTGTAAGGACAACGAAAAGTATTTGCAGGGCTTTCGGAAGCTGATGATACCGAGAGGCTTCGCCACCGGACTGAGGGGTTTTTTGACTGGTGCTGTCAGGCACAGACCTGGCTCCTATCCTGACTACTAAAATGGCATTTAATGCAGTCAGTATGTGGAGGGGCGGATGGGTGCACCCATCCGCCCCTAATGCCCGGGTTGCAGACTACCTATTTCAATTCCGGCGGGACTAGCGGCGGGAGAGTCTTAAGTATGCCAGCCCAGAGGTCCGTCCACTTCTTATTCGTTGGAGTAGCATCGAGCTTCTGATCAGCCGCCTGCTTAAGAGCATTCTCATAGGCGTTGACATAGGTAGTCATCAGAGCAATCTTTGCCTGGTTCTGGGCGTCCATGGCGGCGGTCCACTTACCGATTTCCTTATAGTAACGGATAGCGCCATCGTGGACCGGGCTGATATCCTGGGGCAGGCCCTCAATTGAGGCATCAATGGTCATATCAGCAAATTCAGCCGGCAGGGTGGAGACGAGCTTCTCACGGTTGGCAAACATCCATTTGGTCCAATCGTAAACAAAATCACTATTGAAGGTCGCACGGGTACGGTAAAGGCCGGTGGATATGCCAGAGACCTTACCAACCGCTTCCGGAATACCCTGGCCCTGGCCGATAAGTCCATAGGCATTCAGCGGGGCAACTTTCCTGGCACGCTCCCAGCCGGCAGGATCGGCGGCAGGGTTCATCTCCAGCACGCGGACACCGGACGGACCGGCGGCAACCTGCTTCAGATAGGCACTGTTGGAACTGGCGATGGCGATATCCGCCTTGTTCTCCAGTAGTGAGGTTGCCTCGTCACCGTAGGAGCCGAACTCCACCAGCTTGACATCCGCTTTCTTTAAACCAGCAAAGGCCAGAAGGGTGTCAGTATAGACTACCAGAGCAGATGACCGTGGATAGTACGCTATGCGAGTATCTTTGGTGATGTCCTTGTAGCTTTTTATGGGAGAGTCACCCCTGACATAGAAAACGAAGGGCATACGTGTGGCAAGGAGAATACTGCGCCCCTGGTATGGGCCACCCATGAAGTTGGCGTTCGACCCTTCAGCTTTCATAGCCGGGATGAACTCAACCCAGCCGCATGACATGATGTCACACATTCCCTGCTTGACATCCGCCTGGCGCAAAGCACCGTCCTCACGAGGGTAAATACGAACTTTGATGCCGGTGTCTTTCTCGTATTCGGTTGACCAAGCAAGGAATCGGGCATACTCGGCACCACCAATGCCATAGGTAGCGCAGTTAAGTGCCGTCGGATACGGTTCTGGCTGGCCCGGACCAGGCGGGCCTGCTGTAGCACACCCTCCTATCAGCAAGACCGCGGCAAGAATGATACTGATGAAAACGGTGGGTACTGCGAAAGCCTTCCTCATATCTCCTCCTTCTTAAAGAAGTTACGATGGACGCGCAAAATCAGAGGCCCCGAGCTTGTGAGAGGAACACTCCAATCATATACACTCAGGAATTTCATGTCAAACACTGCTAAAACAGAGGCACTGCTCTATATGGAAGCAGCATTTGTTAACACCGTATTCAATGATATAGTAGTATAAGGCGGGAAAATTCTACTGACCGGAAAGGGCTATGACAGATAAAAGTCTGATAATTCTCTACGGTCCAGATGCGTTGACCCGGCATGAGAAGCTCAAGGAAATTAAACAGCAGATCGGGCCGGGGGATGTCCTCAACGGCAACATTACCGAGCTTGATGGCCGCTTGCTCAAAACAGTTGAGCTTCGAGACGTCTGCGGCGTTCTCCCATTCTTTGGGGATAAACGTATAGTCGTAGTGTATGACCTGCTCAAACGCTTCGAGCCGCCGAAACCAACCCCCGGGCAACTGCCGAAGAAACAGAAGACTCTGGCTGACCTCGACGAATGGAAAGGCCTGGCCGTTTATGCGGCGGAGATGCCTCCGACCACAACGCTGGTACTCATTGACGATGAAATCAAGAGCGAGAATCCACTGTTCAAAGCGCTAAGTCCCGTCGCTGACGTCCAGCAATTCCCAGCGCCGAAGGCCGAAAAAGTCAAGGCATGGATTGTTAATAGGGTCCGGGAAGCCGGCGGCAGTATTTCACCCGATGCCGTCAAGAAGATTGAGGAACTGGTCGGCCCCGACCTCTGGGCAATCAGCAATGAGCTTGACAAGCTAATGAGCTACTGCGCCGGACGGGATATCACCGCCGCTGACGTCCGGCTGATGGTCAGCCACAGCCGCGAAGAAAACATCTTCGCCCTGGCCGATGCTGTCCTTGAAGGCCGGGCAGATGAAGCACAGCACTCTTTTGCCCGCATTGTCCAGGAAGGCACCGAGCCTCTGGCGGTCCTCGCTATGGTCGCCCGCCAGCTGCGGCTCACTATTCAAGCCAAGGCCATCGGCACCAAAACACCACTGCCTGAGCTGGCAAGGAAGCTTGGAGTTGAGCAGTGGAAAGCCAGAAAACCGCTGGACATGGCAAAGCGTTTCACTATGGACCGTCTCAAGCTGGTCTACGGGAAACTCCTCGACGCCGACATTGCCATGAAGACCAGCCGCTACCATCCTGATGACCTCGCCATGGTCTGCCTCATCGGCGACCTCAGCACCGGTAAAGCTGTCGACAAGGCTTAAGCCTTCGGCTAGAATGAGAACAGTCCTAATAAGGCGAACAGAGGTTTTTTCTCATGAACCGAGTTCTGTCACTCATCCTGGCCGGCGGCGCCGGCGAGCGACTCAGCATACTGGTCTCTGAGCGCGCCAAGCCAGCCGTACCTTTCGGCGGCAAGTACCGCATCATCGATTTTGTCCTGAGCAACTGCACCAACTCCGGTATCCGCAATGTAGCTGTGCTGACGCAGTTCAACCCGCGCTCGCTGGCCCAGCATATAGGCACCGGCCGGCCGTGGGATCTTGACCACTCGACCGGCGGAGTCGTCCTCCTTCAGCCATACCTCAGCCGCACCGAGCGTGACTGGTACAAAGGCACTGCTGATGCCATCTACCAGAACCTTTACTTCGTCGATGAGCAAAAGGCCGACGAAGTCCTCATTCTGGCCGGCGACCATATCTACATCATGCGCTACGACTATATGATTAGCGCCCACCGCGCGCGCAGCGCCGACATCACTGTCGGTGTCGCAGAGGTACCTATATCAGAAGGGTTCCGTTTCGGCATCGTTACCCTTGACCGGAGCGAACGGATTATTGGCTTCCAAGAAAAACCCAAGGAGCCCAAGAGCAACCTGGCTTCCATGGGCATATACGTCTTTAATAAAAATGTACTTACCAGTTGTCTCGAGAAAAACGCCCAGAAGAACGCCTACGACTTCGGCAAGGACATTATCCCGGCCAGCATCGGCAAGCACCGCATCTTCGGCTACCGTTTCAACGATTACTGGCGGGACGTCGGAACGGTTGAGTCCTACTGGCAGGCTAATATGGACCTGATTGTTGACCTGCCCGACCTGAACCTTTATGGCCCTGACTTCGACCTGCGCACCGTCCCTAGGAACTTGCCGCCGGTCAAGCTCGGCCCTCGGTCACATGTGTCCCGCAGTCTCCTCTCCGAGGGATGCATTGTTAATGGCCAGGTCGAGAACTCGGTGCTCTCTCCTGGGGTCTACGTTGAGGAAGGCGCGGAAATCCGGGATTCTATTGTCTTTGATGAAACTACCATCGACCGTGACGTTGTCATTAACCGTTCCATCATCGATAAGCAGGTCTGGATAGGCAATGGCGCTCAGGTGGGCTTCGGCGACGATATGACGCCAAGCCAGGAAGAGCCGCAGATACTGAACAGCGGAATCACCGTTGTTGGCAAAGGCGCCAAAGTCCCTAAAGGCACAAAAATTGGGCGCAATTGCAAGATTGGATGCTGGATAGAAGAGGACGATTATGTCTCCGATTTTATCGCGAGTGGTTCGAGTGTGGACAAGAAAATACCGCGCCGCCACCAGGTGTAATGCACCATGAGAGCCGGCGCCTTCACCTTCGTCCTGCACAGCCATCTTCCTTACTGCCGCAACGCTGGGCACTGGCCTCACGGCGAGGAGTGGATCCACGAGGCCGCCTCTGAGACTTACATTCCCTTGCTTAATATCCTTTACGACCTTGTCGGCGAAAACGTACCTTTCAAGCTAACCATCAGCCTGACGCCGGTTCTTGTTGAACAGCTTACTGATCCTCTTATCCGTTCACATCTGGACGAGTTTCTTAAAGACAAACTCAACCGGGCCCGGTCCGATACCGTGCGTTTCCGCACCACTGGCGACGAACACCGGACTTATCTCGCCCACCTGTACCAGGACCGCTACCAGCGCCTTATTGACAGCTACCGTGAACGCTTTGGGGGCGATATCGTCGCTGCCTTCCGCCGCCTTCAGGATGACGGCTACATCGAAATCATCGCCAGCGCCGCGACCCACGCCTATTTACCGCTACTGGCACGCGACTCTTCAATCTACGGTCAACTCAAAGCCGGCTTCGATAGCTACCGTCGCCACTTTGGCCGGGATGCCTCGACCGTCTGGCTGCCCGAGTGTGGCTACCGGCCCGGATTTTACCTGAAACACCAGGGCTGCGACTATTTGAAGCCGGGCATCGAGGTGTTTCTCAACGAAATCGGCTTGAAATGCTTTTTCGCCGAAACACATGCCATCGAGGGCGGACAACCGGTCGGGAAAGCCACCGGTGAAGTTATTGGACCTTATTCCTCTATCCCGAGACGCTATTATCTACCGGTGGGCGAGTACGCCCCGCCGACGCTCCGCACCACCTGCCTGCCTTACTACGTTCAGGACACCAGAGTCGCCGTCATCGGGCGCAACAACCGCACCGGCATGCAGGTCTGGTCGGCTGACTGGGGCTACCCCGGAGACTTCAACTACCGTGAGTTCCACAAGAAGGACGGCGTCTCCGGCCTCCAATACTGGAAGGTTACCGGCGCCAACGTTGACCTCGGCTTCAAGGAATACTACGAGCCGTTCCATGCTCAGCAGAGGGTTGCCGAGCACAGCGCCCACTTTACTACCCTGGTCGAGCAGTTGCTGGTCGAGTTCTACCAGCAGTCCGGCCGCTTCGGCATTATCAGCGCCGCTTATGATACCGAGCTCTTTGGCCACTGGTGGTTCGAAGGTATTGACTGGTTAAGACAAGTACTTGAGCGGCTCGCCCGGAGTGAACTGGTGGAACTGACTACCGCCAGCGAGTTCATCCGCCAGCGGCCGCCCGAAGACGTCATGACTCTGCCGGAAAGCTCCTGGGGCACCGGCGGCGGGCACTTTACCTGGAGTAACGTGGACACCGAGTGGATATGGCCGGTCATTAACGCCGCCGAAGTTACGATGGAAGAGCTCGTTAAGAAACATGTTGACGCCCGCGGCCCGGTGAGAGACATACTTAATCAGGCGGCACGCGAACTGCTCCTGCTCCAGTCGAGCGACTGGCCTTTCCTTATTACTACCGGGCAGGCCCGCGAATACGCCACACGCCGTTTCCAGGAGCACGTCGAACGCTTCAATGAACTGGCGAAAGCCGCCGGGTCAGGCAACCTGAGCGATGCCGCTATTGCCCACTGCCGCCAGCTCCGAGAACTCGACAACTTGTTCCCTGACATTAACTACCGCGTCTTCATGAACCGCGAGAGCTACCTCAAGTTATGAGGTACATCCCCAGACTATGAGGATACTCTTTGCCTCCGCCGAAGCTTCTCCTCTGGTCAAAGTAGGCGGGCTCGCCGATGTCATTGGCTCCCTCCCCCGGGCGCTGACAGACCTAGGACATGAAGTCAGGACGGTTATTCCTGCCTACAGCTTTCTTTCTCTCCTCGACAACCAACCGCAGGACTCCGCGCCTTTCGCTGTGCACCTGCCCACTCGGAGTGAAAGAGCAAGCGTCCAATCGCTTACTCTCGACCGCGGTCGGTATTTTTACCTTATCAGAGATTCCGGGCTTCTCTGTGGCCCGCAAGTGTACACAGACAATGACCTCGAACGCTTCCTGTTCTTCAACCGGGCCGTCTTCGACCTACTGCCCCAGCTTAACTGGCAACCGGAGATTGTCCACTGTCATGACTGGCACACCGCACTGGTGCCGATGTGGCTAAAACACTCAGACCTGCCGTATGCCTCTGTCTTTACAATCCACAACCTCGCCTACCAAGGCACCGCAAGCTGGGACTTTTTAACAAGCAGCGGTTTGAGTCGGTTCTGGGAGAATTTACCGCCCGAGATACTTAACGTACCCTCCAATTTCATGGCCCAGGGCATACTCTGTGCCGACGCCATCACCACCGTCAGCGAGACCTACGCCCGTGAAATCACCACTCCGGAGTTTGGCGACGGGCTCGACGCCGTCCTGCGCTACCGTCAGAACGACCTTAGCGGCATTATCAACGGGATCGATCCGGACGAGTTTAATCCGGCCGTGGACTGCCGCCTTGCTGTGAAATATGATAAGGCCAACCTCGAAGGCAAACATGCCAACAAGCTGGCGCTCCAGCGGCGGTTCAGAATGACCGAAAATGCTGATATACCGCTCATCGGAATGGTCTCCCGTCTTGACGAGCAGAAAGGCTTTGACATCATTGAACCGGCGCTCGATCAATTGTCACAAAGAGAAGTCCAATTTATCATCCTTGGCCGTGGCCAGGAGCGCTACGAGACTGTAATGAGGGAAGCTGCTGCCAGCCACCCGGATAAGATGGCTGCAGTTATCGACTTCGTCGGAGACCTAGCGTCGTTGATATACGCCGGGAGCGATGTCTTCCTTATGCCTTCGAGGTTCGAGCCCTGCGGACTCGGTCAGATGATCGCAATGCGTTACGGTGCTGTACCGGTGGTCAGGCGCACTGGCGGGCTGGCTGACACCGTTCCTGAAGTTAACCCCAACCTCAGTGAAGGGCGCGGCTTTGTCTTCAATGAATATCATACGGATGCAATGCTGGCGGCGCTCGACCGTGCTTTGACGGCCTACTATCACCGAGATGCCTGGGACAGCCTGGTAAGGCGTATAATGAGTACGGACTTTTCATGGCGGGCTTCCGTCATGAAATATGAAGCCGTGTATAAGAAGGCTCTGGAGGCAAGACGGCGTGCCCAAAACTGATGGACGGACAGCCCTGGGCATTGACCTCGGCGGCACTAAGATTCTAACCGCACTGGTAACACAGGAAGGGCGCATTGTTTCCCAGGAGTCCACTCCGACCGAGGCGAAGGCCGGGCCAAAAGCGGTTATCGAGCAGATGCTTCAGGCAATAGGCCGGGCGGTAAAGCTTGGTGGTGTGAAACCAAACGACCTGGCCGGTACTGCCCTGGCGATAGCCGGCATTATCGACACTCACCGGGGTATTGTTACCACCTCGCCAAACCTTCCCGGATGGAAGGACGTCCCGTTACGTGACGAGATAGCGCAGAAGCTTGGTACTATTACCTACCTCGTCAACGATGCCGATGCCGCCGCCCTCGGTGAGAACCGGTTCGGCGCCGGGCGGGGCACCAGGCATATGGTCTACATCACTGTTAGTACCGGCATCGGCGGTGGAATCATTATCAACGGGGAGCTTTATTCCGGCGCCAACGGCTGCGCCGGCGAGTTTGGCCACATGACCATCGACCCAAACGGACCGAAGTGCGCTTGTGGACGCAATGGCTGTTGGGAAGCCATGGCCTCAGGCACAGCTATCGCCAGAGAAGCCAGACGGCGGCTTGCCGCCGGCGAGAAGAGTCTCCTCAATAAAGGCACGGCACAGACTGTCACCGCCGAGAAGGTCGGCGAGGCTACTAAAAAAGGCGACCGGCTTGCCGCCGAAGTCATCATGACCGCTGGCCACTATCTGGGCATCGGACTGGCCAACATTATTAATATTTTTAATCCTGAAATAATCGTTATCGGCGGAGGCGTTTCTAACCTCGGCGATATGCTCTTGAACCCGGCCCGTGAGGCTATGCGCCAGCGTGCCTTCGACTTGCCGTTGAGCACGGTACGCATTGTACGGTCGCAAATTGGAGTTGCAGTAGGGGCGCTTGGCGCTACCGCACTGGTCTTCGATAAGGCCGCAAAGGGGCAGAGGTCATGATTTACTGGGCACCGCTTTTCCATTTTTACCAACCACCAACGCAGACACGCGACATACTGAAGAAGGTCAGCAACGAAAGCTACCGGCCTCTGCTTGATGTCATTGAAAGCTACCCCCACGCCAGGGCCACGGTTAACATCAACGGCGTCCTTACCGAAATGCTCTCTGAATCAGGGTACTCTGACGTGCTTGATAAGCTCCGGGAGCTGGCCTTGGGCGGCCAGATTGAGTTCACTGGCTCAGGTATGTACCACCCGGTCCTGCCATTAATCCCTCGTGAAGAGGCAGAGCGGCAGATACGCCACAACCATCGTGTCAACCGTGACTTGCTCGGCGAAGTCTATTCTCCGCGTGGCTTCTTCCCTCCTGAGCTGTGCTACTCACGGGACATCATCGAACCGGTCATTGAGTCCCGCCACGAATGGATACTTCTCAGCGGTATTGCCTCCACGGTACCCTGGCCGATGAACATTGTCCACCACATCGGCACCGAAAAAGAATCTCTGGCCGTCTTTTTCCGCGATGACGTCCTGAGCAATAAAATCAGCTTCAAGAACATCGAGGGTAAAGACTTCGTCGAGCACTTGCGCGGGCTAGTCTCCAATGGCGACAACGTCTATGTCATCACCGCCATGGATGCCGAGACTTTTGGTCACCATATCCAGCACTGGGAGAAGCTCTTCTTAGCGGACGTCTATGAGACCCTGGGTACTGCTCCAACCGGTCTACGTGCACAAAAGCCGCTTGATGAACAGCACCGCAAACTTTTCGAATTACAGAGGGCCAGCGATGAGAGCGCTGTAGAAATCATCACCATCAGCGAACTTCTGGACATTTTCCCTCGTGGCGGTCTCATCGAGCCCAAACCATCCTCCTGGAGTACTACCGAGGAGGATATCAAACAACGCAACTTTTACCCGCTCTGGAACGCCCCGGACAACCGTCTCCATGAGATGCTCTGGGAGCACCTGCATCTTGTCACTGATATGGTATACAGAGCGGTCGAGGTGGCTGATAACCCGGAGAGCCGCCAATACACCAGCATCGCCCGTACCACCCTTGACCCAGCCCTTCATAGTGACCAATTCTGGTGGGCCAGCCGCCGCCCGATGTGGGACATCAATATGGTCCACCGCGGCCTGAGCCTCCAGCGTGTAGCCATGCTCAACGCCTTCAAGGCCATCCGGACGAGCGGGTGTGATCCTAATATCAAGAAAGAGTACCAGTACAAGGTCCTCGCCGCACGGTGGGTAGCCGGCAACGTTATTGACCTCCTCACATCAGAAAAAGACAATTAGCGAACCACCTTGCTACCGTGAAAGAAATTTACCTCGCCCTGGCGATCCACAACCACCAGCCGGTGGGAAATTTCCATTTCGTCTTCGCCCAAGCCTATCGTAAAGCCTACCTGCCCATGCTCAAAGCTCTGGAGCAGCATCCATCGGTCAGAATATCGCTCCACTACAGCGGCCCGCTCGTTGACTGGGTCAAAAAGAACCACGAGGACTTCTTCCCGCGCATCGCGGCGCTGGTCAAGCGTGGGCAGGCGGAGGTAATGAGCGGCGGCTACTACGAGCCAATCCTGCCTATGATTCCCGACCCGGACAAGCTCGGACAAATCCATAAAATGAACGTGTGGGTTAAGGACGAATTCGAGCAGAAGCCTACCGGCATGTGGCTGGCCGAGCGGGTCTGGGAGCCGGGCCTGGCCAAGCCCATCACCGAAGCCGAATTACAGTACACGCTGGTCGACGATACCCATTTCAAGATGGTCGGTCTGGAAGATAGAGACCTCTTCGGCTACTACCTGACCGAGGAGCAGGGCTACCCGCTCAAGATATTCCCCATCAACAAGCGTCTGCGCTATTCGATTCCCTGGCGTCCAGTACCGGAGGTTATCCAGTACCTGAATGACGAGGCGGCTGAAGGAGAACCACGCATCACCGTCCTCGGCGATGATGGAGAGAAGTTTGGTATCTGGCCGCAGACCTACAAGCATTGCTGGAAAGACGGCTGGATAGAGAGTTTTTTCCAGGCACTTGAGGCCAACCGGGACTGGCTTCACACCATTACCCTGGGTGACTATGCCAAGCGATTTCCGCCCGCCGGGCGGGTCTACCTCCCCTGCGCCACCTACGATGAAATGCTGGAATGGGCCTTGCCGGCAGGCAGGTCAGCCGAGATAGTCGACATCAAGCATCGGCTGGAAGCCGAAGGTCGTAATGACATCCTGCGCCATATACGCAGTGGCTTCTGGCGCTACTTTCTGGTCAAGTACCCGGAAATCAACCGCATGCACAAGCGCATGATGCAGGCCCATCGCCAGGTGTATCAGGCGGAGTGGCTCGGGGCGCATGACATCGGGCTGGACGACCTGTGGAAAGCGCAAAGCAACTGTCCCTACTGGCACGGAGTCTTCGGCGGTATTTACCTCGCGATATCCGGGCAGTGACTTACAGCCACCTTATCAAGGCCGAAATGGATGCGGAGAAGGCACTGCGGGAGCGTGTCGCCCTCAGCGTCCGGTCGGCTGCCGAGCCAGCGCCACTCAAGACCAACCGTGTCGATTTCGACCAGGACGGCTACGAAGAACTGATAGCCGACAACGGCTCTTTTACGCTTTATTTCAGCCCACGGGAAGGTGGCTCGCTCTTCGAATGGGACATCCGCCAGCCGCCATATAATCTTCTAAGCACCCTGGCAAGACGACCTGAACCATATCATCGTCTGCTCAAGACAGAAGCCGGACGGGAAAAGAAAGACGGCATCGCCAGTATTCACGAGAAGTTGCGGGGCAAGCAGGGCATACAACCGGTGGGAATCATCTACGACCGTCACCCGCGGTCAAGCCTGCTCGACCACTTCCTTGAGCCGGGAACAACAATGGAGCAGTTCGTTACCGGCTCATATCGTGACCTCGATGACTTCGCGGGTCAGCTCTATGAACTAACCATAACCAACCAAAGCTCACAACTTATGGTGACTCTCAATCGTGAAAGTGTGACATTTCCAGCCAGTCTTGAAAAGACGCTGGTGCTGGAGCCAAACCAGCAAAATGTCGAGGCCCGTTACTCTATTAAGAACGCTGACCCAGCGCCGCTCAACTGTCTCTTTGCCAGCGAGTGGAACTTTAACCTGCTTGGAGGCAGACGCAACCCTTATGCCTATTACCGTCTGACAAGTCTTCCGTCAGAAGGTGCTTTCCTCGACACCAGCGGCGCCGATGAGGACATTGATACAATCGTCATCGGCAACCGCCAGATTGGCATCGAGATTGAAGCTAAGACCGACCGCAAGCTAGCACTCTGGCGCTTCCCGGTTGAGAGCATCTCCAACTCCGAAGGCGGCGTCGAGCGCGTTTACCAGGCCTCATGCCTTGTGTTCATCATACCCATCAACCTCGCCCCTGATGCTACTACTAGCTTTTCCATGACATGGCAGGTGGGGACACCACCCTAGTCCCCCACATCGTGTCATTCCGAGGCCATTCGTAGAAGGCCGAGGAATCCGGGGTGGCGGCGAAACACCCCGTCACCGCCCCGTTGTATAATCACTCTTAGCAACCGCACCGGAGGCTGTATGGAAACGAATGTCCTCTATTACGGCGACAACCTGGAAATACTGCGCAAGCATATTCCCGATGAGTCGGTTGACCTCATCTACCTTGACCCGCCATTCAACAGCAACGCCACCTATAACGTCCTCTTCAAAGAGCCGTCCGGCGAAGCCTCGCAGGCACAGATGACGGCTTTCGACGATACATGGCAATGGGGAAAGACCTCGGCTGAAACTTATCATGACATAATCGCCAACTGCCCCAATCCCAACGTGGCTAAGGTTATGGACTCAATGCACGAACTCATCGGACCAAGCGCCATGATGGCCTATTTGGTGATGATGACCGCCCGCCTCATTGAACTGCACCGTGTGCTCAAGAGCACCGGCTCCATCTATCTCCACTGCGACCCTAAGGCGAGCCATTACCTCAAACTGGTAATGGACTCCGTCTTCGGGACCGAGCAATTCCGAAACGAAATCATCTGGAAACGTACCAGCAGTCACAGTGACACTATTCAGGGCAAAGTAGTACATATGGGCCGTATCCATGATGTAATCCTGTTCTATACAAAGAGCAACGCCGCCGAGCGAAACGAGGTGTACTCCCTTTATACAGACGAATACCTAGAGAACTTCTATCGCTTTCAGGATGCAGATGGTCGACGCTACACATTAGATAACATCGCAGGACCTGGTGGTGCGACTAAGGGGAATCCCCAATACGAGTTTCTTGGGGTAACGAGGTATTGGCGCTACAGCAAGGAGAGGATGGAAGAACTCTATAAACAAGGACGAATCATACAGGCGAAACCTGGTTCGGTCCCCAGATACAAGCGCTACCTCGATGAAATGTCTGGCGTGCCGCTTCAAGACGTTTGGACGGATATTAATCCTATCGGCGCCCAGGCAGCCGAAAGATTAGGCTATCCCACCCAGAAACCGGAGGCGCTCCTGGAGCGTATTATTGAAGCCAGCTCAAACAAAGGCGATATCATCCTTGACCCCTTTTGCGGCTGTGGAACAACCATCGTGGCTGCTCAACGACTAAAACGGCGTTGGATTGGCATTGACATCACTTATCTTGCCGTCGGCACCATGGAATGGCGACTGAGGAAGGTCTTCCCGAGAGTCCAATACACAGTTATTGGAGCCCCTACGGATCTGGCTGGCGCCAAAGACCTGGCCCAGCGGGACAAATACCAGTTCCAGTGGTGGGCGGTATCGAAGGCTGGCGGACAGCCATACGGCGGCAGGAAGAAAGGCGCTGACACCGGCATCGATGGCTACCTGTACTTTGTTGACGACAAGGATAAGGTGAAGAAGGCCATCATCTCGGTCAAAGGCGGTGTCAACGTCAACGTAGCTATGGTGCGCGATTTGGGGCACGTCATCGACCGCGAGAGCGCGGACATCGGGGTTTTCATCACACTCGAGCCGCCGACACGGCCGATGATTACCGAAGCCACGACAAAGGGTTTCTATACTCCGCCGTTCTCAGATAAAAAATACCCGCGCCTTCAGATTCTGACTATCGAGGAGCTACTCCAGGGTAAGAAGCCGGAAGTACCGAACTGGGTGGCGCCCATACCGTCCCGCGTTAGAGAAAAGCAGGCCGGTTACCAGGCACAGAAGCTGCTTTAAGTCTCCACCCCACCACCGGCTCCCACCTACGCCCCTTAGAACAATATGCCCAGGTGCCCCAGGACACAGTAATACAACACGACTCCGACGAAGGCAAGGCTGCTGAAACGGTCGATAATACCGCCGTGTCCGGGCAGGAACTTGCCCGAGTCCTTAAAGCCTAAATTACGTTTGAGCAGCGAGCCGCTTAAATCACCAGCCTGGGCAAGAATACTGCCAACAAAACCCAGCAATAGGGCTTCCGGATAGTCAAGGAGGGGAAACAGGATACACGCGAAAAGTACTGAGGCCAGCATGCTTCCCACCACACCACCCACCGCCCCCTCCCAGGTCTTTCTGGGACTGATTGACGACGCCATGAGGTGCTTCCCGAAGGCGCGTCCAACGAAGTAGGCAAAGGTATCGCTGGCGAATACAACGAACATTCCCCAGAGAACCCAATCGCGACCGTCTTCAAGCTGGCGCAGTAACACCCAGTAGCTAGCAAGCCATCCCACGTAGAAGATACCGACAAGAGTCCAGCCCCAATTAGCAAATGCCAATTCGCGCGGTCTCCGGACCATCAGCCAGATGAGCGGGAGAATAACGGCGGAACTGATGAGAATCGGCACTACGTTGGCACCGGGAAGGTGTGGGCTGGCGACGAAAAGCAGCACCCAGATAAGACCAAACCAGCGGAGCGGCCTCCAGTTGGAAGCCCGGGCCATGGTGTAAAGCTCCCACGCGCCAACACCGGCGGCAAACGCCCAGAGGACAATAAACCACGGATCGCCAAACCAGACAACAGCGATGAGGAGAGGAAGACCAACAACCGCGGTGATGAGTCTCAGCCTGAGCATACCGCTCTCAGATCAGCCTTAGGCTTCGGCGATCTCTTTCTCTTTGTCGGTACTGACCTTGTTTACCTTCTCGATAAAGGTATCGGTTAGCTTCTGAAGCTGGTCGGTGAGACGTACTTGCTGGTCCTTAGAGATAAGTTTTTCTCTCTCCATCTGCCTCAGGTGCTCCATGCCATCACGTCTCTGATTGCGCAGGGCAACACGCGCCTCCTCGGCCCGCTTCCTTACCACCTTGACCAACTCCTTGCGGCGCTCCTCGGTGAGCGGTGGGATAACAATACGGACCACCTGGCCATCGGTACTGGGGGTCAGGCCGAGGTTAGCCTTCAAAATGGCTTTCTCGATGCTGCTACAGATAGCCCGCTCCCACGGCTGGATGACAATTAGGCTGGCCTCAGGGACGGTGATTGAGGCAAGCTGGTTGAGCGCGGTCAGGACGCCATGGTAATCAACTTTAACATGGTCAACCAGAGCCGGCGTCGCTCGGCCGGTGCGCAGTGTGGCCATCTCCCGGACCAGTACGTCAACAGTCTTCTCCATCCTGGTGTTAAGGTCAATGATAACCTCGTTAGCCATTTTCCACCTCACTCCGGCAAGACGATTGTCCCTATGGCTTCTCCAGCCACAGCCCGTGCAATGCTGGAAGGAATCCCGATGTCAAAAACGAGTACAGGCAGTTTGTTTTCACGGCATAAGGAAAAGGCGGTAACATCCATTACCTTAAGGTCAAGGGCCAGCGCCCGGGCATGGCTCAGACGGTCAAACTTCTTGGCTTTCGGATTCTTGGCCGGGTCGGAGTCGTAAATACCGTCCACTTTATTCTTCGCCACGAGCAGGATATCAGCACCAATCTCGATGGCGCGCAGGGCGGCAGCAGTATCGGTAGTCATGTAGGGGTTGCCGGTACCGCCGGCGAAAATAACAACACGGCCTTTTTCAAGGTGACGGATGGCCCGACGGCGGATATAAGGCTCAGCTACTTCCTGAACAGTTATCGCCGACTGGACCCTCGTATCGATGCCGTGCTTCTCAAGGATGCTCTGAAGAGCCAGAGCATTGATGATAGTAGCCAGCATGCCGGCGTAGTCAGCAGTCGCCCGGTCCATTTTGCTGACTCTGATGGTCGAGCCGCGCCAGAAGTTGCCACCTCCCACCACCACCGCCACCTGGACATGGGACCTGGTAACCCGTCTGATCTCCTCCGCCACAGTCCCGAGCACCGACCAGTCAACACCAAAACCCTTACGACCGGCCAGGGCTTCGCCGCTCAACTTGAGCAGGATGCGTTTATACTTGGCGTTAGCCACAGCTCTCTATCAGGCGCCCAATTCAAATCGGACGAATCTCGCTACCTTGATGTTTTCGCCAAGCTTGGCAATGGTCTCAATAATGATATTCGAGACGGTCTTTGTCTGGTCCTTGATGAACACCTGGGACAGCAGGCAGTCTGTTTCTGGATTGAACTTGGTCCCGTCTTTGTTTAATTCGGTACCTTCCGGGACATCTTCGGCCGAGACATACTTTGGCGACATCGCCGCAACCTGGAGGGCTAGGTCATGGGCAAGAGCGGTAAATTCAGGGGTGCGAGCTACAAAATCAGTCTCACAATTTACCTCGGCCAGCACACCAACCTTGGCACCCGGATGGATGTAAGCTTCAATAAGTCCCGCCTTAGTGGCACGGACTGCCTTTTTTTCGGCAATGGCCAGGCCTTTTACCTTTAATGTCTCAATCGCTTTATTAATGTCGCCGCCGGCGTCGGTAAGCACCTTCTTACATTCCATAACACCAGCGCCGGTTTTTTCCCGGAGTTCTTTAACCATTTCAGCGGTTACTTCCACTCAATCCTCCTTGACGCTACTGACCGTGCACTCTACTCGTCGTCTGGCGAGGCACTGTAGGCCGGTGCCGCCGGGGACATCTGAATCTCAGTTTTAACCTCAGGTTGAGCCACACCGGCCGCCTGAGCCCCAACAGCCGCTTCTACAGCCACCGCCGGTTTGCCCGATTCCAGGGCCGCCTTGCCTTCAAGCACTGCATCAGCGATCCGCCCACACATCAGTTTGATAGCCTTAATAGCGTCATCATTGGATGGGATCGGGTAGTCAATCAAGGTCGGGTCGCAGTTAGTATCAGCCATGGCGACCACCGGTACACCCATCTTGCGCGCTTCAGTCAGGGCAATCTTCTCCACGGTTATATCAACCACGAACAGCGCACCCGGGATAGTGGTCATTTCCTTAAAACCGCTCATCTGCCGGTTAAGACGCTGAATTTCTTCTTCCAGTTTCCGCCTTTCTTTCTTCGGCAAAGAGTCGAACTCACCTTTCTGCTTCCTGTCCTCCTGGCGCACCAGGTAATCAATCCGCGATTGGATAGTAGGGAAGTTGGTGAGCATACCGCCAAGCCAGCGCTGGTTAACATAGGGCATACTACATCGTACAGCTTCGTCCTGGACAGCTTCCTGCGCCTGCTTCTTAGTGCCGACAAACAGGATGTTCTTACCAGCAGCCACCAGGTCCCGAACGAAGGCACTGGCCTTGTCCAGCAGGACTGCTGTCTGCTCCAGGTCAATGATGTGAATCCCATTGCGCTGGGTAAAAATATAGCGCTTCATCTTGGGATGCCACCGACTTGTCTGATGCCCAAAGTGGGCACCGGCTTCAAGAAGTTGCTTGACGGTAATTGGCTCCACTAGGTTGTAACCTCCGCACTCGGCAAAATTGCGCCACAGTATATCACACGTCTATTGCTCACACAACCGCTGTTGATCTGCAGAACCCCACTACCCGGAGGAATCCTTATTAAAGGGGCCTCAGCCCCTCTTAGACTCCCCTCCCGAGGAGGATAGAATGGCTTCTTTGCTACAGAATGTAGCGGGAGAGGTCCTCGTCCTTGACCAGCCGGGCAACGCGGTCGCGGACATAAACGGCGTCGACTACTACCTTTTCACCCCTACGCTCCGAGGCGGTAAAGCTCAGGTCTTCGAGCACTTTCTCCATGACGGTGCTCAAACGGCGGGCTCCGATATTCTCCGCCCGCTCATTCATAAGGACAGCATAATGCGCAATTTCTCTGATGCCGTCGGCGGCAAACTCAAGTTCCACGCCTTCAGCGGCCATCAGCGCCTGGTACTGTTTCGTAAGGGCATTGGCCGGCTCGGTCAGAATGCGCTCCAGGTCTTCCAGCGCCAGCCGGGAAAGCTCAACCCGGATGGGCAAACGCCCCTGCAGTTCAGCAATCAACTCGGATGGTTTGCTCTGATGGAAGGCACCGGCAGCAACATACAGGATGTGGTCTGTCTTTACTGGCCCAAAGCGCGTCATTACCGTTGTGCCTTCGAGCAGCGGTAGAAGGTCGCGCTGGACGCCTTCGCCTGATATATCCCGCCCGACTTCAACCTTGGGACCAATTAGTTTGTCAAGCTCATCGATGAACACCACACCGTTCTCTTCAGTATGGTGAACTGCCTCATCCACCACCTGGTTTATATCAAGCAGCTTGTTGGCCTCAACGCGCTTCAATATACGCCGCGCCTCTTTAATAGAGACCTTCCGCTTTTGTGAGCGCGAACGGTGGAATCGAGGATCACCGTAGCCATCAGCATAATCATCATAATAGTAGCTATAGTCAGTGGCGAAGCTGGTATCAAAGGTATAAGCTTCATCGCTAACTTCTATCTCCACCATCTGATCGTCCAGCTTGCTTGTTTCGAGAAGCTTGGCCACCAGCCGGCGGTCAGGGCCGCGTCGGGGGACTGTCCTGCCAGCGCCTGAGCTGACCCCAGCTATTTTAACTCTGGCGCGCTTCGGCGATTCCGGAGCCAACTGCTGACAGACATATCTCACCAGTTTCTCATTAGCCAGCGTCTCGGCCTTAGTCTCAACTTCCTTCAGCCTCCGCTCATAGACACGCATGAAGCTGGACTCAACCAGCTCGCCAATAATGGAATCTGCATCGCGGCCAACGTAACCGACCTCGGTAAACTTGGTGGCTTCAACCTTAACAAATGGTGCGTTAAGCAGTCCGGCCACCCGGCGGGCGATCTCAGTCTTGCCGACACCGGTTGGCCCGATCATCAGTATATTCTTTGGGATAATCTCGCGGCGCATATCGTCAGGTACCTTCTTGCGCCGCTCACGGGTGCAGAGAGCAATGGCTACTGCTTTCTTAGCTTCTTTCTGCCCCACAATATATCTGTCAAGTTCCCGGACGACCATCGCCGGGGTAAGCTCGGTCATATCGCCTCCAGCATGATATCAACGTATCAGTATGTCCCTAATAGCACGGGCCTGCGGGAATCGTTGCAGGGAAAGCGCAGGCAGAGATAGTAACGGGACAACCAGCGGATAGCTTCCGCAGCGGAAAATTATACCCCTTTCCGGTAACATGGGCAAAAATAAATGCCTTGCCAGACGGCGCATGCGATAGCTAATATATACCGTAATAAAATGGAACTGAACAGAAACAAAATGCTCAGGCAGTCCCTTATGTTCTCAGGACTCGCCGAATATGAGTTGGGACGCCTCGCCCGGATGGCGGTAGAGCGCCGTATCAAGTCCGGAAAGTACGTGTTCTGGGAAGGTGATGCTCCAGACTGGTTCTATGTGGTAGCTGATGGCAGGATAAGAGTGGTCAAGCACTCCCCTTCCGGCAAAGACTTCATCATCGCCTTTTTCGGCCCCGGCGAGATGTTTGGTGAAGTAGCCGTTTTCCAAGACCGGCCCTACCCAGCCTCAGCCCAAGCAGCGATTGATACTACCGTCATCGGCATCCGAAAGACCGATTTCCTCGACTTCCTCAAGAAAAACCCAAGCACAGCTATTTCGATCATCAATGTACTTGGCGCCCGTCTCAGGGAAGCTCAAGCACGTATGAAAGACCTGGCCGCTGAAAGAGCCGAACAGCGTCTTGCCAGAGTCATCCTCATGCTCTACAACAAGCTCGGCGACTGCCTGCCATTCACCCGTCAGGAAATCGCCAGCATGGCAGGCACCACCATCGAAACAGCTATCCGTGTTCTGAGCCGTCTCAAGGGTAGCGGCATCATCAAGTCAAGCCGCGGCCGTATGACCGTGGCCCAACCGGAAAAACTGAGACTGCTGGCCGAGGGGCCACCGGAGATTGCTTCGCTCCGCTCACAATGACCGCTTAGTATTTATTGAAGCAAAGCCATATTGCGGTTATAATTCGGACGGGAGGCAGGCATGAGCAAAATCCGCGTTGTCATCGCCGACGATCACGCCGTAGTCCGGCAAGGCACCCGCAGTCTCCTGGAGCGCGAAGACGATATTGAGGTAGTAGGTGAGGCAAGAGACGGGGAGGAGGCAGTCAAGCTTATTCAACAACTCAAGCCCGATGTCGCCATCGTCGATGTCTCCATGCCCAAGCTCACCGGCGTTGAAGTAACGAAGCAGGTAAAACCCACCTGCCCATCCACAGCTATTCTCATCCTTTCCGCCTATGACAACGATGAATACGTCTTCGCACTGCTTGAGGCAGGGGCCGCCGGATACCTGCTCAAGGACGTTGACAGCCGCGAGGTAGTTGATGCCGTCCGGCGCGTCCGAGCCGGCGAGTCGGTACTGCATCCAATTGTCGCCCGTAAGGTGGTCTCACGTCTGACCGCACCGGCCAAAGCCGATGTCAAAGCCGCGGCCGACCTGAGCGACCGTGAAATTGAGGTACTCAAACTGGCCGCCCGGGGAATGAGCAATAAAGAGATCGCCGACCAGCTCGTCATCAGTGTCCGCACCGTCCAGGGGCACCTTGCCAGCATCTTCAACAAGCTGGGTGTAGGTTCCCGCACCGAGGCCATCTTCCTGGCGGTCAAGAAGGGATGGCTGTCGCTTGAAGAGCTCCCCGAAACCTAGGCAGTTCTGGCAGGCGCTTGCCTCAGACAAAGAGACCGTTGAGCAGACACCCCGCCTGATGATGCGGGTGCTCCGCAACCGTCACGTCTGGATTGCGGCCGTTATCACGGCCCTCCTCGTAAGCGTCTACTACCACGAGGTTTTTCAGGACGTCTGGGGTGTCGGCCAGATCGGGTCGTTCCTTTCCTTCGGCCTGACCCGGGCCACAATCTGGCGTATCCTTTTCCTGGTACCGGTCATCTATGTCGCGGTCACCCTCGGTATCGGCGGCGGGCTCAGCATGCTCATACTGGTGACCGCAGTAATGTTCCCCCGTATCTTCTCCATCTCCAGCGCCCAGGTGGAGGCACTGTTCGAGACCATCGCCGTACTTGTTGTCGGGGCGCTGGTCCTGCTCCTCCTCTGGATTCTCCAGGTCGACCGCCAGCGTCTAGCTCATCTTGAACGGACTCAGAACCAGCTCAACCTCCAGGTCAAACGGCTCAGCATGCTCCACGTCATTTCCGGCATCGTCAGCCAGTCACTCCAGCTCAACCAGGTAATGAGCGAAGCCGTGGACAAGCTCTGCCAGCTCATGGCGATTGACGCTACCTGGATTCATCTCTGGGAACCGACCAAAGGTGAGCTCAAGCTAGCTAGCGCTAACGGGCTTTCCCCGATGAACGATGCCGACCGAGACAGACTGGCCGGAAGCCTGCTGCCGATTGTCACCCGCGCCGTAAGGGAGCCGACGGTCATACCAAGTGTGCTCGCCGACCCGTCATTCAAGGGCACTATCCTCCTGCGGGAGGGTCTACAAACGGTAGTGTTCGTGCCACTGTTGTCACGTGGTGAGCCGGTAGGCTGTCTTTCAGTCGGCTCACGGACGGAGCGCGAATTCGCCGCCGACGAACTAGACCTCCTGCAGGCCATCGGCGACCAGATAAGCGTGGCCATAGAAAATGCTCGCTCCTACGAACGCGAGCACCGCGCCGCTGAGGCCCTGCGCGAGTCCGAACGCAGTTACCGCGAGCTATTTGAGAACGCCAGCGACGCTATCTGGGTCCACGACCTTAGCGGTGTCATTGTCGCTGCCAACCCGGCTATGGAGAAACTGACAGGGTTTACCCGCGGTGAGCTGGTCGGCGGCAATGTCTCCATGTTCCTCACCAACGAAGGCCTAGAGCAAGTAGAGAGAGAGGCCCATCAGAAAGTCCTGCGCGGCCAGTACGCCCCACCCTACGAGCAGACGCTGGTCCGACGGGACAGGACCGAGGTTGCCGTCCGCATCGGCACCAACCTCCTCCTTAAGAACCGCCACCCCTGGGCCTTCCAGCATATTGGACATGACGTTACCGAGGAGAAACGAATTCAGGATAACCTACGGTACTACGTCCAGCAAGTGAGCCAGGCCCAGGAGGCAGAGCGAAAGCGCATCGCCCGCGAACTCCATGACGAAACTGCCCAGGCCTTGGTGGTAGTGGCCCGCAATCTGGATGACCTAGCCAACGGTAACTCAAAGGTCACCGCCAACGACATCAGAGAACAGGTAAGAAACATCCTCAAAGAAGTTCGCAATTTCAGCCAGCAGTTACGGCCATCAGTGCTCGATGACCTCGGGCTAGTACCGGCCCTCAAGTGGCTGGCCACTGACCTCACGAACAACTGGAACATCGCCACTGAAGTGCAAGTTGCAGGCCAGCCGCGTCAGCTTTCTAAAGAAGCCGAACTCGTCTTTTTCCGCATCGCCCAGGAGTCCATGACTAACGCCCGCCGCCATGCTAAGGCCAGCAAAGTCCAGGTAAAGCTGGAGTTCAGCGACAAGTCTGTCAAGATGACGGTGAGCGACAACGGTGCTGGTTTCGAAATCCCTCAGCGTGTCAGCGATTTTGCCCGAATTGGCAAACTTGGGCTGGCTGGCATGCAGGAGCGCGCAAAACTTATTGGCGGCACCTCCAGTATCCAGAGCACGCCAGGCCTGGGGACCAGCGTTATCCTGGAAGCCCCGGCATAACAGACCACACCGTGAACCAACCCCCACTCAGCACTCCTTGGTGCTAGTACCTACGTGTTTTTACGGATGTTATAGACTGGCCACCCGTCTATATTATGTATGAATTACTTGCCTAACAACAAGTGCTATATCCTATCCCAAGCAGGCATAACTGCCTGTCGGCATACCCAGTAATATCAGCTTCCGGCCCTTTATAACAAAGAAAGGAGCGAGCATGGAGCTTAGCCGTAGGGACTTCCTCAAGGCCTCAGGGGTTGGGGTGGGTGGCCTTCTCGTCTTCAAACCATTCAGTTCCGACACAGCGACTCCCTCTTCCCAGTTCAGACCAGCGCCCCAGTTACACAAGAAAATCGGGGAAACATCGACCATCTGCGCCTATTGCGCCGGCGGTTGTGGAGTACTGGTTGCTGCTGACAAGGACAAACTCATCAGCATTGAGGGATGGGCGGACCACCCGATAAACCGGGGCGGTCTCTGCACCAAAGCACAGTCCCTGTTCCAGGTAAGGACGGTGGACGGCAAGGACAATCCCCGGCGCGCCACCAAAGTACTCTACCGGGCACCCGGCGCTGCGGACTGGGAGGAGAAGACCTGGGACTGGGCGTTTGACGAGATTGCCAAACGCATCAAAAAGACCCGCGACGCCAGCTTCATCCAGAAGGACAGCGCCGGCAACACTGTCAACCGCACCGAAGCCATAGCTATGCTCGGTGCTTCCGCTCATGATAATGAGGAGGCTTATCTTCTAGCGAAGATGAACCGCTCCCTGGGGATGGTGTATACCGAAACCCAGGCCCGGATATGACATAGCGCCACTGTCGCCGGTCTGGCGGAAAGTTTCGGTCGCGGTGCCATGACCAACCATTGGGTAGATATTGGCAACGCTGACGTCATCCTTATCATGGGTTCCAACGCCGCGGAGAACCACCCAATCTCCTTCCACTGGGTAACCAAAGCAATGGAAAAAGGTGCCAAACTCATCCACGTCGACCCAAGGTACACACGCACCTCAGCCCGCGCTGATATCTGGGCACCGATGCGCTCCGGCACCGATATCGCCTTCCTCGGCGGTATGATTAAGTACATTGTTGAGGATATCGAAAAGAACCCGCAGAACTACAACATTGAGTACCTTCGGGAGTACACCAATGCCGGATGGCTAATCAACCCCGGTTACGCCTTCAAGGACGGCATTTTCAGCGGCTACGATGCCAGCGCCCGCGCCTACAGCAATAAGTCAACCTGGCAGTACCAGCTTGACGACAAGGGTATCCCCAAGCAGGATAAGACCCTTAAAGACCCGAACTGCGCTTTCCAGTTGCTGAAGAAGCACTATTCGCGGTACGACCTTGATACGGTCTCCCGCACTACCGGCACACCGAAGGATAGCCTCCTGAAGGTCTACCAGACCTTTGCCTCATCCGGCCGGCCGGACCGTGCTGGAACCATCATGTACGCCATGGGCACCACCCAGCATACCGTCGGCTCCCAGAACGTACGTGCCTATTCCGTAATCCAGTTACTGCTGGCCAATGTCGGCATCGCCGGCGGCGGAATCAATGCTCTTCGCGGCGAGTCAAACGTCCAGGGCGCCACCGACCATGCCATACTCTTCCATCTACTTCCCGGCTACCTGCCAATGATAACCACCGCCCACCCGACCCTGGCTAAATATAAAGAACTAACCACCCCGGTATCCAAGGACCCGAAGAGCGGCAACTGGTGGAAGCACCGCCCCAAGTACATGGTCAGCCTGCTCAAAGCCTGGTACGGTAACGCCGCCACCAAGGATAACGAGTTCGGCTACCAGTGGTTACCCAAGATACAGGCGGGCGTCAACTACTCCCACATACCGCTGTTTGAAGCTATGGAAAAGGGCACCATCAAAGGCTTTATGGCGTGGGGGCAGAACCCGGCTGTCACCAGCCCCAACTCTAATGCCGTAAGGAAAGCCCTGGGAATGCTTGACTGGTTGGTCGCTGCTGACCTCTGGCAGACGGAAACCGCCACTTTCTGGAAGCGTCCGGGCGTTGACCCCAAGTCCATCAAGACCGAGGTGTTCATGCTCCCCGCCTGTGCTTCTTATGAAAAGGAGGGCAGTATCGCTAACAGCGGCCGCTGGACGCAGTGGCGCTACAAAGCTATCGACCCACCTGGAGACGCCGAGGACGATCTCTGGATGATAGTCAATTTGATGAACAAGATAAGAGCCATGTATAGTAAGGAGGGCGGCCCCAATGCCGAGGCAATTACTAAGCTCGCCTGGGACTACGGCGAGCATCCCAGCCCTCACCAGGTAGCCAAGGAAATCAACGGCTACGACCTTACCACGGGCAAGCTGATAACTAACTTCGTCGGTCTCAAAGACGACGGTACGACATCTTCCGGTAACTGGTTATTCTCCGGAAGCTACAATGAAACAGGCAACCTCATGGCGCGCCGCGACAACAAGGACACATCCGGCATCGGCCTGTACTCCAACTGGGCCTGGAGCTGGCCGCTCAACCGGCGCATCATTTACAACCGCGCTTCAGTTGACCTCAACGGCAACCCGTGGAACCCGAAGCGTGCCGTGGTAAAGTGGGACCCGGCCAAGAAAGCCTGGTCCGGCGACGTCATTGACGGTTTCGGCGCCAACAGCCCGACAGAAATCTACCCCTTCATCATGCAGGTAGAAGGCATGGGAAGACTTTTCGGCCTGGGTATGGCTGACGGCCCGCTACCGGAACACTACGAACCATGGGAATCCCCGACGAAGAACCTGCTCTCGAGTACCCAGCTCAACCCTGCGGCCAAAGTCTGGCGGCCTCAGGAGCAGGGAACCCCGGACAAATTCCCCTACGTGTGCAGTACTTATCGCGTTTCCGAGCACTGGCAGGGCGGCGCCATGACCCGCAACCTGCCCTGGCTTAACGAGCTCTTCCCAGAAATGTTCGTCGAAATAGGAGATGAGCTTGCCGCTGAAAAGGGCATTAAGAACGGCCAGAAGGTAATTGTTGAAAGCGCCCGGGGCCAGGTTACCGCAGTGGCCATAGTCACGGCGCGCCTTAAGCCTTTCACAGTTGACGGCAGGAAAGTCCACGAAGTAGGTCTCCCCTGGCACTGGGGTTACGCTGGCATCAGCAAGGGAGATTCCGCTAACCTGCTTACCCCCTATATAGGAGATGCGAACACGACAATCCCTGAATACAAGGCTTTCCTAGTCAACGTAAGGAGGGCATAGACATGGCTGAGAAAGCGATACTCTTCGATGTTACCAAGTGTATGGCCTGCCGCGCCTGTCAGGTCGCCTGCCACCAGTGGAACGACTTGCCCGCTGAAATGACAACTAACCGCGGTACCTACGAGAACCCACCGGACCTCTCCCCAACCTGCTGGATTAAAATCAGGTTCAATGAAGTACCCAAGGCTGGCGGCGGCGTCGACTGGGTATTCACTCGCCAGTCATGCATGCACTGCACTGATGCCTCCTGCATTGAGGTCTGCCCCACTGGCGCTCTGTACCATAGTCCAGACGGATTCGTCGCCTACAATGAAGACCTGTGCAGTGGCTGCGGTTACTGCGTCGAGTTCTGCCCCTTCAGCGTTCCTCGGTCGGCTGGCAGCACCATCACCGGCATCCGCAAGATGAAGAAGTGCCTCTTTTGCGCCGATAGAGTCGCCGAGGACAACCAACCGGCTTGTGTCAAGACCTGTCCGCCGGGCGCCCTGACCTTCGGCAATCGCGACGACCTGGTCATCGCCGGCAAGCAAAGAGTCAAGGAAATCCAGGCAACCTATCCCAGCGCCTATCTCTACGGCGAAAAGGAGCTGGGCGGCCTGCATGTTCTATATGTACTGACCTACCCGCCAGAGGTGCACGGACTGCCCGCCAAGCCGGAAGTACCTCTTGCAGCCAGTGTTTGGAAGAACGCTTTACAGCCGATCGGCTGGGGGCTGGTCGGGCTCACCGTAGCCGGCCTCGGCCTCAACTATATTGTGGCCCGGGCCACCGTTAATGCTGAACGCGAGCGCATCACCCGCTGGATGTGCCCGACCTGTGGCTACATCCGTCAGGGCGATGAGCCGCCGGACCAGTGCCCGGTGTCCGGCGACCCCGGCAAGAAGTTCACTAGGATGGAGGAATAGCATGGCAGGCAATGAACTGGTTCTGAAATACCGTGTTGAGGAGAGGATTCTTCACTGGGTCCATGCCACTGCCTTCGTCGTCCTGCTCGTCACCGGCATCTTCCTTTTCTTCCCGCCGGCAGGCTTCCTGGCGCAGGATAGCTGGAGCCGTGTGGCCCACCGAGTGGCCTCCATACTCTTCGTAGTAACGCCGATCATCATCCTGTTCGTAAGCTGGCGGGCCTCCTGGAAGGCTATCTTCGAAGCCGCCAACTGGAGCCTGTACGACCTGGGCTGGGTACTTGCCTTCCCCCGCTACTACTTCCTCTGCGACGAAGCCGCCATGCCGCCGCAGGACCGCTTCAACACCGGTCAGAAGGCGTGGTACTTGATGGTCCTGATGTTCAGCCCGATCTTCGTCATCACCGGCGCCCTGATGTGGTTCGGCAAGGATATTCTGCCCACCTGGGTCTTCCAGTGGAGCATCTACATTCATGACATCGTCTTCATATTCACCATCTGCATGTTCCTGGTCCATGTTTACCTGAGCGTCCTCCATCCCCTAATGCTCAAGGAAGGCGGCAGTTTCCGCCAGATGGTCGATGGCAAGATGACCGTCACCTACGCCAAGGGACATCATGGCAAATGGTTTGACCGCATTTACGGGAGCCCGAAAGCGCAGGGCAAGTGATTCCAGCTACCGACGAGCAAATACTGAAGCGGCTAAATAAGGCGGAGAAGAAAGACGGAACTCTGCCAAAGCCGCTTCAGTTTTTTCGCGAACTGGTAAGCACCCGCGCCGAAGTCAAAGACCGAATCGGCATCCTTAAACCGTCCATCAGCACTCCAGAGGCAAGCAAGCGTCTGGAGTTGGGAAGCCCGCTCCTGGTTTTTGCCGAACTTAACGTTGATTGGAAATCGGTCCGCGACCTGTACCAGCAGGTAGCCAACCTGCTGGCCAAATACGCCGATGTCTTCGAGAATGTCCCGCCCGCTGGGAAGGAGCCTTCCCTCGCCGACTTAATCGAAGCCGCCCGCGCCTGGTTCGAAGGCCATGCGCCGTCCCCAGATTCGGAAGTCGCACCGGTAGTGCTTAGCGCCGCCATGCACCCGTTCCTCACCGCCTACCGCGAAGCGCTGGCCGGGCTCGTCAACCAGGAGCAATGGCTCCGCGGCTACTGCCCGGTCTGCGGCGGCAACCCGGACCTCGCCTATATCGAACCCGACCGGGGAGAGCGGCGGCTCATCTGCTCCCGGTGTGACATGGAGTGGGCTTTCAAGCGGCTGGAGTGCCCCTGTTGCGGTAACCAGGACGAGAAAACCCTCGCCTTCTACACCGATGACTCCGGACGCTACCGTCTTTATGTCTGCGAGAACTGCCGACACTACCTAAAGGCGGTTGACTTAAGGAAGGCCCCCCCGGATGTGCTCTTCCCCATTGAACGAGTGCTCACCGTCAATGTCGATGTCCAGGCGCGCGACGACGGGTATCTTCCTTGTACCGAGTGTCGGCGCGAGCAATGGTCAACTGGAGCCGCCGTGACATCTCCAGACGGCAACCAGTCAGAGTAGCCATTAGTATTATACTCATATTCAGGATATAATTTCCCTCAGGAGGGAAACATGCCGTTCAAGATTGGACCATGGGAAATCGGGCTTCTCCTCTTGATAATCCTTATCATCTTCGGCGTCGGCAAGCTACCCCAGGTCGGCGGGGCCATTGGCAAGGGCTTGCGCGAGTTCCGCAAGGCACACAAGGGCGAAGAGACCGACGACGCAAACAAAGCGGAGAGCAAGGAACCCAAGGAAAATACTAAAAGCTAATCGTCTGTACTGACTTGAAGGGGATTCTCTTCGCGCACTCTGTGCGCTCGAGGATGACAACAAGATGTTCCGTACCAGGCAGAAAACAGTGCTAAAAATGACGAGGCTGGCCTGATGGATTTTTTCGGCATGGGCACCGGCGAGATATTGCTCATCCTCGTCGTCGCCCTGGTGCTCTGGGGACCAGGACGACTGGTGGAAATCAGCCGCACCATCGGCCGTACCATGCACAACCTGAGGAAGTCAACCGTTGACTTCACCGCCCAGATAACCAGGGAACTGGAAGACCAGGATAAGAAACCGCCGTCGAAATAGGCGGATATAATTCATCCCACCACATGAGTACCGAAAAGAAACTAACCGTCCTCGGCCATCTCGATGAACTGCGGCGAAGACTAACCCGGAGCGTCATCGCTGTCGCTATAGCCACTGTCATCGCTTTCGCCTTTGCCAACTACATCTTCTACTTCCTCAAGCTCCCCGCCGGCGATATTGAGCTTGTTTTTATCGAAATGACCGAGATGATCAGCACCTATATGAAGGTCTGTCTCGCCGCCGGCTTCGCCATCACGATGCCCTACCTCGTCTACCAGTTCTTCGCCTTTGTCGCCCCAGCCCTCACCCGCAAGGAGAAAAAATATATTTACATCATCCTGCCCTGGGTGACCTTTATGTTCCTGGGCGGGATAGCCTTCGCCTATTTCGTACTCCTGCCGCCGGCGATAAATATCCTGCTGACCTTCGGCGAGGACATCGCTACGCCCCAGATAAGAATTGGCAACTATATCTCCCTGGTGACACGGATATTACTTGTCACCGGTCTTATTTTTGAACTGCCGGTGGTCACCACCTTCCTGTCCCGCCTCGGCGTTCTGTCGCCAAAGTGGCTGGCCGGCAAACGCAAGGCCGCCATCCTTTTGTCATTCGTTATCGCCGCCGTCGTCACCCCGACCATGGACCCCATCAACCAGACACTCGTCGCCGGTACTCTGATTGTCCTGTTCGAGATGAGCATCTGGCTGGCCAAGATATTCCAGCGCCGGCAAGTGCCCCAGACAGCCCGCGCCGGGGCCTCTGAAAACTGACGGAAAGGAGGAAAGCCATGTACCAGTCACAGCAGACATGAGCCATCCTTTCCGTCGGAGCGTGTCTCTCCGACAAGATTGCCCGCATCCTGAAATTAAGAAAATCGAAAGGAGACCACGTTGAGGAGGTTCTTCGGTCCCAAGACCTGGATTCTCGCTGCCGGCCTCGTGCTTGGCGTACTCGGAGCCTTGCTCGTTAAGTTCGGCAACCCGCCCAACATGGGCGTCTGCGTCGCCTGTTTCTACCGCGACATCGCCGGGGCTCTCGGCCTCGACCGCGCTACCACCGTCCAGTACCTGCGCCCCGAGATCATCGGCTTCGTGCTGGGCGGCTTCATATCAGCCTATGCCTTCAAGGAATTCCGCGCCCGCGGCGGTTCGACGCCACTGGTGCGCTTCCTGCTCGGCATGCTGATGATGATAGGTGCGCTGGTCTTTCTCGGATGTCCCATCCGCGCCACACTCAGGCTGGCTGGCGGCGACCTTAATGGCCTGACCGGGCTGGCCGGGCTGGCCGGCGGTGTAGCCATCGGCGTCATCATGCTCAAACGCGGCTTCAGCCTGGGTCGGGCAGTAAAGCAAAAGACGGTTGCCGGCTGGATAATGCCGGCCTTCATGGCCGTCCTGCTCGTTCTGGCCTTCGTCCTTCCACCGTTCATCTTCTCCAGCCAGAGCGGCCCTGGCTCAATGCACGCCCCAATTCTCATCTCACTCGGGGCAGGACTCCTGGTCGGCTTCCTCGCCCAGCGCGCCCGGATGTGCTTCGCCGGCGCCTTCCGCGACCTGATAATGGTCAAGGACGGCTACCTGATTACCGGTGTGGTTTCGGCACTACTGGCCGCCTTCGTCTTCAACCTTATCCTCGGCCAGTTCAAGCTCGGCTTTGAAGGTCAGCCAATTGCTCACAGCAGCCACCTATGGAACTTCCTGGGCATGATGCTCCTCGGCCTGGCGGCGGTCCTGGCCGGCGGTTGTCCCCTGCGCCAGACCATCCTTTCCGGCGAGGGCGATACCGATGCTGCCCTTACCGTCACCGGCCTGCTTGCTGGCGCCGCCTTTGCCCATAATTTCGGCCTGGCATCAAGTGCCGAAGGCCTTTCCGCCCTGGGGCCATGGGCAGTCATTGCCGGGCTGGCAATCTGCCTGGTCCTGGGCTTCACCATGAGAGAGCAGGCCTAAGGAGCAACCGATGCCTCTATTCGGCAAGAAAGACCGTAAGCCAGCTTTCGACGGCATCATCATCTTCCTCGATGTCCACGAAGCCATGAAGGCCGAAAAGACGCTCCGGGAAGCCGACTACGAAGTGAAGCTGGTCGCACCGCCGCGGCATTTGCGCAAAGGCTGTGACCTGGCCCTCCAGGTCAATCTGGTAGAGCAGGCCGGCATCGCCCGGGCACTCGACCAGAACGACATCGGCTACGTCGAGATTACCCCGCTGAGCGAGGCCAGCTCGGAACTGCTCCAGGTCGTCAGGACAACCGACTTCGGTAAATGGCTCATGGTAAAGGCTGGCAACATGAAACTGACTTTTGAAAAGGAGACCGGCCGCATCGTCAACACCTCCGGCGGCGGCTGTCCCGATATCCCATACCTCCACTCCATCATGATCGGGAAGACCATTACCGAAGCGCCGAGCCCGCGGCGTGAGGGATACACCCTGTGCGCCGTAATGCTCAACAGGGCCCTGGAAGAAAGCCACAAGATTGCCGAAAGGGGGAGCTTACCATGATGTTGCTGGCTGGGACTGTCCCTGTCCAGGACATGCCGCTGACGGCCGGCGAGGTCCGATTCGATGGTGACTGCACCAGAGTCGGCGACCACGCCATCCCATCGACCCAAGGGACCGGCGCTATGATCAGTGCCGCCCTGGCAGTTACCAACTGCCTGCGCTTGCCGCCGCCATGGGCGCTCGTCGCCGGTGATATTGGACGAGGCGCCGGCAGTCGGGAAATGTACAATTACCTTATCAACGGCATCCTTGAGATTTCCCCCAGGGTGCTGGCGCTCCACTACTGCGTTCCCGACATGGCCCTCATGCGGAGCTTGTGTCAGGCAGTCGACAAATGCGACCGGCGGCCGGTGATGATAGCCGATGCCGGCTCGATGTACGCCGCCAAGGCCGCCGGCCTCGCCCCGAAGTTTGACATCATGACCCCCGATACCAGCGAGATGGCTTTCCTGGCCGATCCCGAGGCGACTCATCCGGCCTATATCGCCCGGCACCTCTTCGATACCGAGAGCGCCCGGATACCGGAGCTGGTAACAGCGGCTTACAAGAACAACAATGCCGCCCGTTACCTCCTGGTCAAAGGCTCGACCGACTACATCGCCTGCGAAGGCAAGATTGTCAGCACCATCACCGGCCCCAACATCCCGGCGCTGGAGCCTATCGGCGGCACCGGCGACACCCTCACCGGCTTAGTAGCCGCTTTGACCTACTACAGGATGGACCCGGAAGGCGCCTTGGTCACCGCCGCCCGGGCCAACCGGATTGCCGGTGAGGCCGCTGGGGCGACTCCGGCTACTCTGGTAAACAGCATTATCGAGAAATTCCCGGTAGTGCTGACCCGATACCTCAAACTCAGACCCGCCCATGATAACTGAAAGGCAACATGAAAATGATAGAAGTTGATGCCCGTGGTTTCTCTTGCCCGGTACCGGTCATGAAGGCCGATAAAGCTATTGGAAAGAACCCGAAACAAGCTATCACCGTCCTGGTGGACAACCCGGCTTCCAAGGACAACGTCAGCCGCCTTGCCAGGAGCAAAGGGTACCGGGTGGAAGTGAAAACATCTGAGGGGGGCTACTGCCTGACACTGACGCCAGCTTAATTAAGTATGTGTCATCCCGATGCCAGCATTCCTCTTCTTATGTCATTCTGAGGGAGCGAAGCGACCGTGAGAATCTGGCGGGTGACTGCCACCCCAGATTCCTCACATTCGTTCGGAATGACATCGAGAAGCCGGTTCGGCTATACTAGTTCCATCATCCGGGAGCGCCTGGGTCCCGGTGGGCTTCGCGGACTTCAAATCCGTCGGGAGGCATTTCTGATGTCTCCGGTGGGTTCGACTCCCATGCGCTCCCGCCACCCCGCATCCTTACCATTTCGAGCGCAGCGAGAAATCTGGCGGGGTGATGCTCTCAAAGTCACCGCCCGGTGACGGGGACTGCTCAGCCAGGGGATTGCTACGGTCAGGCAGATGCGTTATATTGGTGGCTTAAATTACTCGTGTGAGAGAACAGATGGTAAAAAGAAACGTCAATTTTAATCCCGGCCCGGCGGCGATACCCCTGGATGTCCTCAAGACGGTGCAGGAAGAGCTCCTTGATTACCGGAACAGCGGCATGTCAATACTCGAAAGCTCGCACCGCGCCAAGGAATTCGAAGCGGTCAATGACCAGACAATCGCGCTGGTGCGCGAACTGCTCGGGCTGGGCAACGATTACCAGGTGCTGTTCCTCGGCGGCGGCGCATCCACCCAGTTCGACCTGATACCGATGAACTTTATCGGCGACGGCCAGACGGCCGCCTATGTGGACACCGGCGAATTCGCCTCCAAGGCGCTCAAGGAATGCCAGATTGTGGCCAGGGCGCACGTGGCATTTTCCTCAAAAGAGGAGAAATACCGCCGCGTGCCGAAGATGAGCGAAATCAACTGCCCGGAGGATGCCGCCTACCTGCACCTCTGCTCCAACAACACCATCGAAGGCACCCAGTTCCACGAGTTCCCGGATACCGGCAAGGTGCCGCTGGTCGCCGACATGTCCTCGGACATCGCCTCGCGCCGGCTCGATTTCAAGAAGTTTTCCCTAATCTATGCCGGGGCGCAAAAAAACCTCGGCGCCGCCGGTGTGACGCTGGTTGTCATCCGCGATGATTTCCTAGCCAGGGGCAAAAAAGGCCTGCCGACCATGTTTAGCTACAAGACCCACGCCGATAACAAGTCACTGTACAACACGCCTCCGGTGTTCGGGGTCTATATCATGAAGCTGGTGCTGGAGTGGCTCAAGGGCAAGGGCGGCCTGACAGGGATGGAGAAAATAAACGCGGCCAAGAAGGATCTGCTGTACGGCGCCATCGACGCCGCCCCGGATTTCTACAAAGGCACCGCCGAGAAGGCCAGCCGGAGCTGGATGAACGTCACCATGCGCCTGCCGACCGAAGACCTGGAGAACCGGTTCATCGCTGACGCCGCAAAGGAAGGCTTGCTGGGAATTAAGGGGCACCGTTCTGTCGGCGGCATCCGCTTCTCGATTTACAACGCGGTGTCTCTCGAGGACATCCAGAAGACCGTTGACTTCATGGCCCGGTTCCGCAAGACGGTGTGAAAGCGGTGATAACGCTGTTGACCTAGCTTTCAGACGCGCGCGACGTTTCTGGTATAATCAAGACATCTGGCAATCTGAAGGGAAGCGATGAGAGTTAGGAAAGTACAGGGGAAACAGGTTTCAAGACCATTCCAGGTCATCAGGGAAGGTCTAGTGCTTGAACTTCAGCCTGAGCCTGAAGGCGGCTACACCATATCAGTCCCTTCTCTCCCTGGATGCATCTCTTACGGGGAGACATTCGAGAAAGCTATCGAAATGATAAAGGACGCCATGGAAGGGTGGCTGGCTGTAGCTGAGCAAGAAGGCATCCCATTACCTGACCAATTCAGGCATTTGAAGGTAGCCGCAATCTGAAAGAGGAACTGCCGTCTCTAAAATCGAAGGAGGTGGTTGCCGCCCTGGAACGGGCAGGCTTCGAGGTGAAGAGGCAAACAGGCAGCCACGCGATTCTCTACAAAACTGGCCTCCGGCGACCGATTACCGTTCCATTACACGCAAAAGACATCCCTACCGGCACACTCCGGGCTATTATCAGACAAGCCAGTCTTACAATCACTGACTTTCTTCAGCTCCTTTGAATCTCAAGGGGAATAAAAATGAGGGCTTATATCCATAAATTGGGAAACAGCCTCGCCCTGCGCATCCCAAAATCCTTCGCTGGTGAAATAGGACTTCAGCGAGAATCGCCTGTTGAAGTCTCGCTAGCGGATGGGAAACTGGTTATCACACCAGTAGCCAGACCAGAGTTTTCCCTTAAGCAACTGCTGGCTAAGGTCACCAGAGAAAACCTGCACCATGAGGTTGATACCGGCCTCGCCATAGGTAGCGAAACATGGTAAATCCCCGGATTTATCATCCTCAATTTGCCACCCGAACTAAGACTACTTATTCAAGGTCATAATACTTTCGGGTTTTCCTGTGTCAGGAGCAATCTTATCAGACCAGGTTAAAAGCTTGGGCTAGCGTGCTCAGAAAGGAAGAGTTGATATGTACTTTGCCGGCCGAAACGATCTCGGAGACGCTCCAGAAGCTGGCCACGTTGTTCTCGTAAGTTTAGCGGACCCTAAATCTGTCGGGGGCATTTCTGATGTCTCCAGTGGGCTCGATTCTCATGCGCTCCCGCTATCGGCGTGCTTGAAATCCTGATTACATCAACAGTCTTTGATAGCTTCCTTTGCACCCTCATAGAATCCATATATAAACGCACCAAGTCGAAAGAGGACTTCGCCACATCTGGGACTACTAGGGTCATAGCCAAGTCGTTCTGCTACTTTAGCAGCTAGTAATTTGACGGCGATGCAATCACCCCGCTTCATATCCACCATGAGTCGATTAGCCGCTCGGGCAATACACTCAGCGTGTTCCTCATCATACTCTGTCAAACAAGTTGAATTAATGCCGGATTTCTTTACCCAGTCTTCGAATATCCCTGACCGCATATAGTTTGTGAAGGCTACTGATGCCCTTCCAGCCCGCCCGTCTTGCTGGTGACCATCCTTCGATACAACAGTGGATTGTGCCAGGATCCGATTGTATTCGTACCCGATAACCCAAATTTCAAACCGTCCAGTTTCTCGCAGGTACCGATGCGTAAAAACAGTCTGCTGTATTGGAGCATCGCCCTGTTGGAACTTTAACATCCAGGCAAGCCCGAACAATTCAACGCGTACTGCTGTCATTTCTTCTTCAAACTTAGCTTGGCCTATTTTCTCGAATGATGGGTCAGCTTCTACCAGGGACTTGTAATAAGGCTCTAGAATGATTTGGCCCACATTCTCATGTCCAAGTGACTGGGAAACCGGATTCGGACTAAATAGGTAGTCGTCGTAGTAGTGGCGACAGAATTCTTCAACACTAACCTTCGGTTTGCGATCAAATAAGCCCATACTGATGTACCTCCTCAACCCAGAATACTTTATTCAAGAGCAAGGCTCAAGAATACTACGTTCATCGTAATTAATTCGGCTAGTTAGCCGAATTACCCAGCCATTAACAAAACAATATCCAACCACAGTTCCAACGTTACATTGTCTGAGGGTTGCACACTTCGAAATTTATTAAAGGGATCAGTATTATGCCCCTTTCTTCTGCTTTCTTTTTAGCTATATCAATCAGTGATAGCTGGCGTGGTCTCCTAAGAGCGGAGGAAATGTCAAACGAGAAATCCATCAAGACATACTTCAGTGGAGCGGGTGTACCACTAAGTTGCTTTTCCGCTTCTTCCAAAGTCTTAAGAACCTTACTAAGTAGCGGGTTCTTGGCAGGATCGTCATCGAGAAATCGTGTGTTGACTTCTCGTGCTTCAGTCTTAACACAGCATCTCCTGATATATTTTCTGAAATCATTTGATGTATGAATGCTTTTGCATTCCATCGCCGCAATCAGATTACCAGCATGCCCTCGTGCTATCAGGTCGGGTGTTGGCTGGTCGGTTGTTTGATTGAAGCTGATTACGGCTTGCTTATGTTTCTCACTCAACCAACCCCAACCAAGAATCTCAACGAGGGCATCCAAGAACTTATCATTGTATTCATTCTTAAACGAATCAGCGTTCTCGGGTATTATCATAGTGAATCGACGAATTAGCCATTCCCGATCGGCGACCGGCATATCAGTCACTATATTATCCAAGCGGGTCATTATTGAGGAAATAACCGGATGCGAGATACTAGTCTTTGCCTTGAATATCCAAGCATTTACGCCACCGATTTGCTTAGCCCTTGTCTCAAAACCAGAGGTAATCTGATCTAGATTGAAATACGTCATCGTAAGTTCATTATCAAGCACCGTATGAACATTCTACTAAAGACGCATGTCATACAATATCGGGACTTACGGTCATGGTTAATAATCGCCTCAATTAACCCTTTACAACCCAACCTTACAATTTCCTCCACTGAGACATAAAGGTCTACGATCTATCCCTACCGCCCCAACACCCTCTCATCCCCTACCCGCTTTGTCACCTTTTTCTCGTCGAGGTATTCCAAGAAGGCCTGGGCGTACTTGCGGCTGGTGGCGAACATGTCGCGGACTTCGGCCAGGGTGATTTTACCCTTGCTCCTGAGGTGCGCGGTGACCTTCTGCACCATCTCGTCATAGGCCGCGGCGGAAAAGACCACGCCCTCGGCTACCCTGACCACCTTGCGCTCCTCGATAAGCAGGTTCAGGAGGTCGCCTTCGGGGATAAGCTCGCCCGGTGGCGCGTAGGGCTTCTCTTTCAGCGCCTCGAGGAAGGCATCAACCTTCTTTTGCTGTTCCGGAGTCAGCTTAACCCGGTGCTCCGGCAGGCGCACCGATAGGCCAAGCTCCACCAACCATCCCTCAGTAGATAACCGTGAGATAATATCGTTGGTAAAGACGCCGGTCTTGAGGCGGCTGGTCAACTCCGCTTTAGGCATACCGGGCCGGGCCGGGAAACGCTTGTGGTACTCGCCCACTACCGCCACTGCATTATCCGCCAGCCTCTGCCAGCCAGTCCCAGTATAAAGCTGGCGCCGCTCACCGGAACCGATAACCACTACCTTGCCGTCTTTGACCAGCGAGTCCAGCGCCGCCTGCGCTTCGGCCTCCGGCATGGTCAACTGTTTCAGGAAGGCGGCTAGCTCGACCGGCTGTTTCGACTCAAGCCGGGCCAGGATAACACCTTCCGGCGAGCCTTCCGTCCGCTTTTCCAGCCCTTCAATGACCCCGGCGCGAAAGCGCTTGAGACGCTTCGAACGGGCGCTGACCACCTCGCCGCCGCCAACGGTCTCCATCGGGGTGCGGATGATAAAACGGTCGCCGTCAATCACCGCTACCGGCGATTCAAGGACCATCTGCGCCCATGACTCCTCGCCCGGCTTAAGCTCGTCCTTATCAAGCAGGCGCACCTTGCCCATCGCCTCGGCGGTGCCGGTGTGGACACTGACCTCGGCATTGTGCTTGAGCGGCGATTTGACATACGGCAGGAGCTTCAACCGGGCACTGAACATATTGGTCGGGACCAGCCAGCCCGGCCTGGTCAGGACATCGCCGCGCTTCAACTGCCCGGTCTCAACGCCCACGATATTGGCGGCGACACGGCTCCCGGGCAGGGCTTTTTCCACCGCCGAGCGGTGGGTCTGCAGGCCGCGGAGGCGGCTCTTAATCCCGGCCGGGACTATCTCCACCTCCATGCCGACCGAGAGCGCGCCGTCAATCAGCGTGCCGGTGACCACTGTGCCGGCGCCGGCGATGGTGAAAACACGGTCGATAGGAAGACGGGGGCGGCCGAGGTCACGCCTCGGCTCGGTGGTCTTAAGAACGGCGTCAATGGTCGAAAGAAGCTCGGGAATGCCCTCACCGGTCACGGCGGAGACCGCCAGGACCGGCGACCCTTTTAAGACAGTACCGGCAAGAAGCTCGGCAACTTCCATGCTGACCAGGGTGACCATATCGGCATCGACCAGGTCTTTCTTGGTGATGACGGCGATGCCGCGCCGGACGCCGATGAGGTCGAGGATAGCCAGGTGCTCCCGGGTCTGCGGCATGATGCCCTCGTTGGCGGCGACGATAAGCAGGGCCAGGTCAATGCCGCCGACTCCGGCCAGCATATTCTTGATAAAACGTTCGTGGCCGGGGACATCGACGATGCCAACCTCGCGCCCGCCGGGGAGCTTGAGCCAGGCGAAGCCGAGGTCGATGGTCATGCCGCGCTCTTTCTCCTCGCGGAGGCGGTCGGGGTCGATGCCGGTCAGGGCGCGGATGAGCGCCGATTTACCGTGGTCGATGTGGCCGGCGGTGCCAAGGACATACAAAGGGGTTCACCCCTCCCTCTATGACTCCCTCCCTCTAAGGGGAGGGAGGAGACTTTTCAAGAGGGCTGACGCCCTCTCGAACACCCGGGAGACGGACGGATACCATGCCCCGCCGGATCTCTCACTTCGTTCGAGATGGTGGGATAGGTTCAAGATGACGGGATGGGTTCAACATGGTGTAAAGCCTCTATAACCAGCCTGTCCTCGTCGGGCAGGACGGTGCGCGGGTCGAGGAGAAGGCGGTCTTTCTCGACACGACCGATGACGGGCACGGGACAACTGCGTAAACTCTCCGATAGCTTCTTGCCGCCGGGGAGCGCTACCAGCTTCGTCGGCAGACTGCCGCCGGGGATACTGCCGCCGCCGACCATGGTCCGACCGTCAATGACTTCAGCGCCGGCCGCTTTCGCCCATACCTTCGCCCGTTTTTCGATATCACTAAGGGGCATCGAAATCATCTGCCAGACAGGTATCTTCGCCACAGCCTCGCCTTTAAGATAATGGACGAGCGTCGCACGAAGCCCGGCCAGCCGGGTCTTATCAACACGAACCGCCCGCGCCAGGGGATGCTTCTTGAGCTTATCAACCAGCGTTTTCTTACCAACAATGATTCCAGCCTGTGGCCCGCCGACCAGCTTATCGCCGGAGAAGAAGACCAGCCCGGCGCCGCCGGCGATGCTTTCCTGCACGGTCGGCTCGTGCTCCAGGCCAAACGGCGCCGTATCAAGGAAACAGCCGCTGCCGAGATCATCGAGAACGACAAGACTATGCTTCTTTGTCAGCGCAATCATCTCCTCAAGGGTGACGAAATGGGTAAAGCCGACGACGCGGAAGTTGCTGGAATGGACGCGCAGGAAGGCCGCAGTCCGGGGCGTGACGGCCTGCTCGTAGTCAGCGGTGTAGGTGCAGTTGGTGGTGCCAACCTCGACCAGTTTCGCCCCGCTCTGGCGCATGACATCTGGGACGCGGAAGCCGCCGCCGATTTCCACCGCCTGCCCGCGGGAGACGATGACCTCCTTACGCTTCGCCAGCGCCGTAAGGCCCAGCAGAACGGCCGAAGCGTTGTTATTAACTACCAGCGCGGCTTCGGCGCCAGTCAACCGGCAGAGAATGGACTCGATATGGACGTTCCGGGAGCCGCGCTCGCCGGTGGCGACATCGAACTCAAGGTCGCAATTGCCAGCAGCCACGGCTTTCATGGCCTCGATGGCTTCGGCGCTCAAAGGAGCGCGACCGAGGTTAGTATGGATGATGACCCCGCTGGCGTTGATGACGCGGCGCGGGGAAGGCCCGTCGAGCGCCAGGACATGCTGAGAGACAGTACTGGCGATAACCTCAACTGACGGAGGCGGCCTACCCGAGGCGATGCCTTTTCTGGCCGCATCCAGTTGGTCACGAACGAAGCCGACGAGCAGGTCATGAGGATAGCTCAGGCTGAGTTCCTTTACCCGCTCATGGGCAAGGACACGGTCAACGGATGGGAGGTCACGGTAAGCGAACATACTGGGAAATTCTACTATACGATTAGAGGACAAACAAACGGACTGGGGTGAATCTTAAATATCATTCCGAGCGAAGCGAGGAATCTGGGGAGGAATGACCCATCCTCCAGATTCCTCAGTCGCTGTGGCTCCTTCGGAATGGCATAGTGTCATCTCGAACGCAGTGAGAGATCCGGCGGGGCGGGGCTTAATTTGCCACCACCCCAGATTTCTCGGCCCATAAAGCCTCGAAATGGTTGGCCTGTCCAGCCATGCTATAATGCGGCATACCCATCGAACCGCTGGAAGGAGACTATGACCAAGAAGCCCCTCCGCTTGACCGAAGCCGTCCGTGCCTCGGGTTGAGCTTCCAAGTTAAGTCCAGGGGACCTGGACAAAGCCCTGTGCGGCCTGCCGTTCGTCTCTGACGACAACGTCCTGCGCGGCATGACCGACCTGGACAACGCCGGCGTCTATAAGCTGAGCGATGACACCGCCATCATTCAGACGCTCGACTTCTTCACGCCGGTAGTTGACGACCCGTACGCCTTCGGTAAGATTGCCGCAGCCAACGCCCTGAGTGACGTTTACGCCATGGGCGGTCGGCCGCTCACGGCCATGAATATCGCCGGGTTTCCATCGAAGTCGCTCGATATCTCAATACTGCGCGAAATCCTGCGCGGCGGCGCCGAGAAGCTCATGGAGGCAGGTGTGGTGCTCATTGGTGGCCACACTGTCGACGACAACGAACTCAAGTACGGCCTTTCAGTCACCGGAGTGGTGCATCCTGAACGGCTTATCACCAATGGCGGTGCCAAGCCCGGCGACGGGTTAATTCTCACCAAACCACTTGGCCTCGGCATCATGACCACGGCGCTCAAGGCGGGCAGGTTGGATAAGACCGCCACAGCCCGCATCACTTCGGTCATGGCAGCGCTCAATGATAAGGCTTCCCAGCTAATGCAGGAAGCCGGCGTCCATGCCGGCACCGATATCACCGGCTTCGGCCTGGCCGGCCACGCCATCAGTATGGCCCAGAACAGCGGCGCTGGAATCAGAATCGATTCATCAGCCCTGCCGGTATTCCCCGAGGCTCCGAAACTCGCCGCTCAGGGTCTATGCCCTGGCGGTCTCCACAAGAACCGGGAGTTCTATTCGCCCATGGTCAGGCTGGCCAGGGGACTGCCCGACTGGGTTTCCGACATCATCTACGACCCGCAGACATCCGGGGGACTGCTCATTTCAGTACCTTCAAGCAAAACGGCAGACCTGCTCCGGAGTCTCAAGAAGGCCGAAATCACCGATGCCGCCGTCATTGGTGAAGTAGTGAAAAGCCCCCGGGGCATCCTGACCGTAAGGTGAAGCTGGTCTTCATCCACGGAAGCGGCGGCTTCGGCGGCGTCTGGCACAAACAGCTTGCCCATTTCAAAGACGCCGACGCCATAACCCGGCCCGGCCATCCCGAGGACAAGCCGCTTGGTAGCATGGAAGTTGTAGTTGACTGGCTTCATAACTACATTTCTAGCCGGAGCTACCGGGAAATCGTACTATGCGGCCACTCGATGGGCGGCGGCATTGCTCTGGCATACACGCTGAAATATCCGGATGATGTCATCGGGCTGGTGCTGGCGGACTCAACTTCGCGGATGGGCATGCCGCCGGCCTTCTATAACGACCCGGAAGCCTTTGTCAACGACATTGACGGCTACCTGAAACGTCTCAAGGAGCAGTTCAAGCGGCTCCCTGTCCACGAACGGGACAGCCTGATTATGCGGATGCTGGGGGTCGGGACCTCAGGACGGCTCGCAGACATGACGGCCATGAGGGATTTTGATGTTTCCGGCCGTCTGAAAGAAATCAAGGTGCCGGTCCAGGTCATTATCGGCGCTGAGGACGCGATACCGAGGGCTTCTTTCGAACGGCTTGTTGCCGGTATCCCGGATGCCCGTCTTGAGGTCATCGAGAATGCCGGACACTACGTAATGCTGGACCAGCCGGATAAGTTCAACCGGATGCTGGGTGAATTCCTAGGCTCTCTTTAGAAAAGATTACCCTATCCCGGGAAGACCTTCTTCGGCCAGTCACTGCCGCGTCTGGGTGGCATGGGAGGAGGTGGCGGCTCCGGAGACTCAGATGATTCATCCGCAGGGAGCGGCGACTTCTTCGATTTCTGCCCATTCTGCTCGTCGGCCTCTTTTACCGCACCACGCAGAGCATCAATGGACGCATCAAGCGTTTCGTCATCGGACGCAGGCACGGCCTGAGCAGACCGTTTCCTGGAAGAAGACGCCCTTGGCGGCGCTACCGGCTTGTAGCCGGCCAGTGGCTCGCCCGGTGCCGGCCGGACCAGGTCGTCTGCGGCTTTGTTAGCGGCGCGCGATGTTTGTTCCTCGCGATTCACGTCCTCATGAGAGGCACGGCTGACCGGCTGCGAGGCTTCCTTTACGGCCTCAACCGCACTTTCCGAGGCCGCTTTAGCGGTACGCCCGATTTCCTCAGCCTTGAGCACGTACTGTTTTAACGACTCAACCGCACGGTCAACCGCCTCTTTAGCGGCGCGATTGGACGCCTCGGCTGCGGTCTTTGCTTCCTGTGCCGCTTTTTCAACGGCGGCTACTGCTTCACGGGACGCCTCCTGGGAAAGCCGGGCAGCTTCACGACTGCTCTGCTCGGCATCATCGGCGATTTCACGCACGGCGCGTATCGCGGCATCAGCCGCTTCTTTAGCTGATTTCCCGGTCAATTCCACCCGGCGCACCGCCTCCTGCGAAGCACGTGTCGCGGCCTCAGCGGCCTCCTTTATCGCCTTGCCTATCACATCAGCCTGTTCCCGGGCTGCGGCTGAGGCCGCCTGTGTGCTTTCCCGGGCGGTCATTTCCACCTGCCGGAGCCTGCCCAGGGCCTCATCAACCGCCCCACGGGACTTGTCCTCGACTTCACGTGCGGCACGGACAGCGTCTTCAACAGCGTTCTTGGCCGTTGTAACCGCCGCTATGGCAGATTCCTTTGCCGACTTCACCATAGTCTGGACCCGGGCAATAGCCTCCTGACAGGCTTCCTCCGGTGCCTGGATGGCCTCCTTGACGGAGTCAACCGCGTTCCGGGCTGTCTCCTTGACCGCGGCTGTGGACTCTTCCGTTGACGCCCTGGCGGCGCTCGCCGCTTCTTCTACCCGCTCAATAGCGTCTTTAGAGATATCGCTGACCTTTTCCACCACGTCTTTAAGCGAGTGGACCGCCTCAGTAGATGTCTCCGTGGCCTTCCGGCTCGCTTCCTCCACCTTAAAGATAGCGTCTTCAGAAGTCCTTGAGGCTGAATCGGCGGCATCCTTCAACTGGTCAAGCGCCGACTCTGCGGTGTTCTCAACAGCCTTTACTTTCTCTTCGACCTGCCCGACTGCCGCCTTGAAAGCGGCGTCAAGCTCCTGCGCCTGCTTCCTCATTTCGCGGTCAAGTTCCTCAATTCTTGCGACAGCTTCACGGGAGGCCTGGGTCATGTCCTGGGCGACCTCACGAGCCGTCCGGGCAGCCTCATCCGCCGCTTCCTTGGCTTCAGCGGCGGCGGCCTTGGCCTGCTCTATGGCTTGCCGGGAAGCATCCTGGGCTGACCTGGCGGCCTCCTTAGCGGCGGCGACTGCCTCATTGGTCGCTTCATGGCTCAAGGCCGCAGCTTCTTTAACCGCGTTCTGAAGTTCACGGATAGCTTCGTCAGCCTTCTCTCCCGCGGTCTTGGCCATCTCCAGCGCCTTGCGCGCCGTCTCGGTGGTCGACCTATCCAGAGCTTCGGCCCGGCTCATCGCTTTCTGCGCCGACTTGGTCGCCTCAAGGGCCGCTGACTTGGTATCCCTGGCAATCTGTTCGAGACGGCTGACAACATCCTCGGCCTTCTGCGCCGCCATTACCGCATCGGATGCGGCAGATTCAGCTTTTTCCTCAGCCTGTAGTGCGTCTCTCTCGAAACTTCTTCTGGTAGTCATAGCCGTCTCTCCCGCCGGACAACCGGCATGATGTCGTTGAGGCAGTTGAAGTTATTCTATGCCCGCAAGCCGGGGTTTTCAATGGGGGAAAGATTCGTGGTGGGTAATACCAACCGCTCCAAAGACATGATAGACTAATCGCATTGCGCCAGCGACTTGAGAGGAGGTCCAGCCCGTGGATATCAAGGAGATTTTCCGCAAGAAATTTGAGACTTACCGTAAGGTGACGGACCAGTCCGGCGAGCAGAAGGCATGGGAGACGCTCTTTCAGGGTTATCCGGAACGGCAGAAGGCCAACATGGGAAGGATGATTGATAACTGTAGCCTCGCTGAAGGCTTCGCTAAAGGCATCCCGCTCTACAAGCAGATGGGCATGGATATGCAGGTAATCGACCTTTCCAGCGACAAGGTCGATGCCGTCCTCGAAATCCAGCGCACCTGCCCGGCGCTGGCCGGTGGCCTTCACAAGGAGTTCGGCTTCGAAAAGCCGTGCAAAATAATATGCGACATGGACATCGCCGCCACTCAGGCGGCGTTCCCGGGCATGAAAGGCGAGCGCCTTGCCGCTATGGGTGAAGGCGATGTTGTCTGCCTCTTTAAATATGAGCGGCCGAAGAAATAATGGCAGGATGGAACCATGAGCAGACGGCTCAAGATCACATTCATATTTGTCTGCGTCGCGCTTCTGGTGGGCCTTGTCCAATGCATACCAGCCGGCGCACCACCGCCATCCACATTACCTGTCACTACCCCCTCAAATACAGCCACACCAGCACCGTCAACCAGCCAGGGGCCAGCCCCCACACCAAACGAGATCCGCTTCGAAAGCTATGGCTGGGCCGAGTACGGCGACTGGTGGGCCGAGGCTGCCGTCAGCCCTGCCGTCTGGCGACCCGGCATTCCAATCAAGGTCACATCCACCCTGAGGGTCCCGGACAGATTCTTTGAAGCCTTCTATACCGCTGGCCAGAAAGCCGATGGCTTTGTACTTCTGGTCACCGCAGAACGGACCTTCGATGCCGAGGGTCATTTCCGACAGGCCAGCGATGAGCGCATGTCAACGCTGGTGACACCGACCGGCCTGGCCATCGAGGGCGGCATCCAGGGTGCTGTTACCAACCGCTTCGGCTATGCGTTCAAGACTCCGGTTGACCAGCTCGTCACCATTCCCTTCAACCCACAGCAGACCACCAAGGGCGGCCGCGAGGTCGTCTTCAATGTCCAGACAACCCTGCCACAGGACCTGCCGCCGGGCATCTACCGGGTCCGCCTCGATTACGGCTTCACCCAGGGCAAGAGCTTCAAAAGTCTTAGCTGTGAAGGCTTCGCCCGGAGACCCTTTTTCAAAGGCCGGCCAACCGAATCACATTTATTCTCGCCGCCAATTCCGGCCAGCGGCAAAAACATCAGCGGCAAAGCGGTCGATGCTTCCAAGATACAGCCGCGTATCCCATGGGTAATCCTGGGCGACTACAACTCAAATGGCTACAGGGGCGTTGTCGCTGAAGAGGACAAACCCTATTTTGTCCTGTCTAACCGCAACATCATCCAGGACGACGTCATTCTACCGCTCTATAAAGACGATAATAAGACGAAGCTGTCCTATAACCTCGAGCCTCAGCTCCCGACCGATATTATCGAGACCCGCTCCAACATTCCCTGGGACTATACCAGGGGGGAACTATCTATCGAGGTCACCGGCCCCGATGGAAAGACAGTCAACCTGGGAAAGTTTCCATTCGTTGGCAAGCGCGGCATGTGGCCAACTACCCGCAAGGCTGAATTCACGGCATGGAAGCCACCGGCTTACGGCCAGTACACGGTCAAGGCCACCGGCTGGATTGCCGATATCTGGGGCAACCGCTATGAGGGCGGCGGCACCTACAAGTTCTGGATTGCCAAGCGCATGACTCTGGCCACCGCTACCTTCCAGGGCCAGCCATACCCGGTCGGCAACCGCTACGGCCGTGATATCGGATTCGCTCCGGCAGTACCGGCTGATGTCACTATTACCGCCACTCTGTACCCCTACTCCGACCCGAAGCAGGCGAAGACAGTCATCTCCACCGGCAAAGCATCGGCCTCCGGTATTTTTGGTGCGGCGCAAGGGATGAAACCGCTTCCTTTTGATGCACCCGGCGAGTACATCGGCCATGTCCTGGCTACTTACACCGACAAAGACAGCCACCTCTGGGTATCCACCATGCGCCATGCCAGCGTTGTTTACCCCGAGGACTCACCCATCGAGGCCCACGGCAAGAAAATCTGGCTCAACGGTAAGTTCTATGAGCGCGTTGAGACCCACCGTGAGGGCTGGGCCGACCGCACCAGGGATGTCCAGTTCCTCGACCACATCAACTTCCCCTATAACCAGGGCGATGTCCTGCTCATCGCCAGCGAACAGGAAGGCGCCAACAAGATTGAGCCAGTGCTCAACTGGGAATACAAAGGGCAGAAGGTGCCGGATGATGCCCGAATGCGCTCCCACGGCGTCGGCGCTTCAAGTACCAGGTTGAGGACTTCAAACGGTCTCTCGCCGCACATGTTCCCGGAATACATTGTCGACTGGGAGTATTACTATGCAGGCGCGCCGCGCTCCGGTTTCATGGGGCGGTTCATCGTTGGCGATGACGGCATCCGCGCCCCTTACTGGCCAACCAGCCCAAACAGCTTCGGCGGCCAGTACAACGCATCTTATAACGGCGACCTGCCCGGTGATATCTACCGTCTTCTCGGCGGCGTGGTCGTAAGAAAACAGGGCCAGACACCGATGTATGCCGGCTATATGGCCAGCGCCTTCATTTTACCCAAGGACACGAATAACAATGCGGTCGTCGCCCCGGGTGCTCAAGACATTATCGGCTCAGACGGCTCAAAAGCCCGCTTTTTCATCGTTAGCACCCGCCCCGGCATGATGTACGAGGTTGGAACAGTTCTCAGTGTAGTTGCCCAGATAGACCCAATGCTCCCGATCAACGCCAAGGCGACGATGAAATACCCGGACGGCCGCGTTCTGACCACAGAGGGCACGGCTGATAAGATGGGTTATGTGGTCGGCAAAGACCGCTTCACTCTGGATGTTCCAGGGGTCTATCAGTTCAGCATCGAGGGTGAGTGGAACGGCTACAAAGGCTACATGCCCGGCCTGCCGCGCGATGGCGGCTATATCTACGTGGTCGAAAAAGAGCGTCCGGCTGGCGTGCCCGACCTCAAGCTGAACCTGCCACTTACTTCCTACTTCTCACCGGACCGGCCTTTCACCATCTCCGGCACCAGCACCGACAAGGAGGTCTACTACGCCGCGGTTATCCCCGGCGCTGTCATCGACCAGGGCATAGCTCAGGTAAAGAACGGCAAGTTCGAATACGTCTTCGACCCGGTTTCTATCAGCCAGAAATTCCCGACCTACGACATTATCAATTTAACTACCGGCAAGCCTGAAATCCGGGATGTCGTCCACCTGACCTTCTTCTCTAAAGAGACCGGCCCCGGCGGCGCCACCGGGCATTCCATGGTGCGGCTAATTATGCGCGGCACCCAGGTGCTGTACACGAAGTAGCGATTACTTCGTTTTTTGGACCGCCCCATTGCCACCTTACTGAAGAGCGCCAGGCTCAGCTAGCTTTTTGACCATCTGCCATAACACCGCTGCTGACCAGCTTTTCGTAAAGTTGCGGGCGGTCCTTCTTAATGATGCCGACATTCCTGGCAAGCATCATGGCAGGATAACCTATCCTACCTGCAAAGAGTCCATATACGTAGTCAACGTCTTCATCAGTAGCATGTTTAATCCAGTGATACGCGACGCGGTGCTGTCCACTCCAGAAGGATGGAACCGCGAAAGTAGCGAAGGCCTTTTGTCGCCATTCTACGTATTCATTATAGCCGGGCTGACCTCCAAGCTCTCTCACAATGGCCTTTGCAGCCTTGTATCCCTGGGCGACGGCACCCTGGACCCACGACTCCCCTAGTCCAGCATCGCCAGCGAGAACGACATTGCCAACAACACAGTCTTTAATCGGGGCCTTAAGCTGCAAAGGCGGCGTACCCATGCGCCGGATTACTTTAACCTTGTGGAACATCGGCGCATACCTGGGGTCTCGCATGAACTTGTCCAGAATTACCGTCACAGGCATATCTTTGGTTCCCGTAGCACCCACGAGGTTCGTACCGTCCTTCCACATCCCGATCATAAGCGTTGTAAACGGATTAATGCTGGGCACGGTAAAGCTAACCCATGAGTTCGGCACATACGGACTCTCAAGCCCCTCAACAATATATTGCATATACGTAGCACCATAGTAGGTTTTGACCTCCCTCTTCTCCTCCAACCCAAGGCTCTCCATAATCTTCGACTCGAGACCATCAGCGGCTATTACGGCTCTACCCTCAATTACTTCAGTATTACTCTTAGACTGCACCTGAACGCGAACACCGCCAGCTACGTTCTCGGCCGCAATGCCAGTGGTCTCAGTTCGTACGGTTGCGCCGGCTTTCTCAACATCTTTTGAAAGCTGCCCTAAGAAGGTCGCTTTGTCGAAGTAGAAGCCCCAGGGCCAGCAGTCAGGCTTGTAGCGGTAGACAACGTGACCAGACGGAGACACCTGCACCCAGTTGAGATAAGGTCTAAGCTGTCCCTCATAGTCTACATTAAAGCCAGGACCCCAGAGGTGAAAACGCGTCTTGTTAAGATCCGGCATACACTCAACAGATACTGGCTCAATATAGGCGTCAAGATGTTCTTTAACCCCTGACTCAGTTTCGTAGCTGGAACTCATCTTGCACGTGTAGAAGATGGAAGCGCAACCGCGCGATATCTCCCCCAGATTGCTCTTCTTATCAATGAGGAGTACCTTCAAACCATCTTCGGCAGCCGTCTTGGCTGCCATTAACCCTGCTGGACCACCACCAACAATTACTAAGTCATACTTCACAGGTAGTCTCCTTCATAATTATTTGGCATGTATATTAGGACGGAGAGTGTTCGAATAGACCAGTAGACATCCCCTCTCGAGCCCATCCAAATTTAGAATCCAAAGCGGATTTGACGCTATTGAGTGATTAGGGAGGCTAAATGATACACTCACATAAGATAGCATATATTACCTGACTAGTCAAGTAATTCCGTAGCTAATTACTCCGGAATTAATAATCGTATATGACTATAAATACTTGTTCTAACTTTGGCCGTATAGTAATATTGACTCGATTTATTAAGCCGATCGAGGCCTTCACAGATGAGAAGAACAATCTCTTGGGAAGAGGGGCAACAACTATGGGTGATGTTCGATACCACATACTATGCCTTGCTTAAAGCTCGAGACCAGGAGTTAAAGGATGAAGGTATCCTCCTGATGCAGAGCGGCATACTGGCTCTCGTAGTAATGCTTGGGGACAATGCCTTCCCTGCGGAAATGGCCAGAAGATTGGTAAGAGAGCCTCATTCCGTTTCGCAAATTCTCACACGAATGGAGAGGAAAGGATTGGTGCGGAGGGTGCCCGACCCACGACGAAGGAATGGGATCAGGATCGAGGCAACCAGGAAAGGGCTGGAAGTCTTTCACTCGGCAAGGAAACGAGGCTCTTTCAACCGTATCATGATACGTATTTCACCACGAAAGCGAACGCGGTTGATGCAACTTCTCGATGAGGTCAAACGAAGCGCTCTGCTTGAAACTGGCGGCACGGCCACGTCGGCTCCACCGAGCACTCGATGGCCCAGCTAATTATTCGTGAAACACTATTGTTGTATACGAAGAAAGAGGTGTGGAAATTCCCTTACCACCTCTTGTGTTTAAGTGACCACTCCCTCGCTTCATCAGCATTCTTCGGCAGGTAATCGGCGAGCATACTGGGCGGGAACTGGCCGGGATGCTGGGTCAGCACCGGCGCGTAGATTTCTGTCCGAATGTTAGGGATAGTATGCGTCTTGCGGTGGAGGGCAATGGGGATTTGCCAGGAGACTATTTCTTCACGCGAGTCAGTGGCCTCCTGGAGTATCTGGCCATGAGGGCCGACAATCATCGAGCCGCCGCCACCATAATTGACATCGGGATGGCCGAAGCTTATACCTTGGAGCGTTTCACCGGAGCCGCCATTTGAATAGATGCCATAAAGCATGCTGGCGGCACAGTCAGAGCGGAAGATAGTGCGGTAACGCCCATGTCGGAGTCCCTCACCAGCACCGCCGATACAGCGGCACAGGATTTCCGCCCCGTTGAAGGCAAAGGCCCGGGCAGTTTCCGGCGCGAACCCTTCTGAGCAGATATAAACAGCAATATTGCCAATGGGCGTTTTTGCCACCTGCCAAACGGCATCCCACCCATACTTAGCTACATATTTATCAAGGACATCGTGAGCGCAGGTCGAGTACTCCAGACCCATCCCGGGAAAACCGCCGTAGGCTTTCCAGTGCACATGGATGACACCCTCTTTCGGGCCAATCAGGATTGCCGAGTTGAAGAAGTGACCAGGCCATTCCCGGTCCTGCGTGTGGCTTCCGAAGGCGATGTAGCAGTTCCACTCTTTTGCCTTTTGCGCCAGAGCTTCGGTTTCCGGACCCGGAACCATGATAGCGACTTTCAGCCACTCATCCCTCGTCCATCGCTCGCTGAATCCGGTTAGAGTAAACTCGGGAAAAACGAGCAGTTGCTTTCGACCTATAGGCCACTGCTGGGCAACATCGCACAAATAGAGCATGTGCTCCAGGTTACGCTTACGGTCGCTGGCGAGGTTCTCCAGCGTCACCGGCCTCGGGTTCATCTGTACCGTGGCCACGGTGATTTCATCATATTCAAGTGGTACTGTTCCGTATCCCGACATGTTTCCTCCTTATAGCATCCCCTGCATACGTAATAGTATTGAAACGCCTACACGGTCAATGGACGATCTTTATCTTGCCACGCTATGGTCACACCCACAGGCGGACTATATCATAGACATTGCACCGCCGCCAGAATACCAATCCACATAACAGTTCACGCCGAATCAACAGTATGGTCGTTTTGTCCGGGGCGGCTAATCCAGTAAAATTACACTAGGCTAATTTTACTACCGCATGCACTTGCCGGCATCGCCCGATGCCTGCTTACGGATTGATGGCTAACTCTCAAGGAAAGGAGCCTGGAACCGTGAACAAACTGTTGATTATCTACTGGACTCAAACCGGACATGTTGAAAGCATGGCCAAAGCCTGCGAAGAAGGCGCCAAGACGGCCGGGGCCACTGATGTACGGTGCATCAAGGTGACCGAGCTGACTAAGGCGGACCTGGAAAACTATGAGGTCTTCATCTGGGGGACCGGCAACTACTTCCAGACCATGGCCGGCATGATCTGGGACTTCTTCTGCAGATACCACTACGACTTGCTGAAAATGCCCAAGGCGAAAAATAAGGTCTATTCTTGCGTCGTCAGCGCCGGCATCGGTGGGGCAATGTGCCTCGACGGTCTCAACCACCGCCTCCAGGAGCTGAAGTGGAAGCGGGCGTTCGACACGGTGGTGGCCTTCGAAGAGCCCAAGCCGGAGATTCTGGAGAAGTGCCGCGAACTAGGCAAGAAAATGGCAGAGGTAAACCCGGCGGAGGCCGCCGACCTCAACCCACCCCGAAAGCCACGATTTGAATGGCCGGAGTACTTCCGCATGATCGCCTGGAGCGGCGTCGGCGTCGAAGTATCCAAGTCCTGGACAAAGTTCCTGGCCGAAGATACCAAGATGAAAATCATCATCACACCGGAGAGCAACACCGTCAACCGCTTCAAATGGACCGGCCTGAAAATGTACCAGCTTACCGCCGGCGGCACTACCGAGACCAGCCAGATGCTGATGGCCGACCACAAGTACGCCTCCCGTGACACCGGCCCGTGGCCAATCCGCGCTATCTGGGCACAGTCCAAGTCATGCTCTGGTATGTTCGTCCGCGGCGATTCCCCAATCAAGACCGTCTATGACATCAAGCCTGGCACACGAGTTGCCGATATGCTCCCCTATGCCGCCAGCACCCGCATCGTTGATGCCTACCTTGCCTGGGGCAAGATTGATAAGAAGGACGTTACCTGGGTCCCCGGCAAGAACTACCCGGAGAACGTAAAATCGGTTATCGAAGGCAAGTGCGATGTCTGCTTCGGCATACCTACCTCACCATCAGTCGAGGAGGCTGAGAAGAACCCTCACGGCATACGCTGGCTGGAATTTAATCCCAACGAGGACCCGGAAGGATACAAGCGGTTCATCGCTCACGACCCGCTGGTCACTTTCGGTAAAATGCACGCCGGTGTGCCTTCATGCCTCGGCGTCTGGTCCAACGTCGGTGTCAGCCTCTATACCTGCCATGCCGAAATCAGCGCTATGATGACCACTCGCCTCTGCCGCTGGTTCGATGAGAACTATGAAAAATACAAGAGCGCCCATCCATGGAACCAGTGGATGAGCCTCGATACACTGCTCGAAGAGATGGAGCACACCTTCATCCCGGCCCATGAAGGACTGGTACGCTTCCTCACCGAGAAAGGCATCTGGACGCCGGTCCACGCCGACCGTCAGAAGCAGAACGTCGAGCTGATTGACCGCTATGTCCGCGCCTATCAGGAGGCCAAAGATATGGCCGATACTAAAGGCCTAGCCATCCAGCCGGAAAACCAGCAGTGGATTGAGCTCTGGGAAAATTATAAAAAGGAGAAGAACCTCCCGCCTTTCTACCTGTTCAAATCACTTAAGGAGGCTTAGTCATGCCCGCTTACCCCGATTTCAAATGGCCCAGGCGCTTCAATGTCATCAACTGGGCCGGCATGGGCTACGAATCGACGAAAAGCTGGTCGGAACTGTTCGAGGCCGACACCGGCTGTAAGGTCCACGTCGCCCCCGAGTTCGATACCGTCAACCGCTTCCGCTGGCTGGGCATGGGCATGTTCCAGCTTACCGGCGGCAACCATAGCGAGACCAGCCAGATGCTTATGGCCGACCGCAAGTACGCTACTCGCGACGGGGGGCCAATTCAGGTTAGGTCGGTCTGGGTGCATTCCAAAAACAACAGCGGCTTCTTCATGCGCGGCGACTGCAAGATGGTCACACCCTATGATATCAAGCCCGGCACCAAGATGGTCCATATGACCTACGTGGCCAACACACGCGTCGTCGAAGGCCTGCTCGCCTGGGCCAAGGTGAAGAAGGAAGACATTGACTGGATACCCGCCAACAACTCAATCGAAAACTATAAGCTGGTACTTGAGGGCAAGGCGGAAATCGGCTTCAGCTTCCCTAACTCGCCGACGATGCGCGAGGCGGAGAAGAACCCTTACGGCATCAAGTGGCTGGTGCTCGACGCTGCTAAGGACCCTGAAGGGGCAAAGCGTTTTCAGACAATCGACCCGCTCATCCGCTTCGGCATTATCCCTGAGGGCGGTGTGAAATCAGCCGCCAATGTACCCAGCACCGAAGGCATCGTTTACGAGGTCACGCTGGAAAGCACCGACCCGGCTTTCGTCTACAACCTGGCCAAATGGTTCGACCTTAACTTCAAACGGTTTCAGAAGCGCCACCCGGACAACACCTTCAAGAACCGGGAGACCCTTGCCAGAGGACTGCGCTACACCTACATCCCCTGCCACGAGGGTCTGATTGAATACCTCAAAGAGCTTGGAATCTGGACCAAGGCGCACGACATCCGGCAGAAGAAAAACACTGCGCTTATCAACCGCTATTGCGAGGCCTACCCGAAGGCGATTGAAGAAGCCGACGACCGCCAGATTGTCGTCGACCCCAAGAACCCGGACTGGCAGACATACTGGGCGGACTACAAGAATAAGCTGGGCATACCGGAGTTCAAGCTGTTTGACGACCTGCCTAAGTAGTACAATAGTAAACCTGACCCTTGAACACACACGCCAGCGCACAGGCATCTCCGACGCCTGACCTCGAAGCCGCGCAGAAACGCCAACGGCTTGTCCGGGGCTTCCCTATTGTTGCCTTTTCCATCTTTGCCGCAATGCTCGGTCTTGGCGTTGTTGCGCCGATCCTGCCGTTGTATGCCAGAGACATGGGGGCTTCCGGACTGTGGATAGGGGTTATCTTCGGCGGGTATTCGGCTTCACGGGCCGCTCTTATGCCGCTCTTCGGCTGGCTGTCAGACCGCCGCGGCCGGAAGATATTCCTGAGCATCGGCCTGGTAGCGTGCGGCGTCGTTTCCTTTGGATACGTTTTCGCCACCGACCCTCTCCTTCTCACCATGGTCCGCATCCTCCACGGTGCGGCCTCAGCCCTTGTGGTGCCCATCGCCAACGCCTGGGTCGGCGAAATGTCGCCGCGCGGCGAAGAGGGTAAATGGATGGGCTACTTCAACACCGCTTTTTTTGTTGGCTTCGGCGTCGGCCCGCTTCTCGGCGGTGTTCTCGCCGATTATTTCGGCATGGATTCCGCCTTCATTGCCATGGGCATCATTACCCTGGTGGGTTTTATCGTTGTCGTATCTTTCCTACCCGAATCTTACAAAATCCAATCGAAAAGACGCGCCGGCGGATCTTTCAAAGAGATGGGCAAAAGCGACCCGATGAAAGGCCTCTTTGCCTACCGCATGATGTTCGAGTTGTGCATGGGCGCCTTCATGGCCTTCCTCCCGATTTTCGCCGGCGTCCAGCTTGGCATTGACCCGACCTTCATCGGCCTTCTCGTGGCCATGAACCTATTGCTCACTTCATTCCTGCAAATATACACCGGCCGGTTGGCCGACCGCTTCAACCGGAGGCTCTTACTTATCGGCGGCAGTGTTTTTAACTTCCTCATCCTGGCGCTGATTCCGACAGCCACCGGCTTCTGGTACCTCATGGTTATCTTGCTTATACGGGTGGCCGGTGCAACCATCACCATGCCGACCCTAGCCGCGCTGACGATTGAAGAGGGGCGCAAGTTCGGCATGGGCACGGCTACTTCCATCCTGGCTACCGCCACCAGCATCGGCATGGCTCTGGGGCCCATCTTAGGAGGCGCCGTCAACGACATGTCAAACGTGAGCATGGTCTTTATTTTCTCGGCGGTCATGGGTACTATCGGCACTGTCATTTATGCCTGGTTCAGTCGCAAACGGCAAACGCCAGTTACACAAGGAGGAAACTGAAAGATGACGGCAATTAAACCAGTAATCGTTATTGCTGCCTACGGCACCGGAGACAAAGCTGCCCAGCAGAGTCTGGAGGCTATCGATACCCTGGTCTGCAACCGCTTCCCCGGTTACGAGGTATACTGGGCCTTTACCGGGCGTGTTATCCTCCAGCGCGTCCGCGCCGCCGGCCAGATGACCCTGTTCGCCCGGAAACTTCCAATAAGGAGCCTTGAAGAACTTTATGCCCACCTTAATATGGAAGGCAAGACAAAAGCCGCCGTCCAGTGTTTGCTGGTCCACGAAGGCAGTGAGAGCGATATGGTACTTAAGACACCAGCGCCAGGGATTAGAATAGAGTACGGCACACCACTGCTCTCCGATCCGGCCAATATCGAGCCAACACTAAAGGCCATGGCAGCGCAGTTCGGCGGCCCGACTACGGCCAACATTCTCGTCGGCCACGGTAGTGATCACGAAGCACGAGCTAATGCCCCGTTTCTCAAAATGGAAGACCTGGCTAAAAAGTACTACCGCAATGTCTTCATGGGAACGATTCACGGACTGCCCGGGACCAGCTCTTTTACCGATTTTAAGAAGGCCGACTTCAAAGATGTCCTCTTCATCCCGCTAATGATTACCACCAGCGAGCACATCCTGAATGACGTCATGGGTGAGAAGCCGGACTCGTGGAAGAACCAGCTTGGCCTGCCCGCCAGAGTTGGCGCCAGCTTTGCCGAAACCCCGGCAGTAATGGACGTCTTCCTAAAAAGCCTGGAGCGGGTGATATCAAGGTTCCAGTAACAAAATAGGGGTGAGCCGATGAAATACGACGTGATTATCGCCGGCGCCGGCATGGCCGGTCTGATTGCCGCAAGAACCGCAGCGCGGGACGGCCTGAAGACGCTGGTGCTAGAGTCAAAGAAAAACATATCCGAAATTAACCGCGCTTGCAGTGCGGTTGTCCGTATGAGCCGTGAAGGCTTCATGACCGCCAAGAAGCCTACGGACAAGACCGTCCAGCCGGTAGAGATAACACTGGAGATGGATGCCGACAAGGCCCAGTTCCACTTTTTCCAGCTCGGTTTCTCCGTGGACTACACCGGCCCTATTCGCGTCTATCACAATAAGGTCAACCTCTCACCATCCGGCTACGAAATCTGGAACTACCCGGACAACAACCGCTTCTGGGCTTTCCAGCTCGACAAGGAAATATTCACGGCCGACCTATTTAAAGCCGCAACCGAGGCAGGAGCCGAAATCCGGACGGAGACATCTGTCCTTACCGCCGAGAATGTTCCCGGCGGCGTCATGGTACCGGTGCAGACCAGGACCGGACAGGAAACGCTCGAGGCCAGGGCACTGGTCGCCGCCGATGGCGTCATGTCCCGCATCGTTGATACCATGGGGCTGAACGCCAAGCGACGTCCCCTTGGCGAAAGCCGCGTCCTGATGTACATCCTCGAAGGCGTTGAAACCGGCTACCCGGAATCGACCTTTGTCACCATCGCCATTCCCAGCCTTAACAGTTACATGCTTTTCGCCCTCGGTCTGTGGCCTGGTGATACTTTCCAGCTTCATACCAGCACCACACCGGGGATCAACCTGCCAGCGGCGCTCGATGGCTTTATGAAACATCCACGCTATGCCGGCTGGTTCAAAAAAGCCAGAGTAGTCAAACGGCTCGGATGTGCCCGCATGCTGAGAATGTCGCTAGCCGAGCCGGTGGCGGGTAACATCTTTTTCGCCGGCGATGCGGTGTCTTTCGTGGAATGCTCCATCAAGGGAGCGCTGGCTGCCGGCTTCAAAGCGGCCAGGTGTGCCGCCAAACAGATGGAAGGTAAAGATGGACGGGCCGAGTTCACCGACTGGTGGCAGCACTCGTTCAACTTCAACAGCCCGCAGTACATCGCTGCCGGCCGCTCCGTTCCACGGCCAACTCAAGTACTGACTGATGAAGAGGTTAACGACCTTTACCGGATATGTAAAGGCAAGTGGGGCGTCCTCAACGACGTCATTGGTGATAATTTGGAACTGGTCAAGAAAGAGAAACCAGCAATCTACGAGAAACTGACGGCGCCGCCAGACACAGGCGGACGGCCGGACGGGGCCGGGTTCCGCCCGACGACACAATAGTGAGGTGTCATCTCGAACGCAGTGAGCGCTCTGACGGGGCGACGGCAGACAGGAATCTCACCCGGCACAGTCTCTGACCTGCAGGCAGACACTACTGGTCGCTATCCGGCAAATGAGGGTTCACGGGGGAAAGCCCTAACTCCTGCAACGCTACCTTCCTCAACTCCCCGAGGTCTGCCCTCAGTCTCTGAATCTGGCCGTTATCCAACTGCGACATTATCCGTTTGATTGACTCTCGCTGTCTGGAGTCTCTCAGAGCACGCTCTCCAGCTCTGGTCAGCACCACCTTTATCTGCCCCCGGCGCCTTCTATCTTCGATACGTTTCACCAGCCCCTGCTGTTCCATGCGTATCAACAGATTGGAAACGGTCGTGGTCTCGCGAAACAGTGCTCTGGCAATATTAGCCGGCGTGGCCCTTTCGCCATAGGCATTTACCATGTATAAGGCCGCCGACTGCATAACTGTCAGCCCGTATTGGCTTAACTCCCGGTCCCTGATTTTACCAATTAGATGGCTAATGTTCCGTATCAGAGTCCAGAGATAGAAATATTCAATGTTCTTGTTACCAGACATTCGTGTTACCACCTAACGTTCTTAATGAGACTTCAAGCCTTACAAACTTACATATACCCGACGATTGGAAGCAATTATGGCAATAAGCGCCAACGATGTAAACATTTAATTGCGGTTACCTCTTGACAAAACCACCGGCATACTGCTATCCTTAAATATACGGAGTATACTCCGTGTATACTCCATTATATCAGAGATGGCAAGACTTCGATACCCACTTCCGGCACCTTATCTTAATAGCCGCTAGAATGTTATTATTTTAAGGAGGTTGATGTGGTTAAAACAATTGGGATGTCCTGTCTCATCGTCATGAGCCTCATCGTTCTAATGCTGGCCGCCGGCTGTCCCGCCCCCGCGACAACGCCAGCAGCTAAGACTCCATCATCACCGGTAACCACTCCGCCTGCGACACCGCCAGCAGTCAAAACCCCACCAACGACCACCCCACCGGCTACTTCACCAGGCGCCCTAACCCTTGACTTCGTTTCCGCCACCGAGACCACCCCGCAGGGCGGCCCGATGAAGGTCACGGTCAAGACCGCGCCCGGCGCGAAGTGCGTTCTAACCTTTATCAACCCGGATACTGGCACTCGGAGCGCGCACCCCGCAGACAAAGAACGAATCGCCGATAGCAGCGGTCTGGCTACCTGGGAATGGGAGATAAGTAAACGGACCCACGAAGGCCAGGCTACAATCGAGGTCGTGGCCACGCTGGGAGACAAGAGTATCACCAAAACGCGGCCGTGCACGGTTAAAAACTAATACGTAGTTTATACGGCAACCATGAACAGACATGATTATGGGAGGATAAGGTAGAATGAAACTAACTAATTTAAAGCTAGCTTCATGGTTCCTGATTTTCTCACTCCTTTGTACGGCTTTCTTATCGGGATGCGCACCCACCAAAGGCTCTGATTGGAGCACCGCTGGCACAACAGGGAATGACGCCGCCGGGCCCGACCCGAACTGGAAATGGCCTGATAAGATACCCGTCGTTGCGGCGGGCACGGCAGGAGTAACCGCGCTCGTTGCCTGGTGTTCCATGCTTGAAAAAGACAGCGGCATGGCCATTATGGTGGTACCTGAGGGCAATGCCAACAAAAGGTTCTACGTCGTCAAAGACGGCGATATGTTCATCCACGAGGCCGGAAAGTCCGGTGTAAGAAACCATGCCGAAGCCATAGGAGAGGCCGCCGAGCGACAGGGCGGCGGTTTTCAGGCCAAGATTGTTTGGGTTGCCGGTAATTCCCACTCGGCGGTATTTGTCCGCGGCGACTCCAATATTAACTCTCTGTACGATATCAAACCCGGTATCCGATGGTCGGTCTGGTCAACCGAGCCGAGCATTGTCAAGGTCCCAAAGGCGATACTCGATTGGGTGAAGATGCCTCATGACCAGGTCAAGTGGGTTATTTCAGGTTCCACTGAAGGCGCTGTCAGAGCCGTGTCTGAAGGCCGCGCCGACATCATGTGGTTTTTCCCGACATCGGAGTACATCTACGAGGCGGCGGCGGCGCCATTCGGCATCAAGTTTATCGACCTGAATTCAAAAGCTGACCCTGAGGGAGCCGCCAGGTTCCGGCTCTCTGACCCGATGTACACTTTCGGTATAATGGGCGAGACGGTAGTCCCTGAGGCCCGCGGTCACTGGGGCACCGTCGGAGAGAAATACTACATTACCCGTGAGCAGACCGACCCCAATCTCGTCTATAACGTCGCTAAATGGCTCGACAATAGTTATGACAAATTCAAGGACCGTCATCGTGGCCTGACCGATATGACCCGTCAAGTGCTCATGCAGGGGTTAGAAACAACCTACGTCCCGGCCCATACCGGGCTTATCTGGTACCTGAAAGAAATAGGCCTCTGGAATGCCGACCTCGAGCGGCGCCAGAAACAGAACATCAAGATACTGCAGGTCTATATCGACGCATATGCCGAGGCCATCGCCCTCGCGGACAAAAAGGGAATTGAAGTAGTTCCAAACAACAAAGCATGGATCGAACTCTGGGAAAACTATAAAAAGGAAAAGAACCTGCCGCCAATTGCCATGCACCAAAGTCTCAAAGTCGATGCACCCTGGGTTGCTGAACTCGGATTGAAATAGTTTTAAGATAGTATAGAGAACCCATTCCATCCGCTCAGAAGCCGGACGGATGGGTAGCAACACGATGAATCCATTACCCAAAAACGTCCGGCCTCAAAGCGACGCCGCTGGCGAGGAACAACGCAAGGGTGGCTTAAGCCGCTACTGGCTTATGCCCCTTCCGTTCAAGATTATCTTCATAACTTCCTCTCTCGCCGCACTGGTCATTTTCATTCTTTTTTGGTTTTCCATCCCCGTTTTCGGTAACGTCCTGACCGGTGTCTGGTATTACTACATCCTGTATGCCACCCTCGGCTTTAACATCTTCCTGGGGGTCGGCGCTACGAAGGCACAGAAACGCGTGGCGCCGCGATGGTATGACTACCTGCTCGGGGCCATTCTCTGGGGAATTATCATCTACTGTCTTATCAATCATGAAGCTATTGGCAATAATGTTTGGATCAATAACCCGACCCCACTGCAGTTTACCCTGGGGTGTATTCTCGCGTTACTGGCGCTGGAATGCGGGCGACGGGTGGGCGGCTGGGGTTTTGTTGGCATGCTGGCTTTCGCTATCATCTATCCGCTGGTTTGCGGTTATATCCCAACACAGTGGCCGATTTCTGGATTTCCGTTGAGCTTTCAGGGCCTAATCACCGACTATGCCTTTGGCGATAACGGGATGCTGGGACTGCCCGCCCGGATTCTCGGGCACCTTGTCATTGGCTTCTATTTCTTTGCCGGCATGATGATGGGTATGGGCGGCGGAGAGTTCTTTCTTAAGTTAGCGGTGGCGCTAGCTGGCAAATACCGGGGCGGCCCCGCTAAGGTAGCTGTTATCTCCAGTGCCTTCTTCGGCAGTCTCTCCGGCAGCGTGATTGCCAATATCGCCGGCACCGGAGGCTTTACCATCCCGGCGATGAAGCGCATGGGCTATGAACCTGAATACGCCGCTGCCGTCGAAGCATGCGCTTCTACCGGCGGCGACACTATGCCCCCCATCATGGGAGGCATATTCATCATGATCATTATCGCCCAGGTAGAGTACGCCGATGTCCTGGTTGCCGCCATAATACCGTCGCTTCTGTATTTCTACGGCCTTCTTGTCCAGGTGGATGGTTATGCGGCGACCCACGGCCTTCGAGGCCTACCTAAGAACGAAATACCTCCTATAGGTAAAACCTTAAAGGACGGGTGGCTCTATCTGCTCATCATCGCTTTTCTTGTATTCGGGCTGGTCTATATGCGCTGGGGTGTTATCGTCCCGGTCTATGCGGTGTTCCTGGTACTTATCCTTTCCTTCTTCACAAAAAGGACCCGATTGACATGGCGGACCGTGGAAGGAGGCCTTGCCCAGTATGCCGGCCTACTCAATTTCGGTACCGCTATCTTCCTTCCAATGGGATTCTTCATGGTCGGCCTGCTCAAGACTGGCATGGCTGGGCGTCTTACCGCTTGGATTGTTGGCTTTGGCGGCGAGAATGTTTATCTGATACTGCTAATCGGTGTCCTCTTCAGCTTAGCTATGGGCACAGTCGGCCTTGACCGTACATCCTATCTCTTCCTGGCGGTCACCATGGCCCCGGCGGTTATCAAGATGACCGGTCTGCCGACGATCGCCGTACACCTGTTCCTCATCATGTATGGAGGAATGGGCGGGCTGACCCCACCGGTGGCCATCCATGCCTATATTGCCGCGGGAATTGCCGGCGCTGACCCAGTCAAAACGTCCTACCGTACCGTCCGCCTTGGGATTATTCTAGCTATTTTCCCATTCTTCTTTCTTTTACAACCAGCACTAATCATCTTAAATAGCTCTCCCCTGGATATACTGAAGTATCTCTCGATTGCTATGGTGGGACTGGGGTTACTTGCGTCGGGACTCGAAGGTCATCTATTCAAAGTTGGCCGGCTAAGTTTGTGGCAGCGGTGTCTCCTCATCCCGGGAGGATTCTTGTTTGCCTTCCCCGATTGGTCATCAACGATAGTAGGTGTAGTTATGTGCGCGGCCGCGATTACACCTGCACTGGTGCGTAAAAGATTAACCGTTAAAACGGGATAAGCTTTCCCAGCGAATTAGTTGCCTATTATCAAACTACAATTTTTTCTAGAGGGGGTAAATCAATAAATGGCTAAAAAAAACTTCCGCTGGCCCGACAGTATCCGGGTCATCGGCTGGACGGGACTCGGAGTCAACATCTACAACGCCTGGGTGCCGAAGATATGCAAAGACACCGGCATGAGACAGCGCATCGCCAACACCAAGGACAGCCTGGAGCGATTCAAGTACACCAAGCTGGGGCTGTTCGATATGACCGCCGGCGGCACCACCGAAACCAGCCTGATGATGGAGGGCGATCGCCGCTTCGCCGACCGCGACACCGGGCCTTACCAGATAAGAGTGGTCTGGGTGCAATCTCGCGGCAACTCCGGAATCGTGGTCAGGGGCGATTCCCACATCAAGAACATTTACGACATCAAACCCGGGGTACGCGTGGTGGACATGCGTCACTATGTCGCCAGTCAGCGTATCCAGGAAGCCTGCCTTGCCTGGGCAGGTCTCAAGGACATCGAAAAAGAAGTCCAGTGGGTGCCGGCATACAGTTCCGAGGAGAAAGTGAAACTGATTGTTGACGGCAAAGCCGATATGACCCACATCGTCTCATCAACTGTCGCCGTGGTGGAAGCCGAAAAGAACCCGCACGGCCTGCGCTGGATAGACCTGAACGAAGAGAAGGACCCGGTGGGCGCCGCATGGTTCCGCGCCCATGACCCGCTGGTCGCCTTCGGCCCAATGTTCAACGGACCGCCATCTTGCATCGGCGTCTGGGGCACCATCGGCACCAGCCTCTACATCACCAACGAAAAAAGCGACGCTGAATACGTATACCACCTGGCGAAGTGGATGGATGAGAACTGGTCCCGCTACAAAGACGGGCATCCCTGGTGCAAATACATGACCCGTGATAACTTGATGGACGAGCTTAATCATACTTTCTACCCCTGCCACGAGGGCCTGATTGCCTATTTGAAAGAGCTCGGCCTGTGGACGGCTGACCACGACCGGCGTCAGAAATTCAACGTTGGCATGGTCACCCGCTACTGTGAGGCTAACACCGCCGCCATCGCCAAAGCCGACGAGATGAACCTGTGGGTAAACCACCAGAACCCGAAGTGGATTGAGTTCTGGGAGAACTACAAGAAGGAAATAAACCTGCCCAAGTTCCGCATGTTCCGCAACATTAAGACCGATGAATTCGCCGCTGGAAGGAGATAACCCATGCCTGCTAAGAAAAGCTACAAATGGCCTGAAAAACACCGCATCCTGACCTGGTCCGGCGTCGCTGTTGATGGCGCCCATAGCTGGGCCGACCTGCTTCAGCAGGATACCGGCATGAAATTCCAGATTGGCGGCGACTACAACACGGTCAACCGCTTCCGCTGGCTGGGACGGGTCGGGCTGTCCGACCAGACTATCGGCGCTCCTAGCGAGACCAGCCAGATGGTCATGGCTGACCGCAAATATGCTGTCCGCGACGGCGGGCCTTTCCAGGTAAGGGTCGTATGGATGCAGTCCAAAGGGAACGCCGCTTTCTTCACCCGCGGCGATTCAAAAATCAAGACACCTTACGATATCAAGCCCGGTACACGCATTACCGATATGAACCCCTACGCTGCCGCCACCCGCGTCGTCGAAGGCCTGCTGGCCTGGGCCAAGGTCGATCCCAAGGAAATCCAGTGGGTGCCGGTCCACAATCCAGAAGAGAACATCGGGGCCGTTGTTTCAGGCAAGGCCGATATCTGCTTCAGCTTTCCTATCAACCCGCTTATCCACGAAGCCGCTAAGAACCCGCTCGGCCTGGGCATTGTAGAGACCAACGCTGAGAAGGACCCTGAGGGCGCCAGACGCTTTCGCGAAAAGGACCCGCTGGTCAATTTCGGCATCATTCCTGAAGAAAGCCTCAAGGCCGCCGGTGGCAAATGGGGCACGCAGGGCCTCAACCTGGAACTGACCAACGAACGTGTTGACGCCGAACTCATCTACCACATCGCCAAATGGCTCGATGAGAACTACGACCGCTACAAGGACCGCCATAGAGAGAACCGATTCCGCACCCGTTTCTGGTTGATGAAAGCGCTGGAGCAGACTTTTGTCCCCGCCCATGAGGGCCTTATCGCCTACTTAAAGGACCTCAAGCTCTGGACCGACAAGCACGAGCGGCGCCAGCAAAAGAACCTGGAACTGCTAACCCGCTACTGTGACGATTATCAGAAACTTATCTGGGCGGCTGATGACGCCAACATCGAGGTCACCCCCATTAACGAGAAGTGGGTGCGTCTCTGGACGGAATACCGCGACGCGGTACTGCCGCCAATCAAGCTTTTCACCAGCCTCGATGACGAACAGATGGTTGGCGACATTGGTTAAGGAGGTCTTAATGAACGATACCTTTCTAAGAGCTTGTCGTGGCGAGCCGGTTACCTATACGCCGGTCTGGGTAATGCGGCAGGCAGGACGCAGTCTGCCCAGGTTCCGCAAAATCTATGACCGCCTCGGCTTCATGAAGATGATTCTCGACCCGGATATATGCGCCGAGGCGACCGTCATGCCCGTTGATGAACTCGGCGTTGATGCCGCCATTCTCTTTTCCGACATGCTCAACCCGGTAATGCCGATGGGCATGAATCTTGTCTACGAGGTCGGCAAAGGCCCCAAGTACGAACCGCTAATCAGGAGTAAAGCTGAGGTTGACCGCCTGCGCGTACCTGATGCTGAAAAAAGCCTGGACTATGTGATGAAAAGCATCAAGCTGGCTTCAAAAGCCCTAAGAAACAAGGTGCCGCTTATCGGGTTTTCCGGCGCGCCGTTTACCCTTGCTGGCTACATGATTGAAGGCGGCCAGTCAATGCGCTACTTCTACACCAAACGGATGCTCTTTGAGGAGCCCAAGACTTTCCACGCTTTGATGACCAAGCTGACCGACTTCACCTGCGATTACGTCAATGCCCAGGTCAAGGCCGGCGTTGACGCCATGATGCTGTTCGAAAACTGGGCGGTGATTCTGAACCGGCGCGACTATGCAGAATTCGCCCTGCCCTACGTCAAACAAGTGGTGTCATCGCTGAGAAGAAACGGCGCCAGAGCGGTTCCGATAATCATCTTCTTCAACGGCTTCTCCGCACTCGCCGACGAAATTAAGGCTACTGGCGCCGACGTTATCGGCATTGATTACCGAACCAACCTTGACCAGGCCATCAAGAAACTCGGACCGCGTTTCGCCGTCCAGGGCAACATCGACCCCTTTTGCCTCTTCTTGCCTCAGAAGCAGATGGAGACACGGGTCAAAGAAATCCTGCGCATGGGCGCTAAGGCTAAAGGGTTCATCTTCAACCTCGGCGAAACCGTCCAGCCTGAGACGCCCAAAGAGCGAATTGTTGCCCTGGTAGATGCGGTCCATCGCCTGGGCAAGGCCCATTAGTGACCAGCCACTCATTGCCCGTCTGCCATCTCTCACGTCGTCTGGTTATCGACGGCATCTGCTTCAATGCGAGGCGGGAGAAAAACTGATGGTCATGGTAAATGGCAGGTCTCTGCCTCAGGATGAATGGCATCGGAAGTATTACTGGGACCTCCGGAAAAACGCATGGAACTGCGCCCGCTGCTCTATCTGCAAGTGGGTTGATTCCTGGGAGGTTAAAGACCCCCGGTTTGCCAAAGTCTGTCCCTCCAGCCAGTACTACTTGTTCGATGCCTATTCCTGCCAGGGGCGTATGGATATCTCGCTAGCTCTGATTGACGGGCGGCTGAAGTACGACGATTCCCCCGGGCTTCTCAATATTTACTACCGGTGTAACACCTGCGGCGGTTGTGACGCCGCCTGCAAACGTGTTCAGGACATGGAGCCTCTCCGAGTCATGATTGAGATGAGAACTCGCCTCGTCGCCGATGGCCAGCTCCTGCCACAGCATATTCCCCTGATTGAGAACCTCCGGCGAGAAGATAACATGCTGATGGAGAAGAAAGCCGGTCGTGGCCGGTGGGCGGATGGGCTCGCCGTCAAAGACCTGACTCGTGACAAAGCTGAATATGCTTTCCATGCCGGCTGTCGTTCTAGCTTCGACCATGATTCACGGGAGGCGACGCGGGCTGCTGTTTCTCTTTTAACCGGCGCCGACCTTGACATCGGCATCATGGGTAGTGACGAAGCCTGTTGCGGCGGACGGGCTTACTCCATGGGCTACCACGGCGAGTTCACCAAGTATGCCGAGCATAATATCGAATCCTGGAGCAGGGCTGGCGTCAAGACGGTGGTCACCAGCTGTGCTGACTGCTACTACGCTATCAAGCGCCTCTATCCTGATCTAGGAGCGAAGTTCGAAGTCCTCCATGTTATTGAGTTTATTGACCGCCTGCTTCAGCAGGGTAAGATAACGTACAGAAAAAGTCTTCCGGCAAGGGTAACCTACCATGACCCCTGCCATATTGGGCGCCGTCTATCTCAGGCGCCCGGTTTCTATATCCCGGGACAGCCTATCATGGGTCTCTATGAGGAGCCAAGACACATCATCTCCAGCATTCCAGGTATCGAGTTGGTCGAGATGGCCCGCATCAAGGAATACGCCTGGTGCTGCGGTGCCGGCGGCGGCGTTCTAGAAGCCTATCCCGAATTCAACCACTTCACCGCCACCGAGAGGATTCGTGAAGCCGTCGAAACTGGCGCCAGCGCCCTAGTTACTGCTTGCCCCTGGTGTAAGAGGAGTCTCAGCGATGCCGCGACCAGCCTGTCCGCGAGGCTCGAAGTCCTGGACATAGTCGAAGTACTGCAACGGGTCATCTAGTTCTTTATCAAGCGAGAGTAAAGAGCAAATCAAAAACGGAGACGCTAATGCCGCACGGCGATGAAAAGCACACCGTCATATTGAGAGAGCTCCAGGCCATGCTTGGTACGGAATTTGTCTCAGACGACCCGGCTATGCTGGAGGCCTATAGCCGGGAATCCCAAACTCCCTCATTCCAGACTCGCGGCCGGTACGAGTTCGTCGTCCTGCCGGGGAACACCGAAGATGTCCGGCAAGTGGTCAGGCTGGCTAACCGCCTCCGCTTCCCTTACTCTGCGTTCAGCACCGGGTTGTACTTCGTAACCGCTTCTGCGGTGCGGCCTTACTGGTGCCTCCTCGATCTGAAACGTATGGACCGTCTCGATATAGAAGAGAAGAATATGTACGCTCTCGTGGAGCCATATGTCACACACGCCCAGGTTTCGGCTGCCGCCATGCGGAAAGGCCTCTTAAATGGTACCCCTGAAGCTGGTTCCCAGTCGTCCAGTCTGGCCAATCATATCGCCTTCGGCTTTCAGGGCACGGCTTATCGCAGCGGCTTTGCGGCGCGAAATGTGCTTGGTGTCGAGTGGGTGCTACCCTCCGGAGACGTCTTGAAGACCGGGGCCTTATCGACGGCTAGCACGGAGTATTTTTGGGGTGAAGGTCCCGGGCCGGACCTCAGGGCTGTCTTAAGAGGACTAATTGGCAGTGTTGGGGCACTGGGCGTTATCACCAGAATGGCCATCAAGCTATATCCCTGGCCGGGGCCAACACAACTACCCACCTCAGGCGTGGCTCCGGAGCGACGCTGTGACCTGCCCCCAGACCGCTTTCGCTGGCATCTGTTCCAGTACCCGGACATGCCGCAAATGATTGAGGCCGCGCGTGAAATCAGCCGCTCTGAAATTGGAGGCATGGTCCATTGCTGGCCGCCTACCTATTACAACTGGTGGTGGTCTAAATCGCGTGAGGAGTACTGGCGCACCTGGATCGATAGCTATTGGCAGAAAAATGTTAGCAACTGCATTGCGGTCTGCCTCTGGGCTTACGCTTCGGAAAAGCAGCTTCAGTACGAAGAACGCGTCCTGGCCGGGATCATCGCTGAAACTGGCGGCACCCCGGTGTCGACCGAAGTGTACGATAAATGGGTCCCCTATGCGGCCAACAACTGGGTGCGCGATGCCAATGCCTGCCGCCTCATGCGTATCGGCGGTGGCTATGCCCTTACCGGCGTTACTTTCGACTCTCTGGATGATGCCCTACGTAGTGTGGTTGCCTGCTGGTGGGTTGCGGACAAGTACACCCCACCCCTCCTCGATAACGAGCACAAAGCCTGGATTGTTCCTTATGATCTGGGCCATTTCGCCATCGCGGAAACGGAGTGTCCCCGTGAGAAAACGGATGATAATGACGCGTCCCTCGGACAGGCCACACGGGACGCCACAACCCGCATGATCGAGGAGGAGGCAGTGAACGTCTTCGCCAACCTTGGCCCGCAAGGCCCGGTGTGGAGGGCTTTTCCCCGAAACCGAGAGATACTGGAAAAAATCAAGAGAGCACTGGACCCGAACAATCTGGCCAATCCGACCCGGTTGGTCGACATCGACGCTATCGAAAGAGCCCGCCAAAAGCCTTCGCCCTAAAAATGTCCTCGTTATCATCCCGTGGGTACCCGATGAATCTGGCTAGACGAAGACCTCTCCGTGTCATACTGGAGCAAAGCGAAGCATCTGGTGACGGATGCCACCCCTTTTAACCTCCCGACAGTGCTATAATGCAGCCACCAGCGTTGTTCGGAGGTGAAACATGTCCCGAGTCCTGCTTTCCGTGATTGCCCTGACTCTAGCTGTCGCGCTGCTTGCCGGATGCGCCGCCGGTGCTCCACCAGAGTACACCGATGATAAAGTACCGATCACCGCTAGCGTGGGCAAACCTTTCGTGATTGCCCTTGCCTCAAACCCGACTACCGGCTTTTCCTGGCAGCTCAACTACGACACAATGATACTTACTCTCACGAATAAGGACTATGTCCAGGACCCCGGCGCAGCCGGTAGAGTCGGCGCCGGCGGTACCGAAAAGTTCACTTTTCAGGGCGTCAAGACAGGCACCACCAAAGTGACTCTAACTTATCAGCGCCCCTGGGAGAGTGTTCCCCCCACCGAGACCAAGACTTTCAGCGTAACTATTAGATAGCACACTCTATCTACTATTTGACACAATTGGATGGCCAATCCGAGACGCCACGTTACGAGACAGAACGCTGACTTCTTCATCGGAGTTGATTTGTCCGATTTGGGGAGAGAAGCCCCGCGCCCATGTACTGTAGCTATTCTCGACAAGAACCTTCGTTGCCACTTTAACGAATGGGCGCGATTCGAAGATCCGGCTTCAATCATACCTCCCGAAGTTCTTAGCCAAGACTGGGTTCTAGCAATTGACGGACCACAAGGGCTTGCAGAGCACCGAGGGGCCCGGATGCGAATCTGCGAAAGAAAACTTGGGGCCCAAGCCAAATCGCCATACGTGATACGCAAAGGCCAGTTCATGGCTAATTTCGTGAGTGGCTCTATAAGACTCTTCCAATCACTATACATCGCAGGCATTTTTCACCTATTTGGTCTTCCGGATGTGGGATATTCACAAGCTAATCTCATCGAAGTCTACCCGGCCAGAATCTGGTGCGAGCTAATGAGTAGCGTAGATACCATGCCTAAAAAGACGACCTTAAATGGTCGAAGACAACGTTACCGTCTTTTGATCGACCGTAGCCTAGAGTTTCCAAGCTTCTCAATGAAGAAACCACCATCCCACGACGAGCTTGACGCAGCAGTTGCTGCATACTCGGCATATCTTTTCAAGCATAGAAAGACACGATACATTGGCACACAGCCACGCTATGACGAACGAAGTCGACACTTCAGAGGCGGCTTTATAGTGCTCCCTGCAATAGTGCCCCATAAATACTACAATACCAGCAACTCCCTGATCAGAGCACACTCGAATCCGGAAACAAAAGCCTGATTGGGCCGCTTCACACAATGTTTCCGCTTGCCATATCTTGACATATTAGTTCCTATACGCTATCATTTAGATAGTTAATAGCTAGTTAAGTGATAGGAGAGTCGGACATGAATGCTAGTGTAATCTATGCTAGAGTTCCGAGAGAATTGAAGAGCGAACTCCTCGGCTTCGCAAAGATGGCAGGTAAACCACAGTCGGAGGCAATATCGGTTCTGATTCAACGCGGTCTCCAATCTGAACGGGTTCAGAAGGAGCTTGCCGATATACGCACGAAGCTTGAACAAGCTAACAGAGACCGCGAAACACTACGTGGGGAGAAACAGCAACTAGAATCAGAACTTACGATTGCTCGGCAATCCATGGAGAGTGCACACCGCGCCAAGGGACACTTGGAGAGAATACTAAACACTGTCGTAGGCAAATGTTCAGTACCCGGGTGTGGAATGCCAATCAACCTCTATGGATTTGCCTATCAGCAATGTCCTAGAGGCCACTCAAAGAGTATCGACCTTCTTGAAGCTTACAAGAAGATGCCGGGGGTCGGCGAGGCTTTGGTAGCTGGTCTTGCCGTCTTCGGTGGGATCGCACTCGCGTCAGAACTACTCGGCCCGAGCAGAGCCGTGGACACACCCAAGAGATAGGCAAGTCACAAGCCCGAGACAACACGGAAGGAAGTAAGACAACGATGGATAATGCGAAAGATATTCCATACGACGAGATGTTCGAGACCCGCATACGCCAAGTTGCCGAGAGTCTGAGAGCCGCAATAGATGGCCTTAGCATGCTGCTCAGTGGGCTCGTGGATATTATAGAGTCACCCGGGGTCACCGAATACCTGAGTGATGAAGTCAAGGAAGCACTAGCCAGCACCGACGTTGGAGAATTGAAGGACAGAGTGACAAGACTACAAGTTGCTTCAGAAGTCCTGTCATGGTTACAATCCGACGAAGCGCTAACGCTTTTGTCTACTGTTCAGAATGATAAACTGGCAACTGGCTACCAAAAGATCGGCGTAGGGATTTATAAACTACAGAAATTTCTCGGTGGCCGAAGTACACTGTAGACTACTTCTCGATCACCATCTTCCACATCAAATCCCTCTAGATAAGAAAGGACCAAGTGGACCAGCACAGTCTTGAGATGCTCGAGTTCCCCAGGGTCAGGGAGATACTGGCCTCGCTGACCTCGTTTTCGGCCAGCCGGGAGCTGGCGCTCGGGCTGATGCCGTCGTCTGACCTGGAAGTAATAACAGGCCTGCTAAAGCATTCAAGAGAAGCACGGCGCGTCCTTGCCCTGAAGCCGGACTTCTCAATCGGATATGCTTCCGATGTCCGCGAAGCCGCTCGGATGGCGTCTAAAGGCAGTAGCCTAGAACCACTTGTACTACTGGACATCGGCAGGACTCTGGCCTCGGCACGGGTAGCCCGATCCGGCATCGAAAAGCTGAAAGCCGAAGTCCCAACTCTCTGGAGCATAGCCAGTAAAATCACTCCCATACCTGACCTCGAAAGCGAAATCAACCGGTGCATCTCGCCCGATGGCGAGGTCATGGACAGCGCCTCGGAAAAATTAGCTAACCTGCGGCGCCGTCTGCGCGCCGCCCGCCAGGAACTAGTGGAACGTCTTGAAGCCATCACCCGCTCACGTCGCGGCCAGCGGTTACTGCAGGAACCCATCGTTACCGAGCGCGATGGCCGCTTCGTCATCCCGGTCAAATCAGAACTGCGCACCCAGGTCAAGGGCATCGTCCACGACGTTTCCAACACCGGTGCCACAGTTTTCATCGAACCCTGGGCAACAGTCGATCTGGGCAACGAACTTCGCGAGCTAATCGCCCAGGAAAAGTATGAGGTCGAGCGTATAATGGCCGAGCTCAGCGCCATGGTCGGCGAGAATGAACGTGCTGTCAGCACCAGCGTCACGTACCTGGCTGAACTCGACCTCGCCCTGGCCAAAGCCCGCTATGCCCAGCGACTTAAAGCAACCGAAGCCAGCATCACTTTCCCTCAGCCCGAAAAGCCCGAAAGCAAATGGAACGTCCTCCGTCTGGTCAACGCCCGCCACCCGCTCCTCAAGGGCAAGCCGGTACCGATGTCAGTAGAAATCGGAAAGGACTTCTCAACACTCGTCATCACCGGCCCCAACACCGGCGGCAAAACAGTCGCTCTCAAGACCATCGGCCTGCTCACCATGATGACTCAGGCCGGTCTGCCAATACCTGCCGCCGAGGAAAGCTCAATACCGGTCTTCGATAGTGTCTTCGCCGATATCGGTGATGAGCAGAGCATCGAGCGCACCCTTTCCACTTTTAGCTGGCACATCGGTAATATCAACCGCATCATCGGCGAATCAACCGCCTCCAGCCTGGTATTGCTCGACGAGCTCGGCACCAGCACCGACCCTCTAGAGGGGGTCGCTCTGGCCCAGGCCATCCTGCTCCATTTCCTGTCACGCGGCACTATTGTCGTAGCCACCACCCACTTCAGCGACCTCAAGGTCTTCGCCCATACCACGCAGGGCGTCGAGAATGCCTCTTTGGCCTTTGATCCGGTGACCCTCTCGCCCACCTATTACCTGACGGTCGGCACTCCCGGTGGAAGCAACGCGCTGGCGATTGCCGCCAGGCTCGGCCTACCGCGAGAAATCATCGAAAATGCCCGCGGGGTCATGGCCAGAGGCCCTCAGCAGGTCGAAGTCATGCTTACCGACCTGGCCAGCGAAAAAGAAAAGGCCGAAAAGCTGACCAAATCGCTGACCGACCAGAGAGCTGCGGCCGAGACGATGCGCCGCCGTCTCCAGGAAGACCTGGCCCGCATCCACGAAGAAGAGCGCACCCTGCTCCGGGAAACACGCGACGGCCTGCTCCAGGAAGCCGCTGACCTCCAGCGCCAGCTCCGCGAGGCCGAAGCCGAACTAAAAAAGAGCCGTTCCAAGGATAGCGTCGAGCACGCCCGGAAGTCCCTGGCCGAACTTCACCAGCGGCTTGAGGGAGAGGCATGGCGGACTAAAGCTGGAAAGACAGCACCCGCCGAGGCTCTGTCCGTCGGCGATAAAGTGCGTCTTATCAACACCAACCTCGATGGGACTATCGTACGCGTACTGAATGAGGGACGTCAGGTAGAGGTCCAGGCGGGACAGACACGAATCACCCTGGGTATTGACGGGGTGGAGAAGATACCGCCGCTAGCCGCCAAACTGCCGGATTCAGTCTCGGTCAAGCCGCGGTTCACATCACGCGCCATGTCCTTCGAGCTTGACCTGCGCGGCAAAAGGGCCGATGATGTTTACCCGGCGCTCGACGGCTATCTCAACGACGCTTTCATGGCTAATCTCAGCCAGGTACGCATCATCCACGGCTTTGCTACCGGCACCGTCCGGAGTGTCGTCAGGGAAATTCTGGGCCAGCACCCGCTGGTCAAGTCCTTCCGTCCCGGCACACGCGAGGAAGGCGGCGACGGCGTAACCATGGTAAGCTTGTAAAGGGAAGGAGGGCAGTTACCTTGCTCTCACTAACGGAGTCCCGGCTCAGGCGGAAACAGGCGCTCGATTGGCTAACCGAACTCGAAAACAGACCAGGTCCGGCGGCATCCGTTTATATATCTCCTGGCACACTTCTGCCCGAGGTCGAGAAGCTAACGGCCAGCTCCGCTGTCGCTGGTGAACTGCCAGCCGGCCTTGCCGAAATTATCGCCGCATCCCCTACCGGTGGAGTCGTCTTCCGCGGCGAGCACACCGGTGACCTGCTTGTCCCGCCATTCCCGGTCACGGACAAACACATCTTCCTCAATCTGTACTCGGGACCGCTTCGGGAGGTGCTTTCCCGCGACCTGACCGTGGCAGTTATACTGCTCAGGCTCGGGATGTATGCCATCGGCCTCTTCCGGGGAGAACGCCTGCTGGCCAGCCGGGTCGGCACCGGCAACATCCACTCCCGGCACCGCCAGGGAGGCTCTTCTGCACGCCGCTTCGAGCGCCACCGCGACAAGCAAATTGAAGAGTTCTTTGCCCGCGTCTGCCTTCAGGTACGCGACCGGCTCGACCAGTACATGAACGAGATCGACTGGTTAATTTATGGTGGCACGGAGGAAACGGTCCTTGAGTTCCGTAAACAATGCCAGTATCTCGCCCGGCTCGACGACCACGTCATCGACCGTCTGCTCAACGTCCGGGAGCCAAAGCAAGCCAGTCTCGAAGCCACCATAGAAGATATCTGGTCAAGCCGGGTCATCCACTGGGAGGAGACACGGCTCTAGCTGCATATCCGAAGCCTATGGTAAACACCGGGTAAACTAGGTAGTTGAGACCGATATCAGTCATGTAATCAAGAAGCGGCATTTGCATCGGCCCCCACGTAAACATCAGCAGGTCCATAAGCAGGCTGATGGCAAGCCAGAGCACTCCAAGGAGAACACCTTCACGCACCGTGAACAATCTTGCCTTACGGAAATAAAATATCGCCAGGGGCGCCACGCAGAGGGCCAGCACCACCGTCATGATGGCTTCAAAGAACGCCAGGTGTGAAGCCCTCAACGGAAACACCAGAAACGAAATCAGGAACGGGACGAACCAAAGCAAGAAACCAAGACCAAGCGCCAGCCGGTACCTTTTCATTCGATCGCCTCCTTATCGTACTTAGCATGCTCGCGCTTTAACACCGGCACGAACTCCCACCCCGCCTCCCTGACCACCTTTATCACCGGGTCGCGCACCCACCGGACATCGAACCGGTACTCGTAAGCCTTACCGGGAGTGCCGTCATCCCTGATATCGTATCGTGCCCCCCATGACTTACGGAAAAGGACGCGCCCTCGTATAAATTCCTTGCGCCAGCTCACCTGGGGCAGACCAGCTACCACTGTAGTCCAATCCACCCTCCCCATAATCTCCCAGTAACGCGCCGCATGCCGCGTCTCATCGAGCAACAGGAAGGCCAGGTATGTCTCCTTCACCTGCTCCCGGGATAGGACCTCATGCCAGTCGGCATCGACGATTTTCCATTCTATGACGATATCGGTGGACTTGCCGCGCCTTACCTGGTACGGCAGACCCGGGCAATTTACCGCCAGCAGTCTGGCCAGTAGCTTATCCTTAGGCTCAGGTGAAGGCCCGGCACGCTTGCCACCGAGGTACTCGAAGGCGCCGGTTGCGCATACCGCGACGGCGATCGCCGCCACGGCAACGATGAAAGCAACGATACCAACTACCAGCTCGATGCTCATTCCTTGCTATCCTCAACCGCAACTACTTTGTTTTTCAGAGAACCCACTTCCTCAACACCGACCTCTACAGTATCCCCGGCTTTCATCGGGCCAATGCCCGACGGCGTACCGGTGGCAATAACATCGCCGGGTAAAAGCGTCATCACCCCGGAGATAAAGCTGACCAGCTTTGCTACGGAGAAGATGCCGAAGACATATTTCAGCGCATCACCCTGGAGCGCATTCCTGGCTTTCCGCCCGATGACTACCCCTAATTCAGCCTCGTAGTCAACACGCCGTGAGTTTGGAGGCAGGACAATCGCTCCACCCGGATCAAGCACTGCCGATGGCGGCTTTAGAAAGAGCAACGGTGCTAGCGGCAGCGGCTGGTTAAGCTCAAGCGCATGGGTACGGTAGTTCAGTCCGATACATACCAGCTTCGATGGCCGGCACGGCGCCAGTAGCTTCACATCGGCAAGGCGGTAATCCGGGCCATCGGCCTTCTTCCCACCCAAATTAAACGGACTGCGTTTAAAAGCCCGGATGCTCTCCCCCGATAGCTCACCGTACCGGACCGTGCCATCAGCTTTGAACCGCACTATCCTCATGGCGATAAATTATAACAGTGATGGGGGCTGGCCTCTACCAATAAACTTTCCCTACCAAACGTTTGACGTACTACTCCGGTCATATGTTATAATCACGAATCCCAAATGTATGAGGGACAATCCCTACAAAGGAGTAACTTATGGGCGGCTATAAGAACAAAATTCTCCGTGTTGACCTCACCACCCGCAAGTTCGAAGAGCAAACACTGGATGACAACCTCATCCATGACTATATCGGGGGCCGCGGCTTTGGCGTCAAGCTCCTCTATGACAACCTCAAGCCGGGCATCGACCCGATGGGCCCGGACAACGAACTTGTCTTCTTGGCTGGCCCGCTGGCTGATAGCACCGCTCAGTCATTCCACCGCTGGAAAGTTTTCTTCAAGTCTCCCCTCACCGGCGGCTACTTCAAGTCCTGCGGCGGCGCCCACTGGGGCTCGGAACTTAAAGCCACCGGGCTCGATGCTATCATCATCAGAGGAATCTCCGAAAAACCGGTTTACCTCTGGATTAAAGAGGGCCAGTACGAGTTCCGTGATGCCTATTATCTTACCGGGCTCGACTGCGACGATACCCATGAGCTTATCCGCGAGGAGCTCCGCGACCCGTTAATCCGCATCGCCTGCATCGGACCCGCCGGTGAGAATAAGGTCAAATACGCCGGCATCTTTAGCGACCGGCGCTGTGCTGGGCGCGGCGGCGGCGGCGCGGTAATGGGCGCTAAGAACCTCAAAGCCATCGCCCTTCGTGGCAAACAGCCCATGGAATACTCCGACCCGGCTGGCTTCGCTGAGGCATCGAAAGCCTGGATAGAGGCCATCCGCACCGACCGCGGCTATCCCTTTTTCTCGGAGACCGGCACCCAGGGCACTGCGGCTACCACCAACACCCTGGGCATGTACCCGACGAAGAACTTCCGTGAAGGTATGCTTCAAGGCTGGGAAGCTCTTGACGGTGCGGAGTTCAAAAAGGTGCGCGTCCGTAAGACCGCCTGCCACAACTGCATGATCCACTGCGGGAGCATCATCCACATCAACTCAGGCAAGTGGGCCGGCGAGTGGTCGGAGGGCCCCGAGTACGAGACCATCTGGGGCTTCAGCGGGCCTATCGGTGTCGCCGACCTCGGCCTGACGGTGGCGGCCGACCATCTTTGCGACCGGCTCGGCGTTGACACCATCTCCGCCGCCGGTGCTATCGGCATGGCCTACGAGCTTTACGAAAAAGGTCTCATCACCAGGTCGGACACCGGCGGCCTTGAACTGAGCTACGGAAACGGCTCAGCCGCTATATCGCTGGTCGAGCAGATTGCTTACCGCAAGGGCGTCGGCGACCTCCTCGCCGAAGGCGTTCGGTTCATGGCAAAGAAACTGGACCGCGGCAGTGAGCAATACGCCATGCATGTCAAAGGCCTTGAGTTCCCGGCCTACGACCCGCGCGGTGCCAAGGCCCATGGGTTAAGCTTGATGACCCTGCCCATCGGCGCCGACCACAATTCCGGCTACTCCTTCCAGGAGATTTTCGGCACCCGCTATAAGGGACAGAAGATTGACCGCTTCGCCGTCGAGCAGAAAGGCGAAATCACCAAATGGAACCAGGACTTTGTTGCCGCACAGGAGACCGGTATCCTGTGCAACTTTGCCGGCGGATATCTGAGGGGCAATCTCCAGATGTTTGCCAGACTTCTGTACACTGCTACCGGCGTTAAAGACTTCGAGGATGAAGCCTATTTGTGGAAGGTTGGCGAGCGTATTTACAATCTGGAGCAGTTGTTTAATGTCCGCGAGGGCTTCAATCGGAAAGACGATATCATGCCGGACAGGATTACAAAGGAGACCTTACCAGCCGGCGCGTCCGCCGGCAAGACCTTCGAAGCTGAAACACTACTCGACGATTACTACAAACAGCGCGGCTGGGACACCAGCGGCATCCCGACTGCAGAAAAGTTGCAAGAGTTAGGACTGGGATTTACGATTAAGCAATAGAAGAGGCCTTGCCCCTTCATAAAACAACCTCCTGAATAAACCGCAAATGAAAGTTGAAGCTGTCTTTTTCGCCCAGCTCCGTGAAATGGTCGGAGTACGGCAGAAGCATGTCGAACTGCCTGCCGGCGCCAGGGTCAGAGACCTGGTTGATTTGCTCGCCCGCCAGCACGGCGATAACTTCCGCGATGAAATCAAGAACCTGGAAGGCACCCGCATCCTCATCGGCGACCGCGAGTATTTTCCCGATGAGGTTATGGATACCAGGCTTAAGGATGGCGATCAGGTTGTTTTCCTGCCGCCGATTTTCGGCGGGTAGACGAAGCACAGGCAGGGCCACCCCGCTACCAGACCTCTCGCTGATGCTCGAGATGGTTAACCATTTCGAGGCAACTGCCGAGAAATCTGGCGTGGTGGTATAATTTCCCTTCTGTAACATGTCTAATATCAAAATTGAAGTCCTCCTCTTCGCCCAGCTCCGCGAACTGACCGGCGTCAAGCAGAAGACCTATGACCTGCCCGCCGGCACACTCTTTAGCGCCCTGCTCGACCGCATGACCTCGGACTTCGGCGCCACCTTCCGCACCGAGGTGAACGACCTGCACGTTATCTTCCCTGACCGCGAGTGTTTGCTCAGGGAGGCCCTAACCGTCCCACTAACCGATAACGCCACTATCGTCTTCTTACCGCCCATTGCCGGCGGCTAGGTTAAACCCGTGCGTCGCTACTTCGCCTTCTTCGGCGTCAGTCTTGCCCTCTTCCTGGGCTCGGTCAATGTCACCGCTATTACCGTAGCCTTCCCCATCATTATCGACGAACTGCATATTTCTGTGGTGCTCGGCGGCTGGATTCTCAATGCTTTCCAGCTCACTCAGATCGCTCTGATGCCGGTGGCGGGACGCCTCAGTGAGACCATGGGCCGCCGGTCGTCGTTTCTTCTGTTCACCGGCATCTTTACCTTCGGCTCGGCCCTGTGCACGGTAGCGCCGGACGCCTACTCCCTCATCCTGTTCCGCATCATCCAGGCCGCCGGCGGCGCCGGCTTCCTGCCCTCGGCCGCGGGTATTGTCAGCGACGAGTTCCCGCAGTCGCGGCAAAAGGCCATCGGGCTCTTCAGCAGTGTCTTCCCCGTCGGTATGATTATCGGCCCCAACCTCGGCGCTCTGCTCATTGAAGCTTTCAACTGGCGCGCTACCTTCGGCGTCACCGCCGTTATCGGCATTCTCGTCATCATCATAGCCCGCTTCCTGCTGCGGAATGACCCGGCAACCTCCGCCAGCTTCAGGCCCTGGCGTGGACTCGACTTCGTCGGTGCCGGCTGGCTGGCTGGCTTTCTCTTCGCCTTCATGTTCGGCCTGACCCAGCTTTCAAAAGTAGGTGACTGGCAGTCCTGGGCTGCTGCCTTGCCCTGCTTCCTGGCCGGCGGCGGTTTTCTCTACGGTTTTATCCAGCGCGAGCGCTCTTCTCAAAACCCCATCCTTGACCTGACCATCCTTCGTGACCGGCCTTTTATGGCCGCAAATATCTTCAACATGGTGTACGGTCTGTGCGCCTTCGGCATATTCACCCTCATCCCCCTTTATGCCATCACTACCTACAACCTCACCGTCATCGAGGCCGGCCTGGCCCTGACTCCGCGCTTCTTCGGTATGATGGCCGCCTCGGCGGTCACCAGCCTCCTTATCAACCGGTGGGGCTACCGCGGGCCGATGCTCATCGGCTCGATAATAATCGCCCTGTGCCTGGGCGCACTCTCACTGCGTCTGTCCGGGGCGGGCCTGTTCAGTCCTACCACTACCCTCATGATAATCATGCTCTTCACCGGCCTCGGCGCCGGCATTTCCGCCCCGGCGGCCAACAACGCCTGCATCGAGCTCATGCCGGAGCGCATCCCCACGATTACCGCCCTGCGCACCATGTTCCGCCAGATGGGCGGCGCCACCGGCATCGCCATCAGCACCGTCATTATCCAGGGTATGGGCGAGACCGGCCTGTCCTATACCGTCGTCTTTGCTCTTTGGGGTGTGGTGATGCTGGCTACCATACCTGCCATATTTGCTATGCCGGCCAGCCCTGATTCGTCCGGAGCGACCAGGCCGCACGAGACCGATATTTAGCAAGCTGTGCTCACCAGGGCACACGCCCGCTTTGGCGGTCATTACGAGGGCGCGTCAGCGCCCGTAGCAACCCCCTGGCTCACTCTGCAGACTGGCATTTTCTTACAATGTCATTCCGAAGCCAGCATAAGGGCGGCTGAGGAATCTGGCGGGGCGGGTTCAGTCTGCTCCTCGTATTGACGAAATATAACATTATTGTTATAATCATCGTTGTGTGGGAAATTAGCTACTACGAGTCGCCCGATGGCAAACACCCGGTCAAAGACTATATCGATTCGCTTGATGCTAAGTCGCAGGCCAAGGTCGCCCGCACCATCGACCTGCTTGAGGAATTCGGCATCAAACTGGGGATGCCCTATGCTAAGGAAGAAATAACATGACCTGGAAAGAGCACAAGAAACAGCTTCTGAAGAATCCCGAATTCCGAAAAGAATATATGGCACTTGAACCGGAATACCGCGTAGCCGCATCGGTTATTAAACTACGCCTTTTAAGAGGTCTTACTCAAGAACAGCTAGCCAGACCGATTAAGACCAAGCAGTCAAGTATAGCCCGTCTTGAGAGCGGGACCTCACTCCCATCCCTGTCAATGCTTAGACGTGTTGCTGATGCGCTGGATGCAAAAGTCGAGGTAGAGCTTCAGCCTCGGTAACCGCCGAATGCTCCATGTTCCAGCAGATGGGCGGCATCGGTCTGTCTTATACCGTCGTCTTCGCCATCTGGAGCGTGGTGATGCTGGCGACCATCCCCACGATATTCGCCATGCTGAAAAGCCCGAATGCACCTGTAGCGGCCCGACCGCAGGTGACAGATACCTAATGTAGTGAACGATCTATAACGTCTCTACTCTTGAAAATAATTCGCCAAGCGAACTCTCTTTTGCTCGAAAACACGTACCGTGATTTCTTACATGAGTAGTTACATCGTAAAGTGCTATGATGTCCTCAGAAGCATGGCCTCAGATTAACATAGGGGCAAGGCGTGAGATAATAATGAATAGTTCAGCGTTTGAGCAATTCTTGGAGCAACTAGCCAGATACCCATCAATGTGGGATTGTTTAGAGCTGAAAGCTGTTGGAGCCACCAAGGGGGAATCTCTATTCTTGTTGGCCTTGTCATGCACTCTTTCCGTAGCGCTCCATCCAAGCCGGGAGGTACTTCTTGAGACACCAGAACTAATTATGGTCAAGGAGATTAAGCCCTTGACTGAATTACGGAGCGTCCTAAATGGCTTGACTAGCGGGAGTGTGCTCATATCGGATAGACCGTTTGTGGCTGATGGCTTCACCGCATTTGAGTGCAGAATGTGGGGTGGTGGCGGTCAAGGATGGGTTGACACTACATACCCGTATGTTTTGCTTTACTCAACTGGGAAATCTGTGAGAGAACTTGTTGACGACTCTGCGATATATCGTAGTCTTGAGCAGTGGGGTTATCGCTACTTATGGGATGTCAGTCAAGAGAAGGTTGGCTTCCCAGTGGGCGGAGCCCATGTGAGCCACATCCGTTTCATAGCACCCATATATCTGGAAGCGAATGCAGCGTTTGTCGACAACCACCTGCGAATTGTACTGAAATGCTCGCCTTCTTTGAAGACGGAAGACCTGTCAGCGGGATACGAAATCACGCTGAACTATCTTGGGAATAGGCAAGTACAGCGTGGCAAGCTGGATTTCCTAGACGCTTCACGTCTTGAGGATGCTGTTAGCTTTACCCTAGTGAAAGAATTAGACCTTTTGCCTCAGGCAGAGTCGGTGTTTATTTGGCTCTTCCATAGCACCCAAAAAGACCCTCTATATGCGCTACGTGTCCTAAAGCCCACTACAGCAAAGACTAACCCGGTTTGGGGCGCTATGAATGTGGTGCTATCAAAACGCGAAGGAGGCCAGATACTCTATGCAGAAGAATTATTACGGAGGTCGCTTGGCCTTACTGCCAAGGGCACAGATTCAGGAAGGTTCGAGAGTGCAGTGCACAATCTGTTTGGTTGTCTAGGCTACAGTTGCATTTTTACCGGGCGGGAGTGGGGGACTGAGGGGATTGATACTTTGGCTTTTGGGCCTGGGCTGGATGATAAGGTACTGGCCGTAAGCGTCACAACTTCGAATAATATTGCTGAGAAAATCCGGACGATGCTGTTACAGTTAGAAAACCTCAAGCGCGGCATTGGGAACATCGCTGTAATTCCTGTCATATGCGCCTCAATTACCTCTGATTGTGTGCTGCATAGCGACTGGGTAAATCTCAAAGCCCATAACATAAGCCTGTTGCTGTTACCACAGCTTCAACAAATACTGGATGATATTCTCAGGTTACCATTGCCGGAAGTGAGGAGGAAATGGGAATCAATGCTGGGGGACATGGAAACGCTTCACGGTAAACATGACGAAGGAGCCTGATAGCTATGGGGGAAGAAACACATCTCGAAGAACTCATACGTAAAGGCGAAAATCAAACGCTTGAATTCAAGAAATCGCTAAGCCTCCAGCGTGAAGGTCTAGAGGCATTATGCGCGATGGTGAATTCTGATTCAGCTCGCGGGACAGTAATTTTTGGAATTGAGCCAGATGGAACCATCTGTGGAATTGAGCGGGGCAACCTCGGTACAGCCCAACGTTCGTTGTCGCAAGCCATTAGAAACAGAATCGAGCCTGCACTAGCCGCACAAATAGAGGTCAGAGAACTGGATGGTCGGTATGTTCTAGTGCTTAGCGCGGTAAGACATCGGGGTATTCCTTACCACGAATATGATGGTCGAGCTTGGATACGGCAGGGTTCAGAGAATCGTAAGCTGGACCTCGCTGAAAAACAGCGCCTTATGAAGAGTAGGGACCGGAATAATCATTCGGGACCGTGGAGATGCGACCGGTGTGGAAGTTGGGTCGGAGTATTGCACAGCTTTGAGCTGTCAGCCGAAGGAATGAAGAAGAATTACAAATGTCACTGTGGTGGTGAATTCTGGCCAGCCACATGAGCAGGAACTCTGATTACGACAAACTCTACTCTAGTTGTTCGGCAAATTCATACGAAATCAATTCGCCGTTCTTGGTCGCCAGGTAGCCAGCTTCCTTATGCGAGTATTCCGTAATCTGACTCGCATTAAGCTTGCTGAAGCGCTCGGCAACCCCCGCCATAATGCGAAGCTCGCTATTCGAGAATAATTTCAGGTCAGGCTGTTGTTTAGCCTTGACTATCTCGCCAATATAGCCGTTCGGATAAGGCTCTTCAAGAAGCTCAATCGCCCCACTGACTTGGAGAGAACCAAGGTACATTTCCCACTTGTCCGGCGCCGGGCCGAATGGCACGTGAGCGTACCTTGCGCCTGTTACCGGCAAAGCATATTCCTTAAAGTGCTTGAAATCAGCATAAAACAAAAGCTTGTTCAGCTTGGTCTTGAGAACCCCCTCGCGGCTGAAGAACAAAATCATGTTATAAAGCTTATGAAGATCAAGCTTCCTAAACCCGCTGAACTTATCCGGACTATAGTCGCCGAAGTTAAGCAGAATGGCATTATCAATAGAGCATGTACCTGCAAGCGATTCCTGCAGGGATTGGAGCAGTCTGGCTTTCCTTTCCTGACTGAATATACCCTCCGACTTTCGGACCAGCTCTGCCAGGTTTTCAGATTTCATAGCAAGCCGGAGCAGTTTATCATGGGACTCTTCCTGCAGTGACCCATTCTCATAGCGGCTCAAAGTGGCGGTGCCAATGCCTGTTAATTTGGAAAGCTCACTCTGGGATAAATCAACGGCTTTGCGCCACGCACGTATTTCCTCGGGTTTGAGAAGACCGTGTTCTGCCCGGTACTGATTGTAGGCCAGGTTGAATGGGTCTCCAGCGGTTGACGGGTCCAAGACTTCATCACCACATTCTTTGCACTTGAGATATGGTACCTGGACTCTAAGTTGGTCTCTCTTTACCGTGATAACTTCTTCCTTGGACAGAACCTCGAATTCGGCTTTCTTCTCGCAATTCGAGCAGAGACGGCGGATTTTCTTTCTATTTTCCATCTTAATCTTCCTGCTGCTGATATTGCCGCCGCAGTCTATTTGAAAGGGTGCTTAAGCACTTGCTCGGCTTCATGAAATGAGACGACTCTGACGGACCTGAGTTTGTCAAGAGTGGCGAGCTTCAGTTTTATATATGCCTCCTTGCCTGATATCGTCTTCCCGAAAATCCAGACATAGCCCTGCTGGTCGCGGTCGTCAACCGGACCCTCACAATAGTCCTCAATGGAAAGACCAAGGACCGTATCTTTAACATCGTCATAGTTGAACCCAAGCTGAGCGATGAACCGCAGGTTCTTCTCACGCTTCACAACTACCCATGAAACTAAACTACCTGGAGGGCTGGTAAGTACATCCTTCACTTCCTGAAGAAACCGGCGTACATCTTCTCGATTGGGATGTGTCAAAACATGGCTCCTCCACCCTCCATATGATATAAGTATATCATTTGATATGTCAATGTCAAGATGACGCATCGAATGATTTATTTCACGGATATGAGGTTGCCACGCTTCGCTCATATGACCGGGCGTGACTTCACTTCCACCCCACCAGATGCTTCGCTTCGCTCCAGCATGACATAAATACAACCCTTGTTGCCCATTCCTTCGTAAGCTATAATCACCTTGATTCACGAGCGGGCACACTCGCTATCTGAAAACGAAGGACTTGACATGGCTTCACCTTACAACCCTGTCGAAATCGAAAAGAAGTGGCAGGAACGCTGGGCGGCGGACCGGCTTTACGAGGTCTCCGAGGACTCGCCGAAACCGAAGTACTATGCCCTTACGATGTTCCCATACACTTCCGGGGACCTCCACATAGGGCACTGGTACGCCATGGCGCCTTCGGACGTCCAGGCGCGCTTCAAGCGGATGCAGGGCTATAATGTCCTTCACCCGATGGGCTTCGACGCCTTCGGCCTGCCCGCTGAAAACGCCGCCATCAAGCACGGTATTCACCCGTATAAGTGGACCATGGACAACGTCGAGAATATGCGGCGCCAGCTAAAAACAACAGGCGCCGTCTATGACTGGCGGCGTGAGGTCATCACCTGCCTCCCCGACTACTATAAATGGACCCAGTGGCTCTTCCTCAAGCTCTATCACGTCGGGCTGGCTTACCGCGCCAATGCGCCGGTCAACTGGTGCCCGAAGTGCCAGACCGCCCTGGCCAATGAGCAGGTGGCCGGAGAAGGCGTCTGCGACCGCTGTGAAACGCCGGTAATCAAGAAAGACCTGGAGCAGTGGTTCTTCCGCATTACAAGATATGCCGAAGAACTGCTCGATATGTCGCATATCGACTGGCCGGAAAAAATCAAGCTGATGCAGACCAACTGGATCGGTCGCTCCACCGGCGCCGATATCGATTTCCCGATGGAGAAGCCAACGGCTGGCCAGAAGGCTATCCGCATATTCACCACCCGGCCGGATACCACCTTCGGCGTCACCTTCATGGTACTGGCACCGGAGCACGCACTTGTCCCCTATCTGACCACGCCGGAGCAGAAAGCCGAAGTCGAAGCCTACATTGCTAAGGCGCGCCGTGCCACCGAGGTCGAACGCACCACCGCCGAGCGTGAGAAGACCGGCGTCTTCACCGGCAGCTACTGCATCAACCCGGTCAACGGCGCGAAGGTGCCGGTATTTATCGCCGACTACGTCCTGCCCACTTACGGCTACGGCGCAATTATGGCCGTACCCGCCCACGATACCCGCGACTTCGCCTTCGCTAAGAAGTTTAACCTGCCGATACCGGTGGTCATCTCTCCCCTAGACTGGGACGGCCAGCCGCTGGCCGGGGCCTATACCGAAGAAGGCGTCATGGTCAACTCCGGCCCCTTCAACGGCATGCCCAGCCTGGAATGCCTTAAGAAAATACCCGCCTGGCTGGAAGAGAAGGGCTGGGGCAAGTATGCCGTCACCTACCGCCTGCGCGACTGGCTCGTTTCCCGCCAGCGCTACTGGGGCGCACCCATTCCCATCGTCTATTGCGAAAAATGCGGCACGGTGCCGGTACCGGAGAAAGACCTGCCGGTGCTCCTGCCGCCGGATGCTGAGTTCAAGCCGACCGGCGAATCACCGCTCAAGTACCATAACGCCTTCGTCAACACCAGATGCCCGCAGTGCGGTGGGGCGGCCAGACGCGAGACCGATACTATGGATACTCACATGTGCTCGGCCTGGTACTACCTGCGCTATACCAGCCCCAAATACGACAAAGGCCCATTTGACCCCAAAGCCGGGAAATACTGGCTTCCAGTTGACCTCTATACCGGCGGTGCCGAGCACGCCGTAATGCACCTGCTCTACGCTCGCTTCTTCGCCCGGGCGCTCCGCGACCTCGGCCTGCTCGACTTTTCCGAACCATTCAAGAAGCTCTTCAACCAGGGCACCATCATCTACCAGAAGGCCAAGATGTCCAAGAGCAAGGGCAACGTGGTCAATCCCGATGACTACGTGAACACTATGGGCGCGGACACTATCAGGACTTACCTCATGTTTGTCGGCCCCTGGGAGCAGGGCGGCGAGTGGATGGACAACGGCATTATCGGCATGAACCGCTGGCTCCACCGCGTCTGGAACTTGATCGAGGAGCCTTACGCTGAAAAAGCCGTCAGTCCCGAAGCCGAAAAAGAGCTTCTACACCGGACCCACCAGACAATCAAGAAGGTCAGCGGCGATATCGAGCGCTTCCGCTTCAATACCATGCTGGCCTGCCTGATGGAGTTTACCAACCACCTGGCCGATGTCCGGGAGGCGGGAAGCGTGGCGCAGGCGTCATGGAAAAACGCTATCAGCACATTGCTCAAACTGCTGGCGCCGACAGCGCCGCACCTGACCGAAGAGCTGTGGCAGAGATTCGGCGGCCCGTACAGCATCCATAACCAACCGTGGCCGTCCTGGGACGAAGGACTGGCCAGAGAAGAGGAAATCACCCTGGTGGTCCAGGTTAACGGCAAAGTGCGCGACCGCATTAGTGTCCCGGCCACCGTCACCGAAGATGCCGCTACCGGACTCGCCATGGCCAGCGACCGCATCAAGCCCTATCTCAACAACCGGAAACCGAAGAAGGTCATTTACGTACCCGGAAAGCTGGTCAATATCGTCGTGTAATGATGCCAGGTGTGATGAATATCACGGCTAATCTGGCCCGGCTTAACGAGCGTGTTGCCCGGGCATGCGGCCGGTGCGGTCGTTCACCTTCGGAAGTCACCGTGGTGGCGGTCACCAAGACAGTGCCGGTGCCGGAGATACGGGCGGCGTTTAGCGCCGGAATAAGGCAGTTTGGTGAGAACAGAGTGCAGGAAGCCGAGACCAAGTTTGGCAGGCTAACCGACCTCAGAAAGGAAATCACCTGGCACATGGTCGGGCGGCTCCAGATGAACAAGGCGCGCAAGGCAGTAGAAATGTTCGACACCATCCAGAGCGTTGACTCGGCGCGCCTGGCCGAAGTTTTAAACCGGCGGGCGGGGGAAAGACTGCCCATCTTCCTGGAAGTAAATGTGTCCGGCGAGGCGACCAAGGGCGGTTTTGAGCCACATGATGTCGCCAAAGCGGTCAAAATCATCAACACACTGCCGAACCTGAAACTGCGCGGGCTGATGACCATCGCACCAATCGTCAGCGAGCCTGGAGAGGCACGTCCCTATTTCCGCCGTTTGCGGCAGTTACGGGACGACCTCGGCTTAAAAGAGCTGTCCATGGGCATGACCGACGATTTCGAGGCGGCCATTGAAGAAGGTGCTACCATAATACGAATCGGCCGCGCGATATTTGGCGAACGCACTTAGGGAGTCCGAGAGGGTGGTGCCCTCTCGAAAAATTATTTCCCCTTCCCTCGAGGGAAGGGGCAGGGGATAGGTGACTATGAAAATAGCTTTCATCGGAGCCGGGACCATGGGCGAAGCCATGATTAGAGGCCTTATCCGCAAGAAAGTATGCGCCCCCGGCGACATCACCATCTACGATGTAAAACAGGCGCGACTGGATGCAGTCACCAAGAAGCACAAGGTGAAAGCCGCTGGGGCGGCAGAGAGAGCCATCGCCGGCGCTGACATCATTATCATTGCGGTGAAGCCGCAGGACATTAAGGGACTGCTTTCTGAGCTTAAAGACGAAATATCGCGGAGAGCTTTAGTCCTATCCATCGCCGCCGGTGTCACCCTTGACACTTTGACACAGGGACTGCGCCACCGTGCCGTGGTGCGCGCTATGCCGAATATGCCGGCGCAAATCGGCGAAGGCATGACTGTCTGGACAGCGACACCGGAGGTAACCAGAGAACAGAAGGAAGCAGTCTCCAAACTGCTCGGAGCGCTGGGCGAAGAACTCTATGTGGCCGGTGAGGACTATGTGGACATGGCCACGGCGCTATCGGGGAGCGGACCAGCGTTCATTTTCCTGATGATTGAAGCGCTGACCGATGCCGGTGTCCATATCGGCCTGCCGCGGGCGGCTTCGGAGAAGTTGACCCTGCAAACGATAATCGGCTCCGCCGACGCGGTGAAGAAGACCGGTCGCCACCCGGCGGAACTGAAAAACCTGGTGACATCGCCCGGCGGCACGACTACCGAGGGGCTGAAACAGCTCGAAGGCGGCGGCATCCGGCATTTACTGTTACAGGCAGTAACGGCGGCCTATGAAAAGGCAAAGCATTTAGGGAAGAGGTAAAGCCCCCCAACCAGATTCCTCGGCAACGGCCTCGGAATGACATTCAGGATATTATGTCATCCCGAAATGCTTCTGCGTGTTATCCCGAACGTATGTGAGGGATCTGGCGATGGGGCTTTTACCACCACACCAGATTCCGCTGGGGCGGTCTGCGGAAGGACACATGATAGGCGCTTTACACTGCCATCCCCGCCAGGAACCCTTCCTCGACCGCGTCTTTGACCTTACGGGGCTTGACGCAGTCGCCGACGACTTTCAGCAACGGCACCTTGCCCTCCAGTTGTTGTGCCAGTGAATTACGCGGCTTCATCCCGGTGGCTATGACCACGGTATCGGCCTCGAAGAAAATTGTCCGCTGGCCGTTAATGCCAGTCCAGGCGCCTCTTTCGATTATTTCAACCACCGGTGACAGCGGCTCCAGCTTAACACCGGCCTCGATAAGCCGGTCAATTAAAAGCCAGCGGTTGTGCTCACCAACGTCCTCGCCGACCACCGGAAGAGCTTCGAGGACCGTCACTTTCCTGCCCGTGACTGCCAGAAACTCAGCCGTTTCCAGCCCGACACTGCCGCCGCCAACTACGACCACGCGGTTTCCCGCCTTGCGGCTTCCATCCAGGATTTCCAGCGCACCCACCACGTTGCCGCCCTTCGCGCCAGGTATTCCCGGTACCAGCGGCACGGCGCCGGTGGCGACAATGACGGCATCCGGCCGCTCTTTCACAACATCATCGGCACCGGCATCATATCCAGTCCTGACCTGAACCCCCAGAGTGGCCATTTGCGAAGTGAGGTACTTCAGGAAACCAAGCCACTCATCCTTGTAAGGCGGGCGAGCGGCGTAATGGAGTTGGCCGCCAGGCCGGACCGAACGCTCAAACAGGACAACCCGATGCCCCCTTCCAGCCGCGGTTACCGCCACCTGCATGCCGGCCGGGCCGCCGCCGATGACAACAACTTTCTTCTTACCGTGCGCTGGTTTAATGACCGTCTTGCTCTCGCAGCCAAGAAGCGGGTTGACGGAGCACTGGAGCAGAACGCCCCGGGGCAAACACTCATAACAGTAACAGCACCGGGTGCAGGTGCGAATTTCGTCGAGTCGTCCGCTTTTTGCCTTCACCGGCAATTCCGGGTCGGCCAGAAGCGGCCGGCCCATGGTGACCATGTCGGCCTTACCCGAAGCGATGATGCTCTCGGCCAGTACCGGGTCAGTGATATTGTTACCAGCGGCAACGGGTATCCCGACCGCCTCCTTGAACCCGGCGGCGAGATGGACAAACCGGTCATGGGGTACGCACATCTGGGTCCGGGCGGCACGCGTTTCGTGCCAGCCGGGCAAGATAGTGATGGCATCAGCGCCGGCCTTCTCGAGCAGGACTGCCACCTGCTTCCAGTACTCGGTCCCCTCGCCCCATGGCAGCATGTCATCACCACACAGCCGGCAGATTACCGGGAAGCTCTTACCCAGCTTGTTCTTAATTCCGTCCACGATCTCGCAGGCGAACCGGACACGGTTCTCAATACTACCGCCGTACTCATCAGTGCGACGGTTGGTAAAGGGGTTGATGAAGCGGTTGACCAGGTTGCCGCCGACTATCTGGACTTCAATAGCGTCAAAACCGGCCTGGCGTGCTCGCTCTGCGGCGCAGATGACCTGCGCCTGAATCAGGTGAATCTCGTCAACCGCCAGCGCCCGCACCTTTGGTAAAAAGTCGGCCGTCATGTAGCGCGGGTGCAGGCCGTCTCTGGGTATTTCGACCTCGGATGGCCCGATATCTTCCGGAGTTGTGCCTTCACCGCTTTTGGCCCAGAAGTCGTAAGTGGCTAACTGCGCCGCCGCTTTAGCTCCGCCTTCATGAATGGCCTCGGTGACCTTCTCCAAGCGCGGAATCTGCCAGTCACTGTTCAAGCTGGCGGTCATCGGATGTTGCTGGCGGCGGCTGGGATAGATGGACTGAAGAGCGCCGACAATTATCAAGCCAACCCCACCACGCGCCCTCACTGCGTAAAACGCCCGCCACTGAGCCTCATCATCAAGCTCATACCTTGTGGTAATGGCCGGCATGATGATGCGGTTAGAAAGCTCCAGCGTACCCAGCTTAATCGGTTCAAATAATCTCTGGAGAACGGTCATTACAGTACCTCTGCTAAGCGGCTTGTAATTGCACCCGATGGGCCACCATTATAGAATAATTCACTACAATAATCGCCGATTACCTTTAGCGGGCCTGAGATCGGACATTCTCTGGCTTTAAGACAACGAACACCAGAGGTTAAATAGCATACTTTGAGCAGGACAACCCACACAAACATAATACCGACCAGTGACTGCCACGACTGCGGCGGACGGTGCGTCCTTAACATGCATATCGAAGCCGGGCGAATAAAGCGTATCGAGACCGATAGCAGCCGATTGCCGCAGTACCGGGCATGCGCTAAAGGCCGTGCTTACCGGCAGATGGTTTACGCGCCGGAGCGCCTCAAGTATCCGATGAAACGCGCTGGCAAACGCGGTTCCGGTCAGTTCACCCGCATCTCCTGGGATGAAGCGCTGGATACTTTGGCCGGCGAAATCAAACGTGTTCGGGAGAGGTACGGCCCGGCTTCTGTTCTCTTCCTCCAGGGCAGTGGCAGCCTTGGTGCAATCAACGGTGGAGGTGAACCTGTCCGCCACGTTTTGGTGAAATCAGGAGGCTGTACCACCCGCTGGGGAAGCCCCTCGGCAGAAGGCTCGCGCTTCGCCTCACGGGCGACTTATGGGACCCTGGCCACCGCTCATTCCCGGGATGATATTCTCAACTCCCGGCTCATCCTGATGTGGGGATGGAACCCGGCGGTGTCTTTACATGGTGTCAACACCAAAGTCTACCTGGCGCGCGCTAAAGAGGCCGGGGCAAGAATAATCTCCATCGATCCCCGTTATAACGATACCGCGGCCCTGCTCGCCGACAAATGGCTACCCATCCGACCAAGTACCGATGCCGCCGCACTCATCGCTATGGCCCACACCATAATAACCAGAGGACTGGCCGACCAGCATTTTATCCACCTCCACACCAGCGGCTATGAGGCATGGCGGGCTTACATCCTCGGCGAGGAAGACAGCCTCCCGAAGACGCCGGAATGGGCTGAAACTATCACCGGCTTAAAAAGCCGGGATATCATCGAGACAGCGGTCGAATACGCAACGCTGAAACCGGCGGCGCTTATGACTGGCTACGCCCCGGGACGCACCGCCTACGGTGAGCAGTTCCACCGCGCCGCGGCGGCGCTGGCGGCTATTACCGGCAACCTCGGCATCCCCGGCGGCAACCCGGCAGGGCATGGACTACTCCAGGGGGCGCGCCTCCCGGCGCCAACCAACCCGGTCGAGCCTTCAGCTACGGCGGTCGATGATAGCTTTGACCTCACCTTCAGGTCACGTTACCGGGTACACGGCGCTGACCTGTGGCGTGCCATTACGGAAGGCAAGAAGGGCGGCCATCCGGCTGATTTCAAGCTGGTATATGTTGCCTCCTCCAACCCGCTAAACCAGATGCTCAATGCCAATAACGGTATCAAGTCGCTGGAAAAGCCGGAGTTCATCGTCGTCCAGGACACATATCTTTCGACCACGGCGCGGTTCGCCGACCTCATCCTGCCAGCTTCAGGCCATGTTGAGCACGTCGATACCTACCGGCCGTCCTACCCGGAGCGATACTTCATATTTATCAACAAGGCGGTCGCGCCTCCCGGGGAATGCCTTTCTGATACGGATATCGCCCGGGCGCTGGCGAAGCGGCTGGGGACCGATTACCAGGGTGGCAAGACCGATGAAGCCCTGCTGGAAGAATACCTTTCCCTGAGCGGATTAACCAAGGACGCCATTGAGAAGAACGGGGCCAGACGGATCGGCATCCTGAAGCAGGAACCGGACCAACCGATGATAGCCTTCGCCGGGATAATCCGGCATCCCGAGAAAGAGCGTTTCCCGACTCCATCAGGCCGGATTGAGCTTTATTCCAGCGCCATAGCCGGACTGAAAAACCCGGAAATACCGCCGGTGCCAAAGTACCTTGAGCCCGCAGAGGGGCCGGCAAACGTGAGCGGGCCTTATCCCATTCGACTTATCAGCACCCACTTCTGGCGCCGGGCCAACTCCTGCTTCGACCGCGCCCCATGGTTGAAAGAAATCGAGCCGCAGGCGATAATGATAAGTACTGCCGACGCTGAAAAGCGCGGCATCAGAAACGGCGACCTTGTCAGAGCCTTTAATTCCCGCGGCCAGATGCTCATCCGCGCCCGCGTCACCGAGCGCATCATGCCGGGTGTGGCCGATATCTCCGAAGGCGCCTGGCTGGAGCTTGATGAAAACGGTGTTGATAGAGGCGGTTGTCCGAATGTTCTGACACTTGACCGGCCATCCCCTGCCGGAGCCTATCCCTATAATACCTGTCTGATCGAAATCGAAAAGGCCCGGGAATAGAATAGCGGAGATATATGATGACCAAGACTTCAATCAAAAGCCCTCATCCCGAAAAATATCTTATTGCCGATATGGACAAGTGCACCGGCTGTGAGGCCTGCTCGCTGGCCTGCTCCTTCATCAAGTTCAGGGAGTTCAACCCGTCTTACGCCTGTATCCGCATCCTCAAATTCGAGGAGTCAGGTGTTGACGCGCCGGTGGCCTGCCAGCAGTGTGAGGAGCCGAGGTGCGTCGAGGCCTGTCCCCGCGATGCGCTGGTGGTCAAGCCTGAAACCGGCATCTTATTCATCGATAAGGAGGCCTGCGATGGGTGTGGCGCCTGCGCCGTGGCCTGTACCTATGGCGCCATATCAATCCATCCAAAATCACCGAAGAAGAACAGGGTGATTCTCAAGTGCGATCTCTGCGGCGGCGACCCGGAATGCATCAAATGGTGCGAGACCAAAGCGATTGAGTTCGTTGACGCCTCCGAACGAGAGCGTATCGACAAGGCCCGGGAGAACCTCCTGATGGCGCGCAAGCGCTTTGAAATCGAGCATCTTACTCCGCTGTGGAAATATTGAAGGAGTCGCAATGGAAGGCTACGGCAAGATACTCCACGTTGATTTGACCGGCGGCAAGACCTGGACCGAAGAAACAAAAAAGTATGCCGACTGCATCGGCGGCCGCGGTCTGAACGGCCGACTGCTATTCTCATTGCTCAAACCAGGCATTGACCCGCTCGGCCCAGACAATGTCCTGTGCGTGAGTACCGGCCCGCTGGCCGGGACGTTCGCGCCGTCAGGCGCCAGGTACAATATCTCAGCGCGGTCGCCGCTCACCGGCTTCTTTGGCGATTCTAACTCCGGCGGCTTCTGGGGGCCGGAGTTGCGCTTTGCCGGATACGACGGCATCGTCATCCACGGCCAGTCGCCGGAGCCGGTCTATCTTTCTATCACCGATGAGAAGGTGGAAATCCGGGATGCCGCCGACCTCTGGGGTAAGGACACCTGGGAAACCGAGCGCACCCTTAAAAATAAGCATCATGACCAGCAGCTCAAGGTGCTCTGCATCGGGCCGGCTGGCGAGAGGCTGGTCCGCTTTGCCTGCGTTATCAACGACCACGCCCGGGCCGCAGGACGCACCGGCATGGGTGCAGTAATGGGTTCGAAAAAGCTCAAAGCCATTGTTGTACGGGGACATGGGGCAGTTAGAGTAGCCCGGCCGGAGCAGTTTTATAAAGCCAGCCTGCGCCTGGTGGACACGGTGCGCAAGAGCCGCCAGTTCGAGTTCTACCACATGAGCGGAGTCATCGGGCACCACGGCAAGGAAGACTATGACCCCAACACCCGCATCCAGGGTCTGATCGGCTTTTACTACCAGACAAAGTCGGTATCCAAGTCGTTCTCGGAAGTCGGCGGTAAGGAATGGTGGCGGACACACTGGACCAAGCGCAAAGGTTGCGCCGCCTGCCAGATGCACTGCAGTCACTTTTACAACGTGCGGTATGGCCCTTTTGCCGGCACCATGAACGAGGGCATTGACGCCGAAGCACAGTGCTGGCTTCATATCAACATCGGCGGCCAGAGCAAAGACCTGGCGGCTTACGGCTATAACCTGTTCAACCGCTTCGGTATGGACTCGCACGAGATGGGCGCCGCCATCGGAGCGCTGATGTTATGGTACGAGCGCGGCATCATCAACGACGCTATGCTCAAGAACTGGAAGGCCCGCTGGGTGAGGCCGAAGTGGGGTGACCCGGAGACCATACTAACGCTCATTGACCTGACGGCAAGACGCGAGGGCATCGGCGACCTGCTGGCCGAAGGCCCGTACAACTTCGCTAAAAAGATTGGCCCAGAAGCCGAATACTGCGTCCTGCAGTGCAAAGGCATGACCGCCGGCGGCGCCGACCGCCGCGCCCAGAAGGGCGGTCTGCTCAACCATGCTCTGAGCACCCGGGGCGCCGACCACCTCAGAGGAAGTCCTTCATTGGAGTTCTACGGCATGGGCGCCGACTCGAAAATCGCTGAAGACTGGGCGAAGTATATCGCTGAGCCGGAGCTTTTCCAGTACGCCACCCAGCTCACCGGCTACAAGGGCAAGCCGCCGCTCGTCATCTGGCAGGAACATCTCAGGGCGCTATCTGACAGCTTCGGAGTCTGTTCCTTCAACTGGGGCAACTGGCCCAACACCATGGTTTACCCTGATGACTTCGCCGAGCTTTACTCGGCGGCCACCGGCATCGAGGTCACTGCCCGGGATATGGTCATAGCCGCGGAGCGCATTATCAACCTGGAAAAGGCCTTCAATGTCCGGGAGGGTGCTTCGAGACAGCACGACCAGCCGCCGCCGCGCTGGGTCAAGGAGCCGAAGACCGAGGGCATTTTCAAGGGTGAGTATTGCGACATCGACAAATTCAACGAGATGCTCGATGAATACTATGTACGGCGCGGCTGGGACAGAACCACGGGTCTCCAGACTCGCCAGAAACTGGAAGCGCTCGGGCTGGGCGATGTCGCTAACGAACTGGAAAAGACGGGACGTCTGGCGTCCGTTAAGGAGCAGGTTAAGCTATGAAAAAAGGCTATGTCAGCATACCCGAAGGGCAAATCCATTACCGCGAGGACGGCAAAGGCGAGCCGGTGCTCCTGCTTCACCAGACACCCACCTCGTCTGATGACTATTCGCTGGTTATCCCGCTCTTAGCCGCTTCTTTCCGAGTTATCGCCATGGACACCATGGGCTACGGCATGTCCGACCCGCCGCCAGGACAGTTCGCTATACCCGACTACGCACGGACAGTCATTGAGTTCCTGAAGACACTTAAGCTTAAGAGAGCCGCCATTGTCGGGCACCATACCGGCTCTTCCATCGCGGTGGAAACAGCCGCCTCCTCCCCCGGGATGGTCAGCAAACTGGTCCTGTCCGGCTGTCCTCACTACCTGCCCGAAGTCAGGCAGTCGAGGTTGACTGATCCCCGGTTTACTCCAATGGAATACAAGGAAGACGCCTCCCATATCTTCAAGTTCTGGAACTCTTTCAAAAATATCGTTCCCGAAGGCGGCCCGGAGGTGTGGTCAAAAGTGGTCATCGGCGGACTGCAGGCGGGGCGACGGGGTGAGGAAGGACATCACGCCGTCTTCAACTACGATATCGAACCACGGCTCAAACAGCTTAAATGCCCGGTCCTGCTCCTGAGCGGGACAAAGGATACCTTCTTCGACCGGCTTGAGGCTACCCGGGCCCTCATACCGAACTGCAAGGTCGCCATTATCGAAGGCGGCGGCCCGCTCATCACACTGACCAAACCCGCCGAATTCGTCCAGACGGTCATGGATTTCCTCAGGGCATAATTAATGGAATGTTGAAACTGCCATACCCGGTTAAACTGACCATCATCGCCGAACCAATGCTTCCCTGCTCCCAGGGATTCAAGGTCGGCGACTCCTGGACGGTCGATCAACCTGCCTTACCCGAAGACCTGTGTCTTTCCGCCTGGGACGTCGTGCACCCCTGGGTAATGGCCATCGGTTATGGCGCCCAGCACAAACTCCCGCACATGAAGAACCTGACCGAAATCACCGTGAGTTGTCCTGACCGGCGGTGTCGCGTGGTCTTTGAGGTCAAGCGACTGGAAGGCAGTAAGTAATGGCCAAGACGCCCTACGCAGTCAAAATTACGGTCGTGGACACTCCCGGCAAGGTATGCCTGATGGGGCATAAGCTGGGAGACTCCTGGCTGGTTGATGAGCCCAAGACGCCGAAGTGGTTAGGCGACCCGGCCAGGAAGCAGAAGCTGTGCGCCTGGGCATACGAATCATTCAACTACGTGCTTATGCCTTTTTGTTATGGCGCCGATTACCCGCTGGCCAAGGACAAAGACGTCCACCTGAGGACATGCCCCGGTGCGGAATGTCAGCTAATGTTCGAGCTGAGACGGTACAAGCAGGAATAAGCCCTACTTGGTCTTTGGTGTCTCACCGGGATGGAGTTTTTGCCACTTCTCAAGAAGCTGGGCTCGGGTCTCCTTGTGGGCCGGATCTGGTTGACAAGCGTCCACAGGGCAGACCTCAGAGCACTTCGATGACTCGTAGGAACCGATGCACTCGGTACACTTGTTTGGGTCGATTACGTAGAGCGTATCGCCCTCTTTAATCGCTTTGTTAGGACACTCCGGTTCGCAGGCGCCGCATGAGATACATTCCTCGGTAATCTTGAAAGCCATGGTGTAATAGAACCTCCTTTAGAAATTGCTATATCAAGCGCTGGCCTTTAACCTGGCCAAAAGCGCTTTTGCCACGTTGGGCGGGACGAGGTCGTCGATACAGCCGCCGAGACTGGCCGCTTCTTTAAGCAAGCTGGAACTCAGGAACTGGTACTGGATGCTCGACATCATGCAGACCAGTTCGATGTCCGGCGCCAGCTTACGGTTCATCATTGCCAGTTCGAACTCGTGTTCGAAGTCAGAACTCATCCGCAGACCCCGCACCATCACCTTGGCCCCAATCCTGCGGGCGAACTCCACCGTAAGTTCGGTGTAACTCCGGACGCTGACGTTCTTCAGATTTTTCGTAGCGTCTTTAAGCAGAGCAACCCTCTCTGAAGTAGTGAAAAGAAGCCGTTTATCCGGCCGGTCATAGACGCCGATAACTAACCTGTCAAAAAGCGACGAGGCGCGCTTGATAATATCGAGATGGCCATAGGTCACCGGGTCGAAGCTGCCGGGGTAGAGGGCGGTGGTCAAGTCCGTGTCTCCTTCCTGAGGATGGTAACAGTGGTATCGCCGTAGCGGCGCTGTTTGAGTATAGCCAACCCATTGATGCCCGTCTCTAGCGGCGAGCGCGAGGCATGGCATACCGCTACACAAGAGCCTTCTGCTAACAGAGTCGAACCGGCCAATTGTTTAAGCACCGTAATGATTACCTGGGATTGGGCGTATGGGGGGTCCATGAACACGACATTGTAATGCCCCTTAAGAAAGCTCAGTGCGCTGTTGACCCCGGCGCAATATACATGCGCCCGCTCGGCAAGTCCCGTTTTCCGCAGGTTGTCTTTTATGATAGCACATGCCTGGGGTTGCTGGTCAACAAAGTCGGCCCACCCCGCCCCGCGGCTAAGTGCCTCAATGCCCAGGGCGCCGCTCCCGGCAAAAAGGTCAAGCACCCGGGACCAGTCCGTCACTCCCGCCAGCAGGGAAAACATGGCGGAACGCACCATGTCCGTGGTCGGACGGGTAAGGCGGCTTTTCGGGGCCTTAAGCGGCTGGCCCCTGGCGGCACCTCCAGTAACACGCATATTTAGGTGACGCATACTATAACCTTAGCTTTGAATACGCGTCAAGGAAATGAATTGACACCAGCATGACGCCAGAGTAGAATGCCGTCATGGGGAAAGTGGCCCGGAAGACGAGGTTCCAGCACCGCTAATCGGCCCGAGGAAGCCGCCGCAAGCCGTCCCCGCTGAAAAAGACAAACAAGGCAGGAGGCCTTCAGTAAATATGATAGAAGTGACTATCGATAGCATCCGGATGAGCATGATCAGTTCCCAGCGCGTCGTCATCCTCAGGGAAAAGACTGCCGGCCGGTACCTGCCGATATGGATTGGACCGTCCGAAGCCGACGCTATTGCCGTTAAGCTCCAGAATATGTCAGTGCCCCGCCCTCTTACCCATGACCTGCTCAGCTCCGTTATCGGTTCGCTTGGCGCCACCGTCACCTTTATCGTCGTCAACGAGCTAAAAGACGACACCTTCTATGCCAAGATTGTGCTCAGTGTGAATGGCGGTCAGATGGAAATAGACTCCCGCCCCAGCGACGCTATTGCCCTGGCGGTCAGGACCAGGTCGCCCCTCTTCGTCGAAGAATCCGTCCTGGACAAAGCCGGCATCTTTCTGGACCAGGAGACCACTGCCGCCAAGTCGGCTGAAAGCAACGGCAAAGCGCAGGCTGGCGAAACCAAGAGCAAACCCGACGAGCAGGAGCTCAAGCGCATGTCGGCCTTCAAGGACTTCATTGACTCCCTTAACCTTGAGGACTTCGACAAGCGCAAGTCCTGACGGCGACTTCAGGAAGATATTTAATTCCCCCCTCACCCTAGAGGGAGAGGGTAGAGGTTTTTGAAAGGCCCTGCCCTTCAAGCCACCTCTACGGAGTCACTTATTACGTGTCATCTTACGTGGAAAAGCGGATTGATTTCCGTGTGTTCACGCGCTATTATAATTGACTTTAGTTCAGCCCCGGGATGAGGGAGATGACGCGCGATTGGGTTAGGCCATTCTGGTTCTTGTTTACCTTTGGCTGGTACGTCGCCCTCAGCCTGGTGGTACCGACGGGTATAGGGTACTGGTTAGACAGAGGGGTGTTTGAAAGCACCCCTTTACTTACGTTGGTTGGGCTTGGACTCGGAACCCTGGTCGCCTTCACCGGCCTCTACCGGATGCTGAAGCGCTTCCAGACCGAACAGTCCGGGCAGAACCAGAATAAAACAGGGGAGACACGGCAGAAGTGAAGTCCTTGGCTGGCCCTATGGCGGAGACAGCCCGGTGACAACCGAGAAAAAGGGCTGCGGCTGTTCCACCAGCCTCATCGTTATCCTCTCGATAGTTTTTCTGGCCCTCTTCGTCCTTGGCCTGATGAGCGGGGCCATAGGCGCCGCCCTCTTTAAGAGCTCCCCAGCGCCGGACTGGCTAAAAGTGCCGACTCCCCATGTCCAGCTCCCATCCGAAGCTATTTTCACCCTCGGCGATTTCAAGTTCAGCAACACCCTGCTGGCGTCACTGCTGACTACCGTCGTCCTCCTCTCCATCGCAGTAACTATCAAACTCCGAGCCCGGCTGGTGCCCGGCCGCTTCCAGGCATTCATCGAGTTCGGCCTGGAGACCCTGCTGAACTTCATCGAAAGTATTGCCGGCAAGAAATACGGCCGCAAGTTCTTCCCGATGGTCGCCACCATCCTGCTCTTCGTCATGTTTAACGCCTATCTTGCACTCCTGCCTTTCTACAACACTATCCTGGTCCATACCGAAGAAGGCTGGATACCGCTCTTCCGCTCGGCTAACACCGATGTCAATATACCTCTGGCCATCGCTCTTTGCGCCTTTATTTTCATTGAGTTCTGGGGTCTCAGGGCGCTGGGCACCATGCACTACCTTGGCGAGTTCTTCAACTTCAAACAGTTCGGCATCGGCATCAAGGAGCTGTTTACCGGCAAGCTGAAGGACGGTATAAGGGACTTCCTTTTCGGCTTCATCAACATATTTATCGGCCTGATAGAACTACTCAGCCATTTCATCCGTATCGTCAGCTTCACCTTCCGTCTATTTGGCAACATGACCGCCGGCGAAATCCTGCTGGTCATGATGTGCTTCCTGGTGCCGCTTATCGCCGGCATCCCGTTTTACGGGCTGGAACTGCTGGTCGGGTTTATCCAGGCGCTTATCTTCGCCGGTCTGACTCTGGTGTTCGCCACCATCGCCGTTAGAGCCGGCAGTGAAGAAAGTCACGAAGGACACTAACGTCCATGAATACTAAAAGGAGGTCAGAAGAAAGATGACTCCGGATGTTGCAAGATTACTGGCGGTGGGTATCGCCGCGGGTCTCGGCTTTGTTGGGCCGGGGCTGGCGCTGGGCATCATCGGCTACGGCGCTATGACGGCCATCGGCCGCAACCCCGAGGCCAGGGGCCCGATCCTGACCAACATGATTTTGATCGGTGCTCTGGCCGAAGCCGTGGCCATCTATGCCCTCATCGTCGCCATTCTCCTGGGCATGGTCATCCACTAAGCAAGTAATAAATTTAAGGGAGTTTAACCATGGGAGATGAAGGACTGCCTGCGGGCATTATGGCCATTGTAGGCGCCGTGGTCACCGGGGCGATAACCTTCGCCGGTCTCATGCTGGTTCTCGTCGCGGTGATGGCACAAATCAAATAGCTTTTTGAAGCAAGCCCCGCCGGTAGAGAGTCTGTCAGCGGGGCCCTTTAAGGGGGCACTATGGAAGGTATAGGAATAAACCTGCCCTTGCTGGTTGCTTTCCTGGTGAACTTCCTGCTCCTGTTCGGCCTGCTGGGCTACCTGCTCTACAAGCCGATTCTAAAGACCCTCGATGAGCGGGCAGCCAGGATCAGGGAAGGGCTTGAGAGCGCCGAGCGTATGAAGGAGCAGGCCATCAAAGCCGAGCAGGAAGTGAAGGCCCAGATCGAAGCCGGAAGGAAAGAAGGCCAGGCGATTGTCGCCCAGGCAGCCCAGGCCGGCGATCGCATCAAGACCGAAGCCAAAGAAGAGGCCCGCAAGGAGGCCGAGGCGGTCATCAGCCGTGCCCGGGCAGAAATCCAGCATGAGCGTGACCAGACGGTTGACCAGCTCCGTAAGGAGTTCGTGGACATCGCCATCCTGGCCGCAGAGAAGGTCATCAAGGAAACCTTGGACAAAGAAAAACACCGCAAGGTTATTGAAGATGTGCTCGAAAAGAGCCCGAAGCTGAAAGGTTAGGCAAGTTGCACGCCAATACGTCCAGCCGGAGATATGCCAGCGCGGTCATGGAGATCGCCCTGGAAAAGAAGCAGCTTGAGGCCTGGCGGAACGGTCTGAAAAAGCTAGCTCAGGTGATGCAGGAGCCGGAAATCCACCCTATCCTGGATAACCCCGGAGTGCCTTTCAACCTCAAGAAACAACTCCTCGAAGAGAGACTTGGAGACCAGGGACAGATGGTGCTTAATCTTGCCTGGCTCCTCACCGCCCGGGGTAAGACGCATCTCGCCGGGCAAATCGCCGCTGACTACGAATACTTATTGAACCAGCATTATGGCCTCCAGCCTGCCGAAGTTATTACGGCAGTACCGCTGGATGATGCGGAAAAAGAGAGACTGGTCAAATACCTTTCGGATGTCACCGGCAAGAAGGTCCTGGTCAGCGCCAGGGTTGACCCCGGCATCATCGGGGGAATGGTCGCACGCGCCGGCGACCAGCTTATCGATGGTAGCATCCGGAGCAAACTGGCTAATTTGAAAAGGAGCCTTATCTGACAGTCATTATTAGATAAGGGACTGCTAAGGAGTACCACCATGACAATGGGCAGACAGGATATCATCTCGGTCATCAAACAGCAGATCGAGAGTTTCGGGGCCACGACCGCCATGGCCAACGTTGGCTCTGTCGTTGAAATCGGCGACGGCGTCGCCCGCATTCACGGACTCAGCCAGGCTAGAAACGGCGAACTGCTCGAATTCCCGCACAGCATCATGGGTATCGTCCTCAACCTTGAGGAGGACAGCGTTTCTGCCGCCCTGCTCGGTGACTACACCGAGATCAAGGAGGGTGACGAGGTCCGCACCACCGGCCGTGTCGCTGAGGTGCCGGTCGGCGACGCCCTTATCGGCCGTATTGTCAACCCTCTCGGCCAGCCGCTTGATGGCAAGGGGCCAATCAAGACCGTAAAGACCCGCCCCATCGAAATCGTCGCGCCTAACGTTGTCTCCCGCGCGCCGGTAGACACGCCAGTCCGTACCGGCATCAAGGCTATCGACGCTATGATACCGATAGGCCGCGGCCAGCGCGAGTTGATAATTGGTGACCGCTCTACCGGCAAATCGGCCATAGCCCTGGATACGATAATCGCCCAAAGGGGCGGCGACCTTATCTGCATCTATGTCGCCATCGGCCAAAAAGCGGTCAAGGTCGCTCAGGTCGCCGGCATCCTGGAGCAATACGGCGCGATGGCCCACACCATTATCGTCGCCGCCAACGCTTCCGACCCGGCCCCACTCCAGTACATGGCCCCCTACGCCGGCTGCGCTATCGGCGAGGAAATCATGTGGCAGGGCAAAGACGCTCTGGTCATCTACGACGACCTCTTCAAGCACGCCTGGGCATACCGCCAGATGTCACTGCTCCTGCGCCGGCCGCCGGGCCGCGAGGCTTTCCCCGGTGATATTTTCTACCTCCACAGCCGCCTTCTCGAGCGCGCCGCCAAGCTGTCCAAAGAGAAGGGCGGCGGCTCGCTGACCGCCCTGCCTATCGTGGAAACCCAGGCTGGTGATGTCTCCGCCTACATCCCGACCAACGTTATCTCTATTACCGACGGCCAGATATACCTCGAGCCGGACCTGTTCAATGCCGGCATCCGCCCGGCCATCAACGCCGGCATCTCCGTCTCCCGCGTCGGCGGTTCAGCTCAAATACGGGCGATGCGCCAGGTAGCCGGCGGTCTGAGAATGGCCATGGCCCAGTTCCGCGAGCTCGCCGCCTTCGCTCAGTTTGGCACCGCTGACCTGGACAAAGCCACCCGCGCCCAGCTTGCCCGTGGCCAGCGCGTCACCGAGATACTAAAACAACCCCAGTATGCCCCGATGACCTTCGATAAACAGGTCATGGTTTTCTTCGCCGTCAATAACGGCTTCCTTGACGACGTACCGGTAGAAAAAGTCAGCGCCTGGGAAGCCGCTTTCTTACGCTGGATGGAAACGACAAGACCGGAAATCGGCAAGCGTCTTACAGCCGAAAAGAAGATTGAGAAAGACCTTGAGGAACAGATCAAGACAGCCATCACCGAGTTCAAGAAGACAGCCGTGGTATAGCGAATGATAAGCACCCGCGTCCTGAGACGACGCATCCGCAGTATCCAGAACACGGCCAAGATAACCAAGGCCATGGAGCTTGTGGCTACCGCCAAGATGAAGCGGGCACAGGACCAAGCCACGGCCGGCCGACCCTACGCGGACAAAATCAGCCAGGTCATCGCCGACCTCACTGCCCAGCATGACGTCAACAGCCAGATGCACCCGCTGCTGGAAAAACGTCCTGTCAAGAAAATCGCCATTATCCACATCACCACCGACCGCGGTCTCTGCGGCGGACTTAACGCCAACGCCAACCGGCTCGTTGGCAATTTCGTCCTGGAACAGAAGACACCGGTAACCCTAGTGACTGTCGGACGCAAAGGCCGCGACTTCATGCGCCGCTACGGGCGCGAAATCGAGGCCGAGTTCACCGGCATGTCCGACCGGCCGGGCATCCTGGACATTTTGCCCATCGCCCGCATCATCATTGAAGATTACACTAAAGGCAAGTGCGACCTGGTCTATCTCGCCTACAGTAAGTTCGTCAGCACCATCGTCCAGAAGCCGGTGCTGGAGCCGCTCCTGCCGATCACGCCGGCCGAGGTCCCTAAAGGCCAGAGCGCTGATTATATCTATGAACCAAGCTCGTCCTATGTGTTAAACGCACTCCTCCCCCGGTTTGTCGAAACGGAGATATATCACGCTGTACTCGAAAACATCGCATCCGAGCAATCAGCACGTATGGTAGCCATGCGCAACGCTACCGATAATGCCAGGGAGATTATCGACGACCTGACGCTCCAGATGAACAAGGCGCGCCAGGAGCAAATTACCAAGGAGCTTCTCGATATCACCGGCGGCGCCGCTGCACTCGAGAGCAAATAATCAGGAAGGGGCAAAAGGAGAGTCTTAGAGAGGCCTGGCCTCTTTAAAAAATACCTTCCCTCTCCCTTTGAAGGAGAGGGCAAATGGAGCGTCTTAGAGAGGCATAGCCTCTTAAAAAACCTGTCTCCCCTCTCCCTGCCAGGGAGAGGGCCAGGGTGAGGGTAAAAACATGTCAAAAGGAAAAGTAGTGCAGGTAATCGGTACGGTGGTGGACATCGAGTTCCCGCCAGACGGTCTCCCTGCCATCAACAACGGCATCGAGCTTATGCAGGACGGCAGGCGCATCGTCATGGAAGCCGTCCAGCACATCGGCAATAACTGGGTGCGCTGTCTTGCCCTGGCCCCGACCGAGGGCCTGGGCCGCGGCGTCGAAGCTATCGACACCGGCCGCCCGGTAGCCGTACCCGTCGGCCGCGGCAATCTGGGGCGGCTATTCAACGTCCTCGGCGAGGCCATCGACGGCAAAGGCCCGGTCAACACCAAGGAGACCTGGCCTATCCACCGCCCGGCGCCCAAGCTCGAAGAGCAGGTCACCACGCCGCAACAGCTCGAGACTGGCGTTAAAGTCCTCGACCTTATCACTCCGTTCACCAAAGGTGGTAAAGTCGGCGCTTTCGGCGGTGCCGGTGTCGGCAAGACCGTTATCATTCAGGAACTCATCCGTAACATCGCTACCGAGCATGGCGGCTTCTCTGTCTTCAGCGGTGTCGGCGAACGCTCCCGTGAGGGCAACGACCTCCTGCACGAGATGACAAACTCCGGCGTCATTGAAAAGACCGTCATGGTCTTCGGGCAGATGAACGAGCCGCCCGGCGTCCGCGCCAGGGTCGGCCTCACCGGCGTCACCATGGCCGAATACTTCCGCGATGTCGAAGGCCAGGACGTCCTGCTCTTTATCGACAATATCTACCGCCACGTGCTGGCCAACATGGAGGTATCGGCTCTGCTCGGACGCATGCCATCGGCCGTTGGCTACCAGCCCACCCTCGCCGCCGACGTCAGCGAACTTCAGGAGCGTATTACTTCCACCAAACGCGGCTCCATTACTTCCTTCCAGGCCATCTACGTACCGGCTGATGACTACACCGACCCCGGCATCGTCGCCACCTTCGCCCACCTCGATGCGGTCATCGCCCTGGAGCGATCCATCGTTGAACTCGGTATCTACCCGGCGGTCGACCCGCTGGCTTCGACTTCACGCATCCTCGACCCGCGCGTGGTCGGAGAAGAGCACTATGCCGTAGCCCGCGGTGTCCAGAGGGTGCTCCAGCGCTACAAGGAACTCCAGGACATCATCGCCATCCTCGGCATTGAGGAGCTTTCCGAGGAAGACAAACGCACTGTGGCCCGCGCCCGCCGCATCCAGCGCTTCCTCTCCCAGCCCATGTTCGTCGCCGAGACCTTCACCGGCCAGCCAGGCAAATACGTGCCTATCAAAGATACGATACGGGGCTTCAAGGAAATTCTTGAGGGCAAGCACGACAGCCTGCCAGAGCAGGCCTTCCTCATGGTCGGCACCATCGAAGACGCTATTGAAAAGGCCAGGAAGCTCGGAGCCTAGAGATGTCAACGCTAAGGCTTGAGGTTGTCACCGCCGAGCGCCTCGTTTTCAGTGACGAGGTGAATGCGGTCATCGCCCCGGGGGTGGAGGGCCAGCTTGGCATCCTGCCGCACCACGCCCGGCTCATGACGGTGCTCCAGCCCGGCGAATTGACCATCAGGAAAGGCAGTGAGGAAATCCCGCTGGCCATCGGCGGCGGCTACCTTGAAGTGCTCCCGGACAAGGTGATTGTCCTGGCTGACAGTGCCGAGCGCGCCGATGAAATTGACCTTGTCCGCGCCGAGGCCGCCCGCAAGCGCGCCGAAGACGCCCTAAAGCTCCATCCGGCGCCGCAGGACCTGGCCAACGCCGAGGCCGCCCTGCGCCGCTCCCTGGCCCGCCTCAAGGTGGCCCAGAAGCGCCGCGGCAAGCCCGGCCCACCAAGGGTGTAGTCAAATCCTTCCCTCCCCTCGAGGGAGGGATAAGAGGGAGGGGGAGGCCAGATAGAAGATGAGCGCCGCGACCAGCCGCATTACCACAACCCGTATCCTGCGCAAGTCAGCAACGGACGCCGAAATTGCTCTCTGGAAGCGCCTGAGAAACCGCCAACTTGATGGTGCGAGATTCAGAAGGCAACACCCCGTAGGGGAATTCGTGGTTGATTTCGTTTCGCTGGAACACCGCCTGGTAGTGGAGGTTGACGGCGGCCATCACAACGAACCTGATTCCACTTGTGCTGACAAGAGAAGGCAGGAGTGGCTGGAGAAATCCGGATACCGTGTGCTGAGGTTCTGGAACAATGAGGTGCTGGGGAATATGGAGGGGGTGTTGGCAAGAATACAGGACGCCCTGGGCGGTACTTCCCCCTCACTCTAGCTCTCTCCCTCCAGGGGAGAGAGGACTAATAGATACTTCCCCCTCTCCCTCGACGGGCTTTGCCTATAAAGTGCCACTTGCCCAAAAAGTAGGAGGGTTGACCAAAAAGTTCTTCTATTTCTTTTTGGGCGGAGTATATCTTGGACGTTCCATTCCGTCACCCGACCTATCCGGTCTTCCACTTTTAGTCAACCGAGGTATATTACCCTGTTTTTGTGTCGGTGTACCCTTCATTTAAGCCTCCCATCAGGACAAAGCCGTTTTCTCGTATCCTAGCAATTCATCAACCGTAATCGGGACTATCTCTAGCCCGTCTACCTTTTGTGCCCTCTTGATTTCAGTAGTAGCATCGCTTGAAAAGCCGAAGGCTATGAAATAGCCCTTTAGCCGCTTATCACGGCGCATGGCAGTTTGGAACTTATCAATGTCCGGTCTGCCAACCTTATCTTGTTGTTTAACCTGTATTGGATACCACTTATCAAGTGCTTCAAAGAAATCGCCCTTGTGTTCTTTTACCATATCGGCTAAATACAGTCGTCCATCTATGCCGTAGTCGCCAACCTTTACCTTATTGGGTATCCCACCAAGAGCCACGACTGCCCAGTTCTGAAACTCGAACGGGGGCATTCGGTGTAACTGCTCTACCGTCTTGGGCATATCCTTGAGGATAAAATCTATACCTTCTTTCAAACCAAGATTTTTCTCAAGGCGGTCTGCCATTAGACGGCAAGCCGTAGGCGAGAAGTCAACTCCAATCCATTTGCGCTTATGTTTAGCCGCCGCTTCAAGCGTAGTTCCACAGCCGCAAAATGGGTCAGCTACTATATCGCCTGATTTCGACATGGTTAATATGATGCGTTCAAGCAATGGTAATGGTTTTTGTGTTGGATACCCAAGCCTTGCTCTCGAAGATGGCGCTTCGGGTTGAATATCAATCCAAACATCATCGGGATGCTTCCCTTTAGGATTGAGTGTTTGAACGCCATAGTCATGGTCACCACGCACATTACCAATATAGTGACTAAAACGTTCTATTGTGGCTGGTGCATAGGCTTGACGTGCGGGGTCAGGGTTGAAGTAGCAAGTTGTGCCTTTGCTATACCAGAGTAAAACTTCATGACGACGGGCGTAGCGCTTCTTGGATAGCCCCGCTCCGCGATAGTACCAGATAATCTCGTTTTGGAAGTTGTCAAAGCCGAAAAGACGGTCTAATTCGACCTTGACATAGTGGCTAGCGTGCCAATCGCAATGATAGACGAAAGAGCCTGTGTTTTTTAGGATACGTTGGATTTCTTTGAGACGCGGGCGTATCCATTCAATATAGCACATAGCATCGCCGAAGCGGTCTTCAAAAGCCCGCCTCTCTTGAGATTCACCCCAAAATACTTCGTAGTTACGGCTACTATTGAATGGTGGGTCTATGTAAATAAGGTCTACGGATTCGTTAGGGACGTACTTTGGGAGTACCTCAAGGTTATCGCCGCAATAAATGATGTTCGTATCCATGAAACCCATTATACACGGTTCATTTGACGGTCATGTTCTCAAGGTTACTATGGCAATTGGGTCAAGTTAATTGGCTTCATCTCAATCTTCTTAGAAGCAAGTGAACTGATTAGCTTAAATAACTTTGGTTTCATTCCCTTCAATGAGGCCCACATATACAATGGTTGTTTAGTGTCGGAAATAAGTTGCGTTACTGGTGCTATAACCAATGCTAAAAGCTGTAATTCCTGCAAACCGGTCAAGCTGATTTTTTTCCTTTCGCTACGTATCCATAGAATGGAAATATTACTTGCCAGAATCAGCTTCACCTTGTTTTTATCTTCACGAGCCTCGAAATCCTGTGTAATCCATACTGCCTTCTCGTGACCTTTCTCGCCTAACCAAGGAATAAACTCCTCATCTGGTACACCTTTCCTACCAAATGCCTCTTGAACACTTATCATATTGAATCCAAGTGAGGCAAATGCTTTGGCATAGATATAACTTAGATTCTCATCCAATAAGTAGAACGGTAGATGATTAGTTTGAACTAATGCGTTGTTCCCATTCGACCGCATGGTAAACTTGCGTCAAGCCGATGTCATATAGTTTAGCCACAATCTCCGGCTTGTCTCCAGCTTTAACCTTGCCCCAAATGGAACGTGTCGGTATTCGTGTTCCATCAATACACGGGCTTCCGAACTGAATCTTAGGATTAAGACACACATCTTGATAAGGATACCAAGATGATGCTATGTTGCGTTCATCGAAACGCATATCTAGTTCAACCTTGTTAAGCCATTCTCCAATGAAATCCATAGCCTCTTGTCCAAATCGGGATGCCGTCAAGAGATGCCGCCCGAATTCTATAAAAACATTGCTCCCATATGTCCATAGTGGCTTATAAGCTAAAGGCCATTCAATATTGAATTCCTTTTGTAACCATTTCGTGGTATGACGTATTTCGCGCAATCTGACATTACGAGACCTCAGAATTGCAATCATGCGCATAGAGACAAGGTCAAGAAATGTGACAAAGCGTTGTCGAGTAGGATACTCATTCATAACCCTCAGAGGGATGCTTGTCTGCGTCCAATAACGCAATTTTGCAGAGTCTACTTTATTACCGTTAGTTAGAGGTGGGGTATGAGATAGGTAAATCGCTACTTCGGGGATTCCATAGATACCACTGAATCTTGAAGGTAACTGGATAGTCATATTGCCCTCCTAGCACAGACGTGATACAATATCTGTGATTGGAGATGCTCAGAACTAGTGCTAGTAGTTATGAGTGTCAACACAGTCTAACTTAATATTTCGTTAACCTGATAATAGCACAGGCGCTTGACTATCACCAAGTCAGGCGCTTTTTGATTGGGAGAATACAGCTAAACCTTGCCTTTCGTTTGTTTCGGTCTATCCCAATTCGGGCTTTTGCACTTCGGGCATACACGAGGCTCGTTTTCCTTGTCTCTGGCAAGCCATTCGTGACCGCACCGGCAACGATAGCCCCATAGCTTCACCTTGCCTATTGGCAGATTCGTATTACCCATTAGTATTCCCCTTAAATATTTACTAATAATATATACTAAACCCCTTGACAAGTCAATACCCATTGGTATATACTATTAGTATAATCCAAAAGGGGGATTAAATGGACGGACGACAAGAGCGCGGACTACAAATAGCGGCACTAGCCAAGCTAGAGCGTAACAAATTGGGCTGGAAAGTACCTTCCCAATCGGGCAACGGCACATACATCGTGAATCTAGACCACGGCACGCCGTTCTGCACCTGCCCCGACTTCGAGAACGGCAACAAGTGCAAGCATATCTACGCTGTGGAGTTCACGATTCAAAGGGAGACTAAAGCTGACGGTACAACGATTGAAACAAAGTCTATGCGTATCACCTACGGCCAGGAATGGCACGAATATAATCAGGCACAGACGCATGAAGCTGAACGCTTTGTTGACCTGCTACGTGATTTGTGCAACGGTATCCCACAGCCGGAGCAACGAATAGGCAGACCGCGCCTACCGCTTTCAGACGTAGTGTTTTCTGCCGCCCTCAAGGTCTATTCCGGTATGTCTGGCCGCCGCGCGATTTCTGACCTCAAGGAATGCGCTTCTAGGGGCTATGTAACCAAAGCCCCGCATTACAACAGCACGTCTAACTACCTCGATAATCCTGCGCTCACTCCACTACTCAAGGCACTCATTGAGGAATCGGCCAAGCCGCTCAAAACTGTGGAGACGGATTTTGCCGTTGATTCGTCTGGTTTCGCTACCACTACCTATTCCCGTTGGTTTGACCATAAGTACGGCAAGGAACGCACTAAGCAGACATGGGTTAAGACTCACCTGATGTGCGGCGTCAAGACTAACGTTGTTACTAGCGTTGAAGCATCGCCCTTTGAAACCGCCGATGCTCCACAACTTCCCGCCCTACTCAATACCACGGCTCAAACGTTTGCCGTACGTGAGGTATCAGGCGATAAGGCATATTCCAGCAAGCGAAATCTAACGGCCATAGACAGTGTTGGCGCTACGCCCTATATTCCGTTCAAGTCCTACTGTAAAGGGACTCAAAGGAACGGGGATTTTAACAGCCTTTGGGACAAGATGTGGCACTTCTACGAGTTTAACCGCGCCGCGTTTTTGGAGCGGTATCACAAGCGGTCGAATGCGGAAACCACCTTCTCAATGATTAAGGCGAAGTTTGGCGGCTCGGTTCGTTCAAAGTCACCCGTGGCACAGGTCAATGAGGTACTTTGCAAGGTTCTGTGCCATAATATATGCGTCCTGATTCAGTCCATTTACGAGTTTGGCCTTGTACCGACTTTTTGGGCAAATCATTGCCTTATTCAACAAGAGACTTGACAAAGTGCTATTATTGTGTGTATAGTACCAAGGTGTTTATACCCCTCTATGTAAGTCTTGAAAAGGAGTACGTAGAGGTTTTATCCAGCAATGTAAGGGAACTGAGGAGACTCAGTTCCCTTCTGCTTTACAAGTTATGTCTAGACTAGCGATTTTCATAGATGGTGGTTATTACTCTGCCCTTGCAGAGAAGCACTACCATATTCGGATAGATTTTTCAAAGTTTGTAGAGCGTATCAAAACAGAAGTTGCTTCAAAGACTCCCGATAGTCTCGACCTACTCCGTACCTTCTATTACGATTGTCCACCCTATCAAAGCTCAGCCCCTACAACAACCGAATCAACACGATATGCTGAAAAAATGTCATTCTTCAATTACTTGGAAACTTTACCTAGAGTACAAATAAGAAAAGGTATATTGGCTTATAGAGGTAGAAATCAAAGGCGTGAGCCGATATTTCAGCAGAAGCGCATTGATTTAATGCTTGGGCTTGACCTTGCCGAGCAAAGCACAAAACACCTAATCACACATCTGGCTTTAGTGGCTGGGGATAGTGATTTCTGCCCTGCGATTGAATTCGCCAAAAGAGAAAGTGTATTAGCCTTTCTATTTCATGGCCCAAGAATCTCACCAGCAAATTCAAGTTGTACATTTGCACAAGACCTTTTTGCTTGTGCTGATGAACGCTGTGAAATTGACCAGACTTTTATTGATATAGTAAAACGTACACCATAAAATAGCCCTCGTCCCTACTTTTTGGGCAGAATCGTCAGTTGCCCAAAAAGTACCTTGTTAGAGCGACTTTATAGGCAAAGCCCCCTCGACGGGAGAGGGCTCAGGTCGAGGATGCTCTCTTGCACACCGCCTCAAACACTTCCATGAACTCCTCGCTTACAGGTATACGGGAGACGAATGTTCTGATTAACCACACCAGTCCCGTCTCGAGTTGGGCCATACCGGTATCGGAAGCCGCCACCCTCGACCGTACCAGAGGATTGTGACGGGCAACCCTACGAAACACCCGCCGCCCTTTCGGCGTCAGGGCTACCCTAACCTGGTTCGCCCGCGGCAGGTCACGGTATTTCCGCACCAGTCCTTTCTTCTCCATATTGCTCAGAACCTTCGAAACGGTGTGCGGTTTGCGGAAGGTGACGCGGGATATCGCCGCCGGTGTTGCCCGTTTCCCCAGCGCGTTCACGACAAAGAGTATCCCCATATGCTCTCGCGCAAGACTGAACCAGGGGCTGCGCTCTCTCATCGCCGAAGTGAGAAAATCCGCCAGACGCAGTAGCGCCCATAGCCGGTAATGCCGCCGCTGGTAAGACTCCCCGGGAGAAAAATCTACGTACTGCATTCGCTTCCTTCAATCAAAAGGATAGCACATTAGCTATTAAATTCTCGTCACGAACATGCCCTTAAAAGTAACGATTTGGTGACGATTTGGTGACGATTATCGTCACCCGCCTGGAACCGTTAATAATACCGCCAGCCCATTTCAACCTGCTCCATATTTGACAGAACAGCTTCATACTATTAGTATTTAATAGTCGCTATTCGATTATTACTATTCCGGAGCAATGTTAATGTAAAGCGTTAAATTAAGTCCGCGGTTAACGCGTGGGGGGGAGAACAATCACGTGGTGGAATCAATTCGCGACAATAATCGGTACCGGTCATTTTTCACTGCTCAGGATGGCCCAACACTATTTAACGAAGCCGCCTTCTCTTCAACTACCACCTGCCAACCCTATGCTCAACTACACCCGGCATTATCCCGCAAAGAGACTTGCCAATGGCTCTGAAATCCCCTATCCGCTCCAGTCTGCGCGCCAGCCTGGTCCACTTGGTGCTCATCTGCATGTTACCGTTTGTCATACTGACCGTTTACTCGGCTGAAGAGAACAAGCGGGCATGGGTAGAGCAGACCGGGAATGATATGGAAGCGATGGCCGCTACGGCCGCCCATGAACTGCAGACCTACTCCGAAACCGCCCAGAGCCTTCTCTCTGCCCTTGCTGAGTCTCATTCAGTCCGGGGCAAGAATTCGGCGGTCTGCAATGCCACCTTCGGCGAACTGCTTAAGAACTATCCTTACTACACCGTTATCGCCGCCGGTGATGCCCGGGGTAATGCCTTCGCCTGCGCCCCGCTGATCGACCCCTTACCAACGATGGCTGACCGCGCCTATTTCAAGCGGGCAATGACTACCGGCAAATTCGCCGTCGGCGATTTTCAAGTCAGCCGCGTTACCGGGTTTCCCAGCATCAACTTCGCTTATCCCTTCTGCGACCAGAGCGGCGCTCTTTGCGGCGTGGTGATGTGCGGTCTCAATCTGCATACCATCTCCACAACGCTGGTGCAGGCACCACTTCCTGAATCAAGCACCTTAACAGCGATTGATAGCCGGGGAATAACACTGCTGAGGCATCCTGAGCCGCAGGCATTTGTAGGGAAACCATTTCCGGATACTGACCGCGTAAAGACAATCCTATCAAAGCGACGGGGCATTACCGAGATGACCGGCCTGGATGGCGTGGCGCGCATCTACGGATTCGTACCGGTGGATGGTTTCGGACAGCCCCTCTTTATTCTCGTAGGTGTCCCCGCCGATGTCGCCTTAGCCCCGGCCTCTCAGCTTCTAACACGCGACCTGATACGTCTTGCAGTAGTTATCGCTCTCGCCGCTGTGGCCGCCTGGATTTTCGGCTATATCCTGATAACGCGTCGTGTCGGACGGCTGGCCATAGCGGCCAAAAAAGTCGCCGCCGGAGACCTCACAATCCGGCTCCACCCGCACCATCAACGCGACGAAATCGACCGACTCGCCCTGGATTTCAATGCCATGACCCGGGAATTGCAAAAGAACCGCGACCACCTCGAGGACATTGTCAAACAGCGGACTGCCCAGTTAGAAGAAGCCAATAAAGAGATGGAAGCCTTCACCTACTCGGTCTCCCACGACCTGCGGGCTCCGCTCCGGGCCATTGACGGCTTCTCGCGCATCCTCCTGGAAGACTACGCCGATAAGCTGGACAGCGAAGGCAAGCGCCTCTTTGGCGTCGTCCGCGACAACACGGTGAAAATGGGCCGTCTCATCGACGACCTGCTCACGCTGTCCCGGGTTGGCCGACACGAAATGACCCGCACCGCAGTGGACATGACACTGCTGGCCCGCGAGGTTACCGACGAGTTAAAAGAGGCCAATTCCGGACGCAGTCTGGAGTTTACGGTTGATACATTGCCGCCAGTGTATGGTGACCGGGCGCTCCTGCGTCAGGTGCTGGTCAACCTGCTTGACAACGCTGTCAAGTACTCCAATCCGGGCACCACCGTCACCATAGAGACGAAGGCCAGAGGCGAGGAAGTGTTCATCAGCGTCGCTGACCAGGGCGTTGGCATCCCTGAAGAAGAACTCCCTAA